>DLPD01000005.1 GCA_002479785.1 Cytophagaceae bacterium UBA7467
AGTAAGCCGCCGGCGACGATTGAGTGGGAATAAATTTAGTTTTCAATTCTAAAATCGTGCTGCGCAATGATTTTGTGAATTGAAATCTAAATTTCTTTCTGAAATAGTTTGAAAATGTGTTACGCAATATTTTCTTCACACCACACAACAATTTATTTCAGTTCTAAAGTATAAAGAATAAAGAATAAAGCATAAAGTTGGAATCCCCTCTGGGGATAAGTTCAGAAGTGATTTTTATGCCATCTTTATTCTTTGTGCTTTATTCTTTATTCTTTATTCTTTATGCTTTAGATTTTTGAAACAAATCAACCAAATAAAGCACCGTCTCCGTTGCTTTTTGCATGTCCTGCACTGAAACCCATTCTTGTTTGCTATGGAAAGCGTGTTCGCCTGCGAAAATATTAGGGCAAGGCAAGCCCATGAATGTCAAACGGGATCCATCTGTACCGCCGCGTATGCTGGTGGTCTCCGCTTTTAGCCCGGCTAGGCGCATCGCTTCCATGGCTAGGTCGATACATGCTGGGTGATTGATTAGGATTTCATTCATGTTGCGGTATTGCTCCGTTTGGGTATAAGTAGCGGAGGAATTCGGGTATTTGCGCAAGACTATTTCGGAAATTTGTTGGATGATGAAGCCGTATTCGCGTAGTTTTTCAGTGTCAAAATCGCGGATAATGAATTCAATTGTTGCTTCTTCCACACTTCCGTAGATAGCTGTGGGGTGTATGAAGCCTTCTTTGCCTTCTGTGGTTTCTGGGCTCAGTCGATCTTTGGGCAACGTGTTGACGATTTCTGCGGCTATTTTAAGGGCGCTTTCCATACGGCCTTTGGCAAAACCCGGATGCTGTGAGATACCTTGAATTTTTACGACAAATCCGTCTGCGGAAAAGGTTTCATTCTCTAAATGTCCTCGCTTTTCGCCATCTAAGGTGTAGCCATATTGGGCATTAATTTTCTCCATATTGACATGATCTGTACCGCGACCCACTTCCTCGTCAGGCGTGAAAAGAATCGTAATAGGGCCGTGTGGAACATCTGGATGTGCAGCATAAAAGGCGGCTACATCCATAATTTCAGCTACTCCGGCTTTATTATCTGCCCCTAAAAGCGTCATTCCGCTGGCTGTAATAATATCATTGCCAATTTGTTCTGCTAAATCAGGGTGTTCGTTTAATCGAATTACGACGGTAGGGTCATCTGGTAAAACCAAATCTTGTCCATGGTAATAGGGGTGAACGATTGGTTTTACATTTTCTCCAGAACAGTCAGGGGAGGTGTCCATGTGGGCACAAAAACAAAGTCCTGGGACATCATGTGCCACATTTGAGGCAATGTGCGCGTAAACATAGCCGAATTCATCTAGGTGGGCATTCGAAATTCCGAGTTCATGTAGCTCCTTCACCAAAACCTTTCCCAGATTTTTTTGTTTTTCTGTCGTAGGGCTGCTGCTCGAGTGCGGATCGGATTGGGTGTCTATTTGGACATATTCAAGAAAACGATCTTTCGATGTGAAAGCGTAATTTTGGATCAATTCTGAGATCTGCGGCATAAAATGCGAATTATATTGAAATATTAGAAGAAATAATTGTCTTTATTGAATTTATTTCTTTTGGATTTATAAAGGTAATACACCTTTCAAAATATCGTATTATCTTAGTGCCTTGAATTTTATAAGCTTACAACTATGTCTCAAAATGCTGTGATTAACCTCGACGGCCAATCGTTCGAATTACCTACTCTAGTAGGAACCGAAAATGAAAAAGCTATCGACATTGCGAAACTTCGCGATTTATCTGGATTCGTTACGTATGATCCAGGTTACAAGAACACGGGTGCAACAAAAAGTGCAATTACTTTTTTAGATGGCGAGGAAGGAATTCTGAGACATTGTGGTTACAGCATCGAAGAATTAGCTGATAAAGCAAGCTTCTTGGAAGTGGCCTATTTATTGTTAAATGGCGAGTTGCCTACTCAAGCTCAATTAGATGAGTTTGAAGCTGCAATCAAGAAATATACGGTAACGAACGAAGCTTTATTAAAAATTGAACAAGTTATTCCGACTTCTACTCACCCTATGAGTGAATTATCCGCTCTTGTAGGTTTGATGGAAGGTCAATATAATCCAGCTGAAACGAAGGAAAATATATTACGTTTGATTGCTGCATTGCCTATTTTCGCGGCATGGAACTACAAGAAATCGATCGGAGAAGCATTGGTAGCTCCGGATCAATCGTTAGACTATTGCTCTAACTTCTTGAAAATGATGTTCGCTAAGCCTGGCGAGGATTACAAAGTAGATCCGATCGTTTCTAAGGCTTTGAACAAATTATTAATCTTACACGCAGATCACGAGCAAAACTGCTCTACGTCTACGGTTCGTTTGATTGGTTCATCTCACGCGAGTATATTCTCTAGTATTTCAGGTGGTATCCAAGCCTTGTTTGGTCCATTACACGGTGGGGCAAACCAAGCGGTGATTGAAATGTTAGAAGAAATTAAACAAGCAGGCGGAGACACAGCTAAGTTTATTGCCATGGCGAAAGACAAAACGTCTGGTTTCCGTTTGATGGGTTTTGGACACCGCGTTTACAAGAACTTTGATCCACGTGCACGTATTATTAAGGTGGCAGCGGATGATGTGTTAACGGCATTGGGCGTTAATGATCCTGTTTTAACAATCGCACAGGAATTAGAAGCGGCCGCTTTAAGTGATGAGTATTTCGTTGCACGTAAATTATACCCGAACGTAGATTTCTACTCTGGTATCATTTACCGTGCTTTGGGCATTCCTACAGATATGTTTACGATCTTGTTTGCGATTGGACGTCTTCCAGGTTGGATTTCTCAACACCAAGAAATGATGACAAACAAGGAGCCTATCGGTCGTCCTCGTCAAATCTATGTAGGTTCTCCTGCGCGTGCATTTGTCGATATCGCGAATCGTTAATCTCTTTTGAATTGATTGAAAAAGCCTCCGTTTTCGGGGGCTTTTTTGTTTTACGGGGAGATTCGGCCTAGCTTTGCATTCTTATGCGGCTATTATTTTTCTTTTTGTGGAGTTTTTCTGTCTGCGCTCAGGTCCAAAAAGGGCAGGCCTCATTCTATTCAAATCGATTGAAGGGACATCGGACGAGCAGTGGAGAGAAATACCATCCCGCTAAATTCACGGCGGCACATCGTCATTTACCTTTTAATACGTGGGTAGAGGTGTATATGCCCAAAACAAAGAAAACCACCTTTGTGCGAATTATCGATCGTGGTCCACATAGTCGCAAGCGGATTATTGATGTATCGAGAGCTGCTGCTAAAGATTTGGGATTAATTCCGCACGGATTTGCTACGGTTCATATTAAACCGGTGACGGAGAAGTCTCGAATTGATTCCTTGAATGCTATGGAATCTGCAGAAATTTATGAGTTTGAACCGAAATCCTCCACGTCGGATTCTCTTTCACAAAATCCACAATAAGGGGATTCATTTGTTCTTGCTTGGTCCATTCTGGTTGCAAGTATAATTCCGCTGAATCTGGTAATTTTACCGCCCATTCTTGCGCCCAAGGGATATCAGAGAGGTGATTAACGACGACTTTCAGTTCGTTCGTAAGGGCTAAAATACCCTCATGAGGTGCTTTGAATTTCTTGGGAGAGAAACAAACCCAATCCCAAGTTCCAGTAATGGCTGCTGCGACACCGGAAGTTTCGATATGGGTCCTAAATCCCACTTCTTTTAGCGCTTCCGTTAAAGGACCTAAATCATGCATCAACGGTTCACCACCTGTAATGACCACTAATCGACCTGGATACTCTAGTGCCTCTTTCACCAGCGTTTCGACAGATTTAACCGGGTGAGTATCCACCGGCCACGATTCTTTCACGTCACACCAATGGCACCCTACATCACAACCACCCAATCGAATAAAATAGGCGGCGTGGCCCTGGTATTTACCTTCCCCTTGCAGAGTGTAAAAAGATTCCATCACTGGATAGGTAAATTCGGCTCTTTTTACGGCGGTTTTTATATCTTTGGGGTTGGATTGCATTTGGACTTACATTGAATCACAAAATTAAGTCTAGAATTGTAATTTAACTAATCGATGAATCCAACAAACGCAAAAAATCGACTATTTCTTGCTTTAGGGCTAGTGGGCACTTTGTGCTTGTTATCCGCCTGTTGGTCAGCTCGTTGTCCTTATGAAACCTGTCGTGTCAAAGTCGAACACCGTCACGGCGTAGGTTATTACCGTCCTAATGTTGCCTTTTCTTGGATGTGGACTCCTCGGTACAAACATATTCGTGCCGATCAATCTAAAAAGAAATCCAGATGAAGCAGAACGTCGTTTTTTCCGTAGGATCGCTGAATCAATTACCCTTGGATTGGGAGGGAAATCGCTTTCGTATATTAGCTGCTATCTCACAGGCGTCATTAGAAGGTTCGTCCCTAGTATGCTTACCTGAGCTATGTATTTCTGGTTATGGCTGCGAAGATCAGTTTTTAGCCCCTTTTACGGCGGCTAAATCCTGGGAATCCCTGGAGCTAATCGCTTTAGAAGTTTCTGAAATAGTGGCTGTTGTGGGCTTAGCGTTACTTTTTGAAGGAGATTTATACAATGTCTCTGCCATTATAGCGCAGGGGAAAATACATGCCTTAGTTCCCAAACAATTTTTGGCAGATGATGGGGTGCATTACGAACCGCGTTGGTTTAAACCTTGGCCTCGTGGGCTGCGTAAAACCTACAAAGGAATTCCTTTAGGGGATTATCGTATCCATTTTGCCGGAATAACACTTGGAATAGAGATTTGCCAAGATGCATGGGAAGGGGAGAAGCGGCCAGCTTATGATTTAGCTAGGCGGGGCGTTTCGGTTATTTGTAATCCGACAGCCTCTCATTTCGCCTTTGGAAAAGCTGAAATAAGAAAGTCTTTGAGTTTAGAGGGCGCTAAAATTAGTAAAGGCGCTTATTTATTTGCTAATTTATTGGGCAACGAGGCGGGACGTATCATTTTTGATGGAGATGCTTACATCGCCTATGAGGGCTCTATTTTAGCTCAAACCCCTCGCTTCTCCTATCGTGATTTTACGCTTGTTTCTCACGAAATGACGATAGATAAAAGAGAGGATTGTGGGGAGGATGTAGTTTCGTTTGATTTTCCTATTCTTGAAACATATTCGATTAATAGTACTGAAATCCCTTGTTGGGAACGTTCAGAAACGAAAAAGGAAGAAGAATTTTCTCGCGCCGTTGCCTTAGGTTTATTTGATTATTTACGTAAATCTCGCTCACATGGATGGGTTTTATCCCTTTCTGGTGGTGCGGATTCCTCTGCGATTGCCTCACTTTGTGCATTGAGTATTCAGTATGCCACAGAGGAACTGGGCTGGGAAGGCGTGAAGCAAAAGCTACATTACATACCCTTGACCTCCTCAGAAAATGCGATGTCTGATTTATTGACGACCATTTACCAGGGAACCGTTAATTCTTCCCCAAACACGCGTGATTCTGCACGTGTATTAGCAGAATGGATAGGAACACGGCATTATGTCATTGAAATTGATTCGATTGTAGCAGGTTACCGAGACTTAATTGAGGGAGCCATTGGGCGTCCTTTGACCTGGGCACAGGATGATATCACTCTACAAAACGTACAAGCCCGCGTACGTGCCCCCAGCGCTTGGATGCTCGCGAATATTAAAAATGCATTATTACTCGCTACTTCAAATCGTTCAGAGGCGAGTGTGGGTTATGCGACGATGGATGGCGATACGTCAGGTTCGATTTCGCCCATTGCTGGTATTGATAAAAGTTTCATCCGGACTTGGTTACTATGGTTAGAAGCTCAGGGTTTTAAAGGGCTACATTTAGTCAATAGTCTGGAGCCTAGCGCTGAATTGCGCCCACTTTCTGAAAAGCAGGTAGATGAAGAGGATTTAATGCCTTATCCGATTTTAAATACGATTGAGCGCTTGGTATTTTATGATTTATTGTCGCCTCACGATTGTTTAGAGGAAGTAAAAAAGCGGTATGGGTCTGTTTTTGCCAAAGAAAAGCTCGAGGAATTCGTTCGTCGATTCTTCCGTCTTTGGGCTAGGAATCAATGGAAGAGGGAGCGTTATGCACCGGGATTTCATGTAGATGACTACAGTTTAGATCCTAAGAGTTGGTTACGTTTCCCCATTTTGTCAGCGGGATTAGAAAAAGATTTGTAAACAAAACACGAAAAAGCAGATGTTATTAGTTGTGGATGTGGGTAACACGGATATCGTGTTTGGTTTTTATGATAATCAAACCTGGAAAGCGGTAGTTAGAACACCTACACACCAGCCTTGGAGTGCAAATGGTGTGGTGAACTGGATTAAGAAGGAGTGGGCATCACAAGATTTAGGGGAATGCCTACCTTCTTTGGCCTTAATATCTTCTGTTGTACCTTCCATTTCGCCTCAAATACAGCGCGGATTAGCTCTTTGGTTAGGGTATTCGCCGGCTGTGATGCGCCCTAAATTATATGAATCCTTACCGATTCAAGTACTAGCACCGGAGGAAATCGGTTCGGATTTAGTGGCAAATGCGGTTTATGCACACGAAAACTATACCTCGAATGTATTAATTGTGGATTTTGGAACAGCATTAACCTTCACGCTAGTGAATGCAGATGGTAAAATGGAAGGCGTTTCGATTGCGCCTGGTCTTAAGACAGCTGTTAAATCTTTGTTCTCACAAACGGCACAATTACCAGAAGTGCCACTCGAGATGCCTGAATTTAATCTTGGAACGGATACCGTTTCAGCGATTCAAGCGGGTATTTTATGGGGCTATGTGGGAATGGTGAAAGAGATGATTAGTCGAGTAAAAGAAGACAAAAAAGGGGATTTGAAAGTTATAGCAACAGGTGGTTTGTCCTCCATTTTAACCCCATTAGCTTCGTATTTCGATGAGGTAAATAAATTAATTACGTTAGAAGGTCTGCGACTGATTGCAGAACGTTTAAAAGCCTAAGACAATGTTTCCGAAAGAACAAGGGTACTTTTTCCCCGCCGAATGGCATCCACACGTTGCTACCTGGATTACTTTTCCGCATAACGATCACTCGTGGCAAGAAGAGAAATTAGAGCAGATGTACCCGGAATATTTTGCCTTAATTAAGGCGATTTCAGTGGGAGAAAAAGTACGAATAAACGTGAATTCTACCGCCTTGCAGGCTTTCGTGGAAAGTCAATTGCCCGTTTATGGGATTGAACCTAACCAAATTGAATTTAATGTTCAACCTACGAATGACGCGTGGTGCCGAGATCACGGGCCAGCCTTTTTAGTCAAAAAAGGAAGTACAGAACGTTTAGTGGTGAATTGGGAATACAATGCCTGGGGAGGAAAATATCCACCATTTTCGGATGATAATGCGTTGCCGACTACGATAGCCACCCTTTTAACTCTTCCATCTGTTTCTCCCGGTATTATCATGGAGGGAGGTTCTGTCGATTTTAATGGCGCGGGAACCGTGTTAACGAGTCGTTCTTGTTTGTTGAATCCGAATCGAAACCCGCATTTGTCCCAAGAGCAGATTGAAACCTATTTGAAAAACTACTACGGCGTTTCACAGGTGCTTTGGGTGTCTGATGGGATTGTGGGAGATGACACTGATGGGCATATTGATGATACTGTTCGTTTTGTGAATGCGAATACAGTGATTGCGATGGTGGAACCGAATGAAGCGGATGATAATCACGCGGTACTTGCTGCTAATTTAGCGGAATTGAAGCAAATGACGCTATTAGACGGTTCGCCTTTACACATAGTAGAAATTCCCATGCCGGATGCTGTGGTCATTGATGGCTTTAGGGCCCCAGGGTCATATGCGAACTTTTATATCTGTAATGCAGGAGTTTTAGTGCCTATTTTCGATTGTCCTCAAGACGAAATTGCCTTAGGGATATTACGTCAATTATTTACAGATCGTCCAGTGATTGGATTGTCGGCCAGGGAGATAATTTGGGGGCAAGGCAGTTTTCATTGTTTGACCCAGCAGGAACCAGCACCGTGCGTATAATCCCTTTTCTTTTCTTGATAACCTTGTTTTCTTGTGCACGAAAACCTGTTGTTCGACCGGTTTCAGCTCTGGTGGATAAAAACACGCGGGTGTCATTAAAAACATTGTCAGTGGTAAAGACGCAAGAGATGTTAGGGGATGAGTTGGTATTAGTAGGGGCTTTGGGAATCATTGAGGATGGAAAAATCAAGCCAGTTCAGGTATTTTCGTCTTATATAGGTAAAGTAAAGAAAGGACAAATCATTCGTTTAGATACAATTAATGCGTTGGATGTTCGTTTACGTTTTGGCCAAAAAGCCAGCTTTCAAATGGCCCTTTTTGAAATCGAAGATTATCAACCTACGAAGAAATGGGTGAATCGATTTAATTCAGTGAGTGGGGTATTAGCCCTGCCTTTAGCCTTAACTTCAGGAGAAAATCCAGTGGCCTGGTTTTTATGGGGAATGAAAGCCGGATCTTTAGGATTAGATTGGGTGAGTGAATTGGATGAAAAAGATCTTTTAGGTGTCTCAGAGACCCAATGGGATTACCAATCTGGTGTGTCCACTACTCGAAACGGGAAATGGGTGGGTGGTAGAAAAATGATCGATGCCTATGAATACCGGTACCAGATTCAAATTAACGTAGATTAACCGTTTTTGTCGGGGATTATTCGTAATTTTGTTAGCTTATTTTAAAGAATGAAGGATTTTAAATTAGTTATTGGATTAGTCTTGTGTTTACCTTTTGCGAGTTTTGCGCAGAGTGCGTCCGTTATTCAGATTGGTCCTAAAAATATATCGGCAAAGAGTTTTCTGCAAGTCTACAAGCCACTAGTGGAGTCTGATAGTATCACGAAAGACAATCAAGCGGCTTTTTTATCGGACTATATCGATTATCAATTAAAGATAGTAGCAGCGGAACAGGAGAAATTAGCTGATCAACCAGACTTTAAGGAAGAGTATGTGAGTTTTAGAAAGGAATTAGCTACGCCGTATTTGGTCGATATGCCTACCTTAGATATGCTCGTTAAGCAGGCGTACCAGCGGATGAAAGAGGAAAAGAAAGTGAGCCAAATCTTGGTTAAACTAGGAGAAAATGCCAGTCCTGCAGATACCTTAATTGCTTTTCAAAAAATAGAGAATATCTACCAGAAATTAAAAGCTGGCGAAGATTTCGCTGCGTTAGCCTCCCGTTTTTCAGAAGATGAGATGTCAGCTGCAAAAGGCGGTGTTTTAGGGTATATTACCTCTCTTCAAACGGCTTACGATTTTGAAAATGCGATTTATTCCATCGGAATAGGGGAATATTCTAAGCCTTTTCGTACTGCAAGCGGTTACCATATTGTGAAAATCTTGAATCAACGGCCTAATTCAGGTAAGATTCGCTTAGCCCATATCATTGTATCTGCAGCCGTGGATGCACCTACAGCTTTGCAAGTAGAGGCTAAAAAGAAGATTGAACAGGTTGAAGCTTATTTAAAGGCGGGAGAAAGCTTCGAATTAGTTTGTAAGAATTATTCGGAAGATCCTTATTCGAGAGGTCGTGGGGGAGAGATTAGACGTTGGTATTTTTCGTCTGATTTAAGTGAGGAATTGCAAGATGCCTTATTTGGATTAGAGCGATTAGGAGATATTTCTAAACCTATTCGGACGAATTTAGGCTGGCAGTTATTTAAATTATTAGACAAGAAACCGCTCTTGACGTTCGAAGATATGTCTGAGTTCATCAAGCAAAAAGTGTTAACGGATGCTGATCGTCAAAGTTTGATCAAACAAGCTTTTATAAAGCGTGTTAGGGTAGAAAATAAGGTGGTTGTGCATGAAGCTACTAAAAAAGCAGCTTTTGAACGAATGAATGTTGAAAGGACGGGTACAGAACCTTTCTTGCAAGAGCCTATTTTCTCCGTATTGGACAAAACATTTACAGTGGGTGATTTTTATGCACACGTACAAGTGCAGCAAAAAAGACGGATTAAATCGCTGGGTTATTTACCTGTGGTCTCTGAACAATCCTATTTAGATGAGTTGATAGAGAAGGAGACGTTAAATGCGGAGGAAGCGAATTTGGAAACGAAATACCCCGCGTTTAAAGAGCAGATGGCTGACTTCTTAGAGGGAAGTTTGTTTAGTAAAATGACAGATCGGGAGATTTTTGAAAAGTCATTAGATTCGTTAACACAGGCTAAGTTCTATCAAGCGAATCAAGCTTCTTTTGTCATGCCAGCTCGTATCGAAGCTAAATTAGTGGTGGCTGATAGCCAGAAAACGTTGAAAGAGGCTTTAGACTTATTAAAAAAGTCGCCTTATCCAATGAATAAGAAGTTAGCTGATTTATCCTTTGGATTAAAGGAATCAAAATTAGAAGAGACTTCGTCTAAATTATTAGCAGAACTTTTCTTGACAATGGCTAAGAACGTGGACTATGTGGTGGAAGTTTCAGGCCATCGGGATCCCTCAGAAGCAGATAGTTTATCAGAAGCTCGAATAAATAAGGTGGTATCTTATTTAACTTCAAAAGGCATTTCTTCGCACCGAATCATTCAAAAGGATGAAGCTAATTTGAAAGTAGCTTCTAAAACGGTTAAAACAAAAAATGCGCGTGTTTCTTTTCGATTCTTCTCCTCGAGTATGGAAGATATAGTTAAACGTTTTAATTCGTTGAAACCAGAGAGTTTAGAAGCGAAAGAGGGGTATTTTAAAAAGGGGGTATCACCCGTGATCGACGCTATTGAGTGGACGGTTGGTCCTAAAAACTATGAAGGTGCTGGTAAATTCGCCTTTATAGATGTAAAGAAAGTAGAGCCTGAACGTCCTCGTTCATTTGAAGAGGCGAGAGGTTTAGTGATTCGTGCCTTACAAGAACGATTAGAGAAAGAATGGATCGCAAAATTAAAGCAACAATACCCGGTTGTGATTAACCAGGTTGAATTAGAAAAATTACTGAAATAATAGAATTATGAAATTGACTCGTTGGGTTTTAGGTTGGTGTTTAGTGCTTGGGAGTTTATCTGCATTTTCGCAGGACGATGCGAATAAGAATGTATTAGATCGCATCATTGTGAAAGTAGATAATTACTTCATATTGAAATCTGAAGTGGAGAATCAATACCAACAATATATTACAAGTGGACAGGCAAATACACCTAATCGCTGCCAGATTTTGGAAGGATTAGTTGTCAATAAATTGATGCTTGCGAAGGCGGAAATCGATTCGGTAATCGTAGATGATAAACGTATCGAAGCCGAATTAAATAGCCGAATGGAGCAAATGGAAGGCCAATATGGATCTGCGAAGAATATTGTAGAGGCATATGGAAAATCCATTTCCACCTTAAAAGAAGATTTACGTTCTTCCTTAAAAGAACAGTTGACAGGCCGAAAAATGCAGGATAAAATCACGGATGATGTAAAAATCACGCCTAAAGAGGTAGCTGCATTTTTCAACGAAATTCCCCGCGATTCATTACCCTATTTGCCTGCCGAAGTGGAGATTAGTCACATCATTCGCATCGCAAAGCCTAACAAAAATCAAAAAGAAGAGCTGTATGCGAAGTTATTAGACTTCCGTCGTCGTGTAGAGAAAGGGGAGAGTTTCGAAGATTTGGCTAAAGTGCATTCAGAAGATTTAGGTTCCGGAAAACGCGGTGGAGACTTAGGGTTTGCAAAACGTGGTGCCATGGTTGCACCCTTCGAAGCGGCAGCCTTGCGCTTAAAACCTAATCAAATGTCGGATGTGGTTGAGTCTGAATTCGGTTTTCACTTAATCCAATTGTTAGAAATCAGAGGTCAAGAATACCACGCGCGTCACATCTTGTTACGACCTGATTATCAGAAACTTGATTTGACTGAGCCCACTAAATTCTTAGATAGCATTCGCGTTCTTATTCAACGTGATTCAACCACGTTCGAAAAGGCAGCTAAAGAATTCTCAGAAGATAAAGCAACACAGGATGCTGGTGGAGTTATCATGGATGCAACTAATGGAGGTAATCGTTTAGCCTACGATGGAACGATGGATCCAGCATTGTTCTTTGCCTTAGATTCCATGAAGGTAGGTACCATTTCAGCACCCATCCCTTTCCGTACGGATGATGGGCGCTCTGCTGTACGTATATTGTTTTTCAAAGCAAAACATCCTCCACACTTTGCAAACCTAAAGGATGATTATCAAAAACTGGCTCAAATCACCTTATCTCGTAAAAAGAATAACGCTATTGAAAAGTGGTTTATGAAGGCTAAAGATGATGTGTTTATCTTTATTGATGATGAATATAAGGATTGTCGAATTTTAGAGGATGTGCAGCAACGCGAGTAAACTAGATTAGAGATAATAGAGTTGAGAGTATAGATGTAAAGTATAAAAGCATAAAATTGGAATTAAAAAAAGCGGCCTGTGCCGCTTTTTTTGATGAGGATATTTTTGAAATAATCGATGAAGCCGATTCAAAATCTCTACTCTATACTCTATTATCATTACTCTATTATTTCATTTCTAGTCGCATATACAAATAGGTTTACTTTTTATTCCATTCTAAAATTATTGCGAAGCACAATTTTGAATGGAATGAAAATTAAACCGCAACAGGCGCCTTAATAGCCGGATACGGATCATATCCCTCTAACGTAAAGTCTTCGAATTTAAAATCCAAAATATCTTTTACTTCTGGGTTGATCTTCATTGTAGGTAATGCACGTGGAGTGCGTGTTAATTGCAGATCTACTTGTTCCATGTGATTGCTATACAAGTGAGTGTCGCCACCAGTCCAAATAAAATCACCTAGTCCTAAATCACATACTTGCGCCATCATCATCGTCAATAAGGCATAAGAAGCGATGTTGAAAGGTACTCCTAAGAAAACGTCTGCAGAGCGTTGGTACAATTGACAAGATAACTTTCCATTCGCCACATAGAACTGAAAGAAGGCATGGCAAGGCATTAAGGCCATTTTAGGCAGGTCTGCCACGTTCCAGGCGCTTACAATAATGCGTCGGGAGTCTGGGTTAGTTTTAAGCGTGTGAACAGCTTCTTTGATTTGATCAACTACTACGCCATTAGCGCCTTCCCAGCTTCTCCATTGCTTTCCGTAAACAGGACCTAGATCACCATTTTCGTCTGCCCATTCATCCCAAATACGCACACTATTTTCTGTCAAATAACCAATATTCGTTTCGCCTTTTAAGAACCACAAAAGTTCATGAATGATTGATTTTAAGTGCGTTTTCTTGGTGGTAGCTAAAGGGAATCCTTCTTCTAGGTTGAAACGCATTTGGTAGCCAAAAACGCTCGTAGTACCCGTTCCTGTTCGATCAGACTTGTAGGTGCCGTTTTTCTTAATGTGGGTTAATAAATCTAAGTATGCTTGCATGTTATGCGTCGAATTTTTCTCCGTTTAAAACTAAGGTATGCGTAATGGTGGAGCTAGGCTCTAATTGAGCGGTAGCTGAACAGTATTTGTCCATGGACATTTGAATGGCTTTTAGTGCTTTAGAGCCATCTATTTGGCCTTTTAATTCAAATTGGATGTTGATTTGACGAAAAGGAGTTTTTTCGGTCCCTTCAATCTTTTCGCGCTCGCCTGAAACTCGAATTTGGAAGTCCTCAACTACTTGTCTTTGTTTCTTTAAAATAAGAATGACATCAATCGCCGTACAACCACCTAAGCCCATTAAAAGTAGCTCCATGGGACGTGCGCCTGCATTATGACCGCCAATTCCCTCTGCTGCATCGATGTGCACTGAGATGGGAGAGGAGCCTTTGGCCTCAAAGTGAAAATCTTGGTCTAAGCGATTTAATACAACTTCCATAGCTTATTTTAATAAATTGGATTTAAGTTCTTTTGTCCATAATACTTCTCCCTTGACATTAAAAAGAGTAATGGTTAATGTGCGGTCCTTCAAAGGGCCGGTCACCTCAATTTTTGAGAAGGCTCTCTCTTGTACCAAAGTACCAGCAACTAAAGTCTCGTTATAATCTAACTTCACCGCATCTGCTTTCCCAGCTGTCATAGGAGAAACCGTCAAGTCATACAAAGGATAAGTTCCCTCGCGCTCTAATTTATTTAAATCGGATATATGTCGGTCACCTGTAAAAAAGAGTACTCCCGGTATTTTTCGGTTCTTTAATTCTTTCAATAAATAGGTTCTCTCTGCCTCATAATTCGCCATATTTTCAAATACTTTGGCTGGGCTGATTACCTGACCACCATTGACGATGATTTTGAAACTAGCTCGAGAAGTAGACAATTGGTCTAATAACCATGTTATTTGTTTAGCCCCCCAATAGTCCTTATTTGGATCATTTAATTCGTTTGGAGCCTTATTCCAACGGTCATCCATCAAGAAAAATTCGACATCCGCCCATTGAAATTTCCCCGTAATTCCTTCATTAGGAAAGGCAAAATTCGGATTTCCCCAATACATTTTGAACATCTCTAATGAAGTGTATTTTAAAGGAAATGAGCGATCTGAATCATTCGGGCCATAATCATGATCATCCCAAATGGCGTAATGGTGTACATTCGCCAGGAGGGGCTGCATCGATTTAACCGCACGAGCGTGATCGTTTCGGTGAATCATCCCCGTTCTCGTATAATCCGGTTCACGGTAGTAAAAATTGTCACCACCCCACAACATAAAATCTGGTTTCTTCGCATACATAGAGGCGTATACTTCATCAGCACCTCCGTATGGACGACCTGGACGATCTGTCCCTTCTTCATTCACATAATTACAAGTTCCAAAAATAAACGAGAAGGCAGGTGGATCATGACGGTATTGCCAAAGATCCTGCGTTTGGAACTCTAATGGATAATCAAAAGTCATTTTTTTACCATTCACCAATACCTCGTATTCGTATTTTTTACCCATACTCACTTCATCAGCGATAATACGTGCGATGTAGGCTGTCGTTTTTTCGGTGTGAACAGGATCGGTTTTATGTACCTTTTTATCACCTTTTTCCCAGTATTGAATACTGACATCTGCTGGCTTTTCAGTCTGCACCCATACTAAAACTTCCTTCATTTCCGAATAGCCTAACATAGGACCACTCTTGATTTGGGCAATCGCTAAAAGCGGGGCTGTAAGGAATAAGGCAAATAATATTCTCTTCATATTTGTTAGATTAGTATCTTTGTGGCTTACAATTTCCCCTATGGCATATTATTCAATTCAGAACATTCCTTTAACAGACTTGGCCAAAGAATTTGGTACTCCACTTTATGTATACGATGCCGACAAAATTAGGGAAAAAATCTCGGTTTTAAGGAGTGCTTTTGAAGGAATTGACTTGACTATAAAATATGCCGCGAAGGCGAACACAAATTTAACCATTTTACGCCTCATGCGGGAGAATGGAGTGGACATGGATGTCGTATCACCTCAAGAATTAGAACTCGGTTTAATTGCTGGATACGAAGGAAGTAACATTACGTTTACACCCTCTGGAGTTCATTTTTCAGAGATCGAGTATGCAGTTTCCCAAGGCGCTATTGTTAACCTCGACAATTTATCGGTGTTAGAAAAGTTTGGCCAAACCTTCGGTTCCTCTCAACCATGTTTGATTCGTATTAAGCCACATGTTTTTGGTGGAGGGAATGAGAAGATTATGACAGCACATCCGGAATCTAAATTTGGTATTTCGATTCACCAAAAAGCTGAAATTCTTGCTATTGTTGAAAAATACAAAATCAAGGTGATCGGTTTACACCAGCACACCGGTTCTGATATCAAAGACGGAAAGACCTTTGAGCAAGCGGCTTCCGCCCTTTTTGATTTTGCTTATGACTTTAAAGACTTGCAAATCATCGATTTAGGTGGTGGTTTTAAAGTTCCTTATTCACCAGAAGATCCTGGTGTGAATATGCAAGAAGTAGGCCAAATCATGAGCGACGCCTTCCGTGCATTTTGTCAAAAATACGGTCGTGAATTAAAGCTTTGGATAGAGCCAGGCAAGTTTTTAGTCAGCGAATCTGGCACATTTTTAGCGGAAACAAACGTAGTAAAACGTGATCCAGTAAAAACCTTTGTAGGAATTAATGCTGGTTTGAATCACCTGATTCGTCCCATGATGTATGGTTCCTACCACTACATTTTTAATGCCTCTAATCGAGATTCATCAAAGCAAGATGATTACCGTGTGACGGGTTATATCTGTGAAACAGATACGTTTTCATTTGACTTCCAAGGTAAACAAAACGAACGTCTTCTAAACGAAGTAAATGAAGGCGATATCATTGCTCTCGCGAATGCAGGGGCCTATGGATTTACAATGGCTTCCCATTATAATTCCCGATTCTTACCGGCTGAGGTGCTAGTAGATGGCGGAAAAGCTCGAGTAATTCGTAGAAGGGAGACGATGGAAGATATACTGCGCAATCAAGAGTAGCCAATACTTGGGAGCTACTAAACCGCTAAAGTCCGCACTATTTTTCTAACGATTTAATGTAAGCAGATGGAGTTATCCCCATCTGTTCCTTAAAGGCATCAATGAATTTTGACCTAGAGGCAAAACCGGCGTTAGAGGAAATAGCTTCAATGGTGATTTTTTTAGAATCTCCTGAATCGATCATGACAATCGCATAGTCTATGCGTATTTTTTTTCTCCATTCACTAAATGATAAACCTAGTGACGTGTTGAAATAAAGCGAAAGCGTTCTTTCAGGAATTTTTAAATCAAAGGACATTTGTGCTATAGAAAATTCCTTCTTGGTGAAAGGAAGGGAAAGCAAATAGGCAGCTAATTCCTCTTCAAACTCTAGATTGATTTCAACAAAATTTCTTTTCTTCGGAAGATTTGATCTGATATCACGGATTAAATTATTACTGACTTTGTCTGGAATAAAGGATACGTTACCATAGAGGATTTTGGGAAATAAAAACAAGAATAAATTCTGTAGAAAAAATCCTCCTCCGGCCACAGCAAAATAGTGTTGTTTCGAAGTGAAAATTTGTGTGTAGGCATCGCTTTGAAAATCAAAATAAATACCCACTACTGTTAACATATGCAAGACGCTATTGCTTGATATGACGAATTGAATAGCACATAGTAAATAGATCCATCTTTTTAAAATCCCGTGATTTGTTGACAACTGACCAAATTTAGTCTTTGTTTGTTGGGAATGAACTGTAAAATAGATTAGGGAGAAAAGGCAATAGGCAAGTAAATGTAATGATCTAGATACCAGAATAAATTCAAAGGAAACAAATTGGAAATCTAGGGTATATTTCTCCGTTATATTAATGATTTCGTGGGCGATTTTAGCTTTTTGATCAAAAGGTAAAGTGGTGAAAGGCAGGCAATTAATAGCAATAAATGCAGCTGGAATTAGGTGTATAAAATCAAATTTTTCTAGTTTCCGCTTATCTGTTACGAGCGTTTTTACGTAAAAAAATAAAAATGGACCTAATAAATAGGAGAGGGGTAAGAAATGGACAAAACAAAGGCCTTCCCAGAATAGATTTTGGGTATAATGTAACCCATAATAAACAAGAACCACCCAATTACAGCACAAGAAAAATAGAGCTAAAAAAGCATTAGATCTATTTAATGAACTTAAGTAATAGATTAGCAAAAAAGAGGTAAATATGCCAAATAAGGGAAAAATAATACCCATAATAAAAGCTTTTTTGTCGATTCAAATTCAAGATAAATAAAAAAACAGTAATTCGTTTTGTTCCACCCTCGCAAAGTGGAACAAAAATGAATCATTTTCGAACCTTCTTTTTCTTTCCTCTTTCCAAATTGCGTCATTGTTAAACATAAAATCTTTATTCAAATGAAAAAATTAGTCTTTGTATTTTTGACCATTTCAATATTTGCATCTGGTCAATCCGTTTCAAATGAGGGTAATGCCGAAACCGGTTTTAATTCAGGGTATAACTTGGAGCAATCGCCAAACACAAAATGGGTTTTAAATTCTATTAAAGCCTTAGAAGCGTTGGATACCGTTACTTACAAATCTTTTTATGCACCTGAGGTGAAATTCCACGATAATCTTGAGGAAAAGAATTTAACTCAGAATGTGGCTTTTCTCAAAGTTTTAAAAGCGAATGGAATTTCTGTAAAATTTGAAAAAGTAGCTCCTATCTGGGAATACGTGCACAAGAACAAAAATATGAAAGAAGCAAACAATTACGTGATATCCTACCAATATGCTGTATTAACTAAGGGTGACAAATCTATAAAAGTGGTTATAAGTGCAGTGGACCAGCTAAAAAATGGGAAAATTGTGCAGGAGTGGTTAGCCTATGACACAGCCGGAATTATGAGTTTATTCAAGTAGTAATTAATAGCTAGATTTCAGTGGGCAGTCGGCAGTGGGTAGTAGTCAGTATAATCTATACTCTATTTTCTATAATCCACTGCCCACTTTCCACTTCCCATGATAAGCATAGGTTTTCGGGTTCTGAATCTTTTGACCTTTCATTTCCCCTGATATGTATAAATTATTCAGCGGCAAAATTATTTGACCTGTCGACAATTTTGACGCTGAATGATTAATACATAACCCACGTATCCTTCGAACCTCCCCCTTGCGAAGAATTAACGACTAGTGAACCTTTTCTCAAAGCCACTCGAGTTAAACCGCCTGGCATCACATTTACCCCATCACCATACAATATATAGGGTCTGAGATCTACGTGACGACCTTCCGCATGATCCTCGATTAGACAAGGTACACGGGATAGAGAGATGGTCGGTTGTGCGATGTAATTTCTTGGATTGCTAAGAATGAGGGCTTTGAACTTTTCTTGTTCTTCCTTGGTGGATTTAGGGCCTATTAACATGCCATAACCTCCGGCCTCATTCGCTTCTTTCACCACTAATTTCTCAATATTGGCCAGGACATACTTGCGATCCTCTTCTTCTGCACAAATGTAGGTCTTGACATTTTGAATGATTGGCTCCTCATTTAGATAGTATTTGATGATGCGTGGAACATAGGCATAAATTACTTTATCATCGGCCACGCCGGTTCCAGGAGCATTAGCTATGGCTACTTTGCCATTTTTATATACTTCAAAAATGCCTGGGATGCCTATCATGGAATCTGGGTTGAAGACGGTAGGGTCTAAAAAAGTGTCATCAATACGACGGTAGATTACATCGACGATTTGGAAACCTTTCGTGGTTCGCATTTTGACATATCCTTCGTGAACGACTAAATCACGCGCATCCACTAATTCAACCCCCATTTGTTGAGCGAGGTAGGAGTGTTCAAAATAAGCGGAATTATAGATGCCTGGCGTTAATACCACCACAGTAGGATCTGGTCGATCGCTAATGTAACGTAGCATTTCTAATAATTTGTTAGGATAGTCAGAAATGGGCCTGATTTGGGTTTTCGCTACTACTTCTGGGAAGGTTTGCTTTAATAGCTCCCTGTTTTCCATCATATAAGATACACCAGAAGGGCAGCGGAGGTTATCTTCCAAAATCATATATTCGCCATCGCTTCCGCGTATTAAATCGGTCCCTGTGATGTGGATATAGATGTTTTTGGCTGGCTTAATGCCGATGCAAGCTTTTAAAAAATCCTTAGAGGAATGGATCACTTCAGCGGGAATGATTCCGTCTTTGATGATTTTTTGGTCTGAATAAATATCATTTAAGAATAAATTCAAGGCTGTAATCCGTTGAATTAACCCTTTTTCGATTTTCTCCCACTCTTTCGCTTCAACGATGCGTGGAATGATGTCCACCGGCATAATACGCTCTGTACCTTCATTTTCGGCATAGACATTAAACGTAATACCCATGGCCATTAAGGCTCTTTCTGCGGATTGTTGACGGCGTAAAAACTCCTCTTTGCTCAGTTGCTCTACGCGTTCTTTAAAATGTTCGTATCCAATTCTTACACTTCCATCTGCTTCGAACATTTCATCGAAAAAGCCTTCTGGATCGTAGTTGTTAAAGGAGAAATTCATAGTAATGTTATATTAAAATGCTTGATATGATGATAATTTAGAATTTTATTTTTGTATTGATTTTCCCAAACGCAGTTAAATTTCAAATTTTCCAATTTTAGCCTCTTAATTATTGGAAATTTACCATTTTTTGTGAGAAATTGAGGTCACATGATACACTCAGAATTTTATTTCTCCAGTCCCATTGGAATAGTCCGTTTAGAATTAGGTGATGCTGGATTACGCTCTTGTACTTTTGTAGAGGTGGAGGGAACAGTAAAAGAAAATCATCCTTATGATATTCAACGGATTAAGGAAATTTTACAAGCGTACTTTGATACAGGAATCTTACAAGAATTTCCTATAGATCCATCTATTGGAACATCCTTTCAGCAAAAAGTCTGGTCGGTCTTGAAAGGCATTCCCACAGGTTCCACCACCACCTATGCAGAAATTGCGAAACGTTTAGACATGCCCAAAGGGGCTCAGGCTGTAGGAAATGCGAATGGTCAAAACCCTATTTTACTTTTTTATCCTTGTCACCGCGTGGTAGGTTCTACTGGTAATCTAGTAGGGTATAGCGGAGGATTGTGGCGGAAGGAATGGTTGCTTGCCAAGGAGGGTGCCACGCTATTTTAGTATATTTGTCTATGGATAATGATCAAATCGTCGACGCGCTAGAGCTTTTGGTGAAGCTTTGGGATTTACATGGAGTGAATGAGTTCAAAAGTAAGAATCTTGCTTTTGCTGCTCGTGGACTCGATAAGTTTCCCGGTTTGATCTCTTCTTTGTCAGAAGATCAATTGTTAGCGGTACCCGGTGTAGGAAAAGTGGTTGTCAAAATCGTTCAGGAAATAGCCTCTTCAGGGACTTGTCCTGAATTAGAACAGATTTTAGAACAAACACCTACTGGTTTATTGACTTTATTGAAAATTAAGGGTTTAGGCCCTAAAAAGGTACGTGCCATCTGGCAGGAATTGCAGATAACGGAAATTGATGACCTTTTAGCGGCTTGCGAAGATGGCCGTTTAGCAAATTTGAAAGGATTTGGTGGGGCGGTGGTAGAAAGTGTCACTCTGAATATCCGTTTTATTAAGTCAAATTCTAGCAAATTACGTATAAATAAGGCGCAGGAATTAGCCGATGATATCGCAGAGACGTTAGGTGGCCTCTTCTCTCAAGCATCCATTGCCGGTGAATTGCGTCGAAATGCTGAAGTGATTAATTCACTAGTATTTTTGGTAGAGACGGATGATTTATTTGGAGCCTCTGGTCTGTTGCAACAGGTAGAAGGTTTAGAAGAAGATCTAAAAGAGTCCTCACCATTTACGTGGAGAGGATTTACCAAGGGTCATTTGATTCCCATTGAAATTCACTTTGCCTCTACAAGTGAATTCGTAACTAAATTGTACGCCTTATCAGCGGCGCCAGATCACTTAGCTCAGGTCCAATTTTACGAGCGATTTGACGGGAAGGAATTAAAAGAGGAGTCTGAAATCTACACAGCTTTGCAATTGCCTTTTATCGTTCCTGAAATGAGGGAAGGTTTGCAGGAATTTGACTGGTATGCAAAACACGGAGATAAGGCTTTGATTCAATACGCTGATTTAAAAGGTTGTTTACATAATCACTCCACTTATTCAGATGGCAAGAATACGCTTAGTGAGATGGCAGAAGCTTGCCGAGATCTGGGCTTGCGTTATTTCGGTATTGCTGATCACTCAAAATATGCTGCCTATGCAGGAGGATTGAAGGAGGAAGATGTGATTCGACAACAGGAAGAAATTGATCAATTGAATGCGCAATGGTCCGATTTTCAAATTTTAAAAGGCATAGAAGCGGATATACTGCCAGATGGTAATTTAGATTATGATGCTGCTGTTTTGGCCTCTTTTGATTATGTGGTGGCTTCCGTACATGCCGGATTAACGATGGATTTAGAGAAGGCTATGCCACGCGTACTAAAGGCCATAGAAAATCCCTACACTTCCATTTTAGGTCATCCGACGGGTCGTTTATTGCTAGCTAGACCTGGCTTTCCTTTGCACATGTCTAAGATACTGGATGCTTGTAAGGCAAATGGGGTGAGTATTGAATTGAACGCCAGTCCTTATCGATTGGACTTAGATTGGCGTTATATCTATGAGGCGATGGATAAGGGTATATTTGTCTCCATTAATCCAGATGCCCACTCCATAGCTGGTATTCAGGATATGCAATGGGGTGTAAAAGTAGGTCGTAAAGGGGGCCTATTGAAAGAGTTGACGTTGAACGCTTTGCCTTTGGATGGTATCAAAAACTTTTTTGCTAAAAACTAGAAATTAGGTTTTAACAAGTATTTAGCATAAAAATCATCGATCACGCGTACTGCTTCCGTAGGCGTGTCTACTAAAGCAAATAATTCCAAATCTTCTTCGTGGATATTGCCAGCGACTACCATTGTCTTTTTCATCCAATCGATTAAGCCACCCCAATACTCTTTTCCCACCAATACAACTGGG
This sequence comes from Cytophagaceae bacterium UBA7467, assembly GCA_002479785.1. Classification (GTDB taxonomy): domain Bacteria; phylum Bacteroidota; class Bacteroidia; order Cytophagales; family Spirosomataceae; genus Aquirufa. The sequence goes on from DLPD01000005.1 coordinate 22,429, forward strand.
AAACGCCCTATTTTATGGGTTTGAATGAGGGTCAATGATTCGAACATTTCATCTAATGTCCCAAATCCTCCAGGCATAATAATAAAACCTTGTGAATACTTCACAAACATCACCTTTCGCACAAAGAAGAAGTCGAAGTTCATGTTTTTATCAGAATCGATATAGGGATTAGGCGTCTGTTCGAATGGTAATTCGATATTTAGACCCACACTACGACCTCTTTCGCTGGCTGCTCCTTTATTTCCGGCCTCCATAATACCGGGGCCACCGCCTGTGATGACGCCATAACCATGTCGTACTAATTTGGCTGCTATTTCTTCCGCAATTTTATAGTAGGGACTTTCTGGGCTAGTTCTAGCAGATCCAAAAATGGAAACACAAGGACCAATTTTGGATAATTTATCAATGCCTTCCACAAACTCACTCATAATCTTGAAAATACGCCAAGATTCCTCTGATTTAATCTGAGCCCAGGTTTTATCTCCAAAAGCTTGCTTGATTTTCTCTTCTTCCTCTTTCCAGTTATTCTCTGTCATATTTTTACCATTTGATTCCTAAATGTAGGACTAATCCTTTTACCTTTGCAAATATATAAATCATAATTTCATGAATGCTCCTTTAAGTTTCGCCGTAGGTGGTGACCACGCCGGTTTTGATTACAAGAATGATTTGATCGCTTTTTTAGAGACAAAAGGCATCTCTGTTAAAGATTGTGGTACCTATTCAGCGGATTCAGTGGATTATCCTGATTTTGCACATCCAGTGGCTAATGCGGTGGAAAAAGGGGAAGTGAGTTTTGGTTTATTATTGTGTGGGAGTGCGAATGGTGTGGCGATAACGGCTAATAAACATCAAGGTATCCGAGCTGGATTAGCCTGGAATACCGAAGTTGCTGCCTTAGTTCGACAACACAATGACGCGAATGTACTTTGTCTTCCCGTTCGTTTTATTTCCCTAGAAGAAGCGAAAGCGTGTTTGCAGGTGTTTTTAGATACGCCTTTCGAAGGTGGTCGTCACCAAGGGCGAGTGAATAAAATTTCTTGCTGTTAAGCTATTTCTTTTTGTATAATTTAGGACTCACGAGCTCATATTGCTGAGTGAGAGAGGGAAGGTGTTGTTCAATTTTGGAAAAGTACCCCTCTGAATCATAGATGTAGGTAGGTTGATCCTTGTTGAAATATTCCTGAACGATAATGACATTTTTATAAGTGTTCAATTGGCTTAAAAGGGGTTTCGCTAATTCCCAGTTGACAAAAGGTCCAGCCATTTGATTGTATAAATACTCCTCCATCTCAGGTCCTAGAATGAGCAGCTTTTCTTGGTTAATGGAAAGGCGTCTCGGTTTTGCGATATTGGGTTGGTCTAGCTGGTAAGTTAACACTACTGAACCCACTAGGGTCCATAAAATCAGTTCACGCTGCCAATTCTTCTTGATCACATAAAAGAGATTAAGCCCCAAATAAGCGAATGGAGGTAGCAAGAAAACAAAGTTAATTCGATGATAAGAAGGGAAATTTGTTACTGCTATGAGGCTGAAAAATAACCAAATTAACGTTGTTTGTTGTGCTTTCTGTGCATGAGCCCTGATTTTAGGATTACCTACCACTTTGTAAAGGCCGAATAGTCCAAAAACAAGGGCTGGGGCATAAAACAACAGGACTTTCTGTGCCTCTTCAGCTGAAATTAATTGGAATTCAAAAGCCGAATTTTGGAAAACTTGGATTAAATCTGAGAGGTTTCCACGGAACGAAAATACAATGGAGGTGATGGTCATCACAATCAGATAACCGATCATAATAAGGATGATCTGGCGAATTGAGATACCAGAGAAGAATAGTAAACTAATGATGGCCCAAGGTAACAGCCAAAAATAGGCAGGGAAAAATAGGGTTGCTGTGGCTAAATAGATTCCCACTAAGAAGACTCTATCGTTTACTAATAATGTCTTTTGCTGCTGAATGATCTCTTTCCAAGCTAAAAGTAGAAAGCTAAGTCCTATCAGCGCAGGGTCTGGTACCTTAAACTCTATACAAAGATGGAACAGTAAAAGGTAGGTGAAAAAGGCCAATCCTCCTAATTTGGGCATTAAATCAAAGGAAGTAATCGTTTGGTGAAACAGGTAGGCTTGAAAGGAAATTAGCCCGAAAGCGATGTAGGGATTGTAGGAAAGTGGAACAGCTAATAAATCAAGAAGCTGATAAAACCCAGTGGCAAATGGCCCCGTATTATCCCGAATGTCCTTGTATAGACGAAATCCTTGGTTTAATTTTTGTCCAATCAAATAGTTCTTAATTTCCCAGGGGAAATAGGTAAATCCTTGCTGAGTATACAGAAAAGCTATTAATCCACCTGCTAGCAAAATGAATAGCATCGAAATTAAGCTGTTGGATTTAATAAATTGTAACATATTTGGCTAAACGAAGCCCTAAATTACGGTGATTCCAATTATTATTATGAAATTTGTAGGTGTTTTTTGAGATAAAAAGACCTAGAAAAAAGAGAGCAAGCATGGAAACGAAGCGTCAGCAAAAATTTGGCCGTCAAATACAGAAGGATTTAAGTGATATTTTTCAAAAAGAGTTTAAAATGCTTTTTGGAAATGGTATGGTGACGGTAACCGAGGTAAAAATCAGTCCAGATCTTTCGGTAGCTCGTTGTTATTTGAGCTTTTTATTGATTGATGATCGGGAAGCGGTGATGGATCAAATTGAGTTTCAAAACAAAGCCATTCGCAATGCCTTAGCGAATCGTATTCGCAAGCAAGTTCGGATTATTCCTAACCTCGTTTTCTTCTTGGATGACACTGCGGCTTATGCGGCTAAAATTGAAGCCTTGTTCGAAGGTTTAGTGATTCCACCAGCGGAGGGAGATGTGCCTAATCGAGTGGCTGACGAAATTGATTAATCCAGATGAGCGTTTCCTTATTTGTTGCGAAAAGGTATTTTTTTTCCCCATTTAAGGCGAGTTTTATCACCTTGATTTCCCGTATTTCGATGATCGGGGTGGGAGTGGAAGTCATGGCTTTGGTGCTTATTCTATCTGTTTTCAATGGATTAGAAGATTTTCAAAAAGGCCTTTTCAAAACATTTGATCCTGATTTAAGCATCGTTTCAACTTCTGAAACGCGCTTTTCACTGAGTCCAAATCAAATTCAACAGATTGCCTCCGTGTCAGGTGTGAAATCAGTCCAACCTATATTAGAGGATCAAGCGCTTATCCGGTATAACGGAAAGCAATTAGTTGTCACCCTAAAAGGGGTTGATTCCTCATTTATAGCCTCAAAGCGCTTAAAAAATCAAGTAGTAGATGGAGATTACTTAGTTGAGTACGATGGCCATCCTTTCGGGATGGTGGGTGCGGGGGTTTTTTTGGCGATGGGCATGAATTTTGAGGATATTTACCACCCTATTGAGGCATGGTATCCTAATCAGAAGGCTTTAGCAAAATTCCAGATGACTCAAGAGGCGGCAAATCAAAAGGGATTTTTTCCTTCCGGTGTCTTACAAGTGGAGCAGACTTTTGATAATCAAATGATTCTTGTTCCATTGAGCTGGATGCGTGATTTGACCCTAGCTGATTCTACCACGGTTTCTCGTTTTGAACTAATGTTAGCCGAGGGAGTTCAGGAACAGGATGTACAGTCTTCCATCCAAAAAATCGTGGGAAGAAATTTCCAAGTGAGAACGCGAGATCAACAACATGCCATCCTTTTACGTGCCATAAAAATCGAAAAACTTTTCGTGTTTATTTTGATGGCATTTATCATGGGGATAGCATCTTTTACGCTTTTTTACGCACTTTCTCTATTAGTTATCGAAAAGCGGAAAGACCTCCGAACCTTATTAGCGATGGGCATTACCCAGTCACAATTATTGCGTATTTTTCTATCCGTAGGACTATTTATTAGTTTTTCCGGCGCAGTGGTAGGGATGGTTCTAGGTTTTGCCTTAGGTTGGATACAACAAACGTTCGGAATTATCCCTTTAGGAATCCCGAACGCTTTGATTGATGCTTATCCCATTCAAATGGAATGGTTTGATTTTTTAATGACCGCGTTAGTGGTGATGGTGATCACCTTTTTAGCTTCGATTATCCCGGCGCGAAAAGCCGTTCAAATGACCTTTGATCAGAAAATTATTCGGCCAAAGTCGGATTAAATTCTCCTTCCCATTTCGAAACCACACAAGTAGCCACGCCGTTCCCTGCCACAGACGTAACCGTTCTACCCATATCCAAGAATGGGTCAACTCCTAATAATAAGGCGATTCCTTCAGCCGGAAGATTGAACATCGTTAAAGTTCCTGCGATAATCACGAGTGAGGCTCGAGGTACGCCGGCAATACCTTTGGAAGTAATCATTAAGGTCAATAACATCGTGATTTGTTGCTCTAAACTTAAATGAACGCCATAAGCCTGCGCAATAAATCCTGTTGCAAAGGTCATATACAACATTGACCCATCCAGATTAAAACTATATCCTAAAGGTAAAACAAAGCCGACTATACGTCTACTGCAGCCGAATTTCTCTAATGCTGCAATCGTTTGAGGGAAGGACGCCTCTGAACTCGCTGTCGAGAAGGAGATAAGTAAGGCCTCTTTTAACTCTTTCAAGAGCTTCCAATATGGAATGCCGTTTACTAAACAGATGATCCATAAAATAACCACCGTAAAGAATACCAGGCCACCCATAAAGCAGATCATCAAATAGCCGTAGCTAATCAAAATACTTAAGCCTTTATTTGCCACAACGGTTGTCATGGCTGCAAATACCGCATATGGAGCCACTTCCATCACGTAGTTTACCATTTTAAAGATAACCTCCGCTAGGTTTTCAATGACGTGAATTAAGCGTTTTCCTACCTCACCAATGGATCCTAAAGCGACGCCGAAGAAAAGGGAGAAGATAACGATTTGAAGAATTTCATTTTCAGCCAAAGCCTTGAAAAAGCTATCTGGGAAGATATGTAAGATGAAATCTTCTAACGTTTTAGCTTTGGAAGTATCGATACCTGTTTCTGTACCAGCCGCCGGTTTAGGCCAACTTTGCAAACTTCCTGGTTGCGTAATGTTTACAACGACCAGGCCCGTTACTAAGGATAAAATAGTCGCAAAATAAAAGTATCCGATGGTTTTTGCCCCAATACGACCAACGGCTTTAAAATCGCCTAATTTCGCGATTCCTACCACCAAGGTACAGAATACTAAAGGTCCCACGATCATTTTGATCAGGCGAAGGAAAATTTTGGAAACGATTTGGACTTTAGCTCCTAAATCATGGCTAACTTCTGGTTCAAAAGAAAGGAAAAAGAATTCTCCTAAAACAAGGCCCAGGATAAATCCAATGATAATTTTATTTGTTAAGGTTAATTTCATAGTGGGTTGACGAGGGATAAATACTTTTTGTAAAATGGTTTTCTATAGAAAATCATTCCCCAAAGAAAGGGGAAAAGAAGGTAATTCAAAAATGCATGATGAGTATCGAATGATATTTCATCGATAATTTCGCAAGTGACTTCGGAGGTTTTCTTCACTCTGTGCTTGTGTTGCCAAAATTGCAGTCCAAAAGGCATGTTAACTCCGCGATCAATAAAATACCATTCCTGCTCAGTTTCTAAGTCTTCTGTAATTAGTGAGCTCCAGGTTAGCTTTAAGAAAATGAGGTGGATAACAAGAACGACATTAGCATCTTTTTGGCATCCATCAAAGCGCTGCAACGCGACTCTAGGAAAAGGGGGCGATAACTGGAGCAAAAGATCAGCTGTAAAACGTTCTTTTACGTGGCTAACGGGTGCTTGGATAGGAGTGGTGATGGAGTAGGATAGCATACTAAGCTACCAAGAGTTTTAATAAGGTCGCAAAAAAGGTTTTAACGCCCAAAGCAATATATTTTGCCCAACCAGCGCTTTCGTCAGAAGCCTCAGGTGAATCTTGCTCAGAAGGTATTTCGTTAGGCGTTATTTTAGAAGGATTTGCAGTCACTATTCTTGCGGAAGAATCCATTTGAATTGTTTTTGCCTTCGGATTAAGTGCGGAATACTCCACTCTGCCAAAGTTGCAAAATAGTGATATCGTGAAAAGGGCGATGATCAGTTTTTTCATTTGATTTTTTGTTTCGCAGACTCAACGACTACTTTTTGTGCAGCAATTTCTTCTTCTTTTGTTTTTTGATCTACTTTGTTTTGAACCTGATTCGTTAAAATCTTTTCTTTTTCGATTTTTGCTTCTTTTAAGCGTTCTTCTAAATTGTTGATTTGTCGGGAGTTAGAGTCTAATTCGCGAATTAATCGTTCCGCTTGTTTGCTGTTCTTAGCTTGAGCAGCTACCAATTCGGCTAATTTGTTTTCTTCGATTCTTACCGCCTCTTCTAAATCTACGATTTTGATAAAATCCTCTATCCAAGTGCTCGTTTCACTCAATTTTGCGTGACCTGTTTGGATGTATTCGTCATTTCCGGTGGCAATTGACACGAATAATTTTACTTTCTTATTTTCTTCAGAAACTTTAGAGACAAGTACTAAAGGAGTATCGGAGATGTTAGCAATCTTGATATCAGAACTGGAATATGTCCCGTTTTTACCCTCAATTACTTTACCAAATTTACTCAAATAAGCTTTCCAGCTTGCTCTGGCAAATTTTTCTTGTGTATTAACGAAAGTGTATACACCTTCTTTCTTTGATTTATCTACTTCTGACATGCCAGAAAAAACTTGAGCTGAGGCATGGAATGCAATAGCAAAAAAGAAAAGTAGGAAAGCGATCTTCTTCATAAGATGAAATTTTTACTAAAGTTAGGAGATTTTTTTAGCTAGGGCAACCTTGTTTTTGTTTGTATGATCTCTGAAAGCAAAAAGCGTCAATTCTCCACCATCTTTCAATTGAAATTTCTTCCGAATTTCGTCTGCTTTGATAGGGAAATTTCGGGTAGAGATATTCACTTTTCCGGCTGGCAAGACTGTCTGAATCCATTTCTTTTCCAAAGGTCCCACCGCTAAAACTTCAAACGTTCTACCGGCGAAATTAGTGTGAAGGTCTTCAGAAGTATATAAATGCGTGTTGGGAGCAATTTTCTTCATTCCCTTACCTACCAATTTAAAGAATCCACCCTTTAAAATTCCTGCATGAGGTTCATAGAGGTAGTTAGCAACAGGACCAAAGTCGCAAATATTGGCTGATTCAGCTGATTTTTTTGCATTGAAAAGGGTTGAGTTAGCCTGTCCTAATTCGATCACCTCAATTTCTGGGTCTTCCGAAGATTGAGACGTCTTCAGAAAGAGCAATTCTTTCACCTCGTTTTTAAAGCAAACAATATAAATCTTTTCTACTCCATCCAGCTCTTTGGTGGCCCGATCTAAATCCAATAAGGGACTCGTTTTTATCAGTAAACTTGTTTTGTTGCTGATGTAGGGGATTAATTCAAGCGCATTGGGCTCGCAATCTTGCAATAGGACGACTTTGTTGCCCTCGCCATCCCTTCTGGCCGGATCTACATAAATAAAATCAAATGATTGTCCACAATCTGAAAGCCATTGTAAACTATCGCCTATGTGGTGCTGGATGCTTTTTGCGTTTAATACAGAGTGGTTAAAGGCGGTGATTTTCGCTAGTTCTTCCTGTCTTTCGATATAATCCACCTCGCAGCCTGATTGTGTGAATGCGAAACTATCTAAACCCATTCCGCCCGTTAGGTCCACCACTTTTCCGCGCACTAGTGAAGCCTTAAAGTTTGCCGTTACCTCGGAAGATGATTGTTCTAAGGCCAAAGATGGAGGGAAGAACACCTTTTCATTCGCCACCCAATGGGGCATTTTGTCCTTCAGTTTTTGCCTGGCTTTAATTTGGTCTACTAAAACAGGAATGGCTAAATTAGGATATTTTGAAGCTTCCAGAGCAATCGCAACCGGATCTCTGTGGAGATTTTCTTGAATAAATTGGATTTCGTTTTCTCGAAGCATTCCCTAAAATTAGTACCTCTGCTTTAATTATTTTTATTTAAATTAGTGAAATTCAAAATTGCAGATGACAGGATTAATTTTAGCAGCGGGAGCTTCGTCCCGTTTAGGTGAAGCCAAGCAATTATTAGTGTATCAGGGCCAAAGTCTATTAGAACGGTCTATTCGATTAGCTTTTAGTGTCTGTAAAGAAGTGCAAGTTTGTTTAGGGGCAGAGGTGGAACAATCCATTCGTATTATCGAAAAATTACAAAATGAATTTTCAACCTTGTCCTACGTGCAAGTCATTGATTGGGATAAAGGAATGGGGGAATCATTAGCTGTGGGCTTACAATCGATTGATTTTTCCAAAGATGTGTTAGTGCTTTTGTGTGATTTACCATTTTTGACCTCTAGCCATATCAAGAATTTAACTTCTTTGGCTAATCCGAATAGAGCCATTGTGGCCTCATTTCAAGGGGTTAACTCTCCGCCCGTCTTCATTCCCTCTGCCTTGCGCCCCCTGTTTAATGGATGGAGCGGTGATCAAGGATTGGGAAAATTTTGGCGCCAAAATCCGATGCTCTGTGAAATCATTCACTTCTCCGATAAATTCCGTGATGTGGATGTTCCGGAAGATCGGGAGTATTGGGGGATTTAAAGAAAGTCGACGACTTTCTTTAAATCTAAAGTACAAAGAGTAAAGAACAAAGCACAAAGTAGGTATTCGCTTCGCGAATGAATTGATGAAATGTTTTTTGTGGAATACTTGTGTTTTATGGGACAACTAAAATTACATATACCATAAAAAATGGGCTTCAGCCATTTTTTATTCCAAATTTATGCTTTTTGCTCTATGCTTTATGCTTTAATTTTTATGCTCAATGCGTAAGATTTCCTATCTTTGCATTTCAATTTTAAACTCAATTAAGTGGAATCAATCGAAACCCTTCCCACCGTCGAAACAGCCAAAAAATTAGGATTATTGCCCGAGGAGTATGATCGCATTCAGGAGATTTTAGGCCGCAAGCCTAACTTTACCGAATTGTCGATTTTCTCTGTCATGTGGTCAGAGCATTGTAGCTACAAGAATTCAATCGTTTGGTTGAAGACTTTGCCTAAAGACTCTCCACGTATGCTAGCGAAAGCGGGTGAAGAAAATGCGGGTTTGGTTGATTTAGGAGACGGCCTAGGTTGCGCTTTTAAGATTGAATCACATAATCACCCGTCTGCTTTAGAGCCTTACCAAGGTGCGGCGACAGGAGTAGGTGGTATCAACCGTGATATTTTCACCATGGGTGCACGTCCGATTGCTCAATTGAATTCCTTACGTTTTGGCAATATTGATTTAGCGAAAACGAAGTGGTTAGTGAAAGGTGTCGTGAAGGGGATTGGAGATTATGGAAATGCCTTTGGAATTCCTACCGTAGGTGGTGAGGTGCAATTTGATGATTGTTATAATGTAAATCCATTAGTTAATGCGTTTTCAGCCGGTATTTTAAAGGTAGGAACACAAGCATCGGCTATTTCATACGGCGTAGGTAATCCGGTGTTTATCGTGGGTTCTGCGACTGGTAAAGATGGAATTGGGGGTGCTAGTTTTGCTTCTGAAGATATTACGGCGAAATCGTCGGAGAAATTGCCTGCGGTTCAAGTGGGGGATCCATTCCAAGAGAAATTGTTATTAGAGGCTTCTTTAGAAATTATCGAAGCAGGTTGTGTCATCGGTATTCAAGATATGGGTGCGGCGGGTATTATTTGCTCGACCTCTGAGATGTCTGCGAAAGGAGAACACGGGATGATTATTGATCTTTCCAAAGTGCCTACGCGTCAACCGAACATGCAGCCTTTTGAAATCTTATTATCTGAGTCCCAAGAACGTATGCTTATCGTTGTAGAGAAAGGTCGTGAGGAGGAAGCGAAGCGTATTTTTGATAAGTGGGATCTTAATTGTGAGCAAATTGGAACGGTAACCGATACTAAGCGTCTTCAGTTTTATCAAGATGGCGTTTTAGTGGCAGATGTTCCAGCGGATGATTTAGTATTAGGTGGTGGAGCTCCGGTGTATCACCGCGAATACAAAGAGCCAGCTTACTTCCAAGAATTCAAGAAATTTAAGATTGATTCAGTCGCTGATTTGCCTAAAGAAGAATTGCCTAAGGCTTTGAACTTCATGATGAATCACCCGAATATTGCTTCCAAAAAGTGGGTAGCACAACAATATGATTCATCAATCGGTCGTGCGAATCGCAACACGAATGCACCATCGGATGCGGCGGTAGTGAAAGTACATGGTTCTCAAAAATCGATCGTGATTACGGTCGATTGTAATTCTCGTTACGTGAACGCAGATCCGGAAGAAGGATGCGCGATGGCTGTAGCAGAAGCTGCTCGTAATATCGTATGTTCAGGGGGTGTGCCGGTGGCGATTACGAACTGTTTGAACTTTGGTAATCCTTATGTTCCAGAAGTATACTGGCAATTTGTGGGTGCTATCAAAGGGATGAAAAAATCATGCGAGGCATTTGAAACACCGGTAACAGGTGGTAACGTTTCCTTCTATAATCAATCTTCAGACGAAGGTCCCGTTTTCCCTACACCTACCATCGGTATGTTAGGTATTTTGGAGAAACCAGAGAACAAGATGACGTTGGACTTCAAAAAAGAAGGTGATGCCATCTATTTAGTAGGTGAATCAGTTAATGATATTGCTTCATCAGAATATGTGTATTCATACAAAGGTATCAAGGCAACCCCAGCACCGCACTTTGATTTAGCAACAGAGCAAAAAGTGCAAAAAGCGATTTCTGCTTTGATCGAAGGGAAGTTAATCGAATCAGCTCACGATGTGTCTGATGGGGGTCTTTTAGTGACTTTAGCCGAATCTTCCTTCCCTCGTGGTCTAGGATTCCAAGTAAGTTCAGATTCTGCTATTCGTCAGGATGCCTTCTGGTTTGGTGAAGCACAATCTCGTGTGGTGGTGTCAGTCGATGCTTCTAAGAAAGCAGCTTTTGAGTCCGCATTGCAGGCTCAAGGAGTTAAATTCTCTGCATTAGGATCTGTTAAAGGGACAGATATGGTGGCGGATGGAGCTGTTTTGAGCTCTGTGGCTGCTGCGTATCAATCATTTGATACAGCACTTGAAACAGCTTTAATGAAATAAACAAAATGAGCCGCTATCTACTCGCTTTTTCGTACGATGGCGGCTCTTTTCATGGCTACCAAATTCAGCCCAATGCAACGACGGTTCAGTCGGTATTGCAGGATAAATTGAGTTTATTGACAGGGTTTTCGCTCGAAATTGTCGGAAGTTCACGTACCGATGCAGGTGTTCATGCGCACCAGCAGTTCGCTCACTTTGATTTGCCGGATGGTAAAAAAGTGAAGGATAATTGGGTTTTTCGATTGAATAGCATGTTGCCAGAGTCTCTTGCAGTGCAAGGGATTTACCAGGTGGCAGATGATTTTCATGCACGTTTTGCGGCATTATCTCGAACCTATGAATACCGAATTAGTCCAGGGAAAAGTCCTTTTAATGCGGCTTATGCGTATCGATTTAGTGTTGATTTAGATGTAGACGCGATGAATGAGGCTGCCTCCTTATTTTTTCAGCACACAGATTATCAGTGTTTTTCCAAGGTGAAGACCGATGTGGCTACTTTTGAGTGTAGCATAATGCAGGCTTTTTGGGCTACTAGGGGCGATGAATTAGTTTTTACGATTCAAGGTAATCGATTCTTGCGTGGAATGGTGAGAGCTGTGGTAGGCACGCTGCTGGAGGTAGGACAGGGGCGTTTAACGAAAGCGCAATTACAAGAGATTTTAGATTCCAAAGATCGCTGTAAAGCGGGACGCGCAGTACCTGCTCACGGATTACATCTACTAGAGGTGGAATATCCGGCCGCTATTTTTGACGCCAAATGTGCAGGATAACATCTAACAAGGTCGCCGCTGATTGTACTTTGATTTTAGTTGGCTTGTAATTTAAGCCCTTCAGATTGTACTTGCTAATCCAGATTTCCTTAAATCCTAATTTTTCAGCCTCAGCAATGCGTTGATCTATCCGCGTTACAGAACGTAATTCTCCCCCTAATCCTACCTCTGCCGCAAAACAAATAGACGAGTCGATGATTTTGTCCTCATAAGAAGAGACTAGGGACATGCAAGTGGCTAAATCTAAGGCAGGATCATCCACTCGTATTCCGCCCGTAATGTTTAAGAAAACGTCTTGTGTTGCTAATTTATACCCGCCTCTTTTTTCTAAAACGGCAATCAACATGCTTAGACGTTTTCCATCGTATCCATTCGCTGTTCTTTGTGCATTCCCATATGAAGACGCGCTCACTAATGACTGGATTTCTACTAATAGGGGACGATTTCCTTCCATCAGCGTACCTATGGCGATGCCTGACGACGGTTCGTCTCGCTGGGATAACAGGATTTCAGATGGATTGGTAACAGGTCGCAATCCACTCCCTAGCATTTCGTAGATGCCTAATTCGGAAGTCGAGCCAAAACGGTTCTTTGTGGTGCGCAATATGCGGTAGATCATATGACGATCTCCCTCGAATTGCAAAACGGTATCCACGAGGTGTTCTAGCACTTTAGGGCCGGCGATGGAACCTTCTTTGGTAATATGACCCACTAAGAAAATAGGGGTGCCACTTTCCTTCGCAAATCGCATTAATTCCAAGGCACATTCTCGAATCTGAGAAACTGAACCAGGACCCGATTCGATTTGATCTGAAAACAGTGTTTGTATCGAATCCACAATGATTATTTCAGGCTCTAGGTCCACTAAATGCCTGAAAATAGATTGTGTGTTGGTCTCTGTTAGAATATACAAGGAGTCAGATTTCGCAGCTAAACGATCTGCTCTCAGTTTAATTTGCTGTTCCGATTCCTCCCCTGTAACATATAAAACACGCGTCTGGGTTAAGGAAAGAGCTACTTGCAATAAAAGTGTTGATTTTCCAATGCCCGGCTCTCCACCGATTAAAACGAGTGATCCTGGAACGATTCCTCCTCCTAAAACCCGGTTGAATTCAGGGTCTGAGCAAGTCAATTTAGGGAGGTTTTCAAAGTTTACATCATTTAGCAGTTTAGGCTTTGCGGTTGATTTCGGACTACCTTTTGTTTTCCAAACCTCTGCTGGATGATTCGTTGCTTCAATTAATTCCTCCACGAACGTATTCCATTCTCCGCATGAGGGACACTTACCTAACCACTTTGGCGCGGAGTGACCACACGATTGACAGAAAAAAGACGTTTTAGCTTTGGCCATTTGGGGGAGGAATATTTATACCCAAATTTACGCTTTGATTTCGTTTTTTCTTTTTTTTCGGGTGAAAAAGGATAATTTTACAAGTTAATAAAACACTATAGTGATGAAAGCCATAAAATTCTTCATGACATTGGCCCTTGTGATGGGTCTCCTATCTGTAGCCACAGCTCAAAAGCACTCTCGTGCTGATTATTTTCGAATTGGAATCAAGGGAGGTGTAAATCTTTCTTCTGTGAAAGTAGCTAGCTTGAGTACGAATTTAGAAAATAAGACAGGCTATCAATTAGGTGCATTTGCGCGTATAGGCCGTACTATTTTCTTGCAACCGGAAGTCTATTTTACGGCAAAAGAAGTCAACGTGGATGTACTTAATTCATTAACAACGAATCAAGGCGTTGTGGGTTTTTCTCAAAAATCATTAGATGTGCCGTTGTTAGCGGGGATTAAATTAGGGCCTTTACGTGTATTAGCTGGTCCTGTTGCTTCCTATGCTATCTCGGCTTCCACTAGTCCTGATGCAGCCGTTAAATCGTATTTTTCAGGAACATCCCAAGATATCATTAACCGTTCTAGCTTTTCTTATCAAGCAGGTATTGGATTTGATATCTTAAACTTGTCTTTAGACTTACGTTATGAGGGGACGATGTCAGAATTAAAAAATACCGTAGCCGTCCCTAGCGGTTTTAATTATTCCCAAAAACCGAGTTATTACCAGGCGACCATTGGTTTCCGCATTTTATAATTACACGAATGAATGAACAAATAAAGGCTCTTCAGGCCGAAATTGATGCTTATGTTATTTCAAATGAGGGTGAACTAGACTCTTTTAGAAATCAATTTGTAGGGCGTAAAAGTCGCTTGGCATCGCTTTTTGATGAATTGAAAAATGTGCCAGCAGAGAATCGTAGAGAAGTGGGACAGGCTTTAAATGGCTTGAAGAATTCCGCGGAAGCCAAATTTGCGCAAGCGCAAGAATCATTCGCAGGTGATGCAGCTGGCTTCGAGGTCCCTTCTGATTTAACCCTGTATAACCCGATTTCACAAGGCAGTCTTCATCCGTTGACGAAGGTGAGAGCGCGTATTTTAGAGATATTTAATCGGATGGGTTTCTCGGTTTCAGATGGACCGGAGATCGAAACGGATTTCTATAATTTTACGGCGTTGAACTTTCCAGCGAATCACCCTGCACGCGAAATGCAAGATACTTTCTTCATTGAAAAAGGGGCTGGTGAGATTCAAGACGATGTTTTATTGCGTACACACACGTCTAACGTACAGATTCGCTTGATGCAACACCAAAAGCCACCAATTCGCTCGGTCATGCCAGGACGTGTATATCGCAACGAAGCGATTTCAGCACGTGCCCATTGCCTTTTCCACCAAGTGGAAGGTCTTTATGTGGATGAACAAGTAAGTTTCAAAGATTTAAAAGATACCCTCTACCATTTTGCCAAAGAAATGTTCGGAAAAGACACGAAAGTGCGTTTCCGTCCGTCTTACTTCCCGTTCACGGAGCCTAGTGCAGAAATGGATATTACGTGTCTTTTGTGCAAGGGTGATGGTTGCAATGTATGCAAAGGAGCCGGATGGGTTGAAATTGCTGGAGCAGGAATGGTGGATCCGAATGTATTAGAAAATGTGGGGATTGACTCGAAGAAGTACAATGGCTTTGCTTTTGGGATGGGTATCGAACGCATCACGATGTTAAAATACCAGATCAAAGACTTACGTTTATTCACAGAGAATGACGTTCGTTTCTTAAAACAGTTTAATTAATCTGACCTATGTGGAGTTTTAAAAAAGTAAATAATTGGACGGGATGGGGAGTTTTCTTCATTGCCTTGATTACGTATACCTTGACGGTGGAGCCTACAGCCTCTTTTTGGGACTGTGGTGAGTTTATCGCTTGTGCCTATAAATTACAAGTTCCTCACCCTCCAGGGGCACCCTTATTCCTTTTACTTGGACGTATGTTCTCCTTGCTAGCCTTAGGTGATGTGACGAGAGTGGCTTACTGGGTGAATATGATGTCTGTTGTTAGTAGTGCATTGACTATTTTATTCTTGCATTGGACTATTGTGATGATCGGTCGCAAGATGATGAATAAGTCATTTGAAGAATTAAACTCGAATGAGCGCTTTGGTTTATTGGCGTCTGGTGTAGTTGGATCTTTGATTTACACGTTTTCTGATACTTTTTGGTTCTCAGCTGTGGAAGCAGAAGTTTACGCGATGTCTTCTTTCTTTACGGCCATCGTGGTTTGGGCTGCTTTTAAGTGGGAATTAGTAGAGGATAGAGCGGAATCGAATCGCTGGATATTGTTCATTGCTTATTTAGTGGGATTGTCAATTGGCGTCCACTTATTGAATTTAGTGACCCTTCCGGCATTGGGATTATTGTATTATTTTAAACGCTATGAGAAACCTACTTTAACGGGTGGGGTGATTTCAATCTTAGTTGCGCTTATTATTTTAGGTATTATTAATGCAGGAATAATCCCTGGTTTACCTAGTATAGCCTTTCAATTTGAGTTGACTTTCGTGAACACATTGGGTTTCTCCTATGGCTCTGGTGCGATCGTTTTCTTGATTTTGTTGATTGCTGCGGTGGTTTTTGGGATTCGTTATTCATACGCCAAAGGAAAGGAAGTACTCAACGTAGCTCTTTTCTCCCTCGTTTTCTTATTAATTGGTTATTCAACCTACACCGTAGCTTTAGTGCGTTCAGGTTATAATACACCTATTAATGAGAATGACCCTAGCAATATCTTGAACTTCTTAAAGTACTTGAAACGTGAGCAATACGGAGAACGCTCGTTAATCTATGGACCTGTTTATACAGCTGAGGTGACGGGTTACAAAGAAGGAGCTGAGACGCCTATCTATAAAATGAAGGACGGGAAATACGTTGAATACACGAAGAAACCAGTGTACGAATACGATAAGACCCAAATGATGTTATTACCACGTGTCTATTCGAATCAAGCGAATCACGTGAAGTTGTACCAGGAGATGTTAGGTATTCCTGCAGGGGAGAAGCCTAGTTTTGGTAAGAACCTAGAATTTCTATTTACCCACCAATTAGGGCATATGTACATGCGCTATTTATTGTGGAATTTCGTAGGTCGCGAAAGTGATTTCCAAGATGCTTGGGCCATCAATACATTCGAGGATACGTCGAAATTACCGGACATTTTACGCAACAATAAGGCGCGTAACAATTACTTCTTCCTACCGATCATCTTCGTGTTATTAGGATTCTTTTATATGCTTCGCAAGAATGACAAGGATTTGTTGGTGACAATATTGATGTTTGTCTTAACGGGTGTGGCGTTAACCGTTTACCTGAATTCTCCACCTACAGAACCGCGTGAGCGTGATTATATCTTTGTGGGTTCTTTCTACTTTATGTCCATTTGGGCAGGATTTGCAGTGATGCAGATACTTGAGTTTATTCAGAAGTTTGTGAAAGCTGATAAGGCCAAATGGGCAATCGCTGCTTTATTAGGTTTAACTGCTCCGGCGATTTTGGCCCAACAAAACTGGGATGACCACGATAGAAGCGGTCGTGTGCACCAAATCGACTTTGCTAAAAACCTATTGAATTCTTGCGCTCCTAACGCCATTTTGTTTACAGGGGGTGATAACGATACGTTCCCGCTTTGGTACGTACAAGAAGTCGAAGGATTCAGAACAGACGTTCGTGTATGTAACTTGTCTCTTTTAGGAACAGACTGGTACATTGATCAAATGAAGCGTAAGACCTACGAATCTCAGCCATTGCCTATTAAATTATCGAAAGATCAATTGATGGAAGGGATAAACGATCAAATATTATATAATCCTAAAGAGGGATTAACGGCTATGTCTTTACCGGATTATTTGGATTTGTTACACCAAGATAGTCCATCCATCCAAGAGCAAACGCAATTAGGGGAAACGATCAATACCTTGCCAACTGATTCGGTTGTGATTCCAGTAGATATCGCTGCGGTGGCTAAAACGAACTGGTTCCCTAAGCAATTCGTTCCCTACATGTCGCCAGTGCTAGGTTGGAAATTGCCCTCACACAACATTTACAAAGGGGAATTGATTCAATTAGAGATCATCTCAAACAATGCAGTTTCTGGCTGGAAACGTCCGATCTATTTTGCATCCACGTTGCCTAATGACCAATATTTAGGTTTAAAAGAATCAATGCAATTAGAAGGTTACGCGTATCGATTGATGCCGTTCAAAATTCCGGGAGCTAACGATGGTTATGTCAATACACAGATTATGTCAGATAACATCTTGAAAAAGATGTACTGGAGAGGATTAGATAACGACAAGATTTATTACCATGGTGATTTCTACTTAGGAATTCCTTCGGTAACTGCTCGTTTAAGTGTGTATCGTCTAGCTGATCAATTAGTCCGCGAAGGGAATTACGCAAAAGCGAAGAAGGTCATGGATTATTTAGACCAAAAAATGCCAGACAAGGTCATTCCATACGATCAGTTCTCTGCTTCTATGGTGGAATTGTATGTAGCGGTAGGCGATGCTCCATCTGCCCTTAAAATTGCCAAGAGAATTGTTGATCGTGATGATCAATTATTGGATTATTATTTAGATGGACGCTATTCATCTCACGAACGTGATGTGCAGATTGCTATCTATGAAATGAACTTAGTCGTTTCTGCCTTAAAGGCTTCGAAAGTGAATCCTGCGAAATACCAGACGTTAGAGGCGAAGTTTAATAAGCAATTGGGTAGGTTGCAGTAGTAAAGGATAGAGCATAAAGCATAAAGAATAATGATGGAATAAAAAGAGCGGCAATAGCCGCTCTTTTTATGTTTCAGTAATTAAAAACACTTCATAAATTCATCGCAGAAAGCGATACTAACTTTATTCTTTATGCTTTATACTTTATGCTATTGAAAAGCTATGCTTTTCTACGAAAACATATCCCTCACCTTGTGAAAGAATCCCTTCTCCGATTTGCCTGGTTGTGGAGCGAAGTTAGGGGAGTCTCGTAATTTTTCTAATAACTCAGTTTCCTCTTTACTGACTTGCTTAGGAGTCCAGATGTTTACGTGAACTAATTGATCACCTACCGAATACCCGTTTAGTTCTTTGATACCCTTTCCTTTTAAGCGTAAGATTTTGCCACTTTGAGTTCCGGCTTCTAAGGTAATCTTTGCTTTTCCACCGATCGTAGGAACTTCGACTGAGGTGCCTAAGGCCGCATCCACAAAGCTTACATATAAATCATAGATGACGTTGTTTCCATCACGGTGCAATAGATCGTGAGCTTCTTCTTCGATGACGATCAATAAATCACCGGCCACGCCACCACGCGGGGGAACGTTTCCTTTTCCAGACATCGACAGTTGCATATCGTTAGATACGCCTGCTGGGATTTTGATTGGGATGATTTCTTCTTCCAGTACGCGGCCTTCACCAAAGCAATCACCACATTTTGCTCCTACCGTCTTACCTTCTCCGCTACAGTGTGGGCAAGTAGAGGAAGTGACCATTTGGCCTAGCATGGTTTGTTGTACTTGACGTACTTGACCTGAACCTTGGCAAGTGCCGCAGGTTTTCAAATCAGTTCCGTTTTTAGATCCGTTTCCAGAACAAGATTTACAAGCGACGTGGCGTTTTACCTTGATTTTCTTTTCTACGCCGTTTGCAATCTCCTCTAAATTTAATTTGAGTTTGATGCGTAGGTCAGTTCCTTTACGCTGGCGTCTTCCACCACCACGACCTTGGTTAAAGAAGCTACCGAAAGGACTATCATCGCCACCACCAAAAATATCTCCAAATTGTGAGAAGATATCCTCCATGTTCATGCCGCCACCACCAAAACCTCCGCCAGCTGCGCCCCCCATTCCGGCGTGACCGAAGCGGTCGTATTGCGCTTTCTTTTGGGAATTACTTAAAACCTCGTAGGCTTCCGCTGCTTCCTTGAATTTTTCTTCAGCTTCCTTGTTATCTGGATTCTTGTCTGGATGGTACTTCACCGCCATTTTGCGGTAAGCTTTCTTGATTTCGTCCTCCGATGCGGATTTGGAAACGCCTAAAATTTCGTAATAATCTCTTTTTTGCGCCATTTTCTTTTAATTTCCGACCACCACTTTCGCAAAGCGGATGACTTTTTCATTCAATGTATATCCTTTTTCAACTACTTCTACCACTTTGCCTTTTTCTTCTTCCGATGGGGCAGGGAATTGCGTAATGCAATCATGGATTTCAGCGTCAAATACCTCGCCTTTAGCAGGTAATTCTTTCAACCCTTTGGATTGTAGGATGTTACCAATTTTTGCGAAGATTAATTGCGTTCCTTCGGAGATTTCTCCTTCAGGAGCATTGGCTAACGCACGCTCATAGTCATCAATGACAGGTAATAAGTCAACGATTAAACGTTCGGATGCGGTTTGTATGAGTTCTATTTTCTCTTTAGCTGTACGTTTGCGGAAATTTTCGAAGTCTGAATACAGGCGAAGGTATTTCTCCTTCATCTCCGCTAATTCATCTACAGGAGCTGTTTCTTCCGTTTCTGGGCTTGTTTCTTCTGTTTGATTGATAATTTCTTCCTCAGGCGTTTGTTCGTTTTCTTTCTTTTTCATGATACAAAATTACGATTGCGTTCTTCCCTTTACAAATTCAATACCAAAAACAATTTTCTGACACTTTGGCATAAATGAAATGACCTTCGTAATTTTAAACAAATGTCAAAAAGTCCCGCAGAAATTTCCCGACTTATTAAGGCTAAAGCGCAGTCTTTTGGTTTTGCCTTTTGTGGTATTTCTGAAGCGGGATTCTTAGAGGAAGAGGCGCCGCGTTTAGAAGCTTGGTTAAACGCGAATCAACATGGCGAAATGGCCTACATGGCGAATCATTTCGATAAGCGTCTTGACCCACGAAAACTAGTAGACGGTTGCCAAACCGTCGTTTCTCTTGTATATAATTATTTTCCTGCGGCGGAAATCGCTGTACAAGATTTTAAAATTTCGAAATATGCTTACGGCGAAGATTACCACCGAGTGATTAAGGATAAGATGCAAGCGTTATGGGATGCTTTGCAAAATGAGATAGGGGAGTTCTCTGGTCGAATGTTTGTCGATTCTGCACCGGTATTAGAAAAAGCGTGGGCGAAGAAGTCTGGTTTGGGTTGGATAGGGAAGAATGCGAATTTGATTATTCCCAAAAAAGGAAGTTTTTATTTCCTAGCTGAGCTACTAATTGATGTAAAGGCGAGTCCAGATGGTCCTATCAAGGATTTTTGTGGCACCTGCACGCGTTGCATTGACGCTTGTCCTACGGAGGCCATTACACCGTATGTGGTAGATGGAAGCAAGTGTATTTCCTATTTCACAATTGAGCTAAAAGACCAAATGCCCGCTAATCTAAATAGTGATTTCGAAAATTGGATTTTTGGTTGTGATATTTGCCAAGATGTGTGTCCTTGGAATCGATTTTCGAAGCCGCACAATGAACCGAGATTTGAAATGAAACTACAAGAGTTGGATTGGGAGGGAATGTCTGAAGAGGTATTTCAAACCCTTTTTCAGTATTCAGCAATCAAGCGAACGAAGTTGAAGGGAATTCAACGAAACATAGATTACGTGAAAAAAAAGAGGCCGTGAAACCACGGCCCTTTTCAAGCAAAATAAAACCCTAAAGTGATTGTCTTATAATTAGGCTCGGTTCGATGACTTCTGCCGTTTTTTGATTGGATAGGATCATTTCAGCGGCTTTTTGGCCTAACTTCTCCGGATGAGTACTCACCACCGTGATTCCTCCAGCTATTATTTCCTTAAATGGATGGTCATTCAAGGAGATGATGCCAATATCATTGCCTAAAGCCCATTCTTTTTTCTCCGCGTATTTGATAGCCTGGAAAAGATCGGTATCAGACAAAGTAAAATAAATCTCCTTTGGTTGAAAATCGTCCTCTTCTAGGCCATCTAATACTTGGAATTTCAATGAATTCGCTTCGCAGAATTCACTACACGCATTGATTAATTCGGGATCGAAGTATTCGTCTTCGCTCAAAACTAAATTAAGGCTGCGGTACTTATTAAACAGGTTTAGTTGGGTATTAAAAATCTTTTTTAGCGATGGGTTAGGTGGGCAGATGAGACTGGAATGACGGATGGTTCCGAAGTTTTGGTCCAATAAAATCAAGCGATCCCCCGCTATTTTTTGTAAAATCTTGACTGTTTCTTCATCCTCATCAATTAAATGTGGTTGAATCAGGTAGTAATGGTAATTACCTAATTGTTGTCCAATGATTTCTTTAAATTCTCTCGGCTTGTATTGGTAGGTATAGATATCCACCATTACATTTTTGCCAAAATGATCAAGAAAAGCATTGTACAAGGTTTGGTTTGTTTCTGTCATCCGACCGATTAAGAAAAGAACTTTCGTCTTTACTTTTAAGCTCGATTCAGAGATGAAATAACCTTTGCGGAAAATGGAGGTAATCGCCCCCATTTTATGTAACTCTGTATAGGCTCTCTCCACCGTGTCACGGGAAAGATAACATTCCTCCGAAGCCTCATTTATAGAGGGCAAGCGCTCACCAGGTTTTAATTCTCCCATCTCAATATCCTGCAAAAGTGAATTAACAAGCTGCTGGTATTTAGGAAGTTTATTTCCTGAATTCTTTACGTTAAATGAAACAAATGTTTTATTCATGTCGAAGAAAAATTCTTGGTTCAAAATTACAGTTACGGCATTGTGTAGCATAGGACGAATCTTTCAAATTTGAGGACAATTCTTGCAACTGCGTATTTCAGGATAAATCCGTCCAATTTCCTGGTATAATTCCCTAATTTTAAGATTCGAATGAAAAGACTATTTTTCTTCTTGGTTATGTGTACCGTTTTGGGTCTTCAGGCTCAAAAGCAGACACGTTATGAGCGATTAAGTACGGCCTCTGGACTTTCTCAAAGTTCGGTTTATAAAATTATTCAAGACAAGAAAGGCTTTCTTTGGTTTGCTACGGGTGATGGTTTGAATCGCTATGATGGACATAACTTTAAGATTTACCGCAATGACCCGAGTGATGCTAGAACCTTAAGTAGTAGTGAAATATTTACGGTAGCGGAGGATGATGAAGGGAATTTGTGGGTAGGGACGCGTAACTCAGGACTAAATAAAATTGAATTAACTACCGGAAAAATCACGCGCTTTACGAAAGGACCTGGCGGCCAAGATTTGTCTAATTCCAATATCCCTAGTATTCTCAATATCGGTAAAGGAAGAATAGGTGTAGCCGTATTAGGGTTAGGTTATTTAGTCTATAATATTCGAACAAATCAACTAATTAAATCTGAATCTGAGTGGAATAATCCATTAGTTAAGGAAGTGGCACGTCTGTTTAAGCATTCATCTGGTTCGGTTTGGATGGGAACAAGAACGGGTTATTTAGTGTCACAGTTAAATGCACATAGTTATATTCCTTATCAATTTGGGGCGAATAATTACCGGGTTCGCGCGCTTTTTGAAACGAAAAATGGGGATATTTTAGTAGGAACGGATGGTCGTGGCATATATCGCTTCACGCCAAAGACCCAGCAATTCAAGGTCGTTTTTTACCAAGCATCTGATCCTTTGTCCCGTCAAAATATTGTGACTTCAATGGCCAAGGACGCATTACAAAATCTTTGGATAGGTACGGATGATGGTGTCTATAAGCTGAATGGAGAAGATTTTAAATCCTACACGAATATTCCTTCGAATCCAGATCCAGAATTAGGACTATCTTCTAATTCCGTGATGAGCCTTTTCACGGATGCGAATCAAAATACGTGGGTGGGTACGTGGGAAGCCGGATTGAATATCTCCTTTTTCCAAAAGCCTCGCTTCGCAGTTCTCCGCTATAAACCCAATACCTTGCAAGGATTACTGAGTAATAAGGTGAGTACCTTATTAGCTGATGGAGACAAAGGGGTATGGGTAGGAAGCAACGTAGGTTTATCTTATTTCAATCATAAATCAGGCCAGGTAACGCATTTCCTTCAAAGTGCATCAAGTAAAAAATTGAACTCCACTGAGACCTATGATGTGAACTTTATCCATCCCTCAGGTGATGGAGGTGTTTGGGTAGGTTTATGGGGTAAAGGGATTAATTTATTTACAAAGGATCAACAACTGAAGGATTTTCCCTTCAAA
Organism: Cytophagaceae bacterium UBA7467; assembly: GCA_002479785.1. GTDB lineage: Bacteria > Bacteroidota > Bacteroidia > Cytophagales > Spirosomataceae > Aquirufa. The sequence continues at coordinate 45,804 of DLPD01000005.1, forward strand.
CCCGGAATTCGGGAGGCTAATTTTAATACGTTAGAATCTTTTAATGGCGAGTTTCTTTTAGGTACTGCCGGAATGGGCGTAGTCGTTTTTAATCCATCGACCAAACAATACCGAGTGCCTTTTGCAGAATTAGGTAAGAATAATTTCTTAAACAAATCAATTGCAGCCATTCGGGTATTAAATGGGAATGAGATTTGGGTAGGAACGGTGGGTTTTGGATTATATGTGTATGAATTGAACACAGGGAAATTGCGTCATTATGTGAAATCAGCTGAGGCTGGGGCCTTGAGTTATAATCACGTGAATAAAATTTACCAAGATCGGCAGCATCGAATTTGGGTAATGACGCAGGGTGGTGGTTTGAATCAATATTTGGGACCTGATAAAGGGTTTAAAGCTTATACTGTAAATAATGGGCTAGGAAGTAACTCTTTACGAGGAATGGTGGAGGATTCTAAAGGGGATTTGTGGATTACCACGAATGGCGGTATTTCGAAGATGGATGGAAAAACGTTGAAATTTGTCAATTTCGAAGAAGCAGATGGATTACAGGGGAAGGAGTTTATGACGAATGCCATTGCGAAGAATAACCAAAATTGGTTATTTTTTGGTGGCGTAAATGGGTTGAATTACTTGAAATCTGACAGTTTGCGAATGAGATTAGATGTTCCCCCTGTCTATTTTACGAAGCTCAAAATCTTTAATAAAGACGTAGAAGCAGGAGAAGAAAATTCTCCACTGACCTTCGATATTTTGTCCACGAAACACTTAGTATTACAGCCGGATCAATCGGTATTTAGTCTGGATTTTGTCGCTTTAGAATACCAAAGGCCTAAAAATAACCGCTATGCCTATTACTTAGAGGGCTTTGAGAAGGATTGGAATATGGTAGGAACGCAGCGTTCTGTGACTTATACAAACTTGAGTCCAGGGGATTATGTATTCAAAGTAAAGGCGAGTAATTCTGATGGTATTTGGGCTGAGAAACCCTATGAATTAAAAATAACGGTCTTACCACCTTGGTACCGCACCTGGTGGGCTTATCTTCTTTATGTTATTCTCTTGGCTGGCGTTATATATGCGTTTATCCGGGAGGTCCGAGTGAGAGAGGCTTTCAGAACGGATATACGTTTAAAGGAGATCGAGAAAGAACGTATTCAGGAATTAGAGCAAGTGAAGACGCATTTCTTTACGAATATCTCACACGAATTGCGGACTCCGTTGACACTCATAACTAGTCCATTAGAAAAGTATTTTATCTCGAATGCGAGTCTGAATAAAGACCAAAAGACGAAGATTAATTCAATTTACCAGAATGCCCAAAAACTGCTGAGACTAATCAATCAGCTGCTTGATTTGTCTAAAATTGAATCAGGAAACGTCCAACCTGTTGTGGAGAAGCACGATTTGATTCGTCAATTACATTCGATCAAACAAAGCTTCGATGCTTATGCTCAACAAAAGCAGATTAAATTGAAATGGGACCTACCGGTGGAATCCTTGTTCGTTTATTACGATGCTGACATCATCGAAAAGTGCGTTACGAATCTATTATCCAATGCCTTTAAATTTACCCCAGAGGAAGGTATTATTGGTATTAGGTTAGAATTGCACAAGGTGTACAATGGCAAAGCAGAATCAATCAACCGGGTGTCTATTCACGTATCAGATACAGGAAAGGGAATTAGTGAGGAACATATTCAGCATATTTTTGACCGCTTCTACCAGATTCCAGAGAAAGTGGATCGCGTGGGTACGGGAGTTGGTCTTTCGCTATGTAAAGAATTGATGGAAGTACATAGAGGTTCGATTGAGGTCCAAAGTGATCTAGGTGCGGGTTCTGACTTTAAGATTCAATTCCCTGTTACGTTAGAGGCCTTCGATCAGGCGTGGGTGAAATCAGGAGTTCTTCCGGTAGCTACTGAGTTAATTAATGAAAGAGTCGTTACTATTCAACAAGAGAAGCAGATCTTATTAATCGTAGAGGATCATACCGAAATGCGGGCCTTTATTCGCGAGATATTTGAAGGGAACTTCCAAGTAATAGAGGCAGATAGAGGCGAGACTGGCTTAGAAATGGCCTTGACTTATTTGCCTGATGTGGTGATTACGGATTGGATGATGCCGGGAATGTCTGGCGTAAACTTGTGCAAGGCGATTCGCAAAAACGCAAAAACAAGCCATATTCCTGTCGTTATTTTGACCTCTAAAAGTTCTCAAGAAAGTCAAATAGAAGGAATGCAATCCGGCGCAGATGATTTTATTTCCAAGCCATTCCACGCGGATATTTTGGAATTAAGAGTGGCTAAACTACTCGAAGCGAAAGAGCGATTACGTAAAAACTGGCAAGAATCTGTATTAAATCAAGATTTGCAAGAAAAGGTAGTGTTTCAAGATGAATTCTTGGCCAAAGCGACTCAGGTGGTCATTGAACATGTGGAGGACCCAGAATTTGACGTAGAGCACTTGGAGCAGGCAATGGACATGAGCAAGATGCAACTATATCGTAAATTGAAAATGTTAACTTCGCTGGCTGGAAATGAATTTATTCGATCGATTCGTTTGCAACAGGCTCGATTGCTGTTAGAAAAAGGTCAATTGAATGTGTCTGAAATTGCCTACCAAGTCGGATTTAATGATCCAGCTTATTTTACACGTGCCTTTAAAAAACAATACGGATTCGCTCCTAAAACATTTCTTACTAAAAAATAATATGCGCAAATTATCCCTTGTTCTTATCTGTGGTTTCTTGGTTTCTTGGGGCTTTTTAGCTCACAAAACTCTTCAGCAGATCGCTATTTACCCATTGCCGTCAGATTTAGGTTTGTTTTTCTATGCCAATCAAGACTACATTGTACAGCAATCTATTCGCCCTGACGTGCGCCGGAAAGACGATAAGACGGAGGATTCGAAGCATTATTTGGATATGGATGCGTCTGTTTTTGGGCCTAATTACCGGACGGAAATTCCTCATGATTTTAAACAAGCTGTGGCGAAATATTCATTCGACAGTTTACGCAAAGAGGGTTTAGTGCCTTGGGAAGTGAACCGGGTGTACGGTCGTTTAGTGAATGCGTTTAAGCAGGAGATGCGTGATTCTGTCTTATTCTATGCAGCTGATTTAGGCCATTATGTGTCAGATGCGCACGTTCCATTGCATACTACGAAGAATCACGATGGTCAACTTACGAACCAAAAAGGGATGCACGTGCTATGGGAATCCCTTGTTCCAGAAGCTCAGTTAAAGAATTACGCCTTATATCAACCTCAGGCGGCCTCTTACATTGCCAAACCTCAGGATTTTATCTTCCAGGTATTATTAGAGTCCCATGCGATGCTACCAGAAATGTTCAAGGCAGAAACCGAAGTTCGACAGGCATTAGGGGAGGAGAAATCCTTTAAAATGGTCGAGCGTTATGGCAAAACACAGCGTTATTATACAGATGAATTTATTCAGGCCTATGCTGCTAAATTAGGGTCCTCTATTCAGTCACGTATGATTCAATCATCTCAACGAGTGGCCTCTTTTTGGTATTCTGCCTGGAAAGATGCGGGTTCTCCTTCTTGGGTAACGAAGGAAATTAGTGCGGGAAAGAAGGCCTCTTTTGAGTCAGAAAAAGCAATTTGGAAGTCTAATTCTTTGATTTCAACGGGTCAACTTCTCTCTTTACACAAATAATGCAGCAAATTTTAGTCCTTTCGGATACTCATTCTTACCTAGATCCACGTTTATTACCACATGTCGAAGCTTGCGATCAGATTTGGCATGGAGGAGATTGGGGCTCAGTGTCTGTAGCGGATACGCTCATGGGGTTTGGGAAGCCTGTGTATGGAGTGTATGGGAATATTGATGATCGGACAATTCGGAATATGTTTCCCAAAATCGCTCGATTCACCTGCGAGGAAGTAACGGTGGCGATGACCCATATAGCAGGCGCACCTTCTTCCTATAAACCCGATGCATTGGAGACTTTTTCAATGGGAATTCCAATGATATTTGTCTGTGGACATTCCCATATTTTGCAAGTAAAAAGGGATCAAAACCGCAACCAAATGCTCTTTTTGAATCCTGGTGCTGCCGGACAACACGGTTTTCATTCCGAGCAAACAGCGCTACAATTTAAGATTGATGGCAAGCGGATTTTTGATATGGAACTCATTCAAATGCCCCGTATTCACACAAAAACTAAGTAGTCTGAAAGGATTGGATGTTTTCAAAAACGCTTCCTTTCTGGTAAGATTTTAAGATCCAGCCACCACCCACGACATCATCGCCTTCATAAAAGACAGCTGCTTGACCTGGAGCAATACCTGAGACATTGAGCGCAAAATCCACTTTAATGCGATCGCCTACTTGTTCAATGTGTCCAGCGGTTCCGGCATCTTTATAGCGTACTTTAGTGATGGTTTCAATTCCCCCAGCTGGAATGGAAGCGTATTTTTGCAGATTTAATTGACCTACCCACATGCCAGTTCGATTCAAGTCCTCTACTTTTCCAATCACGACCTCATTCGACTCTTTGCGAATTTCAATAACAAAGGCTGGATAGCCAAAAGCCTTTCCCAAGCCCTTTCTTTGGCCCACCGTATAAAAGGGATAGCCCTCATGTTTACCAATGATTTTTCCTTCTGTATCGATGAAATTTCCCCCTTTCACTTGCTCCTCTAACTCAGGTACACGTCTTTTTAAGAATCCACGGTAATCATTATCCGGTACAAAACAGATTTCATAACTCTCGGACTTATTGACTAAATCCACGAATCCTCGTTCTGTTGCCATCTCCCTAATCCGTGCTTTTGTCAAATGACCTAAAGGTAAAATTGTGCGGGCAAGACTCTCTTGTGAAACGCCCCAAAGCACATAACTTTGATCTTTTAATACGTCAACACCTTTCGAAATAATGTGTCGACCATTTTCTTGACGAATCTGTGCATAATGCCCTGTCGCGATAAATTCGCAGCCTAATTGATCTGCACGTCGCAATAAAGCATCCCATTTAATGTGCGTATTGCACATTACGCAGGGGTTAGGTGTACGACCTTCAATGTATTCATTTGTGAAGTAATCGATGACGGAATCACCAAATTCCTCTCTTATGTCTAAAATATAGTGCGGGAAACCCAAGGAAACGGCGATGTGACGTGCGTCATTAATGGAATCCAAAGAACAACAACCTGTTTCCTTTTTATCGCCACCTGAGCTAGCGTAATCCCAGGTTTTCATCGTCATTCCGATGACTTCATACCCTTGTTCGTGTAGTAAAACAGCTGCGACCGAGCTGTCAATTCCGCCGCTCATAGCGACTAAAACGCGTCCTTTTTTCTCCATATTTACTGCTCAGGTTCAATGCCTGACGAAATTATGCTGCAAGTTACGGCTAATCTTTGTAAATACGTCCACAAAGCGTATTTTTGCTTAAATATACAGAAGCCGTCTATGTTAAAAACGAAAGTCAAAGTCAGTTCGATTGAAAATCTCTCCGACGCACGTTATTGTGCTGGAATGGGAGTGGAGTGGTTGGGATTTCCTTTGGCGATGCCTTTAGAGAAATTGGTAGAAATCAGGAACTGGTTAGCTGGCGTTCAGATTGTAGGCGAGTGTGCAGGATTAAAACCGGAGGAAATAAAGGCTTTAGTTGCTTCTCATCAACCAGATGCTATTGAAATAGATTCAAAGGTGAATTTGGTGTTGATTCAAGATATTGAATTACCGAAAATACTGCGTGTTAACATTGATACAGATAATTTACCGGCCCTGTTTGCTTCCTCGGCGCCATATGTGAGTCACTTTTTATTAGTGGGTGAGGGACCAGACTCATTGCAGGGAATGGAATCGTCGATTGAAATTTGGGCGGCACAATATCCGATTATTTTAGGTTTAGAAGTTCCTGAGGAGGATTTAGAGGAATGGGTGGAACAAACTTCGATTCAAGGAATTGGCTTGACGGCAGGAAAAGAAGACCGTCCCGGTTTTCGCGATTTTTCTGATTTAATGACTATCTTGGAAAAATTAGAAATTGACTAATATGCTAGCAATCATCAAAGAGAAATATGTTCAAGGAAAAGTGTTCGTTTCTGCGAAGATATCCGCTTTTGGCTTGTTATTGCTGGCGGGTTTCCAAAAAGTGGTAGGTGAGCGTTTTTATAGCATTTGTGTAGGTTATGCGGTTTTCGGACAAGTATTTGTTCAAACACAAGGACGAAAAGTAAAAGCCTATTATGATTCTAAAGTAGATAAAAGCACCCCTTATTATATACCCATCGTAAAAGGGTACAAGTTCTTTGCCAAGTCTGCTCTTTTTGTATTGGTTTATTTATTGGTCATTGAGACTAATTTCTTCTTTTTAACGGGAGAAATGCCTAGTGTTGATGATTTACAGAATCCTAAATTATCGCAAGCCTCTGAGATTTTTTCTGCCGATGGGGTGCTTCTTGGGAAGTTTTTTGCGGAAAACAGAACTCCTATACGCGATTTCAATCAGATTTCTCCCTATTTAGTGAAGGCCCTAGTGGCGACAGAAGATGCCCGTTTTTACGAGCATACGGGAATTGATTTTCAAGCCTGGGCAGGTGTTCTAGTAGGTATTGTTAAAGGGGGTGATCGTGGGGGTGGAAGTACGATTTCACAGCAATTAGCGAAGAATTTATTTAAAACAAGAACAAAGAAAGGTTTTGTGAAGACAGGTCTTTTGGGCTATATTCCAGGATTAAATAAGTTAATTTATAAGTCCAAAGAATGGGTTACAGCTATCAAATTAGAGCGTTTTTACACGAAAGATGAGATAATTCTTTGGTATTTAAATACGGTCGATTACGGTAATAATGCCTATGGAATTAAGGTTGCCTCGAAGACCTATTTCAATACCACACCGGACAGTTTGAGTATTCAAGAAGCGGCGATATTAGTCGGTTTGCAAAAAGCTACTACAACCTATAACCCCAAACGCTACAAAGGGAAACCTTTAGCAGAAAACAAAGCTTGGAAGCGCCGTAATGTCGTTTTAGCCCAAATGGTAAAAGCAGGATACTTGCGCAAAGCTGATTATGATTCGTTGGCTGTTTTGCCGATTGTGTTGCGCGAAAATGAAGAATCTCCTTATGATGGCACAGGAAACTATTTCAAGGTAGCCGTTGCTAAATACCTAAATGAGTGGGCTGAAAAAAATGATATTGAATTAGATCTGTACCGAGATGGCTTGAAGATCGTGACTACAATCGATTCGAAAATGCAGATTTATGCGGAAGAAGCTGTAGAAGAAGGGATGCGTGCCACTCAAAAGAATTTTGATAATCACTGGGCAAATCAAAATCCATGGGTAGGTGAAAATGGACAAGAAATTCCAGGTTTCATAGATACTGTAGCGAAACGGACAGAATATTATAAGTATTTATCGGCTCGTTTTCCGAAGAACCCTGATTCCGTTCAACACTACATGAAAGAGGTGAAGCGCGACATGTGGGTCTATTCCCGAAACTCGATGGGTGAAGAAAAGCGCACGATGAGTGCCTATGATTCGATTCAATATTATAAGAAATTCTTGCAAGCAGGTATGATGACGATGGATCCATTTACCGGTCACATCAAGGCCTGGGTGGGTGGTTTGGATTTTAAATATTTCAAATACGATCACGTTAAACAAGGTCGTCGTCAACCTGGCTCTACCTTTAAACCATTCGTGTATACCTCAGCGATTGATGGTCCAAAAGATCTTTCACCTTGTTATATGATGCGCGATGAGCCTTTCGAAATCGAAGTGGAGAACGCGAAAGGAGAGAAAGAAATGTGGCGTCCGGGCAATGCAAATGGGAGTTTTTCTGGTAGGGAAATGCCTATCAAGCGAGCTCTCGCTCAAAGTATCAATTCTGTTACAGCCCGTCTCACGAATGAGGTAGGAGCAGATACGGTGATGTATTATGCGAAAAAAATGGGGATTAAGAGTCCTCTAAAAGCCGTCGCTTCTATAGGTTTAGGTTCTTTTGATGTCAATCTTTTTGAGATGATTGGCGCTTATTCTGCCTTTGTAAATGAGGGTATGCATGTGGAGCCCATGCTTGTTCAAGAGATTCAAGATCAAAATGGAAAGGTATTACAACGATTTGATCCTACCATGGAGCAAGTGATTCGCAAAGAATCAGCCCAATTAGTCCGCTACATGTTAGAGGGTGTTATTCACGAAAGCGGAACTGGTAGTTCCTTATTGTATGGGGAAGGCGATATTTTATTGCCCAAAGAAAATCGGTATGCACGTGTCTTTGCTGGTAAAACGGGGACGACTTCGAACCATTCCGATGGTTGGTTTATAGGGATGTCCCATAATCTGATTTCTGGGGTGTGGGTAGGAGGCGATGATCGTTCGATTCACTTTAGAACCGGTGCTTTAGGAGAGGGTTCTAAAACAGCCTTGCCGATTTTTAAGCGCTTTATGATTAAAGTGGTCAAAGACCCAATGCTTGCGCAATACCGTCCGCAACCCTTTGAGAAATTGGATCGACGCGTTGTGAAGAAAGATTTTGATTGCTCAAACGGCTCTTATGCCTTGCCAGATTCGCTTCAAGTATCTGATGCTGAATTGGATTCGATGAATGCTTTGTTAGATGATAATGCGACCGCGTCCGATTCGACGGGTTCTCCTCAGTAAAATGAATAAACACGATATTGCGGCCTATTTTAAGGGCTTACAAGATAGGATTTGTGCGGGAATTGCTGCCACTGATGGAGTGGCGTCTTTTAAAGAGGACAACTGGACTCGGACAGAAGGTGGTGGCGGAAGATCCCGTGTTTTAGCGAAGGGAGGTATTTTAGAAAAGGCAGGGGTAAATTTCTCAGCTGTGGAGGGTCCATTGCACCCGAAGATGGTAACAAGCTTAAACGTGACCGAGGAAGTGGAATTCTTTGCCACTGGTGTTTCGATTGTTATGCATCCAGAAAATCCCTGGGTACCTATCATCCACATGAATGTGCGGTATTTTGAGTTAAGTAATGGCGAATTTTGGTTTGGTGGTGGTATTGATTTAACGCCGCACATTATCATTCCAGAGCAAGCAAAATGGTTTCACGAGCAATTGAAAGCCGTATGTGATCGCTTTGATTCGAGCTATTATCCGAAATATAAAACCTGGGCAGACGATTATTTCTACAGCCCTCACCGTGAAGAGACACGGGGGATTGGAGGTATTTTCTTTGATTATATAAAAGGAGATAAGGAAAAGGTCTTTGAGTTTGTCAAAGCCGTGGGTGAATCTTTCGAGCCTATTTACAGTCATTTGATGCGATTGAACGCATTGCGTGAGTTTACACCAGCAGAAAAAGAATTTCAATACATTCGCCGCGGACGTTATGTTGAATTTAATTTAGTACATGACAGAGGAACGAAGTTTGGCTTAGAAACAAACGGAAGAACGGAATCGATTTTGATGAGTTTGCCTCCAATGGCGGCTTGGGAATATATGTACGATCCCAAGGTGTTTCCGGAAGGTCAGAAGACTTTTGATCTATTGAAAAAAGGAATCAACTGGATATAAAAAAAGGGGCTCTATGAGCCCCTTTCTATTTATTCTGCTTCCCAGACAATATCGATGCCCTTAGGTGTCATCAATAAAACACGGGTAGGTGCGGGTAACAAGACTAAGCGAGCGTTCGCTACTGGATCTTCAATCCATTCTACTTCAACGCCTTCTTTTTTGCCAATTTCGATTTCGCCATCAGCCGTTTCCACAAATTTCTTTGCTAAATAGGCCGTAGGTAATAAAACATCCGATTCTGGGCAGTGCTTTAAATGCACTTTCTCTAAAATGTCTTCTAATTGATCACCGTACTTCTCATTGAAATCATCCTCTAAATCATGTAGCATTTCTTCTACATCATCGTATGTATCATCTGAGTAATTCAATTTGCTTAATTCTAATCGCTTTTCTAGAATGGCGATCATCGCCTCATCAATCGTATTCATTACTAAACGGATTTGTTTTTACAAAGATAGGGGCTGAAAAGGAGATTCCCTTGTAATTGATGGGTCAAATAGAATATTTCCTTTTTCGATGGATAAGCCTGAGGCAAAATTATTCGTATAGAGCTGTCCAGTGCCTAGGCCTTGTGGGATTTGTATTTCATAATCCCCCGTTAATTGCGCGATAGCTTGCAATCCGATGTTGGATTCCAAAGCAGAGGTAATCCACCAATCTTTCCCCTTCTCATATGCCCAATGTATCCAATCGCGGGTCGCTTGAATACCTCCTAAAAAGCTGGGCTTTAAGATGATGTAATCGGGGTCGATGAATGTAGCGATGGATTTATCTTGCATTCCTATTAATTCTTCATCCAAGGCGATGGGTAGTATGTGTTGAGCAACAAGTTTTTTCATTTCCTCTATTTGCCCCGCTTTTATAGGTTGCTCGATCGAATGCAGGTCATAGGCGGCTAATTGCTCTAATTTATAGGGTGCTTCCGCTGGAGAAAAGGCGCCATTTGCGTCGACGCGTAAAATCAGTTCCTCTGCACAGAAGCGAGAGCGAATGCTTTTCAGCAGTGATAGTTCCGTTTCAAATTCAATCGCACCTATTTTGAGTTTCAAACAGGAGTAGCCCTGTGCTAATTTTTGCTCGATTTGCTCGCGCATAAAGTCGGCGCTTCCCATCCAGATAAGGCCATTGATAGGCATGGATTTTTCTCCGAGGGCAAATTTGTTGGTAAATGGTGCGGCTAAATCGTGGAAAGCTGTTTCTAAGGCGAAACGAAATGAGGGTTGCTCAAAAGGAATTTCAGAGATCCATTCTTGGATGTCTGTAGGCAAAGTTAAACCTTGGAAAGGCAGAAGCGCTTTTTCAAAAGCAGCGCTACAATCATCTGAAAATTCCGGACTTAATCCAAATAGGGGCCCAGCTTCTCCAATGCCACTTCGAACGCCATCCGAAAGTTCCACGAAATAGGATTTCTTTTTCGTTAAAACACCGCGCGAGGTTCCTGCTTCGAAATGAAATAGGAGTTCGTGTGGATGGAATCGTAGGCTGATTTTTGACATGATGCAATTTATTATTTTCTATTCGATTTTGTGCCCTCCCGTATTATTTTTAGCTTTAAGGTTATTATATGAAGCAGCTAATTACCTTTATTCCTTCCTTGCTTTTTGGCCTGATTACCTATGTCCGGAATAAACTCTATGACTGGGGAATTTTGCCGTCTACCTCCTTTGATAAACCACGTATCCTAGTGGTGGGTAATTTGTCTGTAGGGGGTACAGGGAAGAGTCCTTTAGTTTCCTATTTGGTCCAAAACTGGCGCGGAGACGATCGATTAGGGGTTTTAAGCCGTGGATATGGACGTAAAACGAAGGGTTTTTTAGAAGTAAAAGTAGATTCAACGGCTGAAGAAGTGGGTGATGAGCCTTTGGCCTATAAAATGGTATTCCCTCATCTACCTGTGGTTGTTTGTGAAAATCGAGTAAAAGGAGTTCAGCAGATGCCGGAAGTAGACGTACTTATACTAGATGATGCCTTTCAGCATCGTGCGATAAAAGGATCTGTTAATATAGTTTGTTCCACCTTCTCTCAGCCATTTTTTGGCGATTTTATGATGCCTCAAGGACGTTTACGAGAATCTGCTAAAGGAATTAAACGAGCTGACGCGGTAATCGTGACGCGCTGTCCGGGTATTTTAACGAAGGAACAAAAATCAAATTTTGCCCAAGGCGTTTTGCGAAATACGAAAGAGGAGAAACCGATCTTTTATACGGGTGTAAGGTATGGTAAGCCGCAAGGTCCAAGAGAATATTTGCCGAGTAAATGGTCATTATTTGCAGGTATCGCGGATCCTAAGCCATTTTTTACGTATGCTGCGTGTTTAGGTCAAATTCAGGAAGAGGTGATATATGCTGATCACCATCGGTTTACTGAGATTGAATTGTTAGAATTAGAGCAACAAGCTAAAATGATGGCAGGCGATGAGGGTTTTTTAACGACTCACAAGGATTATGTTCGATTAAAGGCAGAACTAGCGCAATTGCCTAATTTGGCAAACCATTTATATTATTTGCCCATGGAAATGTATTTCATTGATCAGGAAGAACAGTTTTGGGACTGGTTAGGAAAAAACTAAATTTGTAGTGTGAAGTATAGACTAATTGTTCTTCTTGTTTTATGGGCTATTTCGCCTGCTTTTGCACAGACATTGCAGTCAGCAGGAGGGGATCGTAATTCTTTCCCTGATCCCATGGCACCCAAGGATCCCAATGCCCCTAAGCCCGTTTCAAATGGGAAGTCTGGCCGCGCGGCTTTGGACGACTCCACTAAAATGCTCTACGGCCCTCAAACGATGTCCTATTTTAGGGAAGAAGATGTGTTGAATGGACGAGGAGCCAAAAAAACAGTGGATACGAGTCTACACTTGTTTCATCGCTATTTATTTCAAGAGAGATCGGGTTTTTTGACGGCTCATTTAGGGAATGAGGGAACTGCTGTTCGGAATATCTTTATCCATAAACCGGATCAAATAGGGACGCAATTAGGCTATAATGCCTATATGCCCTATGCTTTTGCGACGGATGAGGTAAAGTATTACCAAACGAAATCTCCCTATTCTGACGTCGAATATTACCTTGGGGCCGGGGGTCAAACGCGTTTGAATTTTACCTTTGCACGCAATGTGGATTCCCTTTGGAATATGGGTTTTGAGATTCAGAGGCAGGTTTCTGATAAATTTTTGACTGATTCGAAATACAAATCCGGGAATCAAACCTTGTCTGAACAATGGGGTGTATTATTTCAAACTAATTTTAGAACCCGCAATAACCGGTATCGATTATTATCCCATCTAAACTATTTTGATCATGGAATCCAAGACCAAGGAGGATTGCAATTATTGAATGGTTTAAATCCGACTACTGCTTTGAATTATACGGATAATGGAGCATTATTTTCAACTTCAGGAGTCCAGTCTAATGATTCCTTTATTAAATTTCATTTTTACCACGAGTTCATTGGGTTCAAAGGACTGCAATTCTTTCAGCGAGTAGAGGTAGAAAATAGAACGGCAAAGTTTAAGGACCTTAATTTTGCTACGAATTTGACGAACTCTTTTTACTCGAAAAATTTCAGCTCTCAAACCGATTCCTTGTACAATGAGAATCAGTGGCAATCCTATGTGCATCAGACGGGTATTAAAGGATTATTTAGAGGCTTTACCTACAGAACGTATTTCAAACAGCGTTATTGGGATGTAAATAACCCAATGGCAGGTTTGCAAAAGAACCGCTTAGAAAATTATGTGGGTTTGTTTTTGCAGCAAAAATTCAATGACAAAATTGACTTTACTGCAGATGGGGAATATTTAGTAGGTTCCGATTACCGCATGCAAGCGAGTTTTATTTCCCCTTTCTTTCAGATAAAGGCGAGTCGTACCTCCATCAGCCCTTCGATTGCTCAGAATTGGACATATAACGCTGCTTTTCGTTGGAATCAATCGTTTGTAAATATCCTATTTGATGAATTGACGGGAACTTTGGATTTACATTCGAAAAACATCTATTTCCGTCCGACTGCTACGATTCAACGTATTGGGAATTATGCCTATTTTGATACATTGGCCACCGCTAAACAAACGAATGATGCGATTGGCGTATTTAGAACAGGATTTTCAGCAGGGGGGACGTTCAAACGTTTTGAATGGTCTGCTTTGTTTTTAGCCAATACAAAGACGGGTCCTGATGTCATTAGAATGCCCAACTTAGTGGCAAATGCGAATCTTGCGCTGAATGTGCAATACAAGAAACTGTTGTATATGCAGTTTGGCGTGGATGTACAACATCAATCAGCTTATTATGCGGATGCGTATATGCCTACGATGCAGCAATTCCATCTGCAGGATCGCTATGAAATCCCAGCCTTTGTTCAGGCAGATGCCTATGTGACTTTACGCATTAATCGAGTTCGACTTTTCTTTAAAATGCAAAATGTAACGCAAGGATTGTTAAATTCGAATTACTATACTGCTTACTTACATCCGGCGATGGCTCGTTCCTTTGGTTATGGCGTTCGTTGGTTGTTATTTGATTAAAATACAGTAAACCTAACTAAATTATGAAATCGATTTCTCGCCGAAATTGGGTGAAAGGAATGGCGCTTGCTACGTTAGGAAGCGTTGTTTTTACAGACCTAAAAGCAGCCAATGCGCCTCGTATTCAATGGAGTGCTGATCAAGACCAATTATTACAAGCTTGGATAGGGGTCATTATTCCAGAATCCAGTATTCCTGGTGCAGTTTCTTTAGGCGTTCCAGCCTATGTAAAGGTGATGCTTCGCGATTGCTATGAGCCAGTTGCAAGCACTACCTTGATGAAGGTTTTAGCCTCTTTACCTTCCATTGAGAAAGTTGCTGAGTCCGAGAGGGAGCAGTTGTTTTTCCAAATCGAACAGGGTAAACAGGGATCTGATGCGCAAAAAGCCATGAAGACCCTTAAAGGATTGACCATTCAAGGCTATACCACGACAGAATATGTCATGGTGAATCACTTTAATTACGTGATGGCACCTGGATTTTTCAATGGCTGTGAACCTATTAAAAAATAAACCGAGCGATGAATATTTTAACAAATGCAGAAAAACGCACCTATGGTGCGATTGTGATAGGTTCCGGAATGGCTGGAGGCTGGGCTGCTAAGGAATTTTGTGATAAAGGAATTAAGACTTTGGTGCTCGAAAGAGGACGCAAAGTAACCCATAATGAAGATTATCCAACGACTTTGTTGAGTCCTTGGGAAATGGAACACAGAGGGCAATTAACGAAGAAGGAGGTGGATGAAAATCCGGTAGTTTCAAAATGCTATGCCTTCAGAGAAGATGCAAAGCATTTCTTCGTAAAGGATGCAGAACATCCTTACATTCAGGATAAGCCGTTTGATTGGATACGGGGCTACCAAACGGGTGGTAAATCTCTCTTGTGGGCGCGTCAAACACAACGTTGGTCTCAACTTGATTTTGACGGCCCTGCGCGTGATGGATTTGCGGTGCCTTGGCCCATCACTTACAAGGAAATTGATCCTTGGTATTCCTATGTGGAGCATTTTGCAGGTATATCGGGTAATAAGGATGGTTTGGATTCCTTGCCAGATGGGGATTTTTTACCACCGATGGAATTAACCTGTGTGGAAAAACATTTCCAAAAAGAAATGAAACGTTTGTATGCTGATCGTCATGTGATTATTGGCCGTTGTGCACACTTAACGGAGCCTCGCGATATTCACATCCAACAGGGACGCGGAACGTGTTTAGGCCGTAATTTATGCCAAAGAGGTTGCCCCTACGGCGGTTATTTCAGCGCCAATTCGTCAACTTTACCTTGGGCTGCGAAGACGGGTAATATGACATTAAGAACGGATTCTGTAGTTCATTCGATTATCTATGACGAGCAGAAACAAAAAGCTGTAGGTGTTCGTGTCGTAGATGCACACACGAAAGAATTGGTGGAATATTATGCAAAGGTGATTTTTGTAACGGCAGCTGCATTAAATACAAACTTAATTTTATTGAATTCAAAGTCCTCTCGCTTCCCGAATGGTTTAGGAAATGACAGCGGTCTATTAGGTACTCACATTGCCTTCCATAATTACCGTGCCTCCCTTTCTGCGGAATACGAAGGGTATTTAGAGTATAAAACCTCAGGGGGGCGCCCTAATTCAGGCTATATTCCACGTTTTAGAAATCTCTATAAGCAAGAAACGAACTTCTTACGTGGTTATGCGGCAGGGATGAGCGGTGGAAGAGGTACGCATGCAGATCAAAGTTCGGTAGGCGAAAGCTTGAAAAATTCATTATTGAATCCAAAATGGTCGAACTGGTACGCCGGATCTCACATGATGGGGGAAACGATTCCGAAAGAAAGCAATAAAGTGACTTTGGACGCGACAAAAAAAGATGCCTGGGGAATGCCATTGCTTCACATGGACGTGAGTTACGATCATAATGATGATTTGATGGTTAAAGATTTTATTGAACAATTCACTGAAATGTACGAAAAGGCCGGCTTCAAGAATATCAAAACCCGTGATTCCCATGCTCCAGCTGGATTAGATATCCACGAAATGGGTGGAGTGAGAATGGGATCAGATCCGAAGACGTCTCTTTTAAATAAGTGGAATCAAATGCACCATGTCAAGAACGTATTTGTGACGGACGGGGCTTGTATGACCTCTACTTCCACCCAAAATCCATCATTAACCTATATGGCCTTTACAGCTCGTGCGGTGGATTATGCAGTGAAAGAAATGAAAAAAGGAAACTTGTAATGCAGACATTTTTAGGTAAAACGGCTGATCACCTCTTCCAAGCTCATGGCATGGAAGAGCTGAAAGATATTGCTGTCGTAATGCCCTCGCAACGGGGTATCCTTTACCTAAAGAAAGAATTAGCCATTAGGGGTGATCGACCGTTTTTGTCTCCCGCTTTTTTTACAATAGAAGAATTTGTGTTGCAGATGACAGATTCTGTGCTGGAGGATCCGATTGACCTGTTGATAGAGGCCTATGCCTGTTTTAAGGAAGTCGATTCGAAAGTTGATTTTGATCGTTTTGTCACGTGGGGGCAGATGATGTTGAAGGATTTCGATACGATAGATATGTATTTAGTGGATCCCTCGGCCTTATTTTCCTTTCTTTCCGAAGCTAAATCGATCGAACGCTGGGGCCAAGAATATGGGCAGGAACATGCGGATGAGTGGATAACGGCTAATACACAAGCCTATTTCAAATTATATGATTCTCTTTTAGAGGTCTATATTCGCCTTAAAAGTAGGTTAGAATCGAAAGGAACTACCTATAGGGGACTAGCCTATCGAAAATTGGTGGAGCTATTAGAGGCAGGTAAATCGCTCGGATTTAAGCAGATTTATTTTGTAGGATTTAATGCGCTCTCTAAATCAGAGGAGACCATCATTCGTTTGTTATTACGGGAAAATGTGGCGCAGACGCTTTGGGATGCAGATGAATATTATGCCAAAAGCAAGCATCACCGGGCAGGTAACTGGCTAAACCAGTATGCAGACCCTGGTGATTCTGCCTATTTATCACGCGGTCCATTTCATTGGATGGGGCGGGACTTGTTAGAAAAGCCAAAAAAAGTTGAGATTATTGGATTAGCGAATCCATCTGCTCAGATTTTTGTGGCTTTGGATCAAATTCGCGCTTGGCAATCTGAACATGGGGATTTGGAACAAGTAGCCCTCGTGTTAGGGGATGAGAGTCTTTTAGATTCATTATTGCCTTATTTAGGTGAATTTAAAGACCGCCTGAATATCACTATGGGTTATTCATTAAAGAAGGCTCAAGTGTTTTCATTGATCGAGCTGTGGTGGTCCTTGGTACCTTTGGAAAAATACCCTGTTTCACAGCTGAAAGCATTGAAAGAACATCCATTAATGTCTTCTATTTCTTTGCCTACCTGGAAAGAGACTGATTTATATTTGTCACATGTTCCAAGCGGCAGTAACCTTTTTATCCCATCTACTTCGTGTTTTCAGGACTGTTTAAAAGCGCTCATTTGCCTGCTGACGGATATTTTATACAAAACAGATAAGGATGATTGGGATGCAGAATCGCAGGCTATTTTGCAGGCTTTGACTGTGTTAGATAAGTTAGAAGAAATCGCGCAGTCGAATGACTTTATTACGGTGAAAAGTGGACAGGCTCTGTGTAAGCAGCTACTGCAGCAGCAAAAAATGACCTTTGAAGGGGCGGAAAATCGAACCTTACATGTAATGGGGCTGTTGGAAACTCGGACCTTGGATTTTGATAGGGTAATGGTTCTTTCGCTAAATGAAGGTAGCTTACCGGGAACAAGAAAGCGTGAAAGTTTGATACCTGTTGATATAGCGAATATGGCCGCCTTCTCGCTACCTACGTTCACACAAGCGGATGCGGTGACGAGTTATCACTTTTATCGCTTGTTGCAGCGCCCTAAAGAAGCCGTGCTGGTGTATGTGCAGAATGAATCTTCTTCAGCCGAGGTAAGCCGTTTTATTCGCCAGATTCGCTATGATTGGGCCAAAAAGAATCCACATTTGACCCTGCGTGAGCCATTGGTTAAATTCAGTTCGAATAAGGCAAATAATCCAGAAATAACCTTGCGCATTGAGAAAACGCCGGAATTAATCTCAGAAATTAAAGACGTTCTAGCCAGAAGAGGATTATCTCCCTCATCAGTTGCCATGTTTGCCAGCTGTTCGCTAAAGTATTATTTCTCCCAAATAGTCAACTTGCAACAAGAAAAACAGCGGGATGATGAAATGGGGGCAGATGTTTTTGGGACTTGGGTGCACAAGGTACTGGAGTTACTCGATAAACAAATCATCGCCTCAGGGGGTTATGAGGATGGTCTTACTGTTGCAGAAAAGAAATCCTTAATTGAACCTTTGTTAGCGAAGGCAATGGAGGCGATTAAGGAGCGGGAGGGGAATTTCGAAGTAGAGAAAGGTTTTAATTATGTGTTGCAAGAAGTGGCTAAAACCTTGCTGGGCACTTATTTCGATAAATCCGCTGCCTGGTATGAAGAGCGAATCCAATTACTAGCCGTAGAGGAAGAAGTGAATACCGTGGTTTCTGTGCCAGTGGGCGCTGAAATTTGGCCGGTGAAAATGAAAGGTCGAATTGATCGGCTGGATTTGAAAGGAGGAGATGTCTTGCGTATTGTCGACTATAAGACAGGTAAAGTTCTAAAGAAAGACGTGGATGCGGGAGAAAATTTGGCAGAAACACTGAGAGACGAGGAACTAAAAGCTAAACTTTTTCAGTTGTGGATGTACAAATTTTTACTGACAAAAGAGTTACTAAAAGCACCAGCGGATAGAAAAGAATTTCTACAAGATTTGGAAGTCGACCGCATTCGAATTCAGCCAGGTATCATTTCTTTCCGGAATTTTGATGAAAAGGTGTTGTCTTCGCCACTTGAATTTACGGAAGGAGAGTCTGTAGTTGAATTTATTCAGGAATCAGAGAAGCTAGTGCAGTATTGGGTTGAGTCGCTCATTTCCCAGGATGAAGCCTTTGAGAAAACAGTGAATGTAGACCAATGTACTTATTGTGATTTTACCGCTATTTGCCATCGAAACGTGTAGTTTAGAGAAAATCGCGTAATTTTGACCCATAAATTGATATAACATGACATTTCAAGAAATCAACGAACGTATTATTGCATTAGCTGCTGAAAAAGGCGGTCAAGGTGTTTCATTTAAATTTGCTTTTCCAGGCGGAATCATCGTTGTAGGTGCGGATGGAACAGTATCCAATGAGAATTTGGATTCAGATTGCACTATCTCTACAACGGAGGAAACATTCACTTCCATCTTAAAAGGTGAATTGAATTCCATGATGGCTGTTATGACTGGTAAGGTGAAAATCTCTGGCGATATGTCTGTCGCGATGAAGTTGACTAATTTACTCTAATTAATGAATTTTAGCGACACGATAGTAGCACTAGCCACGCCCGCTGGGGTAGGAGCAATTGGTGTTATTCGACTTTCAGGAGATCGAGCGATCGAAATCGTGAATGCCGTTTTTAAGCCCAAGGATCTCTCCAACCAAGCTTCTCATACGATTCATTATGGTCGTATCGAGTCGAATGGGCGTGTCTATGACGAAGTGGTCGCTAGTTTGTATATCGCACCCCGTTCCTACACAAAGGAAAATGTGGTGGAAATATCTTGCCACGGTTCACCTTTCATCCAAGAAAGTATCCTTCAATTGTTTGTCGAACAGGGGGCTCGCTTCGCTCGCCCCGGCGAATTTACCCAGCGCGCTTTCCTAAACGGAGCATTCGACTTAGCACAGGCAGAAGCAGTAGCAGACGTCATCGCAGCCGATTCTGCTGCTTCCCAAAATGCGGCTTTGCGCCAATTGCGTGGCGGATTTTCGAAAGAATTAGCCGCTTTGCGCGAGGAATTGATTCATTTTGCCTCTTTAATCGAGCTTGAATTGGATTTTGGTGAAGAGGATGTGGAATTCGCGGATCGCAAAGATTTGGAAGTCCTGGTGAATCAATTATTAGATAATATTCGTCCACTAGTTAACAGCTTTAGAGCTGGCAATGCAGTGAAGAATGGGGTAGCAACAGTCATTGTGGGTAAACCCAATGCAGGAAAATCAACCTTATTGAATGCCTTATTAAACGAGGATAGAGCCATTGTGTCTGATATTGCAGGAACTACCCGTGATTCCCTCGAGGACGAATGGACATTAGGTGGAATTAAATTTCGATTAGTGGATACGGCTGGATTGCGTGAAACGTCAGACGTCATAGAGGCCCTAGGTGTAGAAAGAACGCAAGCTTGGGTGAAGAAAGCACAAGTGGTCATATATATGGCTGATGCGACGTCTGAAACACCTGAGGGACTCGCTAAGGGTGTGGAATCTTTAGGGGTGCTTGATATCCCGGTGATAAAGTTGTTGAATAAAGTAGATCAAATCTCTGATTTGTCTGCGTTTAAGTCAGCCATCCCTGATTTAATCCCCATATCCGCTAAAAATCGTGATGGACTTAATGACCTCGAAACTGCCTTGCTGAATGCAGTCGGATTAGATCAAGTAAGCACGAATGGAACTTTAGTGACAAATCTTCGTCATTATCAGCAACTATTGCAAACGCAAGAAACTTTAGAAGGCGTCCTAAATGCATTGCAAACGGGTTTAACAGGCGATCTTATCGCCCAAGACCTTCGTTATGCCTTACATCACTTAGGTGAGATTACAGGACAAATCTCGAATGACGATCTGTTGAAAAATATCTTTGGGAAGTTTTGTATAGGTAAATAAGCAGCCTTTGGCTGCAGTCAAAAAGTCGCCGCTAGCGGCTTAGTCAAAGAGTCCGAAGTTTTAGAATATTGATTGAAGAGTATAGATTTAGTTTGACGATTTGACTTGTAGTCAAGATTCCTTCTTAGCATTCGTAAAAAATATGACGTAGGCCATTTTTAAGAATACTAAGAAGGAATCAGACTATTTAAAATAAATCTTTAAACTGAAAACCATTAGTCAATCTTTCCTTACCCAATTTCTGATACTCCACTAGCGCCCAAAGCACAAATTCCTTCAAGAACAACTTATCCTCCGCCTCAACATCAGGTTGATAACGAACGATCAAATCCTCTAATGACTTGATATCGTTCAAAGTCGAAGCATAATCAGCCGCATTGCATTCGTCATATAAAACCACGCCGCCTTCCGCATAAACAGCCTCCATTAATGCCGCATAAGGACTTTCTTCGATCTTCTTAGATAGCTTTTCAATCTTAGGGAATAAACCAGGGAAGAAAGATTTGATAGCGGAACCGATTAATTGCTCAGCCACAAAAGCCGCACCTTCTTGTTCCCCCTCATATACTAATTCTACCTTTCCTGTGATGGCTGGGATCATTCCCATGAAGTCTGCCAAACGCACAGTTGTCGTTTTCTCCCGATTAATCAAGGCACGTCTTTCGGCAGTACTTACTAAATTCTCGAGCATTGAAATACTCATACGGGCACTTACACCGCTTTTAGTATCAATGTATTCGCTCTCTCTCGCCTCGAATATGATTTGTTCTACTAAGTCATACGCTAAATTCGGTACATAGACACGATCTGATTGAGCCGCATTAATGCGAGCTTCTTGAGATGAAATTTTGCGGGCTATCGCAATACTTTCTGGGTAATGGGTCAAGATTTGAGAGCCAATACGGTCCTTCAATGGCGTCACAATACTCCCTCTATTGGTATAATCCTCTGGATTTGCCGTGAAGATGAATTGAAGATCGAGTGGTAAACGCAGTTTGAAGCCACGGATTTGAATATCGCCCTCTTGTAAAATATTGAACAAGGCTACTTGAATGCGCGCTTGCAAATCAGGAATCTCGTTAATGACAAAAATGCAGCGATTGGCTCTAGGAATCATCCCAAAGTGAATCACCCGGTCATCTGCATAGGATAATTTTAAATTCGCCGCTTTGATCGGATCCACATCTCCGATTAAATCGGCTACCGTAACGTCTGGCGTAGCTAATTTTTCTGCAAATCTTTCTGAACGATGCAACCATGCAATTGGTGTTGCATCTCCCTGAGCAGCAATTAAATCGATTGCGAATCTGGAAATAGGCGCTAAGGGATCATCATTAATTTCAGAACCAGCTACATAAGGAATGTATTCGTCTAACAGATTAACCATTAAACGTGCCAAACGTGTCTTTGCTTGTCCACGTAAACCTAATAAATTGATATTGTGTCTTGATAAAATCGCGCGCTCTAATTCCGGTATAACCGAGTTTTCAAAACCGTGTACGCCTTCGAAAACGGTTGTTCCCGCCTCCATGTGTTTAATCAAGTTGTCTCTTAATTCGTCTTTAATCGATTTGCTTTGATAGCCTGAGGCCTTTAATTCGCCTAAATTGTTGATCATCTTATTTGAGTCTTTTCTTTCTATTCGTTTCGTAATCGTGGAAAATCATTTCCCCTAAGCCCTTCAAGCCAGTGTAAAAGGCCTTTCCTTGGTTTGCTTCCGTAAACTTGTCCACAAATTGCTGAAGATAGGAATCTCTAGCTATCATGAACGTAGTAATGGGAATATGTAATTTACGTGCCTGTGCTGCCTGTGTATAACATTTTTCTGTCACATAAGGATCGAGGCCGTTGCTATTCATATAATAGGTGCCGTCTTTTTCCCGAACACAGCTCGGCTTGCCGTCGGTAATCATAAAAATCTGTTTATTGGTATTGCGCTTTCTACGCAGAATATCCATCGCTAATTGCAATCCCGCCACCGTATTCGTGTGGTATGGTCCCACTCTCAAATAGGGGATATCCTTGATGGAAATACTCCAGGCATCGTTTCCGAAGACTAGAATGTCGATGGTATCTTTAGGGTATCGAGTGGTAATGAGTTCTGCCAAAGCCATTGCCACCTTCTTCGCCGGCGTAATCCGATCCTCGCCGTATAGGATCATGGAGTGGCTAATGTCAATCATCAAAACTGTGCTCATTTGGGATTTATATTGTGTGTCTTCCACCACTAAATCCTCTTCCGTTAATTCGAAATCACCAATTCCGTGATTGATTTGGGCATTTTTCAGACTCTCGGTGAGGGAGATTTTCTCCAGACTATCACCAAAATGGTAGGATCTAAATTCTCCCGTCATTTCATCTCCCTGACCAGAAGCCTTGGTCTTGTGATTCCCAGCACCGCTTTTATGTAAGTTTCCGAAAATAGTTTCTAAAGCGGTCTGGCGGATGGCCCGCTCGGTTTTGGCCGTAATCCCCATCCCGGAACCTCCATTTTCATCGATTTCTTCGCGGATATAGCCTTTGGTCTTTAAATCTTCAATAAAATCCTCAATCGTATAATGCTCATCTGTCAGCTCATATTCCTGGTCTAATTCGCGCAACCACTCGATTGCCTCATCAAAATCCCCTGACGTGTGTGTGATTAATTCCTTGAAAATTCCAAAAAGTTTATCAAAAGGGGAGATGCTCTTCTCCTCAAACTCTTTGAAATAAAAACCCTTTTTATTCATGTCTTTTAAACCCTAATAGCACTTTAATTGTTCAAATAAACAGCTAAATTTGATAAAATGAGTGAGCAAATTATATCTTTTCGGTTTTTATCTTTCCATGGCTTCGCAAACAAGCGCTTTGCCTTTGCAGAAATGGGCCGCTCATTTGTTCAAAAATGGGAATCGAAAGGTCTTCAATTCGCAAAGCATTTAGGCGTAGGAGCTGGAAATGGTTTTTCTATATGGCCTGACTTTTCTTCGTATGCATTTTTGGGTGTGTTTGAAAATCAAGCTGCGTCGGATCATTTTTTCAATACAAATGAACGTTGGTTGAACCTAGTTTCCCATTCATCTGCCACAAAAGGTTGGGATGCTGTTGCCATAAAGGGCCATGGTACTTGGAACGGTAGGAATCCCTTTTCCATTGTGGAGGATCCGGGAAATGGTCCCCTTTTAGTGATGACACGCGCTAGCATTGTTTGGTATAAATCCCCCATTTTCTGGTTCTACGTCTCCCACGCGAGTAAATATTTAGAAAATCGTGCAGGTTTGCTATTTGCCAAAGGGGTAGGCGAATTCCCCCTTATCGAACAAGCTACGTTAAG
This sequence comes from Cytophagaceae bacterium UBA7467, assembly GCA_002479785.1. GTDB lineage: Bacteria > Bacteroidota > Bacteroidia > Cytophagales > Spirosomataceae > Aquirufa. The sequence goes on from DLPD01000005.1 coordinate 69,906, forward strand.
TCTTTGGGAGTCTTCAGAAAGCTTGGATTCCTTTGCCTACAAAAGTAAGGAACACACGCCTATGATTAAGAAGACCAGGATGATAGGGTGGTATTCGGAAGAGATGTTTACTCGATTCAGGGTAATTTTAGTTTTGTGATGCGACTAATTAAATTACAAAAACCAAAGCAAAAAGTTCAAAGTAGGAATCAAAAAAGGGATCGAATTTCGATCCCTTTTTTGATAAGTATAATTAATACTTTATGAATTCATCGCCATAGGCGATTCCATCTTTGAACTTTGATCTTTGAACTTTGCTTTTTGAATTCGATAAAATGCGAAGCATTTTATCGAATAGCCTCAATTCCTCTCGTTCTCGTACGAATACGGATCGCATCTTGTACGTCGTAGACGAAGATTTTGCCATCTCCTACGTTGCCTTCTGAAGCGTTGTCAAGGATGACATCTAAGCATTTTTCTAGATTCTCGTCACTCACGACACAGATGATCATGACCTTTGGTAACAAGATCATCGATTTTTCTGTTCCGCGGTATATTTCTGAATACCCTTGTTGTAATCCGGCTCCTCGAACGGGAACAACGGTCATGCAAGGAATATCGGCATCGATCAAGCCTTTTTGAATAGCTTTTAATTTCGATGGTTTTACAATGGCTTCTACCTTTTTCATATCGTATTTTTTTAGCTATTATTCAAAAGTGGTGTATGCTTCTACTCCAAACTCAACGGCATCAATCCCCGCAGATTCTGCTTTGTGGCTCAAACGAATACCCATCGTCTTTTTCAATACCATGAAAATTGCATAGGTTGTGGCAAAGGAGAATACACTAATGACAGAAACACCGATTAATTGCGTAAGGAACTGTGCGCTTTCGCCCGTAATGAATAAGCCATTCTTTTGAGAGAATAAACCTACAGCAATGGTGCCAAAGAATCCGTTTACTCCGTGTACCGCAACCGCACCCACGGGATCATCCACTTTCATTTTATCCACGACTACTACAGCGATATCGACAATCGTACCAGCGATGAAACCAATGATTAGGGCAGAATTCGGTGAAACCACATTGCAACCCGCTGTGATGGCCACTAAACCAGCCAAAACACCGTTAATCACCATCGTAATATCCACTTTCTTATAACGAATAAACGTGTATAACATCGTGGCAATACCACCGGCAGCTGACGCAAGGAAGGTATTAGTCGCTACAGAACCGATTAGATCCCATTTGCCCACGGCTCCTAAGGTAGAACCTGGATTGAATCCAAACCATCCAAACCAAAGGATAAAGGCACCTACCGCTGATAAAGTTAAGTTATGCCCTGGAATCGCATTGGCTGTTCCGTCTTCGTTGTATTTACCTAAACGAGGACCTAAAACGATCGCACCTGCTAATGCAGCAAAACCACCCATAGCGTGAATGGCAGCTGATCCAGCGAAGTCGTTAAATCCGCGTAAGGCTAACCAGCCGTTTGGATTCCAAACCCAATTAGCTGCAAGCGGATATAATACCGCACTAAAAATAGCAACATAAATGGCATAAGACCACATCTTCATGCGTTCTGCGACACCACCCGAAACGATAGAAATAGCCGCAACTGCAAAACCCATTTGAATGAACCAGAAAAGAGAATTAGAGATAGTTAAACCAAGCCCTAAATCACCCTCCATTATTCCGGTGTCAAAAGCCCAGTAGCCATTGGATTTACCATAAGCAATCCCGAATCCGACTAAATAAAAGGCAACACCACCGAACATGATGTCGATCATTACTTTGGCAATAATACTAATGGCATTCTTAGAACGGACGAATCCTGCTTCTAGAAGGGCAAAGCCCCCTTCCATTTGGAAAATAAGAGCGGCACATAGCGCCACCCAAACAGTGTCAATAGCGTGTGTGAGTTCCACTTGCTGAGCAGCAAGCGTGGCAGTTTCATTCATGGTTTTGTGTTTTGTATATAATGCTTGTTGCTTCAAAAATACAAAACGATTTGGAATATTCTGCAATTAGATGGAACTTTAACATCGTACAAAAACCTATATTATGAAGAAAATGATTGCACTTGCGTGCTTAAGTTTAGGCTTAAGTTTCGTTTCATCAGCACAAAATCCATCCATTATTCCTATCCCTTCGAAAGCCGTTTATCCTGCGGGGAAATTCAGTTTGCCCAGTTCTATTGTTATTTCTGGTCCGGCCGATGCCCAGTTGAAAGTAGGTTATACGACTTTAGTTACTAAATTAAAAAATGCCACCGGGCGCAGTGTTACCTTTAAAAATACCGGTTCTGCAGCGATTCAATTGCAAATCGTGAATAACACCACTCTAGGTGCTGAAGGTTATGTATTGCAGGTGAATGGAAAAGGGGTAATAATTAAGGCCAATAAGTCTGCAGGATTGTTCTACGGGATTCAAACGTTATTGCAATTATTGCCTAAGGAAATTGAATCTAAGGCAGTCGTAAAAGGGGTCAATTGGTCTATTCCATACGCCCAAATCACGGATACACCTCGCTTTGCATGGCGTGGTCAAATGTTTGATGTGGCTCGTCACTTCTTTACAAAAGAAGAAGTAAAGCAATTTATCGATGATATGGTGGAGTACAAATACAATATTTTACATTTCCACTTAACAGATGATGAGGGTTGGAGAATCGAGATTAAGTCTTATCCTAACTTAACGAAGAAAGGGGCTTATAATGTGAAGAAAGTAGGTCGATTTACGACTTTTTCTAAGCCTGAGCCTAATGAGCCACGTAATTACGGTGGTTTTTACACGCAAGAGGATATCAAGGAATTGGTGAAATATGCCCAAGATCGTTTTGTTAATATTGTACCGGAGGTGGATGTGCCTGGACACTCTATGGCGGCCGTAGCCTCTTATCCAGAGCTTTCATGTACACCTGGTGCTGATAAATACGAGGTGATTTCAGGCGAGCCATTTATCGATTGGTCTCACGGACATCCAGAAGCTTTACTGGACAATACGCTATGTCCGGCTAATGAGAAAGTATATACATTCTTAGACAAAGTAATGGGTGAGGTTGCTAGTCTATTTCCCTATGAATATATCCACATGGGAGGAGATGAGTGCCCTAAGAACTATTGGGATAAGAATCCAGAGATTTTGGCCTTGAGAGCACGCGAAGGATTAAAAAATTCACAGGAGGTACAGGCTTATTTTGTACGTCGTTTAGAAAAGATTATTGCCTCTAAAGGTAAGCGAATGCTGGGTTGGGATGAAATTTTAGAGGGTGGTGGATTGCCTAAAGGAACGGCGGTAATGTCTTGGCGTGGTATTAAAGGCGGCGTAGAGGCAGCTCAATTAGGTCATGAAGTGGTTATGACGCCTAATGATAATGTGTATGTGGATTTAATGCAAGGAGATCGTGCACTGGAGCCACCGGTTTACAGAACCGTTCGTTTAACGGATTCCTATGCTTTTAATCCTGTTCCAGCTGGAGTTGATGCGAAGTTAGTGAAGGGTGGTCAGGCGAATATGTGGTCAGAGCAATTGTTCAACTACCGTCATTTGCAATACATGATGTGGCCTCGGGCGCTTGCTATCTCTGAGTCTCTTTGGTCTCCTAATGAGAATAAGAATTGGGATAATTTCATAAGCCGCGTAGAGGACCACATGGCTCGTTTTGACGTGGCAGATAAGAAATATGCTCCATCGATGTATGAGGCGATTGTGAACGTAACGAAGAATGCGAAAGGAGAATTATTTGTGGAATTGAAAAACGAAATTTCAGGATTAACCATTCATTATAGTTTTGATAACTCTTATCCAGATAACCATTATCCCACTGCATTAGGGTTAATTGCTGTACCTAAGGATGCAGAATTGATGCGTATCGTATCATATCGAGGAAATAAAATGCTAGGTCGTACGATGAACATTTCGCGCGCGGACTTAGAAAAAAGAGCTAAATAATGCTTTTAAACCTTATTTTTAGTGTACTATTGTCAGTAGGGGTGCCCAATATTTCGGGCGCCTCTTCTGCTTCTACGACGAATTACCTATCGGTGAAGAAAGGGTATGTCATGTCCTATAATGGGGTAGAAGGACGTGCGAATTGGGTGGGGTGGACGCTAAAAGCAAGTGATGTAGGCTCTGTAGATCGTACGAATCGTTTTATTCAAGATGAATCTTTTCCTCGAGGCTTTAAAATAATAGATGAGAAAGATTACGCTCACTCAGGTTATGATCGAGGGCATTTGTGTAATTCAGAGGATCGAACTGCTGCACAGTATCTGAATGAAGAAACCTTTTTAATGTCCAATATGATTCCGCAAAAGCCAGAATTAAATAGAGGCCCCTTTAAATTGCTGGAGGAATATTGTCGCAAACTTGCGATCAAAAAAGGACAAAATTTATTGATTTACGCTGGTGGAATCGGGGCAAAAGATCGCTTATTTTCAGGAGTCATCGTTCCAGCCTATTGCTGGAAAGTAGTGTATACACCAGACAAAATCTGGTGTGTACTTTTTCCTAATGCAACTGCATTGAATAAAAACTGGCAGTCTTACGCGGTACCTTTAGAAATCTTAGAAAAAATGACTGGCTTTCGCTTTCCAAGAAAACTACCGTAACATATAAATGGCTAATTTCTTAGCTGCTAAGAAATTCTCATATTCTAAAGGCGTTCTACGGTTATTCGTATATTCAGTATACAACCAAGGATCACCTAGAGCAAATACTTTCCCTTTTCCTACTTTTGCCGTTGCCATCACCACATGACCTAGGTGGTACACTAATGGCTTTGCATTACCACTTAACTTAAGCGTTGTAATCTCTTTGATATAGACTTTTTTAATGGGGTCAAATACTTCGTTTCCTGCAGGAATTAACACAGCGCCTTGTTCCCAGTTGCGTCCTTGAACAAAGTTCAGGTTAGGTGCGCTGAATTCGATGCCAAAACGTTTGGCCAATAGGTTAAACTGTGGAATTTCGCAGTTCGTCGTATCGTTTGCGAGTAAAATCAAATTTCCACCTGCCTTCACCCAAGCCTCAATTTCATCCGCCGCTTTTGCCGTCATGAAATTAGGTATTGCTGTTTCCTTGTAGCTATCTGGATCTACAATGATGTAAACGGAAGCTCCTTTCAGATTCTCCCGTGTAGGAGAAACGCCTAAAGTGTCCAAACTTGCCCCTAATTGTTCGAATTGAATACCCCATTGATTAAAGCCAGAGTCTTTGCGATCTTCCCAGGTATAGTGGAAACGATTGCCATTTTTGGTCTCGTGGTTAAAGAAATAGTCTAAAACTACTTTTTTGCCTGCTCCTATGTGTAATTCTTTCGCGATTTCCATCTCTAAAGAGGCAAGAATGAAAGGCCCTACGCCTTTCAAATCATCTGTGCGCGTAGGTTCGCTCAAATAATAGTCATACGAGCCATCGCGGTATGGTGTTCCTCCTAAACCGCCCACGCTCACCGTTTTCTCTAGATGGATGAAGCCCTCCGCGTCTTTTGTTATGAATTCTTTCAAGATACCTTTGTAGCCTTTTTCAGCCTTTGCAAGAAAGGCAGCAGGCAAATAACCTTTTCTAACACCTTTGGCAAAGGCATAAACGAACATATTGGAACACGAAGCCTCGAAATAATTCCCTTTTTTACCCGGATAGCCTGGTAATTGATACCAAACACCTGAAACTGGATCCTGGATCTTAGCGATGGCGCTTGATAATTGATTTAATTGCTGGATTAAAATGCCCCTTGAAGGATGATTCTTAGGCATATAATCTAATACATCCACTAAAGCCATCACATACCAACCCATGGAACGACCCCAAAAATTAGGCGAATGCCCTGTTTTTTTATCTGCCCATGGTTGAGCTTTGGCTTGATCATAAGCGTGAAATAATAGACCAGTCTTAGCATCAATAGCGCCTTTGTACATTAATTGGAACTGCTTGACAATGTCTGACCAATTATCTTGTTGTGTGATTTGACCGTATTCTGCATAGAAAGGCTCTAGCATATAAAGTCCGTCTAACCACATTTGGTTCGGGTATCTCTTTTTATGCCAAAATCCACCATCCGCATCTCTCGGTTGCTGAGAAATCTGTTTTCTTAATAGATCAGCGGCTTTTTTGTAGCGCTCGTCCCCTAGTTCTTGGTATAGGTAGAGGAGCATTCTGCCAGTGGTGATATTATCTGAATTAAATTCATCGAAATGGTAGGTGCGAATGTTTCCATTGGCATCCACAAAACTGTCGATGTTCTTTTTAATGTAGTTAAAGTAGGTAGCGTCCCCGGTTCTTTGGTAGACATGTTCCAAAGCCTTTAATATTAATCCTTGCTCATAATCCCAGCCCGCCGGCTTTCCCACTTTCACGGAGATAGAATCAGGATGCGTGTGCATAATAGACTTTGCCATTAACTCAGCATAGTTTTGGGCGCTTACAGCAGTGCTTAACCCCAATAAAAGAACGATCAGTTTTTTCATCTTAACGTAGTTCAGAAATTTCAGCAAAATCCATATCTGTATAATCCTTGTTCTCACCCGCCATTCCCCAAATAAAGGAATAGTTCTTCGTACCTGAACCACTGTGAATTGACCATGGCGGGGAAATAACTGCCTGGTGGTTATGCACCCAAATATGCTTGGTTTCAGTTGTTTCGCCCATTAAATGCAATACGGCATGGCCTGGTGTTACATCAAAATACAAATAAGCTTCCATTCTGCGGTCGTGAACGTGTGCCGGCATGGTATTCCAAACGGAACCTGGTTCTAAAATGGTTAATCCCATCACTAATTGACATGATTGGATACCCTCATTATGAATGTATTTGTAAATTGTGCGGTGATTTGATGTCTCTAGACTTCCCAATACTACTGTGGTCACCTGCTCGCGATCAAGTTTTGCGTTGGGGTAATTCGCATGTGCTGGAGACGATAAAAGATAGAATTGCGCTGGATTTTCACTAGAAGCAGAACTAAAACTGACTTCTTTTACACCTCGACCTACATAAACTGCTCCCAATTTATCAATGGTAAATGACTCGCCATCTGCTGTCACAGTTCCTTTTCCCCCTACATTAATAACGCCTAGTTCGCGTCTCTCTAGGAAGAAATTAGCGCGTAATTTTTCTGGATTGGGTAGGTGCAATGTGTTCAAAACAGGCATGGCTCCTCCTATGATCATGCGATCATAAATAGTATAGGTTAATTGAATTTGGTCTGCGTGAAAGATTTTCTCAATTAAGAAATTATCTCGGATTTCTTGGTTTGTAAAAGTGGAAACCTCTTTTCGGCTCGCCTCAAATCTATAGTCCATTCGGTATGTTTTTTTATTTTTAAAGCGCTTTTGCGCTTAATTCTACTGTATATTTACACGTTTTATGCTAAAAGAGTTCCCATATTCCCTCGCTCATTTCCTCCTGTCGATTGGTTTTCAATCAGCTGGAGAAAACGTTTGGCAACACGAAGCCTCCAAGGTACGTGTGGCAGCTATGCCTTCTGAAAGCCAATCTGGGGATATTTGCATAGGAGAGGATCAATGGTTATCGAGACGAGATTCGATTGAGAAAGCCTTGATCGCACGTGTAATACCTTTGCGTTCTGTTTTTGCGCGTGATACACGAATAGTGACTATAGATTCGGATACGGCAAGGATTTTTTTGCAAAATGAACATGTGAAGGGTTTTTTAAAAGGATCTAGCTACTTAGGTTGTATCGTTCCACCGCATCGAGTTTTTCGTGGGATTGAAAGTACGTATATATTCAAAGGAAATCCATTAATAGGGGTAGCGGTTTTTGGGAAATCATTGGTCATGAAAGAGCCAGGCTTGGAAGGTTGTTTGTCAGGCGAGCTCATCGAAATGGCGACTTTATCTAGCATTCGGCTCGTAGGAGGTTTGACGAAATTCCTGCAGGCTTACAAAGATTTGCATCCAGAAACGCATAATGTAATGACCTATGTGGACAAGGAATGGAATAGGGGAAACGGTTTTTTATCTGTGGGTTTTGCCAAAATAGGAGAGACGGCCCCCATTCAGGTGGGTAATCGAATGAATAAGGGAAATTTGAAATTGCGTTATGTCTACTGAACAAAAGCTGATTGTTTTATTGGGTCCCACGGCGAGTGGGAAAACGGCTTTGGCGGTGGAGTTAGCCTGTGCCTTAGATGGAGAGATCATTTCAGCAGATTCTAGACAAATCTATCGCGGTCTCGACATTGGCACAGGAAAGGACTTAAAAGAGTATGGCTTTATCCCGTATCATTTAATCGATAGCCATGATATAGGAGAGGCATTTTCTGTGGCTCACTTCCAAAAGGCCGCCTTTGATGCAATCAATGATGTTTTTGCCCGAGGTAAACAGCCCATACTTTGCGGCGGAACGGGATTGTATATAGAATCATTACTAGCCAATTATCAATTTTCTCATGTGCCACATTTCTTATCGGAACCACTGGATATTCAAATTAAATACACCGTATTTGGCCTAAACCCATCTACTGAAACTAGAAGAGACAAAATAACAGCACGTTTCCAGGCAAGATTGAAAGAGGGTATGTTAGAGGAAGTGCAGCAGCTTTTATTTGATGGGGTCCATCCAGAGGAATTACGTTGGATGGGTTTGGAATACAAATGGATCGTCAATTACATTGAAGGTGTAATCAAGAAAGAGGAATTTGAAAAAGGCCTTGAAACGGCGATTCACCAATTCGCCAAACGCCAAATGACCTATTTTAGAAAAATGGAACGAGCTGGAATTACCATTAACTGGATTCCGGATACCCTTGATTTTCAGGCTAAAAGAGATTTTGTGTTAAATTTTAGCTAAAAATATCTGTTTATGTATTGCAAAATGTGGAAAAACGCCTTACTTTTGCAATCTCTTAAGGAGACAGAGAGTTGGCAGAGTGGTCGATTGCGGCAGTCTTGAAAACTGTTGACTGTAACAGGTCCGGGGGTTCGAATCCCTCACTCTCTACCAGAGCGAAAAGCGAAACGAAAGTTTCGCTTTTTTTGTTTCAGGTCATTTAATTAAATTTCGGAATGAAATTATACCTCGTACCTACCCCCATCGGGAATTTAGAAGATATCACACTACGTGCCATTCGGGTGCTAGGAGAGGTAGACGGGATTTTAGCAGAGGATACTCGAAATTCAGGCCAATTACTGAAGCATTTAAATATTTCCAAGCCGCTATATTCTCACCACGCCCACAACGAACATTCTGGTGTTCCAGGGGTGATTAAGATGTTGAAAGAAGGAAAATCATTAGCCCTCATTTCTGATGCAGGAACGCCTGGTATATCTGATCCAGGTTATCTTTTGGTGAAAGCTTGCGTCGAAAATGGGATTGAAGTAGAATCTCTTCCAGGTGCTACCGCCTTTGTTCCAGCCTTAGTTAATTCCGGTTTTCCTACCGATCGCTTCGTTTATGAGGGTTTCTTGCCACATAAAAAGGGTCGCCAAACGCGTTGGAAAGCATTAGCAGAAGAAGAAAGAACGATCGTCCTATATGAATCGCCTCATCGTTTAGTGAAAGCTTTAGAGCAAATAATGGAATTTATCGCGCCTGATCGCTTAGTGATGGTTGGCCGAGAATTGAGCAAAATACACGAACAAATGGTTCGAGGAACAGCCACAGAAGTATTGGCTTATTTTACGGCTCATCCGGATAAAGTGCGAGGTGAAATAGTCATTGTTATTGCTGGAAAATAAATGAAAAAGATCTTGTTATGTTTGTTAATCTCTTTAGCTGCTAAAGCTCAGTTGAGCTCTAAGGCTGAGGTGGTTTTAGTGACGGTGGCTCCAGGAAAGGAATTACATTCTGCTTTTGGTCATACCATATTGTGGGTAAATGATCCGATGAATGGTATTGACCGAGCGTATAGTTATGGTACTTTCGATTTTAAAACAGAAAATTTCTATTTGAAATTTTTAATGGGAACTCTGCCTTATACTATTTCAGTTCATTCCATGCAGGATGAGTTTACGTATAATGCGCAATACGAAAAGCGAGGAATGATTGCCCAAAGGCTTCAGTTAGATTCTCTTCAAAAAAATGCCATTTTTCAAGCTTTGGAAAAGAATCTACTACCTGAAAATAGGGAGTATGCCTATAAATTCTTCTACGATAATTGCTCTACGCGTATCCGCGACATGATAGAGCGTAATGCTCCAGGGAAATACCGTTGGAATCAGAGTCCCTCTCTTGAGGGTAAGTCGTACCGCGATTGGATGAATAAATACCTTTTTTCTAATTCGTGGGTAACCTTAGGGATGAATTTAGCTTTGGGGATTCCTTCGAATGTGAAGGCTGATGCTTCACAAGCGTGTTATTTACCAGATAATTTAGCGGCTGCCACTAATTTAGCCAAAGGTCTTTCCGCTAATCCGGTGACTTTGTTTGATGCGGAGGTAACGGAAGAAGCTGGTTTCGATTTCACTGGCCCATATATTGTTTTAAGCGTTTTAATCATAATGGTGGGATTTGCGACTTATAAAAAACAGTTTTCGTACGCAGCGGACGTGGCATTGTTTAGCCTAATCGGTTTGTTGGCTTGGTTTATCTTCTTTTTAGGTACAGCGACAAATCACGAGGTGATGGCTTGGAATCCGGCATCCTTAATGTTGTTCCCATTCAATTTTCCGTTAGTATTCTGGTTCGCAAAGGATCCGTTCAAATGGAAAAAATACTTACAGATTATAAGTGTTTTGTGTTTCATTGGCCTTATCTGGTCAGCTATGCAATTCGCTCCTATGGCTTTGGTCGGATTGCCCATTTTCATCCGAGTTTGCTATCTATCCTTCATCCATAAATAAATGCGTTTTTATCTAATACTCTTTATCTCCTTTTGTGCTTATTCTCAAGAGGTCTTTAAACCAATGGAACCTCGGAAGGAGTTTCATCCGTTTAAGATAGAGCGTACTTTAAAAGCAGATGGTCTTTTAGATGAGATGGAGTGGATAAAGGCCCCTTCAGTGCATTTAGACTTTCAAGTAGAGCCATTTCAAGGGAGAAAAGCGTCCTTTAATTCGACCGTAAAGCTTCTTTATAACCAGCAATACTTGTATTTGGCTGCCATACTAAAAGATAGCGTGGGAAAGAATGCCTATCGAGCACCTAATTTAAAACGTGATTATTCATTTGGAGAAAACGATCTTTTTGGAATAGCAATAGATGGGTTTAATGATAAACGAAATGCGATTGTTTTACAATCTAATGCTTATGGCGCCCAGAGGGATCTTTTAGCTTTTGATGATCGACAATTTGATATAGATTGGGATGGATTATACCGGGTAAGAACGCATCGTACGGATTCTGCTTGGGTGGCAGAATTTGCGATTCCTTGGCAAACCTTGCGTTATCCTAAAACAGATGGTATTAAAACGCAGGATTGGGGGATTAATTTCTTTCGATTGCGCCGTTCAAGCAATGAATTAAGTGTTTGGTCGCCTCATCCGCGGTCAATGAGTCCTCTACGCATGGATTATGCAGGAAAATTGACAGGTATTATTCCACCGCCATCCACTGCTACTAATATTCGATTTATTCCTTATATGTTGCAGGTTAATAGGAAAACGGAAGGTACAGAAGTTGGAAATACCAACCTTTTTGACTTTAAAATGGGAGGTGAAATTAAGTGGGCGATTAGTCCCACCTCTGTAATGGATTTTACGTTTAATACTGATTTTGCACAAGCAGATGTAGATTTGCAAGTAAATAATGTTTCTCGCTTCTCAGTTTTTTTTCCAGAACGTCGTCAGTTTTTTCTTGAAAATGCGTCCCTTTTTTCAGCGGGTTTAGCCCCAATAGATCAAGTGCTAGGTGGTTCTATGTATATTCAACCATTTTTCAGCCGGACGATAGGATTAGATCAAAATGTGAATCCCATTGCCATTACGGCTGGAACACGCTTTGTATACAGGTCGGAAAAACGTAATCTTGGCGCCATTTACATGCGTCAAGGAGAGGGTGATGGAGACCCTTTTACGAATTTCTATGTGGGTCGTTATTCAGAAAATGTTGGCAAACAAAATAGAGTAGGAGCAATTGTTACCTCCAAATCTTCTCCCTCGAATAATTCCACCACTGGTGCGATAGATGCTTTCATTCGCTTTAATGATAAGTTTTCTTTTAGTGGAATGGGGACAATAACCCAAGATAGCCAGGTAGGAAATCAAGGATTTGCTGAATATGGTCAGTTTATTTATACAGGTAATTTTTTTAGAGCTTATTGGACGCAGACATTGGTGACTGAAAAATACAATCCAGCGATGGGTTTTGTAGCTCGACGTGATATTTTATCTAATTCACAAGGATTTGATTTTAATGTGCGTGGTAACTGGTTGCCATCTTTTATTCGCAGCTGGGGACCTGGCATATATACGGAAGTTTACCACAGTTTAAGAACGGGAAGAATAATTGAGCAACGAGCACTTTCCGGTCCGCTTTGGTTTGATCTTCAAAATGGAGGAATTCTAGGAGGATGGATTGAGGCGAGTGCTCAGAATCTAGAAGATACCTTCAGTCCTGTTGGTATCAATATTAAGCCAGGTCAATATGCTTATTTCAGAAAGGGCTTTTTAGTGTCAAGTGACCCTAGTGCGAAATACTCAGGATCTACGGAATATGCCTGGGGAGGTTTTTTTGATGGGCATTTACAGAATGTGGATTCCAAATTTCGATTAGCCCCTCTACCTCAAGTTAACCTGGGTTTATCCTGGAGTTGGAACAGATTTGAACATGTTGGTGCTGCTAGTGAAACAAAAGAGGTAAACCTATTGATTGTAGAGTCTCGTTTGGCGATTAATCCTAGGTTTCAACTAATTGGATTTTACCAAAAAAATACAACCGATAATTTGAATGCGGTAAATTTGCGATTTTCATGGGAGTATCAGCCATTATCTTATGTGTATTTAGTTTTTAACTCCTTGAATTACCAGGGGGCGGATAGTACCCAGCAGAAGCAACAAAGTTTTTTAGCTAAATTGTCTTACCTAAAGCAGTTTTAATATGAAAATTGAATTACGCAGCGATACTTTTACGTTACCCACCGCGGGAATGCGAGAGGCGATGTTTTCCGCGCCATTAGGGGATGATGTTTTTGGTGAGGATCCCACCGTCAATGCATTGGAGGAAAAGGTGGCTACATTATTTCAAAAAGAAGCTGCGCTTTTCTGTGTTTCAGGTACTCAATCAAATCAGATTGCCATCTCGGTACACGTCTCCAAAGGCCAAGAAGTCATTTGCGATGAACTTTCTCATATCTACCTATACGAAGGAGGCGGAATTATGGCGAATGCAGGCGCCTCCGTTAAATTATTGAAAGGGGATTTCGGTCGTTTAAGTGTTAGCCAACTGAAAGCGGCTATCTCTCCTGATGATATTCACGCCTGTGAAAGTCGTCTAGTAAGTTTAGAAAATACAGTCAATAAAGGAGGAGGAAGTATATATACCTCGGAATCCCTACAGGAAATCTCGGATTTTTGTCGCTCTGTAGACATTCCCTTGCATTTGGATGGGGCCCGCCTTTTCAATGCTATCGTAGAGACTGGTCAAACACCTGCTCAATTTGGAGGTTGGTTCGATACCATTTCTATTTGTTTATCCAAGGGCTTAGGAGCACCCATTGGATCTATTTTAGTCGGTTCTAAAGACTTTATCAAAAAGGCAAGTAGGGTAAGAAAGCGCCTTGGCGGAGGATGGAGACAAGCTGGTTTATTGGCAGCGGCAGGAATTTATGCCTTGGATCATCAAGTGGAACGTTTAAAAGAAGATCACGCTCGGGCTAAAGTGATAGCCTCTGTTTGTGAAAAGCTTCCTTGGGTAAAATCCATTCTGCCGGTTTCTACTAATATTGTTATTGTAGAATTACAAGCTGGATTAGCTTCAGTAGATAAAGTAGCTGAATTAAAGGAGAAGGGTATTTATTGTGCACCTTTTGGTCCTACCTATATACGCTTTGTGACGCACCTAGGATTTGATGATGGGGCATTGCAAGCATTTGCTGAACGTATGTCTGAGTAAAAAGAATAGTTTAGCGCCTTCTATAAGAAATCAATTCTTATGCAACGAAAGGCGTTTAAAATGTATTTGTTACCGGGTCATTCGGCTGAATACAAAAAAAGACATGATGAAATATGGCCTGAATTAGGGGTTTTATTACATCAGGTAGGTATTCAAAACTATTCCATCTTTCTAGATGAAAGTACCCGTACGCTTTTTGGGTACTTAGAAGCCTCTGATTTATCTACACTTGATTCTCTTTCTGCTCAGGGAGTAATGAAAAAGTGGTGGGCCTATATGGCCGATATTATGGAGACGAATCCTGATCATTCACCCGTTGCAATTGATTTAACACCTGTCTTTTATTTCGCCTGATGAAGAAATTACTCTTTCTCCTATTGCCATTCAGTGTTTTCGCTGCAAAGCCAGACCGCACCCAGATTTTACAACATATGCATTTAGCTAAATCGTATTTTCAAGGACTTTGGCCTGATGTGACAAAAGTGATTGTAAGCCCAGACAAGACTCGGCCTTCCAATATTTGGACTCGCGCCGTCTTTTATGAGGGGTTGATTGAATTGTATAAACTAGATCCACGAGCTTCCGATTTAAAATACATGGAGGATTGGGGAGAATTCCATCAATGGTCATTACGCAATGGATTAAAGACAAGAAACGCGGATGATCAAGCTTGTGGGCAGGTTTATTTAGACCTATTCGATTTGAAAGCAGATTCTGCTCGCATCAAACCCATTAAGGAGAATATTGATAATATGGTTGCCACGGATAAGTCGAATGATTGGTCCTGGATTGATTGCCTTCAAATGAGTATGCCTGTTTATACCCGCTTAGGTGTCCGTTTCAATGAGGGTAAGTATTTTACCAAAATGCACGATTTGTATGCTGACACTAAAGCAAAGCTATATAATCAGCAGGAGCATTTGTGGTGGAGAGACAAAGATTTCATTCCTCCTTATAAAGAACCTAATGGTACGAATTGTTATTGGTCACGCGGAAATGGTTGGGTATTTGCCGCTTTGGCTAGAACCTTAGATCTAATGCCTATAAACGCACCTCATAGAGCCGAATATGTGAAAGACTTCCAAGATATGGCTTCTGCCTTGTTGCCTTTACAGCGTAATGATGGTTTTTATAATGTGAGTTTGACAGATCAATCCAATTACGGTGGACCTGAACTAACGGGAACATCCTTATTTGTTTATGGAATGGCCTGGGGCATTCGTTCGGGTTTACTCCCTGCTTCTAAATACCAAAAAGCGGTTGATAAAGGCTGGAAGGCCATTGATTCTTGTGTGCAACCCACAGGTTTTTTAGCCTACGTGCAGGGAACTGGGAAAGAGCCAAAGGACGGTCAACCTGTGACAAAAACATCGGTTCCCAATTTTGAAGATTTTGGTTTAGGCTGTTATTTATTGGCGGGCTCAGAAATCTTAAGAGCAAAATAAATGAGAGCGATTGTTTTACTACTGATTTCGTTCAGCCTTTTTGCACAGAAAATAGATCGTAAATCAGTGGTGGAACGGCATCAGGTGTACAATCAGGCATTGGATACCTTGGCCTCCTTGTCCGTAGGGAATGGTCATTTTGCTTTCACTGTTGATGCAACGGGTTTACAAACTTTTCCTGACTTTTATGCCAAAGGTATTTCTTTAGGCACCCAAAGCTCTTGGTCTTGGCATGCTTTCCCCAATTCTGAAAATTTCCAACGTTCTGAAACCTATCGTGCGGAGAATTATGCAGGTAGACCTATGACTTATGCCTTACAAGGGCATAAAAATGCGCGTAAAGATGCTGCTACAGATTATTTTAGAGCGAATCCACATCGAATTCACTTGGGTCATGTTGGTTTTCGGATAAAGTTAGAAAATGGTACAATTGCTACACCGGAAGATGTACGAGAAGTAACCCAAACATTAAATCCCTATACGGGAGAAATTCATTCTTCATTTTCAGTCGAGGGGATCCTAGTGAAGGTGTTGACATTTGCTGATCCCAAAGAAGATATAATCTACACAAAAGTCGAGTCGCCCTTACTGAAAATAGGTCGATTGAGTTTTCAGCTCGATTTTCCTTTTCCTTCAAATCAATTTCTAGATGAAGGGGTTTCGAATGCTTATTCTGAGAAGCATAAATCGTATCTTTCTGATACCGCACCTCAGCAATTGATATTTCAGCATCAAATCGATTCTTTGCAGTATCCCGTGACATTAAAATCTAATCAGTTGATTCAAGCGGAAAAAATAACTTCGCATGCCTATGAAATTAGGGGGAGTAATTTGACTCAAATAGAATTGGCTATCGGTTTTGGGAAGTCAAAAATGGGCGATTTCCGTTCAGCGCGTTTGCGTGGAAGAGATGAGTGGAGGTATTATTGGCATCGAGGAGGGATGATTGATTTCGGTCAGGTGAAAGATCAACGTGCCAAAGAATTGGAACGGCGGATGGTGCTTAGTATGTATTTAGCCAAAGTTCAATCGAGTAGTGATGAGCCGCCGCAAGAAACAGGATTAGTGTATAATTCGTGGTTTGGAAGACCGCATTTGGAAATGACTTGGTGGCATTTGATGCATTTTGCCTATTGGAATAAAGGGGAATACCTAGAGAAAGTCTTGCCATGGTATGAACGAAATTTCCAGGAAGCGAAGGCCTTAGCGCAACGTCAAGGCTTGCGGGGAGTCCGATGGCAAAAAATGACGGATCCAAATGGGGGAGAGTCACCTTCTTCTGTGGGATCGTTTTTGCTTTGGCAACAACCTCATATCATTGATATGTTAAATGAATTATCGAAACGAAAGCCCACATCATTTCAATTCCAATACCACTATATGGTGGAGGAAACAGCGGTCGCGATGGAGGATTTATTGTCATGGGATTCCTTGCGAAATGTTTACCGTTTAGGGCCTGGCTTCATACCCGCTCAGGAGTCGCTTCCATTTGCTACGACCTTTAATGCGCCATTAGAACTAACGTATTGGTACAAAGGGTTGCGAATTGCACAAGAATGGCGGCAAGCTATGGGAAAACGACCAAATGAAAAATGGACGCATATATTAAGCCATTTCCCAGTATTACCTGAACAGGATGGCATTTACCAAGCTGCAGCAGGTTATGGGGACACCTACAATAATTCAAAATTCATATCCGATCATCCTGCTGTAGTGGGAGCTTTTGGCATGGTGGAGCCATTACCCTCTACGGATCCTGAAAAAATGCGGGCTACGATACGCAAAATTGAGAAAGTCTGGAATTGGGGAAGTACTTGGGGCTGGGATTTCCCGCTATTGGCCATGACAGCCTTGCGTTTAAAGGATTCAGAAAAGGCGGTTGATTTTTTACTGATGCCCCTTCAAAAAAATACCTATTTGAAAAATGGGCACAATTTCCAGGATAAACGATTACGCCTGTACATGCCTGGAAACGGTGGATTATTGACCACTTTAGCTTGGATGGCGCAAGGTCAAGAAGGAAATACCTCTTATTCAGGTTTTCCAAGAAAATGGAATGTACAGATTGAAGGCTTCAAATAATTGCATATTTTTTATTTGTATTTGCATTTTATTTTTAATTTTGCCGTTCAATAAATCAAAAGCAATGAAAAAAGTCATTATTGGTTCTTTAGTGGGTGGTCTGATTATATTTATATGGCAGACCTTATCACACGTAGCATTTAATTTACACGAGCCGGTTCAGCAGTACACCGCTAAACAAGATACGATTCTTCATTTCTTGAATAAACAGGAATTAGCGCCAGGAGGCTATATCATGCCTCGTATGAGTCATAATCAGTCCATGGAGGAATTAGAAGGATTTACAAAATCCATTGCAGGAAAACCTTGGGCACGCGTTATTTATTATCCATCCTATAAAACGGACATGACCATGAATATGATCCGTGGCTTTGCTGTGGATATATTGATCGTGTTTTTATTGGTTTGGATAATTTCTAAATTAAAGATTCCGCGTCGTTCTACCATAGTAGGAGTCTCGATAGCGATTGGTTTTATGGCCTTTTGTAGTACCACCTACACCGAGCATATTTGGTATCCGGTGTATGATTTGCGCGCTCAATTGATTGATGCGGTAGTTGCATGGGGGCTTTGTGGTTTTTGGTTAAGTAGGTATTTTGGCCAAAAAAATTAATTCCAAGGCTCCATCTGGAGCCTTTTTTCTTATCTTGCTATTTCAAATATCTATTATTCAATGAAAATCAAACACCTCATCATCGGATTGTTCGCGACTTTGTCAATCCAACCTGCTATGGCTCAAGATTATCCTACGGATTATTTAAGCCCTGAATTTCATGCAGGTCGTCGTGCTGCCTTTAAAGAGAAAATGTCTGACAAAGGCGTGGGTATCTTCTTTGCATCCCAAACACGTCAGCGTAGTAATGACACCGAGTTTCAATACGCACAAAACAAAAATTTCTATTATTTGACAGGTTTGGAAGAGCCCAATGCTGTTTTATTGTTGTTTAAGCAACCTGTTACACTACTTGGGAAGACTGGTACGGAATTTATCTTTGTTCAAAACCGGGATCCATTTAAAGAATTATGGACAGGTAAAATTCTTGGAGTAGATGGTTTCAAAGCCAAAAGCAAGATGGAAAATGTGTTTATCAATGATCAATTTACCAGTTCTTCCATCTCCTTAGCCGGAGTGGATTCTGTGTATACTTTATATCGCACAGAGGGGATATTCACTAAATACCAAGTAAAACCAGATCCTCTTTCTCGCATGGCTTCATTAGTGGATAGTTTAGTGATCTCGAATGCGAAGCCTTTGGCCTCCAGATCTACCTTAAATACGTTAAGAACTTTACGTGGAATCAAACAACCTGAAGAGATTGCACTCATTCAAAAGGCAGCATCTATCAGTGTATTAGGTCATAATGATGTGATGCGTGCGGTTAAACCAGGAATGAAAGAGTACCAGGCTCAGGCGATTATGGAATACCATTTCAAAAAGGAGGGTTCTGAATACCCAGGTTATAATAGTATTAATGGTGCCGCAGAAAATGCATGTGTTTTACATTATATAACGAATTTGAAAACCATTAAAGAGGGTGATTTATTATTGAGTGATTGCGCCGCAGAATACCACGGTTACTCTGCTGATGTCACAAGAACTGTTCCTGCTAATGGTAAATTCTCTGAAGCACAAAAAGCATTATATGAGATTGTACTTGCAGCTCAAGATGCAGGCATTGCAGCTTGTAAAGCGGGTGCTCCATTTAGCGATATAGACGCCGCATCTCGTGCGGTAGTGAATGCAGGCTTAATTAAATTAGGTATCGTGTCAAATGAGAAAGAAGCGCGTATGTATTTCCCACATGGTACTTCGCATCACTTAGGCTTGGACGTTCACGATTTAGGACCTCGCGTTCTAGCTCCAGGCGTAGTAGTTACTGTTGAGCCGGGTATTTACATTCCAGCTGGAAGTAAATGTGATAAGAAATGGTGGAATATAGGTATTCGTATCGAAGATGATATTTTAATCACCGAAAAAGGAAATGTAAATCTATCTCAAGGTTCTCCTCGTACGGTGGCAGAAATCGAAAAGATGGCGGCACAGAAAAGTGTATTTTAATCTTTTGTAATTAGTATAAAAAAAGCCCCAAATTCTTGGGGCTTTTTTATTGTCTGGTGGAATCGGAGGGACTCGAACCCTCGTCCAAACCTAGAGAACTGCTGCTTTCTACACGTTTAGATTTGATTGATTTTCGATGCTAAATAGGTTCAAATCAGACCTTACCTAACACTTATCCTCTGGATACTACTGAACCGTTAGAGAAATCGGATTCAGCGACTCTGCATGTCGACGCTCAGAATCCCCCGTCGGCAGAGTTTGGACAGGGCTGAACGATGGCAATTGGTTAGTCTATCAGACTAAGCAGCCATGGCATACGAAGTATTGCCAGCTATAATTCGAAGGTTTTTTTAACAGGAAATGCCTACAACTCCCGACGTGCTTACAACCGGACTACATAAGCTGTCAAAACCGGTCGATCCCATTTAGAAGTACAAAGATACATAATTTAAACAGGTAAAGCAGTAGTTTGTTTGATTTCGTCCATCACAAACAAGGTACTGATATGGGCTACCGATGGCAGCACGGCTAATTTTTCTTGGTAAAATTGATTGTAGCTTTCAACATCAGCACTCACAACGTTTAAATAATAGTCAAAGTTACCTGACACTAAATGGCATGAGGTTACTTCTGGGAAGTTGAGAATAGCTGACTCGAATTCGCGAAAGTTTTTTCGGTTTTGTTTTTCCAAAGTGACTTGACAATGCACTAAAAGGCCTAGATTTAGTTTCTTGCGATTTAATAACGCCACATAACCGTGGATGTACCCATCTGATTCCATTCGTTTGATGCGATCGTGCGTGGGGCTAAGAGATAAATTTACTTGTTCAGAGATCTCTTTGAGCGTTTTTTGGCTATCATTTTGGATGATTTGTAATATTTTATAATCTAATTCATCGAGGTTAGTATTTTTTGCCATAAAGTTTTCGGTTTTCCGCTTCGAAATGCGACAATAATCTTAATATTTCTTGTATAAGTAAATTTATGCAGAAAATATTACTTATTATATATCAATATGCAAAATATTTTATTGTCATATCTATATTTGTAGTGTATTATACTTCATCAAAGGTAAAGGCCAGCGGATTTTTTTTCGGTGGCCTTTCTTTTATAATAGAAATGTTATGGTTATTGGTGTCCCTAAAGAAATTAAAATTCAGGAGTTTCGGGTAGGCTTAACTCCGGCAGGTGTTCAAGGCTTAACGGCTATTGGACATCATGTATATGTGCAAGCTAGTGCTGGAGAAGGTTCTGGCCTTTCAGATGCACAATATGTAGAGGCAGGTGCGGTTATTTTAGCCACAGCTGCTGAAGTATATGCCATAGCCGATATGATTGTCAAGGTGAAAGAACCTTTGGCAGTCGAATTTCCACTTATTAAAAAGAACCAAATTTTATTTACTTATTTCCATTTCGCCGCGTCTCGTGAACTAACCTCCGCTATGCTAAGTTCTGGTGCGGTTTGTATTGCTTATGAGACCGTGGAGTTAGCGGATCGTAGTTTACCTCTTTTGACCCCGATGTCGGAGGTGGCCGGACGTATGGCTATTCAAGTGGGGGCCTTTTACTTAGGGAAACCTCAGGGTGGAAAAGGAAAGTTACTAGGAGGTGTCCCTGGGGTGAAACCTGCGAATGTATTAATACTTGGTGGAGGAGTAGTAGGAACCCAAGCAGCGAAGATGGCGTCCGGATTAGGAGCTAATGTGACGATTATGGATACGAATTTAGCGCGTTTACGTTATTTAGATGAGGTAATGCCAGCTAATGTCTCCACGCAATTTTCTACTTCTTATGCGATTCAGGAAGCATTACCCACCGTTGATTTGGTGATAGGTGCAGTTTTATTGCATGGTGCCAAAGCGCCACATCTCATTAAACGAGATGATTTGAAGAAGATGGCTCCTGGTACGGTTTTAGTAGATGTTGCGGTCGATCAGGGTGGATGTATTGAAACATGTAAACCTACAACCCACGAGAATCCAATTTTTGAAATCGATGGAATTGTTCATTATTGCGTGGCTAATATGCCAGGAGCGGTTCCACAAACCTCCACGATGGCTTTGACGCAGGCTACATTGCCCTATGTGCACCTGTTAGCTAATTTGGGTTGGACGGAGGCTTGCATCCAAAATGAAGCCTTAAATAAAGGATTGACGATCTATGATAGTAAACTTTTCCATCCTGGAGTTGCAGCTGCCTTTAATTTATAGGGGAAAGAATCTTTCATGAAAGTTGACTAAGAAGATTTCATGACTTGCCCGCGTAATAGCGGTATATAACCAACGCAAGTATTCTGCATCTATCTGATCCTCTTTTAGATACCCTTGATCTACAAAAACAGCTGACCATTGTCCACCTTGTGATTTATGAACCGTCAAGGCATAAGCGAATTTTACTTGCAAAGCATTCAAATAAGGGTCTTTTCGGATGGCTTCAGTCCGTTCTTTTTTCTTAGGAATATGAGCGTAATCTTCGCAAACAGAGTCATACAACTTTTTGTTAGCTTCTCTACCTAGTGCTGATTCAGCAGAATGCAAGGTTGCTAAAAGGATTTTTGCCTCAATGGGCGGATGGTCTTCATAATCACATAACCGTAGGGAAACATCCAAAAAGCGTTGTCCGTGCATTTCCTCCTCTCGTTTAATTTTCATGACCTCCACAAAATCTCCATTGGCTAAGAATCCCGCAGGAGAATCCTCGTCTAACCAATGGTAATTATTACGAACGATCATGAGTAAATCGCCACTAGAAATTTCATCCTCTTGGTACAGAATGGTTCTTCGAACGAATTCATTCAGCTGAACCGCACTCTTATTAGATCGGGTCAGAATAATCGTTTCTTCCTTCCCAAACTTCTTATAGGCGTAATGCATTCCATCCTCCATCTTTTCTCCCGTCATCCGGAAGATATCTTTGAAGGATTTGGTATTAAATTGAATGGCTGTTGAATTAGCTAAAAGCAATTGCCTTAAGGCGGTCGCATTGAATAATATTCCAGAATCCAAATCTTGACGCATGACATCTGTTAACTCATGATCCAACACCTCCATATGGAATTCTGACGCTATATAATCTCTAGAAAGGGCAGGAGAGAGACTTTTTCCTACGGGTGGCAATTGAGCCGTATCACCCACAAAAATTAATTTATTACCCGTATGGCCATTCTCAGGATTCGTAAATACGTATTCGATTAAATCAGTTAGCAAGCTATTCGTGCCAAAATCCGATTCATCCGTAATCATCGACGCCTCATCCACGATAAAGATCGTGTTTGTGGCATAATTATTCATACGTTGAAACTGGAGTGCTCCTGAATGTGGATTGCTGACTTGTCTATAAATCTTTTTGTGAATAGTGCTCGCTTTCTTCTTTGAGTAATTGGCCATTACTTTGGCTGCACGACCCGTAGGAGCTAATAGTTGTGTTTTATAACCAAAAGCAGGCAAAATTTTTATCAAAGTAGAAATGACCGTGGTCTTTCCTGTACCCGCATATCCTTTAATGATAAAGGTTAAGGGTGCCCATTCGTCTTTATTAAGCACAAAAGTACTTAACTTTTGAAACAGCGACGCCTGGGAAGGAGTAGGTTCAAAAGGAAACTTTTGGTGCAATAAAAAGCTGGGACTTTTTTCTGTGGACATTTGTCAATTTACAAAATAGAATCGGCTACTGATAGTGAATTTTCCAGCGAAAGTGGTCGAAATACATTTATTAAACAAACGCGCTCATAGGAGGCTAATTCTTCGACAAAAATATCAGTTTCTTCTATTTCTTCCTCGATAATCAATCTCGCCCTGGTCGTTCCCCAATGCAATGGATCTTCAGGCGTATACCAAATTCCGTCTTTTAAAAACGCTAAATTCGCCATGCTGCAATCTTGCACCTTTCCATCTTTCACGAAAATGACTTCATCTGCTTCTGGATGTGCCTCTAAAAAGGTTTGAAAAAAGCCTCTTTCTGCCCATTTGAAGCCATAATCGATTTCGCCGGTATCCACTAAGGCGAAACGCTTGATCTCCTTCTTGGTGTAGGGTAATATTTCAATCTTTTCAGGATCTTCTTGGTAAGTAATGCGAAGCCGATGTGTTCCATCTGCAGGAAGGGTTTGTGACGAGACAAGTTCTGCTACATCAAAGGGTTCCCATTCCGGAAAAAATTGGTCGAATGTTTCGTTCACCCGCATCTGGTGAAAATCCAGATGTTGCGCTTTTCCATCGAGTATGCAAATGGTTTCTAAGAATGAGAACATATTAAAAGGGGAGATAAACTTTTTGGATTAATTCGTCGTATTCTTTTTTGACATCTGAAAATACGGTGATGCCGCCACCGCTTTTGAAAACGTGACTGTCCGATTGTTTTTCGATAAATCGAATCATTACACCAGAATTAAAGGACTCACCATCAAATTTACCCATAATTCCGGTATAAAACCCTCGTTCATACTGTTCTGCTTCCTTGATGAGTTGCATGGTTGCTTTTTTAGGTGCTCCGGTAATGGATCCAGCGGGTAATAATTCCAGCAAAATAGACCCGTATTTTCCTCGAAAGGTGGGGATTAATTCGCCGGTGATTTTAGACGACATCTGCCAGAGTTCCCCCGTATTTGTTTTCACCTTGTCTATATACTGGTATTTTTCTACTCGTATCGGGTAGGCCACTTTGCTCAAATCATTTCGGATTAAATCCACAATAGTCGCATGTTCTGCTTTCTCTTTGGGATCATTTTGAAGTTGTGAAGCCTGATTAGTTGAATTTACTTCAAGCGTGCCCTTCATAGGGAAAGACGCTATTTCATTTCCATGAATTCGGACAAATGTTTCAGGAGAAAAGGAGGTAAAATGATTATTTACCAAAATTTTATAGGCAGCCTCTGCTTTATCGTAAATCTGTTTTAGTGTTAATGGAGTTTCAATACTTGTTTCAGCTGTTAAATTCAGAAGAAATGAATCACCCCGCTTTAATCCAGCTTGGACAAGATTAAATTTTTCAGCATACGATTCGAATGTAAGAGGATATTTATGAAAGGATACCTGTTCAGATGGAACACCGGATCCATCAAATTCAAAAAATATACCCAAGTCATGAGCCTCTTGCTCGCAACCGGCCCAAGCCTTCTCTAAGGAATAGTCTACAAAAAAGACAAAAGGAATCCCCTTTTCACCCCAAAAGTCCAGCTGTTTAGCTACCTCTGTAAAGGGTGAAAAGGGGATTGATTTCATGGAATTTAGGCGATATACGAAGGCGCTAAACTTAATAAGGTAGGGATGCCAGCTGGATTTTGTCCACCTGCCGTAGCTAGGAAAGGTTGACCACCTCCACCACCTTGCACTTCTTTCGCTAATTCACGAATGATTTTGCCTGCATCTAACCCTTTACTGGCTACTAATTCTTTTGAAATGGAAATCGCTAAACTAGCTTTTCCTTCAATTTCAGCTGCTAAAAGTACGAACAAGTTCTCTTGATTCTCTTGTAAATCAAAGGCTAAATTCTTCAAGGCATCAGCCGTAGGAGCAGAGACTTGTTTAATGATGGAATTAACAGGTCCAGCCACGATTTCTTTTAGAAGGCTATTTTTCAAACCAGAAATTTCTTTTTGTTGGTAAGCTGTAACCGTTTTTTGAAGGGCTGAGTTGCTCTCAATTAAGTTAGCAACTGCCTTAACCAAATCTTTCGGCGCTTTCAACAAATCGTTAATCTCCCTTAATAATGTCTCTTGCTCGCTTAATAATTCATAGGCCTTTTGGGAAGTGATCGCTTCGATTCGGCGAACACCTGTAGCTACAGAACTTTCAGAAGTAATTTTAAACAAGCCAATTTCGCCCGTAGATGGAACGTGCGTTCCTCCACATAGTTCAACGGAGAAGTTCTTATCAAACGTTATTACACGCACGAAATCACCGTATTTTTCACCAAACAAGGCCATCGCCCCTTTGTCTTTCGCTTCAGCTATAGGAACATTGCGTTCCTCTAAAAGAGGAATGTTCTCCGCGATTTTGGCATTCACAATCTGCTCTATTTGCTTTATTTCTTCCTCTGTCACTTTTTGGAAGTGCGAGAAGTCAAATCGCAATAATTCCTCATTCACTAAACTACCTTTTTGAGCTACATGCTTTCCTAACACTTCTTGTAAAGCCGCTTGCATTAAGTGCGTAGAACTGTGGTGGTGTGTAATTGCACGACGACGTAAGGTCGCAATGCTCGCTTTTACAGGTTCGTTTGCTACTGTCTCAATACGTGGATCTGATACGATATGTACGATTAAATCATTCTCTTTCTTTGTATCAATCACAGGAAGAGCCATGCCTGAAGTGGTGAAGGTTAATATACCCGTATCCCCCACTTGTCCACCGGATTCTGCATAAAAAGGAGTCGTTTCTAACACGACTTTGTATTGAACACCCGCCTTATTTTGAATCTTTTGGTATTTTAAAACTTGCGTTTCCGTCTCATATGAATCGTATCCGATGAAGCTTACTTCATCTCCTTCGTTCACAATGACCCAATCCTCTGCACTAGCGCCAGCATCTTTACGAGAACGCTCTTTTTGTGCTTTTAGTGCTGCATTAAATCCAGGTTCATCAATATCTAAGCCTTTCTCACGGGCAATTAGCGCGGTTAAGTCCACTGGGAAACCATAGGTGTCATTTAACTCAAACACATCCTCTCCAGATAGCACTTTACCTGAGCATTCTTCCATTAATTTGTCCAAACGAACTAATCCGGATGATAGGGTACGTAAGAAAGAAACTTCCTCTTCGTAAATCACTTTCGCAACAAAGGCCTCTTGTGAGATTAATTCATCAAACACCCCCTTGAATTGTTGCGCTAATCCAGGAATTAATTGGTGAAGAAAAGGCTCTTTGAAGTCCAAATACGTATATCCGTAACGCACTGCACGACGTAAAATACGACGAATTACATAACCCGCCTTATTATTTGAAGGCAACTGTCCATCTGCAATCGTAAAGGCAATCGCACGAATATGGTCAGCAATAACGCGCATCGCGATATCTGCCCATTTCTCTTCTCCGTACTTTTTCCCGCTTTTTGCAGCAATATATTGAATGGTTCCCTGGAAAACATCTGTATCATAATTGGATTGCTTTCCTTGAATCGCCATACATAGGCGTTCAAAGCCCATTCCTGTATCTACATGTTTATTAGGAAGCGGAACTAATGAACCATCAGCCATCCGCTCAAATTGCATAAATACGTTATTCCAAATCTCTACAACCTGCGGATGATCTGCATTTACGAGTGATTTGCCAGATACTTTATCTACTTCGTCTTGATTTCGTAGGTCAATATGGATTTCAGAACAAGGCCCACAAGGACCCGTTTCACCCATTTCCCAGAAATTGTCTTTTTTGTTACCATAAATAATGCGATCCTCGCCCACAATAGCCTTCCAAATATCGAATGCCTCTTGGTCAAACGGCACTCCATCTTTTTTATCTCCCTCAAAAACAGATACATATATACGATCCTTCGGTAATTTGAATACCTCTGTTAATAATTCCCAAGACCAGGTTAAGGCTTCTTTTTTGAAGTAATCGCCAAAGGACCAGTTACCTAACATCTCAAACATCGTATGGTGATAGGTGTCAAAGCCCACATCTTCTAAATCATTGTGCTTTCCTGACACACGAAGGCATTTTTGCGTATCCGCGATTCTTTTCGAAGGCGGAGTCCCGTTCCCTAAAAAGAAGTCTTTGAATTGCGCCATACCTGAATTGTTGAACAAGAGGGTAGGGTCATTTTTAGCCACTAAAGGAGCAGAAGGAACAATTAAATGGCCTTTTGATTGAAAGAAATCCAAAAATTGTTGACGTATCTGAGAAGAGGTCATGCGTTTTATTGTAAAATGAAAGGAACCTTTGTATTTTTACTAAAGGAGTCCTGATGAATGGAATCACAAAATTAAGTCTATTTTTTGAAGAAGCCCATTTTGGGTTTAAAATTATTGATGGAATTAAGCAAGCAATATTATTCAATTTCAGAGGTAGCGGCCATTTTCAAGGTGAACACTTCCAAGATTCGTTATTGGGAGACTCAATTTCCTCATTTATCTCCTAGGCGGGCGGTTTCAGGTATTCGTAAATATACCCCAGCAGACATTGAAAAAATCAAGGTTTTGGTAAGTCTGATTGACGAAAGGGGGCTTACTATCGAAGGCGCAAAGCAAGCCTTGAATTTCAAAGGAAAGGAAAAGAATCCTCACCAAAACATTATTAATCAACTAACTGATATTCGCGATTTTTTACAAGGGATGAAGGCGGATTTAGAGATGGAATAGGCGTAGTTTTCGGAAAATTACGCTGATGAAAACCACCTATCCCTTATCTGTTTACCAGATAGCCTTAACCTATCTTCCAGAGGTAGGTCCTGTAAAAGGCAAAAAGCTTGTTTCACTATACCCTCATTTATCTGATATTTTCCGATTAGCTTCTTATCAACCTTTCGCAGCGGAAGCCTTACGCGAAGCTGAAAAGACGGTTCTTTTATGTGCGGAAGATGATATTCAAATACTCTATTTCGAAGATCCGGAATATCCACAGCGGATTAAAGAGTTGTATGATGCCCCTCTTATTCTCTTTAAGAAAGGAAAAGCAGATTTGAACGCTCACCGTATCGTGGCAGTAGTTGGTACGCGTCACGCGAGTGATGTCGGTAAAAAGGTAACTGAAGAATTAGTTCAGTCTGCGATTAAAGATGAGGTTATGCTGGTGAGTGGTTTTGCTAGAGGAATCGACATCGCACTACACAAAGCTTGTCTGAAATTTGATGTTCCTACCTTAGCCGTTCTAGCAGGTGGTTTTCGTCATATTTACCCGCATGAAAATGCGATGTATGTAGATCAAATTTTAGCTACAGGGGCTTTGCTCACAGAATATGCCCCTCATATTCCTCCTACATCTTATCACTTTCCTATTCGGAATCGCATTATTGCAGGTCTTTCAGATGCAACCGTGGTGGTAGAAGCCGCAGAAAAGGGTGGGGCACTCATTACAGCAGATTATGCGCTTAATTACCATCGAACCGTTTTCGCAGTGCCAGGTAGTTTAAATCGGCCTTTCTCAAAAGGGTGTAATTTATTAATTCGAAACAATAAAGCCACTATTTATACTTCATGGGATGATTTTATGCAGGAATTGAATTGGGAGCAAGCAAAAGATCGAATAGCATTACACCCTGAGTTAAGTCAAAAGCTTTTCACATTAAATGAATCTACAATCATTTCCATGTTACACCGGGAAGGACAATTGTCTTCTAATGAACTATTGCAACGTTCCGAAGTTCAACAAGACGAGCTAGGGCTGATTCTATTGAATTTAGAATTAAAAGGGATGATACGATCGACAGATGGAGATGGCTATATGCTTGCCTAATTATTTTCGCCAAGTATCAGGTGAAATTCTCCAGTCTTGTAAGGTTACTAATTGTGTCTCCGTTACATAATCTAATTTCACGGCCTCTTCAATTAGTGCATTATAATCACTTAAAGTATACAAGGGAATACTTGCTTTTTTGAAATTATCCGAAGCAATTTCAAAACCATAGGTAAAAATAGCGACCATGCCTAGTACTTCTGCCCCAGCTTCTTTCAAGGCATCCGCAGCCTTTAATGAACTACCACCTGTGGAGATAAGGTCTTCGATTAATACGACTTTTTGGCCTTTTTCTACTTTACCTTCGATTTGATTTCCCATGCCATGTTTCTTAGGCTCCGGACGAACGTAACAAAAGGGTAAGTCTAAAAAATCAGCGACTAAAGCGCCCTGAGCAATTCCAGCGGTTGCTACGCCAGCAATGATTTCTGCTTGAGGGAAGTAAGCTTTAACAGCAGCGGATAAGCAGTTTTTGATATAAGTTCGTACCTCAGGAAAAGACAAAGAAACGCGGTTATCGCAATAAATCGGAGAATTCCATCCAGATGCCCAAGTAAATGGTTG
Source organism: Cytophagaceae bacterium UBA7467 (assembly GCA_002479785.1). Lineage (GTDB taxonomy): Bacteria > Bacteroidota > Bacteroidia > Cytophagales > Spirosomataceae > Aquirufa. The sequence continues at coordinate 99,436 of DLPD01000005.1, forward strand.
ATCCGGTCGCAATTGAATAGCTTGAATCTTTAACAGGTGTTGGGCAACTTCTTGTGGAATCGTCAAATTTTGCATGAGGGCTGTTTATGAATTTATGTACAAAAATAATTTATTCAGTTTATCTTTCACTATTTAATTCTATTTTTGCCACACAAAATTGAAAAGATGGTAATTTTTATTGATGATCGACCGATCAGAATTGTGAAGAAGAAAGAGTTGGGAGAAATGCCATCTAAAGAGGATTTTGATTTAGTATTAGATGCTCGTTTGTCCCCATTAAAAGTGGAGAATTTTAGTGGTCACACCTGCATCATCAATGCAAGCACAGATCAAGTTGAGAAAATACTGATGAATTTGCATGCTAAATCAGGTATTCATTTTCACGCACTTTATCTAATTGTTGAAGATCGTAAGCTATTTAAACAAAAAATTGTCAAGCTATATCAACTTGTAGAAGCGGCTGGTGGGGTAGTTGTTAATCAGGATCAACACGTTTTGTGGATGTATCGTTTAGGAAAATGGGATTTGCCTAAAGGGAAATTGGAGAAGAACGAGAAATTTGAAACAGCTGCAGTCAGAGAGGTAGAAGAAGAATGTAATGTTAAAGCTGTATTAGGAAAAAAAATCTGCACCACTTACCATACCTATACTCATAAAAATAAGCTTGTGTTGAAAAAGACGCGTTGGTATGCGATGAAAACAGCCTTTACAGGTAAGCTAATTCCGCAAACAGAAGAGGGTATAGAAAAAGTAGAGTGGTTAAATGAGAAAAAGCAAATACAGGCTTTAACCAATACCTACTCTTCGATTCGATACGTCATTGAAAAATTCAAGAAATTAGTCTAAGGTATAAGGCAAGTATTGGTCCACAGGACTTCCATAGCGATGTAGATCGCGGATAATTGTGGAGCTGATAGGGGCTAAATGTGGCGAGGTAATTAGGAAAACCGTCTCTAATTCATTGTGTATGTGTCTATTTACTTGGGATATCGAGTTTTCATATTCGAAATCTGTCGTGTTTCGTAATCCTCTAATGATAAATTTAGCACCATATTCATGTGCTACATTTGCCGTTAAGTTTTGATAAGTCACCACGGAAACGGGCTTTCCTTCAAATGTTTTGCGAATATATTCCTCCATTTTCACTAGTGGGAAATAGCGTGATTTGGAGGAGTTTTGGCCTATGCCTATAATAACTTCATCAAATAAAGCTAAAGCTCTAAGTACGATATCTTCGTGCCCTTTCGTAAAAGGATCAAAAGAACCTGGGAAAAATGCTTTTTTAGGATTGGACATAGGGAATTTGATAGAGTGATGCGTCAGCAATTTCCTCTGATCCAGATACCAATAGTGGTGGATATAAAGTCCAATTCAAAGAAAATGCATCTCGTATAGATTGCAAATAAAAGGCTAATTCAATGGAGGATTCGAAAGGATATGCATTCGCTAATTGTAATTTATTTCCTTGATAAAGGCTGGCAAAAGCTAATTTACCTTCTATAAAAAGCGTTAATTGTTGATCATTTCGTTGTAAGCACGAGGCTAACGTGTGAGTGTAACTAATTTTTGCGTAAGGGAAATAGGCTGATATATGGTCCTTTAAATCACTAGGGACTAAAAAGACCAGATTAGCATCCTCGGCTGAAATGGCTTGTTGTTGTATTTCTTTCCCCACTAATGCGTGTTCACCTAATGCTTTTTCAAGAAAGCCTAGGCGGTAGATAGGTGAATCAAAGGTTTTCGGAATTAATAGGAAATGTTCATTTGAGATTTCAATCTGTACCGCTTTTATTCGGATATCCTTTTTCGGGTGAGCTAATAATTGCTCCCGGAAATTCTCAGCGTTTAGGCGCAGATGCAATGTTTCGGCCGAATTTGTGGGTTCCATAGTCTCTAATTCGTTTCGAAATTGCAAAAAAAATATGATAATCGGTGCCAAAATTAGTAATTTTGCACCCTATTTAATCCAGCTCCTATGTTGCAAGTATCTAATGTGTCCCTTCGTTTTGGGAAAAGAGTCCTTTTTGAAGAAGTTAACATCAAATTTACGGAAGGTAACTGTTATGGTTTAATCGGTGCTAATGGCGCAGGTAAATCCACCTTCTTGAAAATATTATCTGGCGAAATTGAGTCTCAAACAGGTTCCGTTTCGATGAATCCAGGTGAGCGTATGTCGATTTTGAAACAAAATCACTTCGAATACGAGGAAGTTCAAGTTTTACAAACGGTGATAATGGGGAATAAGCGTCTTTATGACATCATGTTAGAAAAGGATGCTATTTATTTGAAAGAAGACTTTACGGAAGCTGATGGAAATAGAGCAGCAGATTTAGAGGCTGAGTTTGCTGAATTGAATGGATGGGAGGCAGAATCAGAAGCAGGATCCTTATTAAGTGGTTTAGGGATTAAAGAAGATTTGCATTATACTTTATTGAAGGATTTGAATGGATCTGATAAAGTCAAGGTTTTATTAGCCCAAGCCTTATTTGGTAATCCTGATATTTTATTGCTCGATGAGCCTACGAATAACTTGGATATAGACTCCATTTTATGGTTGGAAGGCTATTTGATGAACTTCAAAAATACGGTGATTGTAGTTTCTCACGATCGTCACTTCTTAGATAATGTGTGTACACACATTGCTGACTTAGATTTTGGCAAAATTCAATTATATGGTGGTACCTATACCTTCTGGTACGAATCATCTCAATTAGCCGCACGTCAACGCGCAGATCAAAATAAGAAAACGGACGAAAAACGAAAAGAATTAGAAGAGTTTATTCGCCGATTCTCTGCGAATGTAGCTAAGTCAAAACAAGCGACTTCACGTCAAAAAATGTTAGACAAATTACAAGTCGATGACATCAAACCTTCTTCACGTAAATATCCTTTCATCAATTTTAAACCTGAACGTGAAGCAGGAGATCAATTATTGAGTGTGGTGAATCTATCTGCTAAGACAGAAGATGGAGTTCCTTTATTCACGAATCTCTCATTCACGATAAATAAGGGTGATAAAGTAGCCTTGTTAGCGAAAGATTCATTAGCTATCACTGCTTTATTAGACATTTTAGCTGGAGAGAACACGAATTTTACAGGAGAGTTCACTTGGGGCGTAACCACGACGCAGACCTATTTGCCTAATGATAATGCTAAATATTTCCAAGATGACTCTTTGAATCTAGTGGATTGGTTACGTCAGTATTCAACCGAGAAAGATGAAAGTTTTATACGTGGATTCTTAGGTCGCATGTTGTTCTCCGGTGATGAAGCTTTGAAAAAATGTACGGTTATATCAGGAGGGGAAAAACAACGTTGTATGTTCTCTCGTATGATGTTGTCGGGGGCAAATGTATTGTTATTTGATGAGCCTACGAACCACTTGGATTTAGAATCAATTACTGCCTTGAATAATGGGATGATGGAGTTCCCAGGAACGATTCTTTTCACTTGTCATGATCACCAGTTAACAAATACGGTGGCAAATCGTGTCATCGAGATAGGTACTAAGGGTCAATTAGATAAGTTAATGACCTATGATGAGTTCATAACAGATCCTACGGTGAAAGCACAAAGAGCCGCACTTTAAGGATTCATAAAAAAAGGCCAGTACGAAAGCGCTGGCCTTTTTTATGCAATATAAACTGATTACAAAATAAATCTTGTCGACAAGAAATTCGATTGTTGATTCTCTACGATTGCATTCACGATATCCTTATTCGATTGAGTTGCTTTAGTAGCCACTACAGTACGAATTGAGAACGAACGTAATGCTGCCGTAACAGAAAGAGTACCCTCAGCAGAATCCTTACGGCCAGTGAAAGGGAAAGAATCCGGTCCACGTTGGCATTGAGCATTGATATTCACACGTGAAACTTGATTTACCGTAGCATCAATTAACTCAGATATTTGATTGACATCTGTCCCGAAAATTGCCACTTGCTGTCCGTGAGAAGATTCGTGGATATAATCGATAGGCTCATCTAAACTTTCGAATGGAACTACTGGTACTACCGGCCCAAATTGCTCTTCATGCCAAACCTTCATTTTACTATTCACTGGATACAATAACGCTGGGAAGAAGATCGATTTAAAGTTTTCACCCCCATGCTCATTGATTACTTTAGCTCCGTGCAACTTAGCATCTTCAATTAATTCGGTTAAATAAGCAGGTTTGTTTGGCTCAGGAAGAGGCGTGATTTGAACACCTGGTTCCCACATCATACCTAATTTTAGCGACTCAATACGTTTCGCTAATCCTTCATTAAATTTGTCTACTAGCGATTTGTGAACGAAAATGATTTTCACGGCCGTACAACGTTGTCCGTTGAACGAAAGTGAACCTAGTAAACATTCGTTAATGGCTGATTCTAAATCTGCACTTTCTGTTACGATTGCCGCATTCTTAGCGTCTAGACCTAAAATAGCACGTAGTCGGTTTACTTTCGGGTGCATTTTCTTCAATTTATCCGCTACTTTAGAGGAACCGATTAAAGTCAAAACATCGATCTTACCTGATTCCATTAATTGAGGGATAATTGAATTTCCACGTCCGTAAAGTGTATTGATTACACCTGCAGGGAAGGAATCTTTAAATGCCTCTAATAGAGGATAGTGCAATAAAGTACCGTGTTTAGGTGGTTTGAACAAGACGATATTTCCCATAATTAACGCTGGGATTAACGTAGTGAAAGTTTCATTCAATGGATAATTGAATGGTCCCATACATAGAACTACGCCTAATGGCGAACGTCTCACTTGACCTATAATACCTTCTTCGATTAAGAAAGTAGACGAGTTGCGGTCAATATCTTTTAAAGCACCGATGGTATCGTATATGTATTGAACAGTACGGTCAAATTCTTTTTGTGAATCGCCTAGTGATTTACCAATTTCCCACATTAATAACTTGACAACCTCGTCTCGCTTTTGAATCATTTTTTGTGTGAATTTCTCCACACATTCAATTCGTTGGGCAACTGTCATCGAGGGCCATTCGCCACGTCCATTAGAATATGCCTTCACACCGGCATACAAAACTTCCATTGCGTCTGCTGCGTCTGTAATAGGATAGGAGCCGATTCGTTTTTGTTCGAAACCTTTGTCAGTTTTTACATAAATAGGAGACCAAACGTCTTGCGTTTTTCCTTTCCATTGACGCATCTCTCCATTGACTAAATACTCTTTTTGTTCAATGGGTTGCGTTAAATCGTATTCTTTAGGAATTTCCCCTGCAACAGGGAATAGGGTTTGTAAATTGCTATCTGGCATTTTCTTGCTTATTAATTTTTACAAATTTCCGGATTTAGTACATTTCAAATAAATGACTGAAACAATTATTTAAATAGTGCAATGATTTTCCGGTTATTTACTAATATAAAGTCAAGAAAAGGGGAAAATTACTCTTTTTTCAAAGGGTATTTTCTCCTGATTTTATTGATAATGAACTTATTTTGTTCGGTAAAACTGGCAGGATGCAACAGCATAAAGGTGTTTGACCAATTTTGAAAGAGCATTGGGTCAGCCGTTGAAAAACGAGCGGAACAGATGTTTTTCTGAATTAAGTAGTCGCTAAATTCCATAGGTCCAATTTTGTTTTTTTGTCCACAATAAGAAAAAGGCTAACAAAGATAATAAGGCGGCAAGTAAAAATGGAATGGGTATTTGACTTGCTATACCTTGGTAAATTTCGCCTGAAACATAAGCACCTATACCGATTCCGGCCTCTAATGCAATATACATGGTGGCCATGGCTCGACCCATATGGTTCCTATCGCCTAGGTCATTGGTCCATGCAGCTAATGTAGGCGTGTTGAATCCCCAGGCGATTCCATAAATAATGGCAGAGGCAATTAGAAGGTACGAATTCACTGAAAAGACGAGTAAGAACATCGAAAGACTTAACATAAGGCAGCCGAAAATCAACACAGGTACGCGTCCATATTGATCTGATGCTTTGGAAAAAAAGAATCGAATTACAATAGAAGAAACGGTGTATAGGGTGAAATACAAGCCTTTATTCGTCCAACCTACTTCCTTAGATGTATCTGGAATCAAGGTAATCATTGCGCCCGCAGAAAAGGAAACAAAAAGCATTACCCAAAATACAGGAATTACTTTGGGCTCAAACACATCTTTCCACCCAATTCGAAAGAGTGATAGAGTGAATCTTGATTTCATAGCCTTCGGCAATGTCTCTTTCATTCGACTTAAAATAAGAATAGAGGCTAGGGCAAATACAGAGGAAATATAGAACATTTGGTCTATTCCATAGGTTGAGGCTAAAAAACTGCCAATAGCAGGTCCAATTGACATTCCGGTTGCTGTAAAAATGCCTAAACTGCCCTGAGCCTCTCCTCTGCGATCCTCTGGAATGACATCTGCAACATAAGCTGCCGTAGCAGTGGGTTTTGTTCCAGTTGACATTCCATGAATAAAACGTAGAAATAAAAAGCCCTGAACCGTATGTAAAAGCGGGTAAAGTCCACCACAGATAAAGCAAACGAGTGATCCGAACGCCATAATAGGAATACGTCCAATGTGATCTGTTAATTTACCTGAGAAGGGACGTGATAATCCCGCTGCCAGCGTAAATAATGCAATGGTGTATCCGATGTATTCTTTTCCACCAAGGCTTGCTAAATAATCCGGCAATTCTGGAATTATCATCGAAAAACTGGCTGAGAACAAAAAGTTACTCAGGCAAAGTAAAAAAAAGGATAAGGTATATAAGGAAGGTTTAGTCTCTGTCATTTACAAATCTTCCTCTAAAATGGTAGATATTTCCTTTTTATTTAATCCTAATAAGAAGGCAGGTAATAAGATCAAGTTGCAAATCATTGCCATTAATAAGGTGACTGAAACTAAAATCCCTAAGGCCTGTGTTCCCTTGAAAGTAGATGCCGTAAAGATAAAGAAGCCAAAGAACAGGATCATCGCTGTATAGAACATAGAAACCCCTGTTTTTAAAATGGTAGTTTGAACGGCTCTTTGAACGTTTTGTTTGTTCTTACCCCATTCTTCTTTGTAGCGCGTCAAGAAATAGATAGTACCATCGCTGGAGATTCCGAATGCGATGGAGAAAATCAAAATGGTACTAGGCTTCAGGGCAATCCCAAAATATCCCATTAGACCAGCAGTGATAATTAATGGAATTAAGCTAGGTAGGGTAGAGATCAACACCATTTTCCAAGAACGGAATAAGAGTGCCATTAAGATACAAATTAAGATAATGGCTGTAATGGTACTTTCGATAAGGTTGACTTGCAAGTATTCTGTTTGGAATGCATAGATTACAGAATTACCTGTTACATCGGCTTGGTAGCCACTTTTATCACCTTTCGGGAGTAATTCGCCAGATTCGATATCGGTTCTAAAGATACTATCAATTTTAGGCTGAATCTCATCGAATAATTGTTTGGTACGTACCGTTCCGGCATCTTGCATTTGAAAGCTGATGCGTGTGAAACGTTTGTCTTTATCGATAAATCCGGCGAATAGGTTGTTGTTTTTACCATCTAAACTGGATTGGAAGTCCTTTAGTTTGGCTAATTCATCAATTCCTGGTAAAGTGAAGTATTTAGGGTCTCCACCACGGTATACTTGATATAGGTATTTTGTGGCTGTCAAGATGGAAAGGCCTTGGGTGAATTCGGGATATTTGGCTATTAATTTTTCGGTACGTTTGATTTTAGCCAAAAGTTCCGGAGTCAAAGCTCTTCCTCTTTCAAACGCATCGATATTCACTTCAAAGGGCATTACACCCTTAAAGCGATTTTCCACAAACTTTAAATCGGTATAAATGGCATTGTCCCGAGGTAAATCATCCACAATATAACCCACAGCTTGAATCTTACTCAATCCATAGAAAGAGATGACTAATACGATTGAAATAAATCCATAGATAAACTTCCGGTGATGTAGCACCCAAATATCCACTCGATTCAAGAATTTATTTACTCTCACAGACTCAAAGTGCGCTAAATCTTTCTGCTTTGGAGGAGCTAAAAAGCTAAAGAATATGGGAATCAATACCAGCGAAACGAAAAAGGTAATCATCACATTTAACGCTGCCACAACCCCAAACTCAACTAACAAAGCGGATCCGGTAAAGGCAAAAACCCCAAAGCCAATCGATGTGGTCAAATTAGCTAAGAATAACGTTCTACCCACTTTAGAAGCACTCTCGATTAGGGATTCTTCCTTGCTTTTTCCTGCTAAATAGGTTTCATGGTACTTATTTAATAAGAAAATGACATTCGGAATTCCGATTACAACAATGAGCGGTGGGATTAAACCAGAAAGTAAAGTGATTTTAAATCCGAAGAATACAATCGTTGCTAATGAAGCCACGATGCCTACCAAGACCACGATATTCGCAAAGAATACGACCTGAAAGGATCGGAAGAAGAATAACAAAATGAGTGATGTTACTAAAATGGCTAATCCTAGGAATAAACTTAATTCCTTGGTTACCTGAGAAGTATATTCGGTGCGTATGAAAGGCATACCTGTCATATGCACTGTATGCTTCATTTTTGTTTGGTATTGCTCACCTAAGGCTTTGATTTTTCTAACCAACGTAATCCGTCCTTTATCATTGATGACCTTTTGATCTAACGTAATTAAAAGTAAATGAGTTTTCAAGTCTTCCGTGAAAAGGAAGTTTCTGTAGATAGGTAATTGCGTTAATTTAGATTTAAATGCAGCTAAATTACTTTCGTCGATTACCAAAGTTGAATCTAACAACAAGCGCGTTTTGAATTTCTTCTGCGTGGAATCAATGTATAATTCCGGCACCGTTGCAAGTGAAAGTACATTCTTGATTCCTGCTTGTTTTTTGACTTCATTACTCAAGTCGCGCCAAGCTTTGAATTCGACTGGATTAAAAATTTGAGGATTTTCCACTGCTATCACCATGACAGCACCATCCTCACCGTATTTCTTTTTGAATCCCTCGTAGAGTTGAAAACGCTCATCTGAGGCAGGTAGGATCTTGGCTAATTCATAGCTGAGTTGGATTTGACTCGCCTTAAATCCTAAGCCAATCGTCAGTAAAAGTATAAATCCTAAAAGGGGAAATTTAAACTGTAGGATGCTCTTACCAATCCAATTCCAAGCGTTTTTCATAGATTATTTCATTAAGACCTCAGCTAATAACAAATCCTCGGGTGTGGTGATTTTGATATTTTTATAAGATCCTTCTACTAGGTTAATGTATATTCCTAAAGCCTCTACAACACGTGCATCATCTGTAAAATCTTCCGAGTAACTTTGTTTAAAGGCTTCTTGTAGGTCTTTAACGGAGAAGATTTGGGGAGTTTGAATTAGACGTATGGCATCTCGATTCAAGTGTTCGAACCTTTTTTTATCATCAGCATAAAACCGAACAGAATCCTTAGATGCAACTGCTAACACCGCATTTCCTTTTTCAAGTGCCACTTGAAAACTCGCCGTAATCAAGGCCGGCTCTATCAAGGGTCTAACACCATCATGTATAGCTACCATTCCCTCTTCTGTCAGTGTTTGGATGGCGTTTTGGCTACTTTGAAACCTAGAGTTGCCTCCAGCAACTAATCGATGAGGAATAGGGGGTAATTCAGCAATGAGCGTTTCCCAATAGGCAAACTGATCAACTGGTAAAACCAGAATAATTTCTGTGGATGCATCTGCTTGGTAAAATGCAGTGATGGTATGGTATAAAACGGGTTTGCCCTGCAAAAGCAAAAATTGCTTAGGGACCGCACTTTGCATACGCTGGCCGGAGCCCCCTGCGACAATAATGGCATATTTTTTCAAAGCAAACCCGATTATTACTGTTAGATGATTAACATCACATCACCATAGGAGAAGAAACGGTATTTCTCTTTTATGGCTTGTTTATAAGCTTCTGTGATTAATTCGTGACCTCCAAAAGCCGACGCCATCATTAATAGAATCGATTCTGGAAGATGAAAATTCGTTAATAAAGCCGTAGGGATTTTAAAATCGTATGGAGGGAAGATAAATTTATCCGTCCAGCTATTAATAGGCTTAAGGTGGCCACTCGCTGATACAGAAGACTCTAATGCCTTCATAACAGTTGTTCCTACAGCTAACACTTGCTTTTTATTATCGATAGCTTCGTTAACATAGTTGCAAGTCGATTCGTCGATGATAAAATGTTCTGAATCTGTTTTATGTTTTGTCAAATCCTCTACGTCCACTTGACGGAAAGTTCCTAAACCTACGTGTAACGTGATAGGAGTGAACTGAGCTCCGTTTAATTCCATCCGCTTCATGACGATCTTTGAGAAGTGTAAACCCGCTGTAGGAGCTGCCACCGCACCTACGTGCTCAGCATAAATAGTTTGGAAACGGTCGCGATCATCTTCAGTCGCTGCTCTTTTAAAGCGAATCTCATCCGGAAGTGGTGTTTCGCCTAATTCATGTATGGCTTGCATCAAGGCATCGTGATCACCATCATACAAGAAACGGATAGTTCGTCCACGAGAAGTAGTGTTATCAATAACCTCTGCTACAAGGTCAGAATCACCAAAATACAATTTATTGCCGACGCGGATTTTACGTGCAGGATCTACCAATACATCCCATAGGCGGTGTTCTCTATTTAATTCACGTAATAAAAAAACCTCGATTTGAGCTCCTGTTTTCTCCTTGTTTCCATAAAGACGAGCAGGGAATACCTTGGTATTGTTTGTAACCAAGACATCACCTTCGCCGAAATAGTCGATGATATCCGTGAATTTCTTATGTTCAATCGTCTTATTCTTACGATTAACCACCATCATTCGCGCATCTTCGCGATTCTCAGTAGGGTTAAGGGCAATTAAGTTTTGGGGTAAATCAAATCTGAATTCAGATAATTTCATTCTCAGCGGGTTTGAATTTTTATAATCTACAAATATACCAAATTGAAGGGGGGCTTGTCAAGGTAAATTTTTGAAACAATATAGAATCTGAGTAGTTTAGCCCTTTAAGATACATAGAGGATGAAAAAAGTTTCCATATTTTGGTTTAGACGTGATTTAAGGATAGAAGATAATGCTGGATTATTCCAAGCCTTAGCTGAAAAAGATCCCGTTCTTCCGCTCTTTATTTTTGATACTACTATCCTAAATAGACTTCCATCTAATAAAGATGGTCGTGTAGAATTTATTCATCAATCCATCACGCAGTTGAATGAGGCGATAGGAGGTCATCTTTGTGTCAAACACGGTAATCCAATTGATATTTTTAGAGAGTTGTTGAATGAATGGGATGTGGCCCGTATTTATACGAACCACGATTATGAACGCTATGGTATCGATCGTGATACCTTAGTTAACTCATTGGCAAAAGAAAAAGGAGTAGAATTTAAATCGTTTAAAGATCAAGTAGTTTTTGAGAAGGATGAAGTTTTATCAGGTGCTGGAACTCCTTACACCGTCTTTACACCTTATTCTCGTAAATGGAAGGCCCTTTTAGCTGAAAGTGTATTGCCCCATTATCCTTCCTCCGCTAGCAGAAATTATGTTTCTGAGACTTTTAGCATCCCATCTTTAATGGATATTGGCTTTTTACCTTCTGGTTTACATTTCCCTCATGCTATGGTGGCAGATGAGTTGATTAATTCCTATGCCCAGGACCGAGATTTTCCTGCCAAACCTGGTACTTCTAGACTCTCGGTTCATTTGCGTTTTGGAACTGTCTCGGTTCGTTCTTTAGTTCGCAAGGCATTGGGAAAGTCAGAAGTATGGTTGAACGAATTGATTTGGCGTGATTTTTATTTTAACATACTACATCACTTTCCGCATATTTCAGAGGGACTTTCATTCAGAAAAGAATACGATCGTATGAAGTGGCGTAATAACGAAGAGGAATTCAAAGCTTGGTGTGAAGGTAGAACAGGTTACCCCATAGTCGATGCAGGAATGCGGGAATTGAATTCGACTGGTTTTATGCACAATCGCGTGCGAATGATTGTAGCGAGCTTTTTAGTGAAGCACTTATTAATTGATTGGCGTTGGGGTGAGGCTTATTTTGCTGAAAAGTTGTTAGACTTTGATTTTGCTGCCAATAATGGAGGATGGCAATGGGCAGCCGGTTCTGGATGTGATGCTGCTCCTTATTTTAGAGTTTTTAATCCAACCTTGCAGACGCAAAAATTCGATCCTTCTTTGGTTTACATCAAGAAATGGGTTCCTGAATTACAAGAGATGACTTATCCTGCTCCCATTGTTAACCATGAATTTGCACGCGGACGCGTTTTAGCTGCTTACAAGGAGGCTTTAGGAAAATAGATTTTCTTTCCTTGAATGCTATAATCAACCAAGTCGATGGTTAAGAAGCCAATTTTTAAATTAACCTGAACTTTTAGCGGTACTTGGTATTCATCATCACTGATCCATAAACGAATTGCGTCTTCCTCTTTAAACAAATTGTTTTTCGGCAATAAAATGTTCGTTTTTATACTCGTTCTTTTTCCCGTTTCTGTTTCAATGACTTCCTTAGCTCTTACCACTAAAACCAATTCATATATCTTACTATCAACTAATACCTGTGCAGACCATCTAGAACCTGGTTTTTTATCAGATACGGGTTTGCTACGTAAGAAATAATAAGCAGAAATTAGATCTAGTAAATCCTTAGGTCCGGCTATAATACTGGATACGGGTTTGTTTTGTGGCGATGTTATTTTCGCAAAACCTTTATCCATTTGATACAGCACTGTTTCTTCTTTTCGATAACGCCCTTCACGTTTGCGCATTTCAGTCTTAATAGGAAGTAAGGATTTTATATCGATTTGAGCGGACCAATAGTCTTTTAACGGGCTGAATAACTCAAAAACGCCTGTGGTTTTCCCTTCTATCTCCACCTTTCGAACCGTTTGATCATCGATGGTGGACGTATTGGGGCTACTTTTAATCGTTGCTTCTGCCGCATTAATAAATCCTAAATGAATTCGGTATTTTAAATTTTCCCCAGCGATTAATGCATTATTTTCTTGAGCGAAAAGTCTCAAGCAAGAACATACGAATAGAAAAATAACAAGGGTCTGATTTTTCACGCCAAAGCACAATTTATTATCAATTGATTGTATAAAAAATTAGAGGCAATTTTCTATTTTTGTATAGGCCAAAAGATATAGCAAATATAGTCGTTTGGCCCTTAAATTTTTAGATAAAAAACGAAAATGGCGAAACAAGCTAGTGATGCGCAAGGCCTAGCGGCTGAAAAGTTAAAAGCTTTACAAACTACGTTAGAGAAATTAGATAAAGCGTACGGGAAAGGTACCGTCATGCGTTTATCAGATAGTAAAGTGATGGATGTGCCGGTTATTTCAACGGGTTCATTGGGGTTAGACTTAGCCTTAGGAATTGGCGGTGTACCTAGAGGTCGTGTGGTGGAGATTTATGGTCCAGAATCGTCTGGTAAAACTACCTTGACTTTACATATGATTGCGGAAGCCCAGAAGGCAGGTGGCTTAGCTGCCTTTGTCGATGCTGAGCATGCATTCGATCGTTCTTATGCAGAAAAATTAGGAATCGATTGTGAGAATCTTTTAATCTCTCAGCCAGATAACGGAGAGCAAGCTTTAGAAATCGCAGAACACTTGATTTCATCAGGTGCGATTGACATTATCGTCATTGACTCCGTAGCTGCATTAGTTCCTAAAGCAGAGATTGAAGGAGAGATGGGGGATTCGAAGATGGGGCTTCAAGCTCGTTTGATGTCTCAAGCATTACGTAAATTAACAGGTACAATAAACAAGACAGGCTGTTGCTGCATCTTTATTAACCAATTACGTGATAAGATTGGGGTAATGTTTGGGTCTCCAGAGACGACTACCGGTGGTAATGCTTTAAAATTCTACGCTTCGATTCGTCTAGATATTCGTCGTGCAGGTCAAATTAAGGAAAGTGCTGATTCCATTACAGGTAATAGAACGCGTGTGAAAGTCGTGAAGAATAAATTGGCTCCTCCATTTAAAGTCGTTGAGTTCGATATTATGTATGGTGAGGGGATATCGAAAGCAGGTGAAATTTTAGACTTAGGCGTTGATTTAGATGTGATTGATAAGTCTGGTTCTTGGTTCTCCTATAATGGTAATCGATTAGGTCAAGGTCGCGACGCGGTGAAAGATTTAATTAAGGATAATCCAGAATTAATGGAAGAACTGGAAGCGAAGATAAAGGACAAAGTAAAAGTGGATGACAGTGCTCTATTAGACAAAGACGCTGTAGCTGAATAAGCTATTATCATCACCCAATAAAAAAGCGACTAATGCAGATTAGTCGCTTTTTTTATCATTGAACTCCTTTGAGATTAAATCGGGTGAAGAGATTTCGAATGGTTTTTTCCACGCTTTGATCCGTTTCCATTGCTTCAGAAACCGCCTGCACTGCGTGAATAACTGTGCTGTGATCTCTCCCTCCAAAATGATAACCAATTGATTTTAAAGGTAGATTCGTTAACTCTTTGAGCATGTACATCGCAATTTGACGAGGGAATACGTTTTCCTTTTTGCGGCATTTGCCTCGTAAGGTATCTAAATCTACATCAAAATGATTTGTTACAACATCTAAAATACTTTCTACACTTAATTCTTTTTCTTGCTCGTTAACAATACTTTTTAGAGTAGCCTTCGCTAATTCTAAATCAATCTCCTTACGAGTCAAAGAGGCCTGTGCCATTAATGAAATGATCACACCTTCTAATTCACGCACGTTGGTCTGAATTGAATGGGCTAAATATTCTAAAACATCAAAGTCGATTTGAATACCGTCTTCTTGCAATTTCTTTTGGATGATGGCAATTCTCGTTTCAAAATCAGGCTGTTGTAAATCAGCAGTTAAACCCCATTTAAATCTAGATAGTAAACGATCTTCCATTCCCGCTAAGTCTCTTGGAGCCCGGTCAGAAGAAAGAATGATTTGCTTGCCTGATTGGTGGAGGTGGTTGAAGATATTAAAGAAGGTCTCTTGCGTTTTTTCTTTACCTGAAAGAAATTGAACATCATCAATAATTAAGACATCTACCTGTAAGTAGAAGTTTGTAAAAGCTTCAATGGAATTATTCCGAATGGCATTTACAAATTGATTAGTGAACTTCTCTGTGGAAACGTAAAGGACAAATTTTTCAGGAAACGTATCTTTAATCTGATTACCAATGGCCTGTATCAAGTGAGTTTTTCCTAGACCTACACCGCCATAAATCATTAATGGATTGAAGGCAGTTAAACCTGGCTTATTTGCCACGGCCATTCCAGCAGCACGACCCAGGCGATTGCAATCTCCTTCGATGAATTTGTCAAAAGTATATTTTGGAATTAAATAAGAATCTAATTCTAAGGAATCTAAGTTTTTTAACTCAAAAGGACTTTTCGCTGTATTAGGGAAGTTGTTAGGTTTACTCTGTTGATTTTGAGCTTGATTAGTAGGAGGTAGATTGAAAGTGATTGGCGGATTCTTGCGATCTCCCTTGTCTACAACGATGGAATACTCTAACATTCCTTGACGACCAATCGTTAGATCGATAGCCTTTCTTAAGTCCGATACATGCTTCTCTTCTAACCATTCATAGAAGAATTGTGAAGGGACTTGGATGGTTAAAGTATTGTTATGAAACTTAAGGGGAACGATAGGAGCAAACCAAGTAGCGAAACTTTGTTCTGAAATATCATTTTTGATGATATTCAGGCATTGATTCCACAAGTCTCTAACTTCGATTTGCATTAATTTTAAGGGTCAAACAGTCCTCAGGGTGAATTATTAAAGGAATTCACCTTGGTTTTACATTTATAAGTTTATAATGGTTCTAATTAAGAAAACGACTACCTTTTTTCTTAAGCGGGGAGACAAAAATAGTAAAATAAGATGTCGTTCCAAATTTGGAAACAAAAATAAATCCAGTTTTTTTTCGAAAAAAAATGACCTAAAATTTGCTTCTAAAAATTGTTCAAATTTAGTGAGGGTAAATCATTCTTTACCTTGAAAAAGTATAAGAAAAATTATTTCACCACTAATAGAGCTGATGGAAGAATTGAGATCTCTACTTTATTCGATGTGAGGGTAAGACTCTCTCCATCTAAATGAAAAGGCAATCCTTTTGTTGCTTCTAATTCAAGGGTTTGTATGGAGGATATAGTAACAAGTGGGTGCGAAGGTAGTTTTTTACAAAATAGGCTTATTCCAAGATTGGCCAAGGCTAAAATTCCACCTGGTTTAATGAATATAGTTTCTAATAATCCATCTTGTAAGTCGGATTCAGGAGAAATATAGGCATTATTGCCAAACTGATTTGCATTAGCAACAGTAAAGGAAAAAACACGTCCTATTTCCTTGATTTCAATGGCTTGGTACCGGCTGAGGGATAGCAGTGTGGAATACAAGTAATTCAGAAATCCTCTTTTACCTCTACTCGCAAAATGTGAAGCTACTTGTGCATCAAATCCAATACCTGCCGTGCAAAAGAAAGGCCTCTCATTCCATATACCAGCATCTATCGAAATGATGTTACCATCGATAGCTCTATAAAGAGCTTTTTCGAACTGGAGTGGAATCTGAAGGTGTCTAGCTAAACCGTTACCTGATCCCATAGGGATGATACCCATAGGAATGTTCGTTTTTAAAAGTGCAGAAGCTACTTCGTTGATAGTTCCATCTCCGCCTATAGCAATTACCTTGGTGGCACCTTCAGTTAGGGCAATTTGTGTTAATTCTGTGGCATGCTTCACTCGCTCAGTTTGCCAAACCTTTGAATTAGGTATAGCATTAAGCAGCCTGACTATTCGTTCCCTTTTT
Organism: Cytophagaceae bacterium UBA7467; assembly: GCA_002479785.1. Classification (GTDB taxonomy): domain Bacteria; phylum Bacteroidota; class Bacteroidia; order Cytophagales; family Spirosomataceae; genus Aquirufa. The sequence goes on from DLPD01000005.1 coordinate 116,220, forward strand.
TGCAAAGAGTTTGTCCCTGCATTTGGGTTTAGAATAAAGTGAATCATGGAGTCAATTTAAATTTGCACAAAAATAGAATCAAATTTTGGTTTAATTTTACAAAAAATGATCAATCTATGTTAGAAGTTGGAAACACGTATGAGATTGAATTCTCATTCACACAAGAGCAGGTAAATGACTTTTGTAAAATTTCGGGTGATTTTAATCCTTTACATTGGGATGAAGCTTATGCCGCTACTACTCCTTTCAAGAAGCCCATTATACATGGTGCTCTAATTGCCAGCGTTTTTTCTAGGGTAATGGGTATGGAATTTCCTGGTGAGGGAAGTGTGTATTTAAAGCAGATTTCTGAGTTTAAACGGCCTCTGTATGTAGGAACAAGTTATAAAGCTAAGTTTGAAATTATCAGTACTAATCCTGCTAAACATACCGCTGAGATTTCTACTCAAGTGTTTGAACTAGAAAGAGGTAAGATAATGGTCGATGGTATAGCCTCAGCCATGCATGCAGAACTATTTTAACATAAAAAAAGCCCGACGAAAATCGGGCTTTTTTTATTCAAGAGGGGAAAAATTATTTTCCTGCGTTTTTCTTGTTTTGAACCTCAGTACGAATTTCTTGTGCTAAAGTCTTCAATTGTTGTAAACCACCTCTAACGCGAGTACCAGCTGCTTGATTTCCTTTTTCGTAGAATTTTTCGAAATCTCCTTCTAAAGATAAAACTAAGTCTTTTACTTGTGCAAATCTACTCATGATAATTTGTTTTTTAGGTTGTGTAAATAATATTAGATTGTCTTTATGCCCTTTAATGAGCTTTAATAAGCGAAATTTAGTAAAAAACTTGTTGTATGCAAATTAAAATCAAGAAAAAACAGAAAAAAAATTCAAAAAAATCCAATTTTACTTAAAACTACCGTTAAATCAATCAATTATTGCGCATAATAGCCAGATTTCAATCTTTTTTGTACTTCTGCAAAACAATTGCAGGTGTAATCTATGTCCGCAAGTGTATGAGAGGAAGTTGGAATGATTCGTAGCATGATTTGCCCCTTAGGAACTACTGGATAAACGACGATACTGCAGAAAATTCCCATGTTTTCACGTAAGTCACGTACGAGTTTTGTAACAGCTGCAATATCGTATTCTCCGTGCAAGAATACAGGAGTCACGGGTGATTGCGTTTCACCGATATCAAACCCTTTCTCCTTTAAGCCTTTTTGTAGGGCACGTACATTAGCCCACAAAGTTTCTCTTAATTCAGGATGTTTTTTAATCAATTCTAAACGCTTCATTCCGCCGATAACAAATGGCATGGGTAATGCTTTTGCATAGGTTTGAGATCGCATATTGTATTTTAAATACATGATAATCTCCTTGGGTGCCGCTACGAAGGCACCAATAGCTGCCATGGACTTAGCAAAAGTAGAGAAATACAAATCAATGCCTTCTGTACAATTTAAGTATTCACCTACTCCTCGGCCATTTTCCCCCATCGTACCAAATCCATGCGCATCATCTACAAGAAGTCGGAAATTGAAATCTTTTTTCATTTCCACAATTTTATCTAGTGAGCCTACTTTACCCGACATGCCAAAAACACCTTCCGTAATCACTAAAATGCCACCACCTGTCTCATTAGTAATTTTAGTGGCACGCTCTAAGTTCTTACGTAATGAATCCATGTCATTGTGGTTAAACTTATAATATTGTCCCATTTTCGCTTTGTGTAGGCGAATACCATCAATTAAACAGGCGTGAGATTCAGCATCGTAGACGATTACGTCCTTATGATCTACCATACATTCAATGATGGACATGACACCTTGGTATCCATAGTTTAATAAAAAGGCATCTTCTTTTCCTACGAATTCAGCTAATTGGCGTTCAAACTCTTCGTGTTCATCTGTATTACCCGACATCATTCGAGCTCCCATAGGATAGGCTAAACCGTATTTTGCCGTAGCATCAGCATCTGCTTTTCTAACTTCAGGATGATTCGCTAGACCTAAATAGTTATTTAGAGACCAGTTTAACATTTCTTTACCCATGAAAGTCATTCTTGGGCCTAATTCACCTGTTAATTTGGGGAATGAAAAATAGTGATGGGAATAATGGGCGTGTGCACCAATGGGCCCCATGTTATTAGCTACCTTCTCGAAAATATCCACTGTTAGTATACGTTTTATTGAAAAAATCTTTAAATAATCACAAAGTTAAATTATATTTTTATTATCGCAATGTTAGTAAATCATCGGATTCTATTAATTTGTCGTTTCATTTAAAACATTTCTAAAATGACGAAGTATTTTCTGCTTTTATGCCTGTCTTTCTCCCTTTTAGCACAAACTACTCAAAAGCCTTTGATCGAAGGAAAGCAAGGTATGGTAGTATCTACCCATCCTGCTGCGTCTGAAATTGGCTTAGCTATATTAAAAAAAGGGGGCAATGCGATAGACGCAGCGGTGGCAGTAAATTTTGCTTTAGCTGTTGCGCATCCCTCTGCGGGAAATATTGGCGGGGGAGGATTTCTTGTTTATCGGGATAAATCAGGAAATGTGAAGGCTTTAGATTACCGAGAGAAAGCGCCATCTGCTGCCAGTCGGGATATGTATTTAGATGCTGAGGGTAAGATTATTCCAGGTAAAAGTATGACAGGTATTTTCTCTGTGGGTGTTCCTGGTACCGTAGCTGGGATGCAAGAGATGCATGATAGGTTAGGTAAATTACCATGGGTTGATCTTTTGCAGCCTGCTGTGGATTTAGCGAGGAATGGATTGATATTAACAGAAAAGGAAGCCAGAGGATTGAACCGACAAAGAACCGAATTTTTGAGAGAGAATCCCGGAAAAAATTACCTTCTAGTTGCAGAGGGAAAAGAATGGAAAGCGGGCGATTTGTTAGTGCAAAAAGATTTAGCGAATACATTAGAGTTGATTTTAAAAAAGAAGGCCAAAGGCTTTTATAAGGGTCAAACCGCTCGTAATATTGTTAAGGAGATGAAAGTCCAAAACGGCCTTATTTCGAAGAAAGATTTACGAAATTACCAAGCTGTTTGGCGTACACCTATCAAGAGTCAATATAAAAATTATCAAATTATTGGTATGCCACCTCCTAGTAGCGGTGGGGTAGCCTTAGCCCAATTATTGCAAATGGTGGCACCTTACCCCTTGAATAAATGGGGGCCTACTTCTGATTCGACAATCCAAGTGATGGTGGAAGCAGAGAGACGGGTTTATGCTGATCGAGCAAAATGGTTAGGAGATCCGGATTTTGTCAAAGTTCCGGTTACAGAATTAATCGATCCTGTTTATGCAAAATCACGTATGTCTTCAATGAATTTTACTCAAGCTACTAAAAGTGCAGATATTCAAGCAGGTGTATTTCCAGCTTATGAAAGTCCTGAAACAACGCATTATAGTATTGTAGATAACGAGGGAAATGCAGTTTCGATTACCACCACCTTAAATAACTCCTATGGTTCAAAAGTATTTGTCGGTGGTTCAGGTTTCTTGTTGAATGATGAAATGGATGACTTTTCTGCTAAAGCAGGTGCACCTAATCTGTATGGGTTAATCGGTTCAAAGGCTAATGAAATTCAGCCTAATAAGCGCATGCTATCTAGTATGACTCCTACGATTGTGGAGGAGAATGGTAAATTGAAAATGGTAGTAGGAACTCCAGGAGGCTCCACGATTATTACCAGTGTATTTCAGGTAGTGTTGAATACCTTGGAAATGGGAATGAATATGCAGCAAGCGGTTGAATATCCTCGTTTTCATCACCAATGGTTGCCGGAGAAAATCTCTATAGAACCTAAGCGTTTTTCAGAGGAACAACAAATTCGGCTTCAAACAAAAGGATACACCTTTGCGCCTGTATCGGCTATCGGTTTAGTGGAGGGAATTGTAGTATTACCGAATGGGAACCTGCAGGGTGGTGCAGATTCCCGAGGTGATGATACCGTGTCTGCCTATTGAAATAAGGTAGCGACAAAATAGGCGGCAGCTGCGGCTGCCGCACCTATAGAAGTTACTTTTAATGATCCTATGATGGGATTTTGCCCGGTCACTTTACTCTTGAAGTAACCGAATACCAATAATGCAAAAATAGTCACTTCAGCTGAGTACAATAAGCCGTCTTGTGGTTTTTCTACATAGAAATAGGGCAGAAGTGGAATGAGTCCTCCCACGATATATGAAATACCGATTGTTAAGGCTGAATTTCTAGCACGATTGGGGTTAGGGCGTTCTAATCCTAATTCAAATCGCATCATAAAATCTACCCACTTGTCTTTGTCCTTAGAAATACATTCTACGACGATTTCCTGCGCCTCTGGACTTAATCCATAATCTTCAAAAACATCCCTGATTTCCTGTTTTTCTCTTTCCGGCACGCGTTCTACTTCATCGTACTCGCGTTTCAATTCAGATTCATAGTGTTCTTGTTCCGTTTGGCCAGCTAAAAAACCGCCTAGCCCCATCGCAATGGAACCGGCAACAATTTCTGCGATACCTGCTGTGGTAACGATACTTGCGGAAGCAACGGCTCCAGAAAGTCCAGCAGCTAAGGCAAAAGGTACTGTTAATCCATCTGACATTCCGATAACTACATCTGTGATAAAATCGGAACTTTTTAAATGCTGTTCGTGTAAATGATGATCGTGTGAATTCATATTTATCGGATGCCGTGCATCATACGTTTAAGTGGACCATTAGCAAGAACAAACAAAATTACAGATGCAATTCCGGCCATTATTACAAATACAATGAAAAAATCATAGAGGTTTTTAATTTCAAACCCTAAGAAACTAGGGAAGATCGTTTGGCCTACCACCGCTGTTGCAGGAGGTAATAGGGCTCCTAAAGTACCCGATAAAGCATAACCTGCTGCATTCGCTAAGAACCAAACCCCCATTAATAAAGAAGAGAATCGCTTGGGTGCTAACTTAGATACTAAAGACAATCCGATGGGTGAAAGACTCAATTCTCCCATGGTGTGGAACAAATACATGATGAATAACCAAATCACGCCTAATTTATCTGTACCTAAGTTCTTCACTTTAAGCGCAATGATTAAGTAGCCTATCGCTAATAACATCAAGCCAATTGCCTGTTTACCAGGAGAATTAGGTTCAATCCCCTTTTTTGCAAGGCGCATCCAAAGCCAGGAGAAAGGGAAGGCTAAGAGGATGATAAAAAACGAATTGGCGTTTTGTACAGAGCTAGGAGGCAACATAATGCCAAAGAAATTCAAATCCGTCTGTTGATCAGCAATAAACGTTAAGGAGGATCCAGCTTGTTCGTAAGCTGCCCAGAAGAAAATAACAAAGAAAGCGACAAAGTACATCACCCAAATTCGATCCCGTTCAATTTTAGTCAAGGTCTTGTCTCTAAGAATTAAGAAGGCTAAACTAATTCCTGCTGAATAGATGACCGGATAAATCCAGTCTTTAATTGGATTAGCCACCTCGGTGACAAATGCATAATGGAATCCAAGGATTAATCCAATAAATAAGGCAGCAGAGATAACAATGGACTGAGTAGTGAATTCAGCCTTTTCGGTTTCTGCGTCCATTGGTTTACTTTTACTGAATGTAGGTGCTAAACCAATTTCACTGCCATTAGGAGCTTTTAAAAACACCCCTTTTAATAAGATGAATAAAATGGTACCCACTAACATGGCCCCTCCAGCCGCTAAAAAACCCCATTTGAAGGCTTCAATTACCCTAACACCATCCACTTTCACGTCACCTAACCAAGGACAAATAAGCATCCCTAGCATGGCACCTGTATTAATACCCATATAAAAAATAGTGAAGGCTGCGTCAAGGCGACTATCGCCTTTTTCATATAGCTGACCCACCATGGAAGAAATATTAGGTTTGAAGAAACCGTTTCCTAAGATTAAAAATAATAGACCACCCCACATTAAATTGGTAGCGAAAGGAACATCTAAAGTAAAAGTGCTGGCAGAACTAAATAATAAGAGTTGACCTAAGGCCATGGCAAATCCTCCACAGATGATGCTATTTCGATTTCCAATGTAACGGTCCGAAATATATCCGCCTAGCATGGGAGTCAGATAACTAAGTCCCAAAAATCCTCCATATAAAATGGCCGCTTCGTCTTGTTTAAATGAAAGGGCGCTTACTAAAAAGAGCGAGAGAATGGCGCGCATGCCATAGAAATTGAAACGTTCCCACATTTCCGTGGAATAAAGAAAATAAAGTCCTTTAGGGTGTGATGTATTGTTTGAAGACATATAGGTTTGCTGAATTTTTGATGACAAGATACAAGAAATTCGAGATAGATGTGAAACCTTTTTTGTAATATTGTTAATTCATTTCGTTAAACATCCTATGGGCAAAACAATCGCGATTGCAAATCAAAAAGGGGGAGTAGGGAAAACAACAACAGCTATTAATTTAGCTGCCAGTTTAGCTGCTTTTGAATTCAAGACCCTTTTGATCGATGCGGATCCTCAGGCTAATTCCACTTCTGGATTAGGTTTTAACCCGAAAGAAGTGAAAAATAGTATTTACGAATGTATGGTGGGGCTTTCTACCGTTCAGGATAGTATTTTACCTACCGAAGTTCCTTTTTTAGATATCATTCCATCCCACATTGATTTAGTTGGTGCTGAGATAGAAATGATTAATTTGAACAATCGGGAACGAAAGATGAAAGAAGCCTTAGAGGCAGTTAAAGATCAATATGATTTTATCATTATGGATTGCTCACCTTCCTTAGGTTTAATTACGATAAATAGCCTTACCGCAGCGGATTCAGTAATTATTCCGGTTCAATGTGAATATTATGCATTGGAGGGTTTAGGAAAATTATTAAATACAATAAAGATTATTCAATCTCGATTGAATACTTCATTAGTAATTGAGGGGATTTTATTAACGATGTACGATTTACGTTTACGCTTATCGAATCAAGTAGTAAATGAAGTAAATTCTCACTTTAAAAATATGGTTTTTGAGACGATTATTCCGCGTAATATTCGTTTGTCTGAGTCCCCTAGTTTTGGTGTTCCGGCTATCCTTCATGATGCGGACAGTAAGGGGGCGATTAGTTATTTGAATTTAGCCAAAGAGATTATTCGTAAGAATGGTTTGTTAGTAACCATCTAGGTAAAGTAATATGAGTGCAAAGCAAGAAAACGCAAAGAAGAGAACGGGTTTAGGTCGTGGTTTGGGTGCCTTATTAGAGGATTCTGATGGAGGTGGCTTGCAAGCACGCCATCCTTCCGATTTCGCTGGAAGTCTCGAAGGAGTAAGCTTGATGGATGAAATAGCATTGGAATTAATTGAGACCAATCCTTTTCAACCGCGTGAATTTTTTGCGCCAGAAGCTTTACAAGAATTAGCAGAATCGATTCGTGTGCAGGGTATTATTCAACCTATCACGGTACGTAAGGTATCGCCCAAGAAATACCAACTTATTTCTGGCGAACGTCGTTTTCAAGCCTCTAAAATTGCGGGTTTAAAGACGATTCCAGCTTATGTTCGAACGGCTGATGATCAACAAATGATCGAAATGGCTTTGATTGAGAACATTCAACGAGAAAACCTTAACGCTATAGAAATTGCACTTTCTTACAAACGGCTAATGGAAGAGTGCGATTTGAAACAAGAGGATTTAGGTTCTCGTGTAGGAAAGAATCGTTCGACGGTGACGAATTATATGCGTTTATTGAAGTTGCCACCTCACATTCAAGTGGCGATTCGGGACAATAAATTATCGATGGGTCACGCCCGTTGTTTGGTTTCTTTAGAGGATACGGCTTTGCAGAATGCCTTATTTCAAAAAGCCATGGCTGAGGATTGGTCGGTTCGTCGTTTAGAGGATGCCGTTCGCCAATCTGGAAATATAGATGCTCCCACCTCAGGTTCAAATGCTGTAAAAGTTTCTGCACAGGAGCTACAAGCTTGGCAAGCCACCTTGAAAACATTTTTTAAGGCTCCCGTAGCCTTAAAAATCAATGAAAAAGGAGAGGGAGAGATCAAGTTAAGTTTTAAGTCGAAAGAAGAGCTTTTAACCATTCTTAACAAAGTTCAATAATGTACTTTCGGTACTTCCTGTTAGTTTTGTTTATACCATTAGGCCTTCATGCAAAGGACGTGAAGGATTCGGTTCAATTGAAACCGGCAGTGAAAGCTGTAACAAAACCCTATAAAATCATTCCTCGACAAGCCACGCTTAAGTCCTTAATGATTCCAGGTTGGGGACAATTGTATAATAGGCAGTATTGGAAATTACCTCTTGTCGCTGGGGCATTTGTATCCTTAGGTATGATTGCGAATTGGAATGATGTCCGCTATTCAAAGTATAGAGCCTATTATTATGAAGTTTCTAACCACCCGGATGATCCTACGTATAAACCACCTACGACAGTGGCGGTTCCTTATGAGGATGGAACAATTCGGGATTTAGATGTCAATCAGTTAAAGCGTTTAACCGACGGATATAGAAGAAATAGGGATTATACCTATATTGGTATGGTTTTAGCCTGGACTTTGAATGTGGTGGATGCGAATGTGAGTGCACATTTGAAAACATTTGATGTGTCGGATGATATCAGTTTAAAGGTGAAACCGACAGTAGATTACCAGCCTTTTTCCCAAAGCTTGGTATCCGGACTCACCTTAACGTTTAATTTTAAATAGAGATGAAGATAGTATTAATCGGTTATGGTAAAATGGGCAAAGAGATTGAACGCATTGCGTTAGGTCGCGGCCATTCTATTGTAGCTAAAATAGATGTAGATAATCAAGCCGATTTGCAGGCTTTAACATCTGCTGACGCTGATGTGGCGATTGAATTTTCGAATCCAGCGTCTGCTTACACGAATATATTAACTTGCATTAATAAGCAAATTCCGGTGGTTTGTGGTACAACGGGTTGGTTAGAAAAGAAGTCAGAAGTAGAGAGTTTGACGAAAGAAAAGAATTCGACCTTCTTTTATGCGTCTAATTATTCAATTGGTGTGAACTTGTTTTTTCGTTTGAATAAAATGCTCGCTCAATTGATGGCTCCGCAGAAAGAATACGATATTTATACCAATGAGATTCATCATTTAGAAAAGAAAGATTCTCCGAGTGGCACGGCAATTACGATCGCTGAAGGAATTATAGACGCCTATGCGACCAAAGACAAGTGGGTGAATAATGAGATTCCGGCGGCGAATGAGGTAGCGATTTGGTCACAGCGCGAGTCAATTATTCCGGGCACGCATACGGTAAAGTATATTTCCAAAGTAGATCAGATCGAGATTACCCACGAGGCATTTAGCCGGGAGGGATTTGCCTTAGGCGCTGTGATTGCAGCGGAATGGGTTCAAGATAAAAAAGGAGTCCTTGGTATGGACGATATGTTAAAATAAGATGCAGGAAACGAAAGAAACACCTAAAAAACAAAAATCGGCATTCAGAGAGTGGTTGGATTCGGTAGCATTTGCTGTAGTAGCAGCCACTTTAATTCGCTTTTTTATATTTGAAGCCTACACAATTCCAACTCCTTCAATGGAGAGTTCTTTGATGGTAGGGGACTTCTTATTTGTGAGTAAGCTTCACTACGGGGTGCGCACACCTAAGACGCCTTTGCAATTACCCTTGACTCACCAAAAGATTTGGTTTACAAATATTCCATCGTATTTACCTTGGTTAGACTTACCTATTTACCGTCTTCCAGGGTTCTCTTCGGTGAAGCAAGGTGACGCGGTAGTCTTTAATGTGCCTAATTTCGAGGAGGATGGTGATGCACCGGTTGATTTACGCACGTTTTATGTAAAACGCTGTGTGGCGACTCCGGGTGATGTTTTGGAGGTTCGTGACCAACAAGTGATCGTGAATGGAAAAGCAATGGAAAATCCAGAACGGATGCAGCATCCTATTTTCATGAAGACAAAGGAGAATTTAGATGAGAAATTCTTTGAAGACTATGGTATTCGCAATGCGCCAGATGCTAGCTATGATTCGGCGGATTGGTTGCCTTTAGCTGAACCAGATTCGCAAAATGTGCTTTGGGGATATAAATTGAATACGTCCAAGGCAATGATGGATGAGATAAAAGCTTTGCCTTTTGCAAAAACATTTGATACGAATTTATTCAAAGATCCTAAGGGAGTAACCTTTGTAGATATATTTCCACATGATACCACTTTATATAAATGGAATCGTGATTTCTATGGCCCGTTAAAAGTACCTGCAAAAGGTTTAACAGTCCCTATGACACCAGGAAATGTGGCTTTATATAGTGAAGCGATTCAGAAATACGAAGGAAATAAGAATGTGGTTGTGAATGGCTACCAAATTTCTATAGACGGTAAGTCTATTACCTCATACACCTTCAAACAAGATTATTATTTTATGATGGGTGATAATCGCCATAATTCGGCTGATTCTCGCTTCTGGGGTTTTGTTCCTTCAGATCACATTGTAGGAAAAGCGTTCTTTGTGTGGATGTCAATTGATGCTAATAAACCCTTATTTTCTTGGAAATTTTGGGAGGTCATCCGCTGGAATCGACTTTTCAGATTTGTAAACTAATATAAAAGGCAGCTTGAGGGCTGCCTTTTTTGATTAAATTACTTTCAGTACAAATCCTTTTAAGTAATTACTTTCCGGGTGGAAAAGGTTTATTGGATGATCAGGTGATTGTGTCATCTGGTGAATAACCTGGATTTCACGTCCTACTGCGATTCCGGCAGCCACGAGCATATTGTAAAACAAATCACGCGTAATTACTTGAGAGCAAGAATAGGTGAAGAGTAGTCCGTTTTTCTTAATTTTCTTTAAGGCTAATTCATTAATTTTTTGATAGCCTTGAAGTGCCTTGTGTTTTGCATTTAAGGATTTAGCAAAGGCAGGCGGATCTAACACGATGATATCAAATTCATCTTCATTAGCCTTTAAATAGGGAAGAGTTTCTCCTACAATGGCTTCATGCTTCAGGCTTTGCATCTTGTTCAGCTCGACATTAGTCTTGACTAAATCGATAGCCTTAGCTGATGCATCTAAAGAGATAACTGAGGCAGCTCCTGCCTCTAGGGCATAAAGTGAGAATCCACCGGAATAACAGAACGTATTTAATACCGATTTACCTTTTGCATATTTTGCAAGTAGTGCTCTGTTTTCACGTTGATCGATGAAGAAACCTGTTTTTTGGCCAGTAATCCAATTGATAGAAAAAGAGATGCCATTCTCTTTAACCGTATATGGCACAGCAACTTCCCCAAAAACGTAGCCATTTGTGCAATTTTGTGCATATTCAGTGGGCAATGTCTCCCGGCTTTTATCGTATATAGCTTTGATTTTCTTACCTAATACTTTTTTAATAGCTTCTACAATTTCATCGCGATCGCGGTGCATCCCGATGGTATGTGCTTGAAAAACAAGTACGTCCTTGTATAAATCCATAATCAAGCCCGGGCAACCATCACCTTCTCCGTGAATGAGGCGAAAGGCATTGGTTTTTTCTAATGGCAACAAGGCGCGTAAATCCCACGCATTTTGAATGCGTTTTTCCCAAAAGGTGCTCTTCGATTCAATTTCTTGGAATGAGATGATTTTAACAGCGATACTTCCATTGTGGTAGTGACCTGTTCCTAAAAATTCATCTCTCGAACTAAAGACACTCACCCAGTCTCCGTCTTGAAGTTGTGGGCTTTGTTTTGCAATAGCTCCAGAAAATACCCAAGGGTGAAAACGTTTGACCGGTGCGTCTTTTCCCGGCTTCAATTGAATAAAAAGAGTGGATTTCATCCTGCAAAATTGCAAAATTTATTCGAAAGATGGTTGCCCTGCGGAAAGCCAAGCGGAATACCACAGATCTCCCACGTGTTGTACGGCGGCTAAAAACCTTGTTTCAATTTGGCGATTTAGTGATTTGTGATACGCTAGGCTATATTTAACGCTTTGTATTTTAACTAAAGCTTGCCCTTTTTGCTCAAAGCTATATTTTTCACTTTCTTTTAATTGATTACTCACTTGTGTAGCCATTGAAAATAAGAGGGGCAATTGCTTGTGAGAAGAAAGCACCCAGGTCCATGCGCTATGCTGTACATCCGAAATGAAGGTTGCGGGTCCACTAAATTGATCTAATTTATTTCCTAAAATTTCCGGTATACGTGATTCCCAAAAACCGTGCAAGCCACTTTGCCCTGTTTTTTGGCCATCATAATTTGAACTTGTATGTAATGGCACGTGCGAGTCTGCCACATAATGACCTAATTCTGCAGATAGTTTAATTATTTGCAAGGTATCCTTTTTCTGGAACGCTTGGACTAGCCTATGGAAGACAATGGGTATATGCCACGGCACAATCCCATGTTTTTTCAGTGAATCTACTGGCCTTTTGCGTAACATTTGTTCCCAAGTACTAAAACTGACTTGATTAAGGTCATATTGATCGAGGTCTATGTAATGTCTAGCCGCCTCTTCATCAAGGATATAGCGCCTTGAATCAGGTAGAACTGCGAGCTCTTGCAGCTCCTTTTGATGTCTTCGATAAAAAGAATGAAGTGGGGGAGGTAGTGTGTAAGTGGCCAGCAAATTGATTTTGCGATGTCCAAAGAATCCCCAAGTGCCTCTAGTTTCAGTATGTACAGTCCATATACAAAGAATAAACACATAAATTTTAAGAGAGGACTTGTTATTTAATTTCATATTACGTACTTTTGCAATTCAATTTTGTAAAAGAGAATTTTATTTAACAGATGGCAAATCATAAATCAGCACTAAAGCGTATCCGTTCTAACGAAGCAAAGCGTTTACGTAATCGTTACCAACACAAATCAACTCGTACATTAATCAAGAAATTGAGATTGACGACTGATAAATCTGTGGTGGTGGAGCTTTTCAAACAAGTTTCTTCTTCTTTGGATAAATTGGCTAAGAAAAACATCATTCACAAGAACAAAGCTGCAAATCAAAAATCTAAATTAGCTAAGTTAGTGAACAAAGTAGCTGCTTAATTTTAGATTATCAAGATAGTGATAAACCCCTCCGCAAGAGGGGTTTATTCGTTTATATAGGTTACCTTTCTTGAATGAAAATTGTCAAGAAGGAGGATATGCCTCGGGAAAAATTAGCTCGATTAGGAGCAAGTGAAATGTCGTTGGTCGAGATTTTGACCATTCTGATTGGTTCTGGTTTCGCAGAACATTCAGCCGCTGATTTAGCACAACTTTTAGTAGATGCCATTGATGGGGATTTGTGTTTATTAGCCCGTTACAATTCTTTCGATTTTTATAAAATTAAAGGTATTGGTCCAGCTAAAGCGGCTTTATTAGTGGCAGCTTTGGAATTAGGAAGGCGGCGCCAGATTTATGAATCTGGTTCTAAGCTAGTCATTCGGAATTCCAATGATGCGTATAGTTTAATTAAGCCATATCTAGCTGATTTGATCCGAGAAGAGTTCTGGGTATTTCATCTTAATCGAGCCTCTACTGTCGTATTAGCAGAGAAATTAAGTATGGGTGGTGTCTCAGGCACGACAGTTGATCTTCGGTTATTGTATAAGTCTGCTTTAGAACGATTGACCTCATCCATTATTCTGGCGCATAATCACCCAAGCGATCAAATGCGTCCTAGTAAGTCTGACGTGGATTTGACGAAGCAAGTAGTAGCAGCAGGTAAGATTTTTGATATTGATGTGGTAGATCACCTCATCATAGGATCTACTACTTTTTATAGTTTCGCAGACGATGGGAAATTAAACTAAAAAGAGAGGACTATTTTCCTCTCTCTTTATAAATTTTTTGAAGTTTAGCACCTACTACAATTGAAATTGCAAATAAGATGATAAAAAACGCTGCTCCTGAATATCCCATTGTATTGTTATTTAATAATGCAAATTTACAAATTATTTTAAAGAAGTCCTTTGGTACTTGGCAAAGAATCTAAATTTTTTCGATCACGATTCACCGCCATTTTAATGGCTTTTGCAAAGCCTTTAAAGATAGCCTCTATCTTGTGGTGCTCGTTTTCTCCTGAAGCTTGGATGTTTAAATTACATCTAGAACCATCTGAGAAGGATTTGAAGAAGTGATAAAACATCTCAGTAGGCATTTCACCTATCATCTCCCGTTTAAATGTGGCCTCCCAAACTAACCAATTACGTCCCGAGAAGTCAATCGCCACCTGTGCCAAACAATCATCCATAGGCAATAAGAAGCCATAACGTTCAATGCCTTTCTTGTTCCCTAGAGCGATGGCAAATGCCTCGCCTAAAGCAATGCCGGTGTCTTCAATGGTATGGTGCTCATCTATATGTAGATCTCCTATTACTTTTACGGCTAAATCTAGATTGCCGTGTTTCGCTATTTGATCTAACATGTGATCGAAAAAGCCTAAGCCTGTTTCATTTTTAGCGATGCCTTTTCCATCTAAATTTAAGTCGATGGAGATTTTCGTTTCATGCGTATTGCGTTCGTGAAGGACACGTCTTGCTGGCAAAAGGAAAAACTCGTGAATCTCATTCCAATTTGCACATTGCAATGCTGTATGTGGTTGTAATTCAGTTGGGATTTCTATGTCACCTATGAAGATTCCTTTGGCTCCTAAATTCTTCGCTAATTCAATATCTGTTAAACGATCTCCGATGACGAATGAATTCGCTAAATCATACTCAGTGGAAAAATACTCGCCTAATAAACCAATACCTGGTTTGCGCGTAGGCTTATTTTCGTGAGCGAAACTACGGTCTATGTGAATTTGTTGAAAGATAATACCTTCTGATGCGAAGATATCTAACATTTTTTGGTGTGCAGGCCAAAACGTTTCTTCTGGAAAAGAATCCGTTCCTAAGCCATCTTGATTAGTCACCATCACTAATTCAAAGTTAGTAATCGTGTCTATTTTCTTCAGATTAGAGATGACCTCAGGTAAGAAGGCGAGCTTTTCATAGCTATCCACCTGTTGGTCAATTTTAGGTTCTTCAATTAAAGTCCCATCCCTATCAATAAATAACACCTTTTTCATCTTACAAAGGTAAGCAAATAAAAAAAATAAGGTAATTTTGTGTCAGAAATAATCCATATGAGCCAGGTATTTACATTAATTACTCCCGATGAAAAAGCTTTTTTTGCAAAGCGTCTTGCGGATCTTTGTACAGAGAAGCAGGAGAAGGTGATGGAATTGATACCAGCCTTCGAAGCGGTTGTTTTAGGGAGTGTATTGAAGTTATTTAGAAATCGTATTCGATTTAATGCGCTCTATAATTTTATGTTAGCAAAATCGGCTCCTGCGGAGGATGTGGCTAAATTATTGAGTTCAGGTAAAGGAATGCCAGATTATGAGGCGATGTACCGTTTTGGGGAAGGGATGATGGGTATTCTATTGCCAGACAAGAAAAGTGCCATTGCTACATTATTAGGAGGGCAATTAGGGGCTAAAAGTTCTACAATTATTAAAGGCTTAACGTTGAGTTATGCTTTGTATGGTTATCGGTTGAAGGAGTTTGATTATGACGCGCTTCGTGACTACAAGTCTTTTGGTGAATATTATTTACCAGCTACGAGTGATTTCTATACCTTAGCTCCCACTAAAATACAGGTAGCTTTAATTGATATCCTAGTTTTAAAGGATGTTTTGAAAGGGGATACCTTCGTCTTTGATGAACCATTTGTTGCGTCAGATGATCGACCTGCTCGAAATTATAAGTTGATTTTTGGGGTAATAGGCGGTATAATTCTTTTGTCTTTGGGTTTGTTTTTAGTTTTACGAAGTGGCGGTTCAGAGGAGGTAGTAGATAAAGAGGAAACGGATCAAATTATCCCCATTGATAGTTTGACAAAATTAAATGATAGCCTAACAAAAGCGGTGGTAGATTCAGCGAAGGCTTCGAATGATTCCCTGGTTTCATTAGCATGGCCGGAAGGTAAACCATTTCAGGTGCCTAAGGAGTCCATTGTGGTGGCTTTTCATGCGTATGTTACCGATTCAACTGTAGTTACCCCTTTGGATCTCACGTGTACTGAACTAGATTTTAGTGATAAAACAGAATTGCTTGCATCTCCTACAACCTACTTATTTAAGCAGATAGCCTTGGGGATGAACAAATTTAAAGAGGTGGATGTACAGGTACAGGTTGCGTCCGAGAAAGGAGCAATGGTGGCTAAAGAGCATGCTTATGTATTGAAAAATAGGCTAGTGGGTGAGGGATTAAATCAAAAGCGAATTTCTGTTGCTACATTACCCAATTCCTCGAATAATCAAATCATTTTTAGCTTTAAGAAGCGTTCAGCATTAAAATAGTACAATTTTATTGCATGCTAATATTATAAGCGGTACTTTTGTGCTTTGTTTATTAAATACATCCGCAGGAACTCTCTTTTTCCCTTTTTCAAAGGCTATCGGCAGGAGTTAAATTACGGATGTGTTCGGGCATCGTAATTAAATAGATCAAATGAGTGAAAAAATTCGCTTCGATTCGCTTCCATTGTCGGAAGGAATCCTGGAAGCAGTAAAAGAAATGGGCTTTGAGTTTGCTTCTCCCATTCAATCAGAAGCAATACCTTTCGTTATGGAAGGTCGTGATGTCATCGGACAAGCACAAACAGGTACTGGTAAAACAGCCGCCTTTGGTATTCCGATGATTGAGCATATTATTCCTTTTGAGAAGTATGTTCAAGCCATCATCTTATGTCCTACGCGTGAATTAGCTGTTCAAGTTTCTGAGGAAATGAAGAAGTTGTCTAAGTACACTAAAGGGGTTTGGGTGACAACCGTATATGGTGGAGATTCCATCGATCGTCAAATTAAGTCTTTAAAAGCAGGGGCAAATATCGTGGTGGGAACACCAGGTCGTGTCATCGATTTAATCGAACGTCGTGCATTGAAATTAAATCAAGCATCGATGATCGTTTTAGATGAGGCTGATGAGATGTTAGATATGGGTTTCCGTGAGGATATTGAAAGCATTTTGGAAGAAATTCCAAATGAGCGTCAAACAGTCTTGTTCTCCGCAACCATGTCTAAGCCAATTATGGCCTTGACTAACCGTTATTTGACTAACCCTAAGTTAGTGAAAGTGGTTAAGAATGAGATCACGAACGTAAACATTGAGCAATTATATTACGATGTGAAAGGACGTGCAAAAATGGAAGTAACAACTCGTTTAATTGACTTCTATTCTTTGAAATTGGTTTTGATTTTCTGTAATCAAAAGAAACGTGTAGACGAAGTTGTGGAAGAATTGATGTTGCGCGGTTATGCAGCGGAAGGTCTACATGGTGACTTGCGTCAATCTCAGCGCACACAAGTGATGAACCGTTTCCGTTCTGGAAATGTGAGTTTCTTAGTAGCGACGGATGTGGCTGCACGTGGTTTGGACGTAGATAATGTAGATGCTGTAATTAATTACGATATTCCATTAGATGAAGAATATTACGTTCACCGTATCGGTCGTACAGGTCGTGCTGGCAAGTCTGGAAAGGCATTTACACTAGTGGTGGGTTCTGAGCGCAATCGTTTACGTGAAATTATGAACTATACTAAAGTGAAGATCGATAAAGGTGTTATTCCTACTTTCTCTGACGTAGTGGGAGTGAAGAAAGGGATGTTTATTGATCGTGTTGCTAATACGATTGCTGAAGGTGGTTTAGAATTATTTGATGATGCTTTGCCAAACTTACAACATGCAGGGTTCACAGTAGAACAAGTTGTTGCAGCTTTAGTGAAAATGAACATGGGTGTCGTGAAGAACGAATTCGGTGATGAGAATCTCGAAGGAGAAATGGAACGGAGCTCTCGTAAATATGGTCGTGACGAACGTGGCGGTGGTCGCTTCGAAAGAGGTGGCGGCGGAGATCGATGGGGAGGAGACCGTGACGGAGGACGTCGTGGTGCGGGTCGTTTCGAAAGAGGTGGTGATCGCGGTGGTCGTTTTGAAAGAGGTGGAGATCGTAATTCCGCTCCTCGTGGGCCTCGTATGGATCGCGATGGTAAACCTTATCGTTCTGATGAAAATATGGTACGTCTAGTGGTAAATATTGGATTTAACGAAAAAATCTCCCCGTCGAACATCGTGGGAGCCTTTGCTGGTGAATCAGGAATACCAGGCAACGTATTGGGTCAAATTCAAATCGAAAACAAACACACATTTGTGGATGTGCCGAAAGAATATGCAAATGTAGTATTAGACAAAATGAGTGGCGCCCAAATCAAGGGCAAGCGAGTGAACGTCGATATTGCAAAAGCAGACAGATAATTTAAAGGGGCTCTTTTCGAGCCCCTTTTTTTTAGTTCATTTTGCGTAAATAGAAATGCTGTTTAGGGCAAATCGGTTTGAAAAAGAGCAGACCAAGGATATATAAATCGACGGTCTGAATCACCTTGGGATGGGAATGTAATTCATTCCAAATTTCTTCTTGATTGTGGGGTTTCTCAAATAGTATAACGGTATTTTGAGGAATTTTGGCAAGATCTACATAGGATTGTATTTCCATAATGCTACAATCCGAATAACGATGTGCCAAAGCTTCTTTCAATTGAGAATAGCTTAATTGCCCATTTAAATAGGGATTTAGCAATTCACAATACAAGGAATAGATGGATGGTGAATGTAATCCATGTGCAGTCTGTGCCTTGAAATAGAATTGTAGACGGTTCATTAATTTAAGTGATAGGCGGGAATGAGTTCAAAGGCCGGTATGTCTACCTTGAAGGTGGCTTGATTTTCTAGATTAAGAAATACATAATGACCACTCATTTTACCTATTGAGGCGATTAAAGGACAGCCTGATGTGTAGGTAAATGAATTGCCAGGTTCTATGATGGGTTGTTGGCCCACTACGCCTAAACCATTCACAATTTCTTTTGATCCAATTCCATCCACAATTTCCCAATATCGACTCACTAATTGACCGGGTTGATTACTCAAGTTTTTGATCGTAATTTGGTAGGAGAAAAAATGCTTGTAAGGCGGATTTAGTTCAAATTCAGGTAAATGAGTGGTGTCTACTGAAATTAAGAATCCGTTAGAATATGCTTCTGACATCCTGTAAATTGGAATAATGAATAATCTTGTTGTAAAATTAGCCGAAACTTTGAATAATGATTGGAAAATAGCCTTGAATTCCACTATTTCTGCTGCTTATTTTCAGGACTTAGGTTTATTTCTGGAAAGGGAACTTATTTCTTACGATATTTTTCCAGCAATGGATCAAATTTTTACTGCTTTTCAACGGTGTAGTCTTCAACAAACCAAAGTGGTGATTATCGGTCAAGATCCTTACCATGGATTAGGACAAGCGCAAGGTTTATCCTTTTCCGTTCCTGCTTCATTTCCTTTGCCACCTTCACTTCGTAATATTTACAAAGAACTTTACGATGATGTAAAGGTAGTTCGAATGGATGGAGATTTACGTTCTTGGGCAGATCAAGGCGTTTTACTCTTGAATGCCGTTTTAAGCGTTCGATCTGGTGAACCCAATTCTCATGCGAAGCAGGGCTGGGAAGAATTTACTCAGGATGTTATTCGTATCTTAAATGATGAGAAACAAAATGTCGTATTCGTTTTATGGGGTGCTTATGCCCAAAAGCTTTCAAAGTTCATCGATCCTCAGCGTCACTTTATCATTCAGGCTGCTCATCCTTCGCCGTTATCGGCCAATAGAGGAGGATTTTTTGGATCGAAACCTTTTTCTAAGATTAATGAATATTTATTGAGGAGTGGTCAAACTCCTATTGATTGGGGTAAATAAAGCACAAAGAGCAAAGCATAAAGCAAAAAGGTGGAATCGCCTCTGGCGATGTATTCACTATTTACTTGTCGTTGCTTAGCAACTTAGTCGAAAAAACATATTCTGACTATTGACTAAACGACGCAGTCGTGACTAAGCCGCAGGCGACTAAATCGCGCAGCGATGACTAAACTCTACACTCTTTTCAGCTGACTCGGAAAGTACACATACTGATTCGCGAATTCTTTTTGAAAAAAACCAGAAACAATTCCTTCAATAAAGTCTTTTTGCTCTTCCTTAAATTCAGGCAGCCAACATTGTAAGGAATAGCCATTTGAATCAGGTTCTTGGTGAGAAGTGATTTCAAATAAATGAATTTGGTCAATGAAGGCTTGTTTCTCGATTTCGGGAATAATTACTGTTTTTAAGGCCTTTAAAGCTGTTTCCGTAATACTGGGCTCAATGAAGAGCGAGAGGTTATATTGTATCATTTTAGGGCGTTATAAAGGATTTCTGCTGTGTGGAAGCCTGTTTGTTCGATCCCATCTTTGATTTGGTGTCTACAGGAAGTACCGTTGCTAGCGATGATGCTTTTGATGGGTTTATTTAACAGGCGAGGGAAAAGGACAAGGTTCGCGATTTGCTGAGAGATTTTATAGTGTTTTTTCTCATAGCCAAAAGATCCCGCCATTCCGCAACAGCCCGTGGGTAATAATTCTACTTCGTATTGAGATGGAATGGTCAAGGCGATGCGGGTTGCACTTAATCCGGCTATGGATTTTTGGTGGCAATGACCGTGTAACAGGATTTTTTGCTGTTTTCCGTGGAAAGAATCGGAAGTTATTCTTCCTGCTTTGAATTCACGTGCGATGAATTCGTCGATTAATTGGCAATTCGGTTTTAATTGTTCCGCTTTTTCGCGTTTATCAGCATCAACAAGAGAAGGGATTTCATCTCTGAAGGTTAATAGGGCGCTTGGTTCAATTCCAATCAAAGGTCGGTCAATCGAAATGAGATCTGCTAATTGGTCTACATTAGCATTGGCTAACGCTTTTGCCTCCCTTAACATTCCTTTTGAAATAAAACTTCTACCGCTAACAATCCCTTTCGGAATTCGAACCCCGTATCCTAATTGATTTAATAATTTAACGGTCTTTTGGCCTAAAGGAACCTCATTGTGATTCGTGAATTCATCTGCTAAGAGATAGACAAATCCCTTTTCGTAGTTCTCTTGTGGGTTTTTTCGCGCATAACGATCAAACCATTTTTCTAAGCTGGTGAATTGAACAGTAGGCAGACTTCGCTCGAGGGAGAAACCCATGGTTAATTTCACTAGGCTAGATGTGAGAGGGAATTCAACGATAAAATTATACAAAGGTGCTACGTAGCTAGCGATGCGTTGCAGGGTAGGGAAATGCCCGATGAGTTTAGTACGCAAGGGAACACCATTTTTCAAATAGGACTGTTGTAGCGTTTCCGCCTTTAGTTTGCCCATGTCCACGCCGGAAGGACATTCCGTTTGGCAACCTTTGCAGGACAAACACAAGTCTAAAATTTCATGCAAATCGGGGTTGCTAAACGTTTCCTCTTTAGGTGATTGTAAGAGTTGCCGGAGCATATTGGCTCTCGCTCTGGTCGAATCTTTTTCTTGCAAAGTAGCCATATAACTTGGACACATGGTGCCACCGCTTAAGACTGTTTTTTTGCAATCTCCAGAACCAGAGCATTTTTCAGCGAGGCCTAGCGGATTTCTCCAAACCCCATAATCAAAGAAATAGGACGGTTCATCCGCTTTGCTGTTCGTAAATCGGAAGGCCGTATCCATGGGTGGGCTATCTGTTATTTTACCTGGATTAAAGAGGTTATGAGGATCAAATACATGTTTAATCTCTTTGAAAAGGCCATAAACTTCTTTTCCCATTAATTCCGGGATGAATTCGCCACGCAAACGACCATCTCCATGTTCGCCACTTAATGATCCGTTGTATTTTTTTAGTATTTCTACCGTTTCTGCCAATAATTGACGGAAAAGGGAAACACCCTCAGGGCTCTTTAAGTTAATGAAAGGCTCTATATGCAATTCGCCTGCACCAGCATGTGCATAGTAGGCGGCATTCGTCTGATATTTAGCGAGTAAAGCTTGTATTTCTGCCACATATGCCGGTAAATCTAAAGGGTCCACTGCACAGTCTTCGATCAAATTGACGGGCTGGGTATCTCCCTCCAGGTTTCGGATTAATCCTAGGCCGGCTTTTCGGATATCCCAACCTTTGGCAATATCCTGACCATTTAAGGTAGGGTAGGCATACCCCAGGTTTTTAGACGTTAAATGATCAATGAGCTTAGAAACTTGATTCTCTAATGTGGCCCTATCAGTTGATCGAAATTCCACCATTAGAATGGCAGCTGGTTTTCCTTCAATAAAATCTCGGTCTTTTTCGAAATTCGGATGACCTTCTGTGAACGATAGGATGTAATCATCCACTAATTCAGAGGCAAGAATCGGGTGCTTTAGTGCCTCAATATTCACCTGTAATGCTTCTTGTAGGCTTTGGCAATGAATACAGACAAGAGCCGCTTCTGGATCAGGCGTGTCTAGTAAGTTTAATTTCATGGCATGTACTACCGCCAATGTCCCTTCTGATCCCGCAATTAACTTAGAAAGATTAAATGGTTCGCCATCCGGTTGAAAGGGCTGCATTTCCAATAAGGCATCCAAGGCATATCCCGTGTTTCTACGCTTGATAGCCTTTTTAGGAAACTTTTCCCTAATTAAGGATTGAATTTCCGGGTTATTCAACATGCGGTGAATCTCCCGATAAATCTTGCCCTCTAAATTTTGTAAGGTAGTCTTGTGGTAGAATTCTTCGCGGGACAATGGATGCGTATGAATCTCGGTGCCATCAGATAAAAAAGCGCGTGTTTCCAAAATATGATCCCGAACGGAACCCCAAACAATACTATGCAATCCACAACTGTTATTTCCCAACATCCCACCTAAAAGGGCACGATTTGCCGTAGATGTTTCAGGGCCAAAAAACAAATCAGCTGTTGCTAGGTGTTTATTTAAGTCATCTCTGACGATGCCTGGTTCAATCCAAACCGATTTTTCTTTTCTGTTAAGTGAAATGACTTTGCCTAAAGCTGAAGAGATTTCCATGACAATACCTTCACCTACTACCTGGCCAGCTAATGAAGTTCCAGCTCCTCTTGGAATTAATCCGGTCTTTGCATGAGAGGCAAATTGTATAAGGCGTTTGATGTCTTTTATGGAGGCAGGGATAGCTACCGCTGCAGGTTTAACTTGGTATACGGAGGCGTCGGTCGCGTAAATACGCTTAGCAATTTGCGAGTTTTGGTTCTCGTCAAAAAACAGCTGACCATCAAAATGGTCTTTTAACAAACTTACTTCGTAATTGCTCCAGCTCATAATTCCATAAGGAAAAGTGAAATTACAAAATCCAATCTTACCTTCATATTGCCATTCAAAGTTTATACACTCTGTTCATAAAAAGCAAGCGTATTTCTAGGGATTAATTTTCTAAATTTGAATTCAAGCAAAATTCTATGAAGTTTTTAATTCAAGTTTACGAGAGTTTGATCTTTGCCTACCAGGCATTACGCTCTAATCTTATGCGCACAACCTTATCCCTTTTAGGTGTCAGTGTGGGGATTTTTGCCATTGTCGCCGTATTTACGGCCGTGGATTCATTGAATAAGAACATTCGTTCTGAGATTGATTCTTTTGCCGGTTCAGGAGTTTTGTATGTAGGAAAATGGCCTTGGATTATGCAAAACAATTATCCTTGGTGGAAATATCTGAATCGCCCGGAGATGAAATACTCCGAGTTTCAATTTTTGAAAGACAATTTAAAATCAGCGAAAGCCATTGCGATAATAGATAATGGTCGTTCAGCGTCTGCGACCAAGGGAAGTTCTAGTATGGATGTGAATATGACAGGTGCTAGTTACGATTATAATCAAATCACGAGCGTTCCTGTGCAGTTTGGCCGTTATTTCTTACCAATAGAATCGGAGAATGCGTTAAATGTTGTTATTATTGGGGCCAAAGTCTCAGAAAACCTACAAGCCACTATAGGCGATCAAATCAAATTAAATGGTATTAAATTTCAGGTTATAGGAATTATTGAAAAGAAAGGAAATGATATTTTGAGTTTTGGTGGGACTCCTGATGAAAAAGTATTTATTCCTTACTCAACTTTTTCAGCCGTGTTTCAAAAAGACAAACCAGCTCCCGACATAGCCATTAAAGCGATGGATGATGATATTGGTCAAGAGAATTTAGAAGGGGAGGTGACGGGTTTAATGCGCTCTTTACGTTCAATTAAGCCGAAGCAAGAAAGTAATTTTGCGGTAAATCGCTTAGATGGATTGAATCAATTTTTTGATGGAATCTTCGCAGCGTTGAATATAGCAGGTGCGTTAATAGCAGGTTTCTCTTTATTGGTAGGAGGTTTCGGGATTGCTAATATTATGTTTGTTTCGGTCAAAGAACGCACTAATATCATTGGAATCCAGAAGTCTTTAGGGGCAAAGAACTATTTTATCCTATTCCAATTCCTGTTTGAAGCTGTTTTTTTGAGTTTGATTGGTGGATTAGTGGGAATCGGACTTGTTGTTTTACTAACCTTAATTCCGCAAGACGCTCTACCTCTAGTATTATCCATGAAGAATATTGTAACGGGTTTGTTTATCTCTAGCTTTATTGGAATCCTGTCAGGAATTATTCCGGCTTGGGTAGCAGCGAAAATGGACCCAGTAATCGCGATTCGATCGAAATAATTGCCCTATATTCGAGGAAATAAAAAAGCCTCTCCTAAACGAATAGGAGAGGCTTTTAAATGACTGAGTACTTATTAAAGTGACAAGGTATCTAATACCGAGTTCATGTTGCGAACAGCATCAGCTGATTTGTTGAAAGCAGCTTGCTCGTCAGCAGTTAATTTATAATCTACAATTTTCTCCCAACCATTCTTGCCTAATACGACAGGAACACCTAAGCAGATATCTTTTTGGCCATATTCTCCGTCAAGAGATACGCAACAAGCCATAATTTTCTTCTCATCACGAACGATAGCTTCTACTAGAGCAGCTCCTGCAGCACCTGGTGCATACCAAGCTGAAGTTCCTAATAAGCCAGTTAATGTAGCTCCACCTACCATGGTATCAGCCACTACCTTATCTAAAGTTGCGTCATCCAAGAATTGAGAGACAGGAACACCGTTATAAGTTGCTAAACGCTTCAATGGAATCATTGTTGTATCTCCGTGTCCACCGATAACAGTACCTGAGATATCATTGATAGACACATCCATTGCTTTCGCTAAATAGCATTTGAAACGTGCTGAGTCTAAAGTACCACCCATTCCAATGATGCGGTGCTTGTCTAATCCTGCTACCGATTTAGCTAAATACGTCATCGTGTCCATCGGGTTAGAGATGATCACGATAATCGGGTTTTTCGAATATTTTAAGATGTTTTCAACTACACTTTTCACGATTCCAGCATTCACTCCGATTAACTCTTCACGAGTCATACCAGGTTTACGTGGAAGCCCTGAAGTGATCACTACTACATCTGAGTTAGCTGTCTTTGTGTAATCATTCGTAGAACCGATTAATGTTGTATCAAAACCTAACAAGCTAGCTGTTTGATACATATCTAATGTTTTACCTTCAGCGATACCTTCTTTGATATCTAATAAAACTAATTCATCTGCCAATTCTTTTCTGGCAATGTTGTCAGCACAAGTGGCTCCTACAGCACCTGCTCCTACTACTGTGATTTTCATTGTTATAATTTTTGGTAAGAATGATTCAAAAAACGATACAAAAATACGACAAATCCTTAAATGATTTCATTATATTTAAGCATTAATCTAAATTATTATGTCACAATCAGGGACTTGGGTAAAGCGAATTGTAGACTCTCGTTTTTTTAAAGAGGCGATGGAAAAGAGTGAAGCGCTTTTTTCTCAAAACAAAGTCGGATTACTTTCCTTGCTGAAAGGGGCTCTTAAAAAGGTACAAGAAACGGCCTCTTCCAGTAATTTGACCGTTGTTAAATTATTAAATCGCTACATCATTCTTTTTAGTGAATTAATTAAGGCCTATGTGCAAGGTTCTTATACTAAGTTACCTGTCATTACGTTAGTTAAAATTACAGCAGCGTTGTTGTACTTTGTGATGCCATTTGACTTTGTTCCAGACTTTTTACCATTAGTTGGGTTTGCGGATGATTTAGCAATTGTAGTTTGGGTAGGTAAAGCGATTAAGGAGGAGTTGGATGAGTTTGAAAAACATCTTTAAATACACGATTAATTAACCTTTTTTAAATATATTTACGAAATTTTAGACACAACACGATATGATGACTGCAAGCATATTATTATTTTTAAATAGCCTTGGTGGTGGCGAAATGCTATTAATTGGCTTATTGATTTTATTGTTTTTTGGAGGAAAGAAACTTCCAGAATTAATGAAAGGATTAGGAAAAGGTATTCGCGAGTTTCAAAACGCGAAGAATGATGTTAAAGATCAAATCAATAAAGAATTAGAGGATACAAAAGAATAATTAGTATCCATTGCCTTAAATCTGCATAGTTGGAGAAATTCAACTATGCTTTTGTGTTTATACAGATTCCCAGTTATTAATGAGTAATTCCATTCAACCCTATGCGAAAATCAGGGAGAAATTGTTAGCGGGCGAGCTTTCGGTTTCTGCTATTGTCGCAGGTCATTTACAACAAATTCATACACATAATGCTACATTGAATGCATTTTTAGAGGTGTATGAGGAAGAAGCGATGATTCGGGCCGCTCAAGTGGATGCTAAATTGAGGGCAGGTACCGCAGGTAAATTAGCGGGGATGGTTGTGGGAGTTAAGGACTTATTATGTTATGAAGGTCATCATTCTTACGCGGGGAGTAAGATATTGAACACCTTTGAATCTACTTTTTCAGCCACAGCCGTTCAGCGTTTATTGGATGAAGATGCCATTATCATAGGTCGTCAAAACTGTGATGAGTTTGGGATGGGTAGTACGAATGAAAATTCAGCTTATGGTCCTGTGTTGAATTTTGCGAATCCAGCTTACGTAGCTGGTGGAAGTTCAGGTGGTTCGGCAGTTGCTGTTCAGGCAGGAATGTGCCAAGTTTCCTTAGGAACAGATACGGGTGGATCCATACGCATGCCTGCGGCTTTTTGTGGTGTAATCGGATTGAAACCTACCTATGGCTTGGTTTCTCGTTGGGGATTAATTGCTTATGCGTCTTCTTTTGATACGATAGGGCCGATTGCTCATTATGTTTCGGATACAAGATTAGTATTAGATGTAATTAAAGGGGAGGATGGCCAAGATAGTACATTGAGTTCCCATATCCCTACACCTACACTTGATAAAAAGCGTGTTGCTTTTATTAAAGAAGTTGTGGAGCATCCGAGTCTTCAGCCGGAGATTAAAGCGGCTTTTGAAGTGCAAGTGGCTAAATTGAAAAGTTTAGGTTATACAGTTGAGGCCGTAGATTTTCCCTATATAGATCAATTGTTGCCTACGTATTATGTGTTGACTACCGCTGAGTCTAGTTCTAATTTAGCTCGTTTTGATGGGGTTAAGTATGGCCATCGTACCGCTAATGCGGTTGATTTGATGCAGCTGTATAAGCGTACCCGTCACGAGGGTTTTGGAGCAGAGGTGCAACGCCGCATCATGTTAGGTACGTTTGTTTTAAGTGCGGATTATTATGATGCGTATTATACGAAGGCACAAAAAGTGCGTCGCTTAATACAGGATAAAACGCTTTCGATTTTAGCTGATTTCGATTATATCATTT
Organism: Cytophagaceae bacterium UBA7467; assembly: GCA_002479785.1. GTDB lineage: Bacteria > Bacteroidota > Bacteroidia > Cytophagales > Spirosomataceae > Aquirufa. The sequence continues at coordinate 143,766 of DLPD01000005.1, forward strand.
CTCCTACAACTTCATCTACGGCTTACCGTTTAGGAGAGAAAACAGTAGACCCCATCCAGATGTATTTAGGTGATTTGTTTACCGTTCAAGCAAATGTGGCGGGAATTCCAGGTTTATCGATTCCGATGGGATTTGATTCAGCTGGTCTACCAATGGGTTTTCAGTTAATGACAAGTCCTTTTCAAGAGGCAAAAATGTTAGATTTAGGCGAATTACTTAACAAAGATGCGGAATAGAATTATACTTCTTTTCTGTTTATTTATTTCCTCTTTCTCATTTGGGCAAGTCACTGCTGCCTATCAACCTGCTTATGATTTAGAACAGATTGATTCTTTGGCCAAAGTGGAGCAAGGTGGCCCACCTGTTTTCAGCATCGATCCCGGTTTAATTCAAGAGCGCTTGAAAAAGTTGGAAAACGAGATTCCTCTTAATTATAATATAATTACACATCAGTTTGTTGAGATTTTCGCCTTTAGAAAGGCGAGTTTTACACAACGAATGCTGGAGCGTAAGGATATCTATTTTCCTCTTTATGAGAAGAATTTGAAGAAATACGGTCTACCAGATGAATTAAAATATTTATCCTTAATAGAGTCTGGTTTAGAAAATAAGGCCATTTCGAATAAAGGGGCTGGCGGATTATGGCAATTTATGCCCTACACGGCAAGAGGTGATTTTGGGATGCGGGTGGATCAATATATTGATGAGCGTTTCGATGCCGAAAGAGCAACGGATGCAGCTTGTCAATATTTGAAGCGACTTTATAAAACGTTTGGAGATTGGCATTTAGCGTTAGCAGCCTATAATACAGGTCCTTCTAATGTGAAAAGAGCGATGCGTCGTTGTGGAGGAGCAAATGATTTTTGGGGTATTTATGCGTGTTTACCTGCTCAAACCCGGGCTTATGTACCTCAATTTATAGCGATTACCTATATGATGAATTTCCATTGGGATCATTCTATTCAGCCTGAAAACTGGGTGATTGATATTCCAAAGGATAGTATTTTAGTGAGTGGGTATCTGAATTTAAACACGCTTACGCGGTTGACAGGATTCTCTTTAGATACGTTAAAGCGGATTAATCCCCATATTATTTCACACTTTTTACCAAGGAACGCTAATAAAGTTAAAGTACATATTCCTAAGAGTCATTTTCCCTATTTTGAACAAAATAGGTCTCGTATTCTGGATTCTGCGAGGGTAGATTTATCAATACTGGATTCAGCTGAGATTGATACAAGTGAAAAGGTAGAACCAATTCCCATTGCTCAGCGTCATACCTATCGTGTTAAACGAGGGGAAACTTTATCACGAGTTGCCCGTAAATTAGGGTTGAGTGTATCTGAATTGAAGCGAATTAATCGCATCAAGGGGAGCAAGTTACAGAAAGGGCAAATGATTGTTTATTTTAAACTCTCCCAAGCTTCAAAGAAATACAGCAAGAGAAACGCATTTAGGAAACACAAAAAGACTACTCGTAAAAAGAAAAAGACTAAATCTAACAAACGCCGTAAACGCAGATAATTATGATAGCTTATTTAAGAGGTAAATTAGCCCACAAAGATCGCGCTCACGTGATCATAGATGTGAATGGTGTAGGGTATGAGGTTAAAATTTCTTTGCAAACGTATGCTGCTTTGGCGGATGGAGAAGAGAGTTGTAAACTTTTTACACATTTGCAGGTAAAAGAAGACTCCCATACCTTGGTTGGTTTTCATTCCATGGATGAAAAGTTGTTATTCCTTGATTTAATATCTGTTTCAGGGATTGGTTTAAGTACGGCTTTGGTGATGTTATCTTCCTTCTCTTCCAATGAAATTCGTTCGGCTATTATGAATGAAAATATTGCCTTGATACAATCTATCAAAGGTATTGGATCTAAATCGGCCCAACGAGTTATTCTGGAACTAAAAGATAAGTGTAAGAAGGATACATTGTTTGTCGAAGCGGGAATAGCTTCACATGATGCGAATTATGGAAATAAACAGGAAGCGTTAGCCGCCTTAGTTACATTGGGAATCCCTCGGAGCGCAGCAGAAAAGAGTTTAGATGCTATCCTAAAGTCAAATCCTGATGCAACCGTTGAAAATTTAATCAAGTTAGCCTTGCGATAATTGTATTCGAGAAATAAACATAATTTTTCCACCTGGTTTCCCTTTATTCTTGGGTTTGGAATCGTGTTGTCTTTTTCGAGTTTCTCACAAGTAGATTCAATAGCTAAATCGGGTAAGAAGCCCCGTTTAAGTCTTAAAAAAACGAGTCAAATGGAGGGAAAGTCTCCCTTTTCCATTTATTCCTCAAAATCTAAACTCAATTACTCCTATCAGACAGATCCTAAGTTAGTTATTCAAAAGGATGCAACAGGGACAGTGGAAATCAACGATTTTAATACGTTTAATCAAAGGCAAAGTCAAGAGGTTTCTCGTAATTTTTGGAGGTCCTATTCTAAAAGTTTAGACGGTACAAATAATCTTAAATCACGCGGACTATTTCCCAAAATAGAGTTACCGCCGGCAATAGATCGAATTTTTGGTGGTACAGAAGTCTCTTTTAAGCCGAATGGTTCTCTTTTGCTTGATGTGGGTTACATGGGGCAATTTGTGGATAATCCCGCCATTCCCGTACAATTACGTTATGTAGGTAACCTCTTTTTTAATGAACAGGCACAGATAAACTTCCAAGGTAAGATAGGTGATAAGTTAAATCTGAATGTCAATTTTGATACAAAGGCAAGTTTTAACTTCCAAAATCAACTAAAGTTAAATTGGAAGACGCAAGAAGAGGATATTCTCCAAAACATCGAGGTGGGAAATACCTCATGGACCTTGAATTCGCAATTGATTCCTGGTATTCAGAACTTGTTTGGGGTGAAAACATTGTTACGATTCGGAGCCTTGGATATGACCGTTGTGGCAGCACAACAGCGTTCAAAGCAAGATTGTATTACACTGAAAGGTGGATCACAAGGAAAGAATTTTGAGGTGCGCGTGGATCAGTACGATGAGAATAGGCACTTTTTCTTATCATCGTATTTCCGCAATAATTATGAGCGGGCTTTAAAAAATCTGCCTGTAATTTCCAGTGGGATTACAGTGACGCGTGTGGAAGTGTATGTCACGAATCGAAATCAGAGCACGGAAACGCTTCGTAACCTTGTTTCCCTGTATGATTTAGGGGAAGCGAGTCCTTATAATAACTCGAATCCGATTTTTCAGCCAATTAATCCTACGAGCCCAGTAGATAATAAGGCGAATGGGATGTATGCAAAGCTTTTGGCAGACCCTACTTTACGTAAATCGAATGAAGCCACAGATCGTTTAGAGACGACTTATAATTTAAAACGTGGTACTGATTTTGATGTTTTAAAAGGGGCAAAAAGGTTAACAGATCGAGAATTTAAGTTTAATCCTCAACTTGGATATATTTCCTTAGTGGCTCCTTTGCGTAACGATGAGGTATTAGCGGTCTCTTATGAGTATACTTTGAATGGCCGTAAGTACAAGGTAGGGGAGTTAACGGAGGATTACCAGGCACGTCAAGATGATGAGGTGTTAATCCTTAAAATGTTAAAATCCAGCACGATTCGGAATAATTTGAATTCGAGTGTCACGGGTAAACCACATCCAATGTGGGACTTGATGATGAAGAATATTTATTCTTTAAATACCTCAGCCTTAACAAAACAAAATTTTCAGTTACGGATTGTATACAAAGATGATGCAACGGGGATTGATAATAGTAACCTATTGGAAGGGACGAATTTTAAGGATATTCCGCTCGTCAAAGTTTTAGGTTTAGATAAATTGAATTTTGCAGGCGATCCCCAGCCAGATGGGAATTTCGATTATATAGAGGATATAACGGTGGACTCCAAAGCGGGTAAGATCATTTTCCCAGTTCTGGAACCCTTTGGTGCTAATTTACGTGCTAAGTTTACATCCACAGAATCCAATTTAGTCGATAAATACGTTTACGATAAATTGTATACAGGGACACAGACCGATGCAGCTCAACTATCTACCAAGAATAAGTTTTTTATCAAGGGAACCTTTCAGTCTGGTGCTGGAGGTGATATTGCCTTACCTTTTGGTGTAGAAGCAAAATCAGTGACAGTAACTGCAGGAGGTCAATCGCTAGCTGCTGGAACAGATTATATTGTGGAGCCTCAATCTGGTCGGGTTAAAATTATTAATGAAGGCGTATTTGCTTCTGGAAGAGAGATTAAGGTTTGCTATGAGAAGCCAGATTTATTCTCAAATCAAATAAGAACGCTTTTAGGGACTCGTCTCGATTATAATGTAGGCAAGAACATTCATTTAGGGGCTACCATTCAAAACATGTCAGAAAGTCCGCCTGCCTTTTTCCGCCGTGTTGCGATGGGGAATGAGCCGGTGAACAATACCTTATTAGGTTTTGATGCCACTATACTTCAGAATTCACAAGGAATTACGCGTTTCTTGGACAAATTGCCATTGATTTCTACTAAGGAAACTTCGGTAATTGATTTCCAAGGAGAGTTTGCGAAGCTAATTCCGAATGTGAATGATCGGGTGCAAGGAAACGCCTTTATTGATGATTTTGAAGCTGCTCGCGTTATTTATAATTTGAGTTCCCAAGCAAATTTATGGAAGCCTGCAGCTACACCTAAGTCCTATGTTTTAGCCGGGAATAAATTAGCTGCTGGTTTTAACCGCGCAAAAATTGCAGCCTATACCGTCGATGCGAGTATCTATGGGCAAGGAGGTTTTGCTTTAGACGTTCCTGGTTTAGACCCTGTTAAAATTAACGCTTATGCCTATGAAAGGGTCGTTACTCCCAAGGGGTTGTTCCCGAATAAAGACTTTGCAAATAACATTACCAATTTGCCAATTGGAGTCTTAGATGTAGCTTATTTCCCTTCAGAGCGTGGTTTGTACAACTTTAATCCAAATTTATCTTCCAACGGTTTATTGCCTACCCCGGCCTCTAATTTTGGAGCTATAACGCGTGCCATCAGCTCTGATACGGATTTCGATAATGCGAACGTAGAACAAATTGAATTCTGGTTAATGGATCCGTTTATAGGGGGTGAAGCAGGTAAAATTCGGGATGGCGTATTTAATAAAAACAACGAGACAGGGGGGAAACTAGTTTTCCATCTAGGAGATGTATCAGAGGATTTTATCCCGGATGGCTATTCTAATTTCGAGAATGGAATACCTGCAGGGGAGAAAATCACTTCAGGTACAGGAAAGAATGTGGAAACGACTGATTGGGGCTTAGCGCCGTCGCGCCAATTTGTAATCAATGCATTTGATAATTCAGCAGGAAGAGAAAAGCAGGATATTGGTTTAGATGGTTTACCTAACAATTCTGATGATGCCACCGCCGTGACAGAGGCGACTCATTTCAAAGCTTATCTAGATCAAATTAAAGGGAGAGTGACAGAAGCATCCGCTTTAGCAAAAATCCAAAATGACCCAGCCGCCGATGACTTTGATTTTTACCTGAATCAAAAATTCAATAATACGGAATCGTTAATTCAACGCTATAAAAATTACTTAGGGTTGGAAAATAATAGCCCTACTACGGCTAATCCTTCTAATACGAATTTTACGGAGGCTAATAGTATGCTTCCAGATCGAGAAGATTTGAATAATGACAATACGGTTAATGAAAATGAGGCTTATTTTGAATATGAGGTAGATTTAAAGCCTAGTAACCTACAAATTGGAAGCGGTTTTGTGGTGGATAAAATAACGGAAGGTGGCGTAAATTGGTATTTGTTCCGCATTCCGATTAAAGATAAACGCAACTATAAAACGCCAGCAGGTGAGATAAATTCATTTAAATCGATTCGCTTTATGCGGATGGTTTTGAAGGAATTCCAGGAGCCTGTCGTGTTGCGTTTTGCCCAATTACAACTTTCAGGTTATAGCTACCGCAAGTTTGTGGGAGAATTGGATAAACCAAATGGACAGGATTTACCTGAACCTTACGATGCAAAGTTCCGTGTATCGAGTGTGAATATTGAGGAGAATGGGCCAGCAAATAAAGGGGAGACCGCCATCCCTTATGTGGTTCCACCAGGTTTTGTACGTGATCAAGACATTACTACGATTAACAACGCACGTCTGAATGAGCAGTCAATGAGTCTTTGTGTAGATAATTTAAGACCAAACGATGCCCGTGCTGTATTTAAAAATACGTTATTTGATTTCATCAATTACAAGCGATTGAAGATGTTTGTCTCCATGCAAAGTCCGGATGCGATTAATGGACAAGTAAGTGCATTCTTGCGGATTGGAACGGATTTGACGGATAATTATTATGAAATTGAGAATACAGGATTAACTCAGACGCAGAAGGGACAAAGTTTAGATACGGAGGTTTGGCCCATGGAGAATGAGTTTGACATCGAGTTTGACTTAGTTAAACAGGTAAAAACAGAAAGAGATAAGCAAGGGAAGAGTCTTAACGAGCGCTTTACCATGATTGTGACGAGTTCTACGGGTAAGAAATACAAAATTACCGTGATGGGACGACCTGATCAAAGCGCCACCATGGTGACGATGATTGGTGTTCGAAATACGAGTAACACGAATAAATCCTTCTGTATTTGGGTGAATGAATTGCGTGCCTCAGGTTTCGATCAGACTTCTGGTGAGGCAGCAATTGGTAAATTGGGGATTAAGTTAGCTGACTTGGGAACGATTCAGATGAATGGTAGCTTTAAGAATTATGGTTTTGGAGGCGTTCAGGCTAAAATCTCTGAGCGTAGTCGCGAAAATAATTTAGAATATGGCATTACAGCCAATTTGAATTTGGACAAACTCTTGCCTAAAAAGTGGGGCTTCAAAATTCCGTTCTTTATTACCTATGATCGACGTAATATCTCACCTGAATTTGATCCTTTTGACCCGGATATCTTTTTACGCAACTCAATTCAGAAATTTAGTTCTGAGGCCAAAAAACAATCCTACCTTGCCCTAGTGGAAGACAATACGGAACGAAAAGGGTTTAATTTTTCCAATGTGAAGAAGAGCAGAAACACCCAAGCTAAGTACAGCTATCCGTGGGACTTCTCTAATTTCACCTTTAGCTATGCGTACGCAGAAATGTTGCGAACGAGTCCACTAATAGCGGAATACACCCAGTTAAGTCATAAAGGGAGTGTTCTTTATGCCTATACGAGCTCATCGCGATTCTTAGAACCATTTAAGAAAGCCAAATTTGATTTAATCAAAGATTTCAATCTGAATCTAGTACCCTCTTCATTGATGGTTCGATTCGATATGGATCGTAGTTTCATTAAGACGCAAATGCGAAATGCTGAATTCACCACGCTAGGAGTTGCACCTCAATTTGAGAAGTACTGGTTCTTTAATCGCCAATATGCCCTAAATTGGAATTTAACCAAGAGTATGGTGCTGAATTATAATGCACAGGTGAATTCGATCATTGATGAGCCAATTGGGGACTTGGATACACAAGAAAAGCGTGATTCGGTGATGATTAGTTTACGCGCTTTAGGTAGAGCTAAAAATTTTGATCAACAGGCTGGAATGGTTTGGAGAGTGCCACTTCCGAAATCAGTTTTCACCGATTGGATGAACGCAGATTATACCCATCGAA
>DLPD01000032.1 GCA_002479785.1 Cytophagaceae bacterium UBA7467
CAAGTTAAGACAGGAAACTTTTTCAAGTATTTCTCGTAAATGGCTGAAAATCAAAGGTAGAATTTTTAAAATATTTTTACTCGATTAGCATATCGTGAAATAATCCTACCTTTGTGAAAGAAATAGACGGCGGAATTTTGGCCTATATAAAGCAAACAACATGAAAGACTATCACATTATATACGAAGACAACCACCTCCTGATCGTGAATAAGCGGGCTGGAATTCTCGTACAGGGCGATAGTACTGGAGATGTGACGCTGACAGATCTTTTGAAAGACTATATCAAGGAAAAATACCAAAAACCAGGTGCCGTATTCTTGCACCCAGTGCACCGTCTAGATCGACCGGTGAGTGGTTTAGTAATTTTCGCGCGAACCTCCAAGGCTTTAGAGCGCATGATGGAGATGTTCCGCAAGCGAGATATCCAAAAAACCTATTGGGCTATCACGCGTAAGAAGCCCTATCCAGAGAAAGGGAAATTAACGCATTGGCTTTTGAAGAATGAGGCAAAGAATACGACGACTGCCTATGATTACCCGGAAGACAAAGCCTTGAAGGCAGAGTTGAACTATAAAGTGTTGGGGAAAATTAATCTACATTATTTAGTAGAGGTAGAACCAATAACGGGAAGGCCGCACCAAATTCGCGTACAATTAGCTTCTTTAAATTGCCCGATTCGCGGCGACATAAAATATGGTTACGATAAACCGAACGTAGACGCGAGCATTAATTTGCACGCGCGCCGGCTGTATTTTATTCACCCCATCAAGAAAACCCCTATTATTTGCAAGGCATCCGTACCGGAGAATCCATTCTGGGAAGAGTTTTTAGAACTAGATAACGATGAGTTCAAGATGAAAAACTTGGACTACCTATACGAATAAAAAAAGGAGCTACATGAGCTCCTCCAGTGTGGTATTTTCTAAGACGGATAGGTTAGCATCCCGCCATTTTGTTAAAACTGTTCTCAGTTGACACGTTTCTTCATCAGCGCAGTCATCGCATTTACCGTAGAAGTGAAGAGAGACGCATAAGGCTGGTGCAATAGGGCCATCCACAATTCGGATGATTTTCGCAAAAGTAACTTCCGCAGGTGGAATGCGCAGGTAATAACCGCCACCTTTCCCTTTTTGGGACTGTAAAATTCCGTGATTACGTAATTCTAATAAAATAGCCTCTAAGAATTTCTTCGGTATTTTCTCCGATTCCGCAATATGCGAAATCAATAAGGGGCCTTTCTCATAGGATTGCGCCAATACTTTTAAAGCCTTTAAAGCATATTTTGCCTTCTTCGAAATCATAGTGCTGTTGATTGTGAATCAAAGCTAAACAAAATTCAGGAATACTCCATTAGTCCGCTCGATTAAGTAATGATAGGGCAAAAAAAAAGCTAGCTCGAAAGCTAGCCTTTTTACATCATTCAATTGAATTAGAAACGGAAGTGAGAGAACGCTTTGTTCGCTTCTGCCATTCTGTGTGTATCATCTTTCTTCTTCACTGCTGCTCCCTCCCCTTTCGATGCTGCAATGATTTCGTTCGCTAAGCGATCCATCATTGTTTTGTCACCACGCTTGCGCGCGTAACCGATTAACCACTTCATTCCCAATGAAACTTTACGTTCAGCTCGTACTTCTGTTGGTACTTGGAAGTTTGCTCCACCTACGCGACGGCTCTTAACCTCTACGGATGGCATCACATTATTCAATGCTTTTTTCCAAGTTTCTAAACCGTTTTCTTTAGTACGCTCTTCTACTTTGTCTAACGCATCATAAAAGATGGTAAATGCTGTAGATTTCTTTCCATCGTACATTAAGTTGTTTACAAACTTAGTTACTAATACATCCTTAAATTTAGGATCTGGTAATACGTAGCGCTTTTTTGGTTTCGCCTTTCTCATTTTGTTAGTTTTTTAAAATCGACCCAACCTTCTGCTTTAACGAAGCATACTGGATCTTTCTGTTAATAAATTATTTCTTTTTACCTGTTGGAGCTGCTTGACCTGGTTTAGGACGTTTAGCACCATACTTCGAACGAGACTGTAAACGACCAGAAACACCGGCTGTATCTAAAGCTCCACGAATGATGTGATAACGCACACCTGGTAAGTCTTTTACACGACCACCACGGATCAATACGATCGAGTGCTCTTGTAAGTTGTGACCTTCACCTGGAATGTAGGCATTCACCTCTTTTTGGTTTGTTAAGCGAACACGAGCTACTTTACGCATCGCTGAGTTTGGTTTTTTAGGAGTAGTCGTGTATACACGAGTACAAACCCCTCTTCTTTGTGGACAAGAATCCAAAGCTGGTGACTTAGATTTCCAAGTCATTTGCTCACGTCCCTTGCGCACTAATTGCTGAATAGTTGGCATTTTGGAATAATTACCGTTTAAAATTTAAAATTCTTTTTAATCCCTTCAAGCGCGTCAAACTCAATAAGATAGAGTTATCCCACACTAATGGGGGTGCAAAGTTAGTAATAAGATATAGAAATCAAAAGGGGTAAATGAAAATTATTTTAAAAACCCGCGTATTCCCATTTCCAAACCACGTAACTCCGCTAAACCGCGCAAACGACCGATTGCCGTATAACCTGGATTGGTTTTCTTTCCCTCTTGTAAATCATCTAACATCCGATGTCCGTGATCTGGGCGGAATGGCAAACGGAAATCTTTGCGACCAGAGGCAATGCGCTTGTCCTGTTCATTCACTAAGCCTTTCATTACCCCGAACATATCCACATCGCCATCTAAATGGTCTGCCTCGTGGAAATTCCCGTATTGATCACGGCGAGTCGCCCGCAAGTGAATGAAATTAATGCGATGACCTAGGCGCTCCACCATGCCCACTAAATCGTTGTCTTCTCTAACTCCGTAACTTCCCGTGCAGAAACACAATCCATTCACGTTGCTTTCGTAGGCATTTAGTAATTGAACTGCATCACTTTCCGTACTCACCACGCGTGGCAAACCCAAAATCGGATACGGAGGGTCATCTGGGTGAATAGACAAATTCACCCCTGCCTCCTCGGCTGCCGGTGTAATTTCTCGAATGAAATCGTATAAATTTTCGCGCAATTCCTTTTCCCCTACTTCGGAGTAGGTATCCAAGGCTTCTTGGAATGACTTCAACGTGAAGCTCTCTTCCGAACCCGGCAAGCCGGCGATGATATTGCGGATTAATTTCTCTTGTTGCGCGGAAGTGGATGCATCAAACCATTTTTGAGCTCTGGCGATTTGCTCGGCTGTATAATGCTGCTCCGCTCCTGGACGTTTTAGTAAGAACAACTCGAAGGCACAAAATTCAGCCGCATCGAAGCGCAAACCTGTACTTCCGTCTGGAAAACGAAAATCCAAATCCGTTCTTGTCCAGTCTAGAATAGGCATAAAATTATAACAAACCAGGTCTAAACCCGCCTCGCCTACATTCCGCAATGACGTTTTATAGTTCTCGATATACTGCTTGTAGTTACCCGAACGCGTTTTGATATCCTCATGCACCGGAATACTTTCGATTACGGACCAGCTTAATCCTGCCGCTTCAATAATGGCTTTGCGTTCTAAAATATCGGGCAATTCCCACACTTTCCCATTCGGAATTTGGTGTAATGCACTGACTATACCCGTTGCGCCTGCTTGGCGTACGTCAGCTAATTTTACCGGGTCATTGGGGCCAAACCACCTCCAAGTTTGTTCTAAAGCCATCGTTTTATTTGTTTACTACTTTATTAAAGTCCCCAAGCCCTCCATTTTACCTATAAGGGACTAAATAAAAAACCTTGCCTGGAAACCGGGCAAGGTTTTTGTAATCAAGCATTTATATACTTCCTTTAAAATCTCTTTCTCAGGGGCGACAAAATTAGGCAGTTTTTTACAAACAAAAAATAGCCTAGCTATTTTGGTGTGCAGGCCTGACTAAATCTGTCACCGTTTTCACCGGGTTAAATGTTTCTAAAGGAACTTCCACAAAAAGGGTATTCCAATCTGACATTGCTCCGTTCCAAAGTCCCGGCAACTCCATCGCCTTTAATTCTTTTCCGTCTTTGGTCTTATCTGTGATAAAACCCGTATTCATGTCTCGGTAGTTCAATAAGTTCAATCCCCGCGTAGCACATACTAAATCTACTGGATTGAAGTGAGAGGCTTGGTGGAATTTCGCTTTTTGATCCTCGTTCTTCATATCAATTTGGGCAGATTCCACGAGTTGAAGTGTGAAATTTCCTTTCGCATCCTGACACCAGAAGGGGCCTCCTCCTGGCTCACCCGTATTTTTGACCACCCCGCAAACGCGCGTAGGACGGGCTAAAACTTCCCTGATTTTGGCCACTTTTTCCGTTTGCGATAATGCGGCAAAATTTGATGCAGGTACAAAGCCTAAATAGGTAGCCATCTCTTTTAATGCCTCCTTGATCGTAGTCTCCGATGGATTTTCTTGCAATTGCTTGTCTAGGTGTTCAATGCCTTCCAAAATCCACAGCAGCAACCCACCCAGCGCCTTCTTGTATTCAATCGTCGGTTGTTTCAATCCGTCCGGCACCACATTATCTATATTTTTAATGAAGATCACATCGGCTTTCAAGTCATTCAAATTCTCTAGTAAAGCTCCGTGACCAGCTGGTCTAAAGAGCAAGGATCCATCCGATTCTCGGAACAGGGTATTGTCTGGATTTACGGCAATGGTATCTGTCGCCGGTTTTTGTTCGGAAAAGGTGATCTCAAACTGAATACCCGTTTTTGTCTCCCATTTTTGAACAAGTTGCTTCACTAAATCCTCGAAGCCCATGCGGTGTTCCGGAGAAACGGTGAAATGCAAGCGAGCTTTTTGACCATTAGAAGCATACGCCGCTGCCTCCACGATGTGTTCTTCTAGCGGAGTCCTTGCCCCATCTGAATAGGAGTGGAAGGAGAGTAAACCCTTGGGTTTTTGGCCATAATTCATTCCGGCAGAACCGAGTAATTTATTCAGTATTTCTGCTGAGTCATCATTCGCTTCTATCAACTCCTTCAGCTCCGGGTAAAAAGCAAAGTGATCCAGCTCGTCGAAAAACTTCGCGCATTCTTTATTTTCCTGCCCAGTTGACAAGAATTCGAATAGTGATTTAAACATCCGGGTGGCAGCACCTGATGCGGGTACCATCTTCAAAATGGATAGCGCTGACTTTTGCTGATCAAAGCGCGCGATGAATTCCTGCAACTGCTCTTGCGAAAACTGGAAAATTCCATTTCCGATCGAAGCAGATTTTTCCAAATTCATCCAGGGGAAGCCCGATTTAAAAAAATCAACTTGTTGATTCACTTCTGCAAGAGTAATTCCTCGTTTCGATAATTGGGCTAAATCCTTCTCTGATAACATATGCGCTTTCTTTTGTGTCTAAAAATTAGCATTTCTTCTCAGGAATTCCTAAAAATCCGGTGGAGGAGTTCATTCTTTTTTGGTAGATTTGTTTAGACGATGGCGGATATTCAGGACATATTGCAAAAATACTGGGGGCACTCAGCCTTCAGGCCCTTGCAAGAGGAAATCATTCAATCGGTGTTGAACGGGAAGGACACCCTGGCCTTATTACCCACCGGTGGAGGAAAGTCCATTTGTTTTCAGGTGCCAGCCCTCGCTTTGCCGGGAATTTGTATCGTCATCACTCCCCTCATTGCCTTAATGCAAGATCAGGTAGCGCAATTAAACCGCCGCGGAATACCAGCAACCGCCCTTTTTTCCGGCCTCCGTAAACGCCAAATCGACATCCTATTAGATAATTGTATTTACGGGAACACGAAATTTCTCTACGTTTCACCGGAACGATTAAAAACGGATTTGTTCATTGAACGCGCGAAACAGATGAATATCAGCCTTTTAGTCATTGATGAGGCACATTGTATTTCGCAATGGGGACATGATTTCAGACCCCCTTATTTAGAGATTGCTGCATTTCGCGCCTTAATTCCGAGCGTTCCATGCATCGCTTTGACGGCTTCGGCGAACGAAGAGGTAAAACAAGAAATTCAAGAAAAACTGCAATTCAAGAACGCAGCCGTATTCCAAAAAAGTTTCAGCCGTGCGAACCTCTCCTATTCTGTCCTCCATGAGTCGGACAAGGAAAAGAAGCTTTGCTCGATGTTGCAACGCGTCCCTGGTTCTTCCATCGTGTATGTGCGGAATCGCCGACGAACCCAAGAGATTTCAGATCTGTTATCTAAAGCCGGCATTTCCAGCACTTTCTACCACGCTGGTCTTCCAAGCGAGGTCAGAAGCGCTCGTCAAAAAGACTGGATCGAAGGAAAAATCGATTGCATTGTGGCAACCAATGCCTTTGGGATGGGAATCGACAAACCCGATGTTCGCTTAGTGGTGCATATAGATTTACCTGATACGATCGAGGCCTATTACCAAGAGGCCGGTCGAGCGGGACGTGACGAAAAAAAGGCCTATGCGGCCATTCTTTACGAAGAGAAGGATATCCTAGATTTAACAGCTCAATGGGAAAAATCATTTCCGACAGCAGAGACGATTAAAAAAACGTACCAAGCCGTTTCCAATTATCTACAAGTGGCGGAAGGAAGTGGCGAGCTGCAGAGCTACGATTTCGATTGGATGGATTTATGTAAGCGATTCAACTTACCCAGCTCGCAAACCTATTTTGCCCTAAAGACATTAGAAGCAGAGGGTCTTATCTTACTAAATGAGGCCTTTCAAAACCCCTCCAAAATCCGCTTCATCGTTAGCTCCACCGAACTATACGATTTCCAAATTCGAAACGAAAAATTCGAATCCTTCCTTAAAGGGCTCCTAAGGATCTATGGGGGGAATTTATATACTCAATTCGTCAGCATCTCTGAAGCGGACTTCGCACATCAAATAAAGATTCCTGCAGCAGAAGTAGAGCGTAATTTAGCCTTGCTAGAGAAATTTGAGTTGATTGAATACGATAAACAGAATGGACTGCCTAAATTGGTCTTTTTGACGCCGCGGGCGAACATTGAAAACCTGCCCATCATCTGGTCTGAATACTTGAGAAAGAAAGAGCGGTCTAAGAAAAAAATCGATGCGATGATTCACTATGTGAAACATCCACAGGCCTGTAGAACGCTTTTGATTACCTCGTATTTTGGGGAGTCTTTAAAGACTTCTTGTGGTATCTGCGACCATTGCTTGCAGCGAAAAAAAGAAGCCTCCGGGAAAAATATCCCCGAAGGCCTCGAAGCAGAACGCAAATTGATTCTGACCTATTTGAAAAACGGCCCCTTATCCGTTCAAGATTTAGTGGAATGCCTCCGCCCATTGGCTTCTGCTGAGGCACTTCGCATTATTCAATTCAGTCTGGAATTAGGCGAAATTCACTATAACGCGGCAGACGAACTCGCTATCGGCTCTGCCTGAAAGACAAAATTTACCGGACTTTTCACCCGTTCCTTTAATAAAGCTAGGGCTAAAACCTCTTTTGCATCGTCCACGTAATGGAAACTTAAATCTGATATGTAATGTGCTTCGATCTCCTCCACATCCTTGCGATTCTTCGAACACATGATAATTTCTTTAATCCCCGCTCTTTTCGCAGCTAAAATTTTCTCCTTTATTCCACCCACCGGTAATACCTTACCACGTAGCGTAATTTCGCCAGTCATGGCTACTTTCGATTTCACCTTGCGTTGCGTTAAAGCCGAGGCAATCGCCGTTAACATCGTAATTCCTGCGGATGGACCGTCCTTAGGAACTGCTCCCGCCGGAACGTGGATATGTAAATTGTACTGGTCAAAAATACGGTAATCAATCCCGTATTCGTCTGAATGTGCCTTTAAGAAACTCAAAGCCGCCATCGCTGATTCCTTCATCACATCCCCTAATTGACCAGAAAGGGTCAAAACGCCTTTTCCACGGTTTAATAAGGTTTCAATAAATAGGATATCTCCACCTACCGGTGTCCATGCTAGACCTGTTACAACTCCAGCATATTCGTTGTTCTCGTATGTATCCTTTTCAAAATGCTCTTGTCCCAGTAATTTCACGACATCTGTAGCCGTGATTTTATGTGGATAGTCTTGATCCATTGCAATGGATTTCGTGATCTTGCGCACCACGCGACCGATTTCTTGTTCTAATTTACGAACCCCTGATTCGCGGGTATATCCTTCGATGACCTTCTGGATGGCACCGTCATTCATCGCAAATTCAGCCTTCTCTAAACCGTGCTCTTTCTTTTGCTTAGGCAATAAGTGCTTTTTCGCAATTTGGACTTTCTCCTCCATGGTGTAGCCACTCACTTCGATGATCTCCATCCGGTCGCGTAAGGCAGGATGGATCGTATCTAGGTTATTGGCTGTAGCGATGAACATCACCCGGGATAGATCGTAATCACACTCCAGGTAATTATCCATGAAACTGCTATTTTGTTCTGGGTCTAAAACCTCTAACAAGGCAGAGGATGGATCGCCACGGTGATCAGAACCTACTTTATCGATCTCATCTAAGATGAAAACGGGATTAGAAGATCCTGCTTTTTTAATGCTTTGAATCACCTTGCCGGGCATGGCACCCACATAGGTTTTGCGGTGACCTCTGATTTCGGCTTCGTCACGCAGACCTCCTAAGGCCATACGCACGTATTTTCTTCCCAAAGCTTTGGCAATCGAACGACCTAAAGAGGTTTTACCCACACCCGGAGGGCCATAAAGGCACAAGATGGGCGCCTTCATATCCCCTTTCATTTTCAATACCGCCAGGTATTCGATGATGCGTTCTTTTACTTTTTCTAGGCCAAAATGATCCGCATCTAACACCTTCTTCGCCTTCACCAGATCAAAATTATCTTTCGTGAACTCGCCCCAAGGCAAATCTGCTAGTAATTCGACGTAATTCATTAACATTGGGTATTCCCCAGACATTGAATTCGTACGCTGCAGTTTAGCTAGTTCTTTTTGGAAGAAATCATTTACTTCTTTCGACCACTTCTTCTTAGCCCCTTTAGCACGTAGACTGTCCAATTCTTGTTCTGGACTTTCTACGCCTAATTCCTCCTGCAAAACTTTGATTTGCTGACGGATGTAATAATCGCGTTGTTGCTGATCGATGTCACTCGAGGCTTTACTCTGAATTTCACGCTTCAATTCTAAGTGCTGGATGTCTTTCAACATATGCTCCAACAAATGCGTGGCTTGCTCGATTCCATCCAAGGTCTCTAAAAGGGCCTGCTTTTCCTTCAATTCCGCGTTGATATTCGAAGAAAGGAAGTGGACTAAAAACGCCGAGGATTCGATGTTATCTAGGGCAATTTGCGCCTCACGTGGAATCTCCGGATTCAAGTTTAATATCTTTAAAGCACACTCTTTCAAAGTGGAAATGAGTGCTTTGTTTTCCTTATTTAACTTCTTGGGAAAATTGTCTTCAATGTAGGAAACACGAGCCACCAGATTCGGTTCCGTTTTGATGTATTCATTCACTTCAAAACGCTTACGACCCTGTACGATAATCGTCGTATTACCCCCCGGAAGAACGAACATCTTCACGATGTGCGCTACCGTACCAATCTTGTATAAATCGTCTGGTGTAGGTTCTTCTTTCGAGTTGTTGGCTTGTACTAACACACCTATCGTGCGATCCCCTTTATAGGCTTTCTTCACAAGGCGAACCGATTTTTGGCGAGATACCGTGATTGGAATCACCATTCCTGGAAACAAAACTATATTGCGAATCGGGAGAATAGGCAATTGGTCTGACAAAACGCCCATTTTGTCATCATTATCCATCCCTTCTGACCCGATGGGGATCAATTCTATATTTTCAAAATCAGACATCTCTGAAAGCTGTAAATGCTTAAAAAGGTCATTTGGATTATTCATACCACATTTTTAAATTCTACTCTACTTGAGCGGACGATATTAATCAAATTTTATGCCAAACGTCAAGATGGCAGTATGATTATCTTGATAATTGTTGAATCTCCTGGCTTTTTCGAAAAAGGTAGGATTTTTTCGAGCCTTGAAAAGACCAAGAAACCAGGTTCGTTTGGTCTTCAAATTCGTCTAATAATAGCGAGTTTTCTAGGTAGGATCCTACTAGGTCAGCGGTGGTAGGAATTTCTAGATATACCCAAATCGCGTCCTGCTGCAGCTCAGTTCCTAACCAGCGATAGGGCGTTGAAAATTGCTTGCCCACGCGAAAGCCGAAATGCTTACGGACATAACCTTCTAATCCTTTTTCTGATGCTTCATCCCCTGGAATCAGGCGAAACTTCTTTCCACTTACCGAGCTTACTGTTTGCTCCAAGTCATCTTGAAACAGGCGAATGCTGATTTCCCAGCCTTGGTCCTTCGCATTATAAGTCATTTCTGTTACCGAACTATGAAACGGATGCAGATTAGGGAAAAAGAGACCAAAAAATAGAACCAGCAGTTTCAACTAGAAAAAGACTTTGAAAATATCGTTACCAAACGTGTAGGCCATCAAGGCTAGTAAGATAAGCATACCTACCTGCTGCGCCTTTTCCAAGACCTTTTCGGATGCCGGCTTACCCGTAATCATCTCATAAATCAAGAAAATCGCGTGACCACCATCCAATGCAGGAATAGGCAAGATATTCATAAACGCTAAAGCCATGGATAGCAAACCCGTCAACATCCAGAAACGATTCCAATCCCACACACCACCGAACATTTGGGCAATACCAATAGGTCCGCTCAATGCTTTCGATGCCGAAACATCACCTGAAGCAATTTTCTTAAATCCTTTAATGTTATCCGAAATCACAGAGAAGGCGCGACCCGTACCGATGCTTGCTGCCTCCGCGAACGAATAATCTTCGTGTGAAATTTGAATCAGCATCTCTGGAATAAATCCGATTTGGCCTGAAGTAGTTACCTCCATAGACAAAGTATCCGCCACGCCTCCGCGTAAAATACCTAAGCGAATAGGCTTACCGGCCTCTTTAGTGATTAATTCTTTTACCTCATGGTAGAAATGAACTGGTGTTGCATTCACTGAGGTAATCACATCCCCCTTTTTCAACCCTGCCGCATAGGCTGGCATTAATTCTGAGGGCTTAGAAGCTGAAAACTTATCGAAGAAGCCTGGCTCTTCTGGAGCCGCTACCTCAGCTACCTTAAATGGAGCAATTGGCTCAATGAATCCTGCTTTCTTATCGCTTAATTTTTCAATGAAATTCGAAGGAATTTTGATCTCCAAAGTCTGGTCGCCTCTTTGCACAGTATAGGAAGAATTCTCCCCTAGTAACACCTCCGAAGCACGTAAATCAGACAATTGCTTGTAATCAGCACCGTTTACACGAATGATTCTATCTCCTGTCTTCAGGCCTATCTGCTTCCCTAAATCCAAGGCCACAATTCCATTTTTGTTTAATTCTGCTTTGGAAATAAAGTTATTCCCGTTTGAATAAGTCAAGCAAACGAAAATAACCACTCCAGTAATCACATTCACGATCACACCGCCTAACATCACGATCAGACGTTGCCAAGCGGGTTTCGCGCGGAATTCCCAAGGTTCAGGGTCTTTAGCTAACGTCGCGGCATCTTGTGTTTCATCGATCATTCCCGCGATGGAAACGTAGCCTCCTAAAGGGAACCAGCCTAAACCGTATTCGGTGTCGCCTACTTTCTTTTTAAACAAAGCGAAGTTTAATACCGTAGGAATAGGGAACATGAAGTCGAAGAAAAGATAAAACTTTTCGACGCGCATCTTAAACCATTTGGCGGTAATAAAATGCCCAAACTCGTGCAATGTTACTAATATCGACAATCCTAAAATCAATTGCCCTGCCATCACTAAACCTTCCATAATTCGCTATTTTCTTTGTTTTTCAACCCATTCTTGGGCCAAAATTCTACTTAATTTATCACTTTCAATATAATCCTCTAATGAGGGATTCGCGATAAAAGTTCCCTGATTCATACAATATTCGTTCAAATCAGACATCGCTAAAAACCCAATCTTCTCTTCCAAAAAGGCTGCAACCGCCACCTCGTTCGCGGCATTTAATAAACAAGCCTGATTTCCTCCTTTTGCCAAGGCCTGAAAAGCAAGCCCTAAATTACGGAAAGTCTGTGTATCTGCCTGCTCAAAAGTTAAGGACGGATACTGGCTAAAATCAAAACGAGGAAAACTTGCCTTCATCCGATTCGGGTAACCTAAGGCAAATTGAATCGGCAATTTCATATCCGGCAAACCGAGTTGCGCCTTAATTGATCCATCTTCAAACTGTACTAAAGAGTGTACAATCGATTGAGGGTGAACGACCACTTCAATTTCCGAGGGTTTCACATCAAATAACCAGGCCGCTTCTATCACCTCTAAACCCTTGTTCATCAAACTAGCCGAGTCGATCGTAATCTTCGCTCCCATCGACCAGTTCGGGTGTTTTAACGCTTGCGCCCGTGTTACTTGAGCTAATTGCTCCCGACTAAAACCTCGAAAAGGGCCACCCGAAGCGGTCAAAATCACTTTCTCAATGGGGTTGTGGGATTCCCCCACTAAACATTGAAAAATAGCTGAATGCTCTGAATCAACCGGCAAAATAGGCACACCCATTTCCCGCGCCAACGGCATAATCAAGGCTCCCGCCACTACTAAGGTTTCTTTATTCGCTAGTGCGATTGGCTTCCCCGCCTTGATTGCTTTTACGGTAGGCAATAAACCAGCATAACCCACTAAGGCTGTCAACACCATATCGACAGAATCGAGGGTAACGACCTCTTCTAGGGCTTTGGCTCCTGCATGAACCTGGATTTCTGTGGCGGATAAAGCCGCTTTTACTTCCGCATACTTCGCTTCATTCCCGATGACCACATGAGCCGGTTTCCAAGCTAAAGCTTGGGAAATAAGTAAATCCGCTTGGTTTTGGGCGGTTAAGACCTCAACAGAAAATTCAGATGTATGCTCCGCAATGACCTCCAAGGCCTGCGTCCCGATGGACCCCGTGCTACCTAATATCGCTATTCTTTTCATCGCAGCATCGCCGTTATTTGTTCCACAAAACTGATCCACACTTGTGGATAGAGTAACGTCATCGCCACGATTCCAAACAAGGCCCCATACAAGTGCGCGCTGTGATTCACGAAATCGCGACTGCGTTTATCCATTTCTACCGAATACCAAGTAAACAAACCAGCATAGATAAACCCGGGAATTCCGAAGAAGCCAAACAAGTAAATTTTCTCTGTAGGGAAGAATAAAATTCCTGCGAAAATGACGGCAGAAACTGCTCCAGAAGCCCCTAATGAGTTATAGTTTGGATTATTTTTCTGTTTAAAAAAGGTGGGTAAATCTGCCACCGCAATCGCTAAAACATAAAATAAGCCATACAGTTCCGAGGCTATCGACGGAAATAATTGATTAAAAATCTGCTCTAATTGAACCCCAAAAAAGAAGAAGGAAAACAAGTTAAAAAACAGGTGCGTGAAGTCCGCGTGGATAAATCCCGAGCTGACAAAACGCCAATATTCGTTTCTGTGGTGAATCCGATACGGATTCATGAGCATTTTCCCCATGAGCTCTGGCTTTTGCCAAGCCACCAAGGAAACAATAATCGTCACAGCGATAAGTAAAATCGAGACCATATAAGAACAAAACTACGTTAAACTTCTCGATCAACCAACCCACTCATAAACTTTACCAAGGCTGATTTTTGCTCTTCGGAAATGGCTAAGGATTGAATTTCAATAAAGGCTGCATCAAAATAAGAGGCAATTACCGCTTCCGTTTCAGCCTTCAGATTCAAGGAATCGTAAATCGCCGTGACCGCTCGTACTTTTTCAGTAGCGTCATATTCTGTAGCGGCTATCCAATTTTCTAGAGACTCAAGCGTAGACCCCGAGGCTTTTTCGAACGCTTTTATTAGTAAATAGGTTTTTTTATTCGCTAAAATATCTCCGCCTGGTTGTTTTCCAAATTTCTCCGGATCGCCATATACATCCAACAAATCATCTTTTAATTGAAATCCAAGACCGATGGTTTCACCGATGCGGTATAAGGAATCAGAAACCTCAGTAGGTGCAGAGGCGAGTAAACCGCCCATTTCCATCGAAAAACCGATCAATACGGACGTTTTCAAACGAATCATTTCGATGTATTCCTCGACGGTCACATCTTCACAACTTTCAAAATTCATATCGAATTGCTGCCCCTCGCACACCTCAGCAGCGATCCGCGATAGGCGCCCCAACACATGTTGAAAAGCCTCTAAACTCAATCCTTTAACCTTATTCAAGTATTGATACGCATTCACTAACATGACATCGCCGGATAAAATAGCGATATTATCATTCCATTTTTCGTGCACTGTTTGCTTGCCACGACGTAAGGGAGCTTTATCCATGATGTCATCGTGCATCAAGGTAAAATTGTGGAAAATTTCGACCGATAAAGCCGCAGGAACTTGTTTTTCCCAATCGGATTTGAACAAAGAATAAGTCAACAGACAAAGTACGGGACGAATCCGCTTGCCCCCTAAACTCAGGAGGTAATGAATGGGGCCGTAAAGCTCGCTCGGGTTTTGACCTATGTCTAAACGACTGATTTCCTCTTCGAGGGCTGCTAAAAATGCTTTGTTCATCTTATCTATCTACTTCGCCCATCACTAAATCCAAGGATCCGATAATGGCTACTAAATCTGCTAAATACGTCCCTTTTGCTAAATAAGGCAATACGGAAAGGTGATGGAAAGAGCAAGCGCGCACTTTCATGCGTTGTGGAATATCCGAGCGACCATCTGTGCGGATGTAGAAACCGAGTTCCCCTTTCGGATTTTCGGCCCTCACATAAGCATCCATGGCTTTCGGACGGATTTTTTTAGGTACCAAAGCCTGAGGATCAAACTCCCGCGTCCTTTTCTCATCGCCTAACAAGGCCACGATACATTGTTCAATAATCCGCAAAGATTCCTCGCATTCGCGAATCCTAACGTGATTTCGATCCCAACAATCACCTACAGAACCCATCGCTCCTTCCCCTACCGGAATACTAAATTCCAATTCCGGATAGACCGAATAGGCATCGATTCGACGGAGGTCAAAAGGTAAGCCAGAACCCCGCAACACCGGACCGGTACACCCATAATTTATCGCCGCATTCAGAGGCAATACACCCACATTCGCGGTTCTTTTAATGAAGATACTATTATCTTCTACTAATTGTTTTACTTCTCTAATCGTGTTCTTAATGACCGGCACTAATTCCTGCACTTTTTCTTCAAAACCCACAGGCAAATCATAGAACAAACCACCCACCCAAACATAATTATACAGCATCCGTGCACCCGAAAGCCACTCTAACATCCGTTGAATGTCCTCACGATCCCGCATCAACCATAAAAAAGGGGTATAAGCACCGATATCGAGGCCATAGGTCCCAATCGCCACAAAGTGCGAGGCGATTCGGTTCAATTCGGCCACGAGGACACGAATGTATTCGATCCGTTTAGGTAATTTACCGGTCAAGTCCAGCATCTTCTCCACCGCCATTACATAGGCATGTTCGGAATTCATGGCAGC
This sequence comes from Cytophagaceae bacterium UBA7467, assembly GCA_002479785.1. GTDB lineage: Bacteria > Bacteroidota > Bacteroidia > Cytophagales > Spirosomataceae > Aquirufa. The sequence continues at coordinate 15,494 of DLPD01000032.1, forward strand.
CATATAGTCCAAACGGTCCACATAGGGGATGATTTGGTTAAAAGGCAACGCCTCCGCATGCTTCTCAAAACAACGGTGTAAATATCCTAGATGCGGAACGACTTCTTTGATCCATTCCCCATCTGAAATCACCTCTAAACGAAGTACCCCATGGGTCGAAGGATGTTGAGGCCCTAGGGAAATAATCATCTCTTCCGATTTCAAATCCTCTACCCGAAATTTATTAGGGTCAGAGTTCTCAAAATTTTCTGGAAGAAATTGATACTGGATGGGATTCATTAAGCAAAAATGCTAAATCTAATGGGTAAAAATAAATTTTTCCATCTATTTTTAGTAAAGGCTTTGGGAAAAAAATAAATTCTTCTACCTTTGCATTCCGTTTCGAGCAGAGGCGGATAAAAGATTTATCTATTATGGCAAAGAAAGGAAATCGCATTCAAGTAATCTTAGAATGCACTGAGCACAAAGAAACTGGTTTACCAGGCATGTCTCGCTACATCACTACGAAAAATCGTAAAAACACAACAGCACGTATTGAGTTGAAAAAATACAACCCTGTTTTGAAGAAAGTTACTTTACATAAAGAAATTAAATAGGTTGACCCATGGCTAAGAAAGTAGTTGCAACTCTGAAGAAAGAAGGCGGCGTTAAGTACGCTAAGATTATTAAGGCGGTTAAGAATCCTACAACAGGAGCTTATACCTTCAAAGAAGAAATCATCCTTCAAGATGAAGTTAACGCTGCGTTGAAAAACTAATTTTTCAATTCCCGTTCACCTATCTTAAAAAAATTGAAGTCCCTTCTTGAAGGGACTTTTTTTATTTTGCGTACCTTCGCATTGAAATACAACACACCCCATGGGATTATTCGATTTTTTTAAAAAGAAACCAGAACCGCAACAGCAAGAAGAGATTCAAGCATTAGAGCAAGGTTTAGAGAAAACAGCCACCGGTTTATTCTCTAAAATAGGTCGTGCGGTAGTGGGAAAATCGAAAGTGGATGAGGAGGTATTAGACGAATTAGAAGAAATCTTATTAACATCTGATGTGGGTGTAGCTACCACATTGAAGATTATTGAGCGTATCGAGCGTCGTGTAGAACGCGATAAATACGTTTCCACAGAAGAATTAGACAAAGTATTACGTGAGGAAGTGGCAGCTCTTCTAGAGGAAAACCAATCCTCCTCGTTAGAGAATGCCTTTGCGGAACCGAAACAAAAGCCCTACGTCATCATGGTAGTGGGCGTGAATGGTGTAGGTAAAACGACGACCATCGGTAAATTAGCCTCCCAATTTCACCAAAATGGATTGAAAGTGGTATTAGGCGCCGCGGACACTTTCCGTGCGGCAGCGGTAGATCAATTAAAGCTTTGGGGCGAACGCGTAGGTATTCCAGTGATTGATCATGGAATGAATACGGATCCGGCAGCCGTGGCTTTTGATGCCGTAAAACAGGCAGTTGAGATGAATGCAGACGTCGTGATTATCGATACAGCAGGACGTTTACATACCAAAGTCAACTTGATGACTGAACTGGGAAAAATCAAGCGGGTTATTCAAAAATTCATTCCGGAAGCTCCACACGAAGTATTATTAGTATTAGACGGATCAACAGGCCAAAACGCATTCATCCAAGCCCAAGAGTTCACTAAAGTAACCGAGATTACCTCTTTAGCGATTACAAAGCTAGATGGCACAGCCAAAGGTGGGGTGGTGATCGGTATTTCGGATCAGTTCAAGATTCCCGTTAAATACATTGGAGTGGGAGAAAAAATCTCCGATCTCCAAGTATTCAACAAGACCACGTTCGTGGATTCGCTTTTCGCGAAGAAATAATTATTTAGCTTTTTCTTTTGCCCAGGTATCTTTCAATGTAACCGTGCGGTTAAATACGAGCTTTTCTGAGCTAGAGTCAGGATCTAAACTGTAATATCCCTTGCGGATAAACTGTAAAGCTTGACCCTCTTTCGCTGCTTTCAGTCCAGGCTCCACATACACTTTCGGGACAATTTGAAGTGATTCTGGATTGATGAATTTTAAAAAATCATCGCCTAATTCAGAGGCATCTTCTACGATTAATAAGCGATCGAAATTACGAACTTCAGCTTCTACCGCGTGAGCCACGGATACCCAGTGAATCGTTCCTTTCACGGAAATACCACTTGTATCTTGACCTGACTTACTTTCTGGAATATATTCCGCATATACTTCCGTCACATTACCTGCTTCATCCGTTTTAAAATCTGTACACGTAACGATGTAGGCTCCTTTTAACCGCACCTGCAATCCTACGCCTAAACGGAAGAATTTCTTAGGCGGATCAATCATGAAATCATCGCGCTCAATGTATAATTCATGAGAGAACGGAACCGAACGCTTCGTGATTACCTCCGCTTCAGGATTATTTTCTATCAGCAAATCTTCCGTTTTATCCGCTGGATAATTCGTAATAATTAGTTTAATCGGATCTAGAACAGCCATCACGCGGTCCGCAGTCTTGTTCAAATCCTCCCGAATACAGAATTCTAATAAACTCAGGTCAATCAAATTATCTCGCTTCGCCACCCCAATTCGTTCACAGAAATTGCGGATAGAAGCGGGGGTAAATCCACGTCTGCGTAAACCTGAAATCGTAGGCATGCGAGGATCATCCCAACCATTCACGACTTTTTCATTCACTAATTGCAATAATTTACGCTTGCTCATCACCGTGTGAGACAAGTTCAAACGCGCAAATTCGTATTGATGGGATGGGAAAATCCCTAATTTTTCTAAGAACCAATCGTATAATGGACGGTGGACATCGAATTCTAG
>DLPD01000007.1:0-31290 GCA_002479785.1 Cytophagaceae bacterium UBA7467
AAAGGGAATCTTGGGGAAATCACTTAGGTTAAAACGACCTACGGCACCTTTTTGGGAAGTATTCCAGGCATATTTCGTCCCAAACGCAAAGAAGTGATTAATCTCTTCAAAGTCGTGGTCCTCCGTCGCCATCCAATAAATGGGTACAAAACGCTGAGCGGGATAGGCTTTTTGAAGCGCACGCGCCAGATTAACGGTCGAGACTAATTTGTAAATCACATACAGCGGACCGGTGTAGATATTTAATTGATGCCCTGTCGTGACGGTAAAGGTATTTTCATCGCGAAGATCTATCGCCGGCATTTCAGCCCCAATGGCGGCATATTGCTCGGTTAAGACTGTCTGAAGAACGTCACGTGAAGCACTGGAAAAACCTTTTTTCTTTGAAATTTGGTCTTTGAAATTTGATAATTGTGGCGCATTGCCATAAAACGCTTTCAACTCGGGCTTCTCCGCTAAATAATCCAGTAGCAGCTTGGAGAATGCGTTCAACGAAGCAAAAGAATGCGTTTTGTGATTCATCATTTAGAAGCGGAATGTTTTGTTCTAATGTTATCGTAAACGCTATCTGGGATGGGAATGTTCAATTTCTCTGCGGCCGTTTCTGGTTTTTCCCAATTCAAATACCCTTTCACCCAGGCAAACGCTAGCCCTAAGGCTAGAATTCCTACAAATAATAAAAGCTCGATAACCGCGTATACCGGAAACTCCGATGCAGCGGTAGCAAGCGATTTGTCCTTTACTAAAGTAGCCGTAGGAAACAGAAAAACTAATTCGATTTCGAATAGCACAAATAGCAGTGCAATGACGTAAAAACGCGGATTAAAGCGAATATTCGCGTTCCCTACCGGTGCTTCGCCGGATTCGTAGGTAGTGTTTTTCTCGACATTAGGGCGGTTAGGACGAATGAAGCGGGCAAGGGTTAAGATCAAGCCCAAGAACAAAATTCCTGCGCCTAAAAATGCCGCCACATAGCCAAATTGCTCAATCATTGTCTCAATTTCAAATAGCCCTTAATCACCGTAAAGGTGGTGATCGCGAGGAAGAATAAAATGATGTATTGTACGTAGTTGATGATACCGGGGAAACTTTGGCCTAAATAATACCCTGCTGTCACTAGAATGCCTACCCAGAGCGCTCCACCCACTAGATTCAACAAGATAAATTTATACCAAGAAAGGTGACTTATTCCCGCTAAAATGGGCGTAAAGGTTCTAACTATAGGTAAAAAGCGACTGATCACCAGTGCCATAAACCCGTATTTATCAAAAAATTCCCGAGTGGATTCCAAATGTTTCTTCTTGTAAAACCAGCCATCTGGCCTGTTTATGAGTGATTTTCCAAAAAAACGCCCCACTAAATAACCCACGAGTGAACCGATGACGGCGGCTAGAAAAATGCTTAGTAAAAGGGAGCTCAACGGCTCCTTCAGCACACCTGTACCCCCAAAAACGCCCGTTAAAAACAATAAATAATCTCCAGGCAGAAAGAAAGCGAAAAATAAGCCATTCTCAGCGAAAACAATCAGGGTAATCACCATCAATCCAGAACGGATAATGGTTTCAGAATCAGTGAGCTGATGCCACAAAAGATTTATTTCATCCATGATTTAGGCCGTCATTTCATCTTAAATTAAAATGAAAATATAAATATGGGGTAAAAATTCGAATTTTTGTTACATTTGGGAGATGAAAAATGTCGTTGCCTATCTTCTTTTCGTAATCCTATTTGCCGGCGGCTTGTTGCCTAAGGTGGGTATGGAACAGGCTATCAAGGCGAACGAATTAGTGAAGCATTTTCAAGATCACAAGAAACAGGCACCGGCCGGGTTCAGTTTTATAGACTTCCTTTGGATGCATTATGCGGCAGATTCGAAGCATGCAAAAACGACTAAACACCCAAGTTTACCTACCTTTGATTTTTCTGGCGCGATGGGCTTTGTGCTTCCAGTAGCCACTTTATTTTTTGTGTGTGTGGCTGCCCTGAATATCGCACGCCGTCGCTCAGATTTCTACGAAAACAAATACCGTTTCTCGATGGAGCGTGTATTAATTGCGCCTCCCCGGTTCTAAAATTACGCCTGCAGATCGCGGCATGTGCCGTTTATGTAAATGCTTAATTTTATAACTATGATTAATTCCGTTATCAGTTTCAGTATACGTAATAAACTCGTTGTAGGGCTTTTTGTGCTAGGACTTGTTTTTTGGGGTGGGTATTCGCTGAGTAAATTGCCCATCGATGCCCTGCCGGACATTACGTCGAACCAAGTGCAGGTGATTACCCAATCCCCGGCACTAGCGACCTCAGAGGTCGAAAAATTCATCACTTATCCGCTCGAGATATCTTTGCGAACGATCCCTAATGTGAAGGATATTCGCTCCGTTTCCCGGATGGGTCTTTCCATAATTACCGTCGTTTTCGAGGACGAGGTCGCCACGGAAGTGACGCGGCAGCAAGTCGCGGAGAAACTAAAGGCGGCAGAGCCTTACCTTTTACAAGGGGCAGGGGTGCCGGAAATGGCGCCCATCACGACGGGTTTAGGCGAGTTTTTCCAATATACCCTGGAAATCGACCCAGCTTTTAAGGATCAATATTCCCTCGCGGATCTGCGGACTTACCAAGATTGGATGATCAAGCGCCAGCTTTTGGGAATTAAAGGCGTGGTGGAGGTCAGCTCTTTCGGGGGGAACCTGAAACAATACGAGGTCGCGATCGATCCGGAGCGTTTACGCGCAATGAACGTGAGCGTGAACCAGGTGTTTAAGGCGATTCAGCTAAATAATTCAAATTCAGGTGGGAGTTATTTAGAGAAGGGAACGGATGCCTATTTCATTCGTTCAGAGGGGATGTTGACTTCCTTAGAGGACATTGAAAATACGGTGGTTTCCCAAAGAGGCGAGGCCGGATTGCCTATTCTAGTGAAAGACGTGGCCAAAGTAGGCTTCGGGAAAGCGGTTCGCTATGGGGCGATGACCCGAAACGGCGAAGGCGAAGCAGTGGGGGGCGTGATGTTGCTTTTAAAAGGAGCGAACGCAAATCAAGTCGTGCAGGACGTGAAAGTGCAGATGGAAATCATTGGCAAAACCCTGCCGCAAGGGATTCGCATTGTGCCCTATTTAGATCGCAGTGTGTTGATCGGTCGTGCCATCAATACGGTGGAGAAGAACTTGATTGAGGGAGGTTTGATCGTCGTGTTTATCTTGGTTTTATTGCTAGGGAATTTGCGCGCCGGTTTGATTGTGGCTTCGGTGATTCCACTCTGTTTATTGTTTGCCTTTGCGCTGATGCACATTTTCGGGGTATCTGCGAACCTGATGAGTTTAGGGGCAATCGACTTTGGACTTATAGTGGACGGAGCTGTCATTATCGTGGAGTCCATTATTCACCGGCTTCACAGCCATCGAAAGGGCGAGGAATTAAGCCAACACGCGATGGATGAGGAAGTGGGTATTTCTGCCAAAGCGATTTTCGGCTCTGCGGCCTTTGGCGTCATTATCATCCTCATTGTTTACCTGCCCATTATGGCCTTAGGTGGAATCGAAGGAAAGATGTTTAGACCCATGGCGCAAACGGTGAGTTTCGCCATCTTGGGTGCCCTGATTCTATCGCTGACCTATGTACCTATGATGTCGGCCTTGTTTTTAAGTAAGAAAATCAGCCATGAAATCACCATCGCGGATCGCATCATGGGATTCCTTTATGGGAAATACCAGCCCATCATCAACTGGGCGCTGAAGCAACGCAAGTGGGTGGTGATCGGTGCTTTTGGTTTATTCTCAGCCAGTATTGCCCTCTTTATGACCTTAGGCGGGGAGTTTATTCCAGAATTAAACGAAGGTGATTTTGCAGTGGAAACCTTACTGCCTACGAATGCGTCCTTGTCCCAAAGCATCAAAGTCAACACCGCCGCTCAAGCGATGTTGATGAAAAAATTCCCCACAGAGATCAAGCAAGTCGTTTCTCGTATAGGGGCCTCTGAAATCCCAACTGACCCCATGGGCATTAATTCCTGCGATTTGATTATTCAATTAAAGGATCCGTCCGAATGGAAAAATGCGGAGACGATGGAGGAATTAGAGGCTAAAATGGATGAGGCCTTGGATGTATATCCAGAGGTAAATTTTGAATTCACGCAACCCATTCAAATGCGTTTTAATGAGCTGATTGCGGGGGTGAAGTCGGATATTGCGGTGAAGATTTTTGGGGAAGATCTCCAAGAATTATTCGACCACGCTACCGAGGCCTCTCGCTATATCCGTAAAATTGACGGCGTGGGTGATATCAAAGTCCAACAAATCGACGGCATTCCACAATTAGTGGTAAAATACAACCGTGTGAAGATGGCGCAATACGGTTTGAATGTGAACGAGGTGAACTCCGCCATCAAGATGACTTTTGCCGGCGAAACGGCGGGAATCGTGATGGAAGGAGAGAAGCGTTTTGACTTAGTGGTTCGGATGGACTCGGTTCACCGTCAAGACATACAGAACCTGCGCGAACTCTACATCGACCTACCTTCCGGCTCTCAAATTCCATTGCAAGAGGTGGCGGATGTGAGTTACGAAAACGCGCCTTTGGAAATTTCACGTGATAACACGCACCGCCGAATTACCATCGGGATTAACGTTCGGGGCCGTGACGTAGAAAGCGTGGTGGCCGATATTCAGAAAGTCATGAAAGATAAAATTGTGTTGCCGGCGGGGTACTATGTGACCTACGGCGGAACGTTTGAGAACTTACAGGCGGCGAAATCACGTTTGGCTTTAGTGGTTCCGATCGCCTTAGCGCTGATTTTTGTGCTCTTGTTTTTTACTTTCCAAAGCTTCTTAGAAGCCGCCATCATCTACCTGGCGATTCCTTTATCAGCTATCGGTGGTGTAGTGGCGCTTTGGTTGCGCGGGATGCCGTTCTCGGTTTCAGCCGGAATTGGATTTATCGCATTATTTGGTGTCGCGGTGTTGAACGGGATCGTGTTGCTTTCTTATTTTAAGCAATTAGCGGACGAGGGATTGAGCGTGGAAGAGCGCTTGAAGAAAGGTTTGGAATTGCGATTTAGACCGGTAATTATGACTGCGGCGGTAGCCTCTTTAGGTTTCTTGCCTATGGCGCTTAGTCACTCGCCGGGGGCAGAGGTTCAGCGTCCATTAGCGACAGTGGTGATCGGTGGTTTGATTACGGCCACCTTCTTAACGCTGGTGGTTATTCCGGTCGTATACTCGATTGTGATGGGCCGCAGAGAACAGAAGCTAAAGGCCAAAGGATTAGGGATGATAGTTTTATTTATTTTGCTATCCTTCACCTCATTTTCGGCACCACTACCCACTGCCTACTGCCCACTGCCCACTGCATCGCATAGTGTCGACGCCCGCCTGTCGCTAAAAGCCTGCCTCGCACAAGCTTCTCAGAAGAACGCCCTCCTAGCCACCGGCCTCGCCGACATAAAAACCGCGGAAGCCTTCATCCAATCCGGGAAGGAATTACCTAAAGCCTCGGTGGATGCACAATATGGCAAAACGCAGACCTATTACAGCCAGGACTATACGGTGATGGCTTCCCAAAGTATCCCGTGGCCTACGTTGTTGAAGGCGCAGGTGAAGTCCTTGACTTCGGCAAAAGTGATGAGCGAAAAGCGCTTGAAGATCACTCAGAATTTGGTGGCCTCGAGTGTGAAATTCTATTACTACCAGATTTTGGCACAACAGAAAAACCTAGCGTTTTTAGCTGCTCAAGACAGTTTGTATACTCAAATGAAGCGTGCAGCTACCATTAAATTCCAACAAGGCGAGACGAATCGCTTGGAATTGATGGCGGCGGAAACGCGCTTGCGGGAGTTTCAACAGAAGCGGATAGCCCTCGAAGCGGATCAAAAGGCAGCTTATCAAAACCTCGCTTATTGGATCAATGAACCAGGTGAATTTGAGATCGAAGGAAAGGAGCCGCTGACGATGGAATCTGGCCCTGCTGGATTTGATCTCACGAAAAATCCGACGATCGAATTGCTTGCAGAACAGGTGGAGCATGGGAAATTGTTAACATCGGTCGAAAGGGAACGCTTGAAACCAGATGTTCGGATCGGAGTGACTACCCAGAGTATTGAAAATGTAGGGGGCCAAAACTTCGTACAGGCGGGCCTGGCAATACCGATTTTTGGCAAAGGTCAAAAAGCCAAAATTGCCTCAGCGAAATTGCAGGAGGAGGCTTTTGTTAGCCAAAAAATCCAAACGGAATCCGCCTTGCAGACGGATTTCAAGAATGCGGAGGCGGCGGTAGCGAAATACCGCGCGAGTTTAGCCTATTATACCTCCACTGCCTTGCCTCAAGCGGCATTAATGGAAAAGACCGCGCTGAAATCTTACCAGCAAGGCGAAATCGAATATGTGGAGATGTTGCAAAATACGCAGCAGGCTTGGCAGATTCGCGAAAGTTATATACAAGAAGTCAACGCCTACAACCAGGCGATTATCACACGTCAAACTCTCATTGGAAATGAATAAGGTATTCACATTAGCAGCGCTATGTTTTATAGTAAGCCTAGCAGCTTGCTCGAAAAAAGAAGAGGCCACCGCAGATGCGCCGGTGACCGAAATTAAATTAAGCGCGGAACAGAAGACGAATGCGGGCATCGAATTCGGTACTTTAGTAGAACGCGAAATGTCGACTGAAATTAAATGTACAGGTGTGGTCGATGTGCCTCCAGTATCATTAGCCTCCATTTCGATCCCCATTGCAGGTTATGTGAAAACAACCTACGAATTGCTTCCGGGCAAGAAGGTGTCGAAAGGGCAAGCTTTAGCGACCTTGACATCATTAGAATTCATCCAAATGCAGCAAGAATACCTACAGGCCTTGTCTTCTCAGACCTTTATGAGTTCCGAGAAATCGCGTCAGCAAGTGCTGTCGAATGAGGAGGTTGGATCGAAGAAGAAATTACAGCAGTCAGAGGCGGATTTAGGAAATGTAAATGCACAAGTGAAGGCTTTAGGGCTGAAATTAGAGGTGCTAGGATGTGACTTGAAATCGCTGGCGAAAGGAAATATTACTTCCGTTTTAACCTTGCGTTCGCCCATTGACGGGTATATCCAAGACCAGTTCTTAGCGATCGGAAAATACGTAACACCATCTGACGTATTAATTAAGGTCGTGGGAATGGCGGATAAGCACGTGGAATTGAAGGTGTTTGAGAAGGATTTGGCAAAATTAAACATCGGTCAAACCATCGAATTTGAATCAGAAGGCCAAAAAGCCGTTGCCAAAATCTTCCTTATCGCCCCACAAGTCGATTTAACCAACCGCACTACCTCAGTTCACGGGCATTTCGAGAAAAAATCAGATGAAAAGAACTTCACCGTAGGTCAATTTGTGAGCGCGCGCATCGAAGTAGGGACGCAAAAAATTCCTAGCATTCCGCAAGCAGGTCTTGCCCGTGTGGGAAAAGGGGGCTTCATCTACGTAGAAATGAACAATGGCGTGATGGCACAAGTGCCTGTGGAGATTTTGAGCTCAACGCCTGAATACGCAGGAATCAAATTATTGAAGGAATTGCCGGCAGGTAAGGTGGTAACGAAAGGGGCTTCTGCTTTAGAGGCGATCTTCGCGAAAGACTAATCTACCCATCCTGACCAAACCGTATAATCGGCCCATCCTGCAGGTGGGTCGATTTTTTTGTCAAAAATCCCGAAAATAGTCGACCCCGATCCACTCATCGCTGCATAACTCGCACCCAAGGTGTACATCTCCTCTTTCAAAGAGGCTAAGACAGGATGTGTGGGGAAAATGCTCTTCTCGAAATCATTCGAAATCGTCTCTTTCCATTCCGTTTTCAAAATGGCCTTGCGCAGATCTACCGGAGCCTTCGCAGGCGTCACGCCCGCATAGGCTTGTGCCGTGGAGATGCCCACGGCTGGGTATAATAAAACAAGAAACTGCCCTTTCAGGCTCGCATCAATGGGACTGAGTTCATCCCCTTTACCTTTGCCAAAAGCCGCCTGATTCGACAGGAAAAAGGCACAGTCGCTGCCTAATTTTGCCGCATAGGGTTGTAGGTCTTCGTTCGTTAAAGGAAGTTGAAAAAGGTCTCTTATACCCATCAAGGTAAATGCCGCGTCAGAAGATCCACCCCCTAAGCCCGCACCCATGGGGATGATTTTGTGCAGGTGAATGTGCACAGGAGGTATGGGATGGTCTTTTTTCAATAGTTCATACGCTTTATAGCACAGGTTATCCTCGATGGCGCCTGCGATATCTAAGCCGGAGGAACTGAACGTAAATTCCCCTTCTGAAGGAGTAATCTCGAGCACATCTGTCCAAGGCACCGGAAAGAAACAGGTTTCTAAATCGTGGAACCCATCCTTGCGCTTTTTCGTGATATACAAGCCTATATTAATCTTCGCGTGCGGAAATAAAACCATATTAATCTTCTAAAGAGTTGCCTATCCAGCTGAAACGAACCCACAATCCAATGAAGAAAAGGATAAGGGCAATTTCCGCAAATAGGTAAGAAAGGGAAATGTGTTCTTCCCAAGTAACCGTTTTGACCACCGAGGCCTCCATTTTATCAATTTCCTGGAAAATCTGTTGCAAAGTCTGACCGTTTGTCGCCCGGAAGAATTTCCCTTTGGTGATGGCGGCGATCTCGCGAAGGGTTGTCTCATCTACGGGGTCAACACTCGGTTGAAGGCTTCCTACGGCTATGGTATAGACTTTGATATTGAAATTCTTCGCTAGTTCCGCGGAGGTAACTGGATCGAGATTTCCCGCCGTATTGTTTCCATCGGAAATCAGGATACTGATTTTCTTAGGGTTCTCAGAGTCACGGATTTGGTTAATACTCATCCCTAGGGCATCGCCCAGTGCCGTTCCCTCCTCGACGATTTGCTTTGTCTGGAATTGCTGCAATTGATGTAATAAAAAGGCCGTGTCCGTAGTAATGGGACTCGCTAAATAGGGTGCGCCAGCAAAGGCAATGAGCGAAATGGGATCGTGACTACGCTGGCGGATGAATTCCTTACCCATTGTTTTGGCCGTTTCTAAGCGACTGGGGCTAATATCCCGCGTCTGCATGGAGGAGGAGATGTCTAAAGCCAGGGCGATGTCAATTCCTTCCACCTGCTTTTTCTGGTGTTTGATCACGCGATAAGGGCCTGCCGCCACGATGATGACCGAGGATAGGCACAAAATCTGAATGACCATGGGGACATAACTCAATAGGAGTGATATCCGGTTTTGCTGCAAAGGCACCGAAAGCGAAAGTTCCAGTCTTGGCTGGTTGCCGCGTTGGCGTAAATACTTGATAAAATAGACGATGAAAGGCCAAATCAAGCCATACAAAAACAAGCTATTCTCCCACTCGAAGGTGAAGAAAGCCTGGATTTGATGCCAAGAATACAGCGGATTAAACTTCATTATTCTGGATTTTTTCCTGTTCTATCTCGTATAAATTCGTCGCCAAAGCCTCTAAATACTGAACGGATTCCGTCGTATTTTGGGAGAAGTTTCCGCCATAAATAGCTGAATCCATCTCATTTAAAACCTTTTCCATCGCCTCATCCGCTAAATTATCGAGCATTTCCTTCGAGGTAAACGTCGTAAATGGCAATTGCGTTAATTGTTCCATGTATTTCTTCCAGCCAGAAAAGGCCCGCTCTAAATTCAATAAGCCCACCGGAGTTCCCGCCACCTGCCGCGCATAGCGCTGGAAAGTTCGTCTAAATTCACGGTGACGTCGCCACAACAAGTAGCGTTTGAAGAGTTTAGTAATGGCTTTTCCAAAAAGCCAGTAAATCAACCCCGCTAAAATTAGCAAGCTAATTCCCGCCGCAAACACGTTTTTCAAATCCGTTTTAGGGCTGAGGGGCTGGATGGGGATGCTTTGGTACAACGAATCTAAATCAATCTGCTCCGGATGCGGCAATAAACGCTTTAAATGTACACTGTCCACCACGGGATAAATGATCGTACAATCGGGTTCCTGAAGCAAGTAAATGGGTATTTGCAGCTTTTGGACTGGCGCTAAATGAAATAATCGGAAGGTATAAACGGCGGAATCCAATGACCCTGAAGCCGTCGTCTTCGTCGCAAAAAACTCGCGCTTCACGGTCTCAAAGGCTCCAAAATGCTGATTCGCACTAGGAAAAAACACCTCTTGGTCCTTCGGATGTCGCACATACAAGGAATAGTGGATGGGCTGTCCTATAACCACCGAATCCTCTAGAAACTTCCCCTTAATGATGAATGGCGTCTCTTGCATTAGCGTCTAGCATTAAATAGTTTGACTAATGCCGGCACGAAATCCTCGCCCGAGCGCAATTCTACATAATCTGCATGCCATTTTTTGCACATTTCCTTCAATTCTCCGCCGCGGTTTTTCACCTGTTGCTGAAGTAATTGCTTGAATCCCCTGGTTGAAGTATTGACCCAAGTCGTCCGCTTTCTTTCCGGATCGTAAATGGGAATGATGCCCATGGAGGGCAGTTGAATCTCTTGTTGATCGAGCGTATGCAGTACCACTAAATCATGCTTTAAGGCAGCAGCACGCAATAAATCTTCGTAACCTTCGTCAATGAAATCGGATAAAACGAACAGAAGACTTTTGCGTTGTAAGGTTTGCAATGCAAAGGTCAATCCCGCCTTTAGGTCTGTGGCCGTATTCTCTGGCTCGACTCTAAAAAGCTCCGAAATCACTTTGTATCCGTGCTTTTTACCCATCGCAGGCGGCATGTATTTCTCGTTTTTGTCGCTGAAGCAAACAAAGCCAAGATGACTTGCCTCTTGGATCGCCGCAAAGGCTAGCACGCCTGCTACTTCTTTTAAGGTCTTGATTTTGCTATTACCACGCCTTCCCACGGAGCCAGAGGCGCTAACGTCGATTAAAAAGAAAACGGTTTGCTCTTTTTCCTCTTTGAACAGCTTCACAAAAGTCCCGTGACCCTTCGATGAGGTATTCCAGTCAATGTGCCGCACATCGTCCCCGTAATGGTACTGGCGTAGGTCACTAAACTCTAAGCCCGATCCCTTAAAGACGGAGGAGAAATTTCCATGCATTTGCGTGTTAATCGCTTTTCTAATGCGAATTTCCAGCTGAACGACATGGGTCAGGAAGGCTTTGATGTCCATATCCACGAGACTAAATTACCTAAATTTTACCCAATCTGAATGAAATGAGCTAAAAGCTTTCTAATTTACGGGTATATTTACAAGATGAAAAAGGTCTATTTATTGCTTTTCTTGGCGCTGAGTGCGTTTGGATTCTATTCTTGCACGAGTGAATCTGAAAGTAACCGTTTAGAGCAGGAGCAGATGGCACAGATTTTGGCAGATATCCACATAGACGAGGCAATCATCCAAAATATGCACGTAGGCAATTCCGATACGGCCTTAGTTCTTTACCACGAATTATCGAAGCAGACTTTGAAGAAACGCGGTCTGGATTCTACGCAGGTCGCAAAAAGTTTAGGGTCTTATGTAAAAGATCCCGCTGCATTCGTGAAGTTATACACCCGAGTGAACGAAATTATTGAGGAGCGAGCTAAAAAAGCAGTAGCTAAAAAACCATGAGAGGCCTCCTTTGCGTATTATTGTGTATTAATCTAATTTCTATGGGTCAATCGCCTGTTATTCAAGGACATCGAGGTTGCAGAGGATTGTATCCAGAGAACTCTTTACCGGCTTTTCAGCATGCCCTTGACATGGGTGTGACGGTGCTCGAAATGGACGTTTGTCTATCTGCCGATGGCCAGGTTTATGTTTCTCACGAACCCTATTTGAATCCCTTATATGCCTCCTTTCCGGACGGGAAACCCGTAACGGATGCGTCGATTAATCTATACCAAAAAACCTATGCTGAAATCAAATCATTCGATGTAGGCTCCCGCGGGAATAAGCTCTTCCCAGAACAGGCGCGCATCGCTACCTACAAGCCCTTGCTTTCAGAGGTATTAGCTTTAGGAGAAGCATTTGCCCGTAAAAGTGGCCGCCCCGTTTATTATAATATCGAAATCAAATCGGAACCCGCAGAATACGGAAAATCACAACCGGCAACGGTAAAGGAATTCGCGGATCGCGTTTGGTCGGTGATTTCAGCGCATATTTCACCTTCCTCGTTGATTTTGCAGAGCTTCGATTTTGCGGTTTTGCACTATTGGAAAACGGCGATTCACCAAGGGCGAATTTCCGCTTTAGTGGAGAAAGAGACACCCGAGCAGATGCTGGCATCACTCGGTTTTGTGCCAGATATTTTTAGTCCCTCGCACAAGTATTTGACGAAGGCCCAGATTGATTTTTGTCATGCACGTGGAATGCAAGTCATTCCCTGGACGATTAACACCACGGCAGAGATGCAGCAATTCAGTGATTGGCAGGTAGACGGCATCATTACCGATTACCCGAATCGTGCCCCTCAATTCCTTAAGCCCTAAACATGTCCTTGTTTAATGAGACTTTGTTATGGTTCATGAAGCGGCGGATGCCGCGGATAGAGGCTATGTATGAACGGCCTTTGGAACTACAAGAACAAATGTTGCAGGGCTTATTGTCTCATGGCCAATCGACTGAATGGGGTTCAAAACACGGCTATCAGGACATCACGAATTACGAGAAATTCAAGCAGCAAGTGCCCATTTCTACTTACGAAGAGCTCTTTCCGTACATCGATCGGATGATGCAAGGGGAGCAGAACATCTTGTGGGATACACCGATCAGCTGGTATTCGAAGTCTTCTGGGACCACTAATGCCCGCAGTAAATTTATTCCAGTTTCGAAGGAAGCGCTCGAAGAGTGTCACATGATGGGCGGGAAGGATATGATTACCTTGCTGGCGGCGAATAAGCCAGATACCAAAGTGTTCGAGGGGAAAGGCCTGTCCATAGGGGGGAGTTTGACGGAGAATCCCGTGAATTCGAGTATGTTGATGGGCGATGTGTCAGCGGTGGTGATGAAGAATTTGCCTATTTGGGCGCAAATGATCAGAACACCTTCGCTGGATGTGGCGCTGATGGGGGATTGGGATCAGAAGATCGAGAAGATGGCGATAGAGACATCGAAAGAGAATGTGACGAGTATTTTGGGGGTTCCTACCTGGACACTCGTATTGATAGAGAAGATTTTAGAGATTACCGGGAAGAAGTCGATTCTGGAGGTTTGGGAGAATTTCGAGTTCATGATTCATGGGGCGGTGGCTTTTGGGCCCTACCGTGACTTGTTTAAGAACCAGATTTTCCCATCAGCGCAGGTCGGATTTTTAGAGATATACAATGCGTCTGAAGGGTTCTTTGGGATTCAAGATGATCTGTCCAAACCCGATGAGATGCTCCTCATGCTAGATTACGGTATCTTTTATGAATTCATACCCATGAACGATGAGGGGGAAGAGGCCAATACCATTATTTCGTTAAGTCAAGTAGAAGTAGGCGTGAATTATGCGATGGTCATTTCGACGAATGCGGGATTGTGGCGCTACAAGATTGGGGATACCGTGAAATTTACGTCGGTTAGTCCGTTCCGCATCAAGATTTCGGGAAGGACGAAGCATTTCATTAATGCCTTTGGGGAAGAGTTGATTATTGAGAATGCGGAGACGGCTGTCGCGCGCGCTTGCGCCGCGACCCAGGCAGAGATCAAGGATTATACGGCGGCTCCGGCCTTTATGAACGAAGGCAAAAATGGACACCACGAATGGGTGATCGAATTTTCAAAAGCCCCAAAAGATTTTCGTACCTTTGCACAGATTTTAGACCAAACGCTTCGCGAGCAAAATTCGGATTACGATGCGAAAAGGTCTTATGATTTAGTGCTTGGCCCTCCTTTGGTCCATATCGCCCCAGCCGGAACATTCCACAACTGGATGCGGGAACGAGGCAAATTAGGTGGCCAGCATAAAGTTCCGAGGTTAAGTAACCACCGGGAATTTTTAGAAGGAGTGAAGGCTCATTTTTAATCAAAACAAGCTATGTCGTTAAAATTAACTATCGAGAATGGTATCAAAGATGCCATGCGTGCGAAAGATGCAGATCGTTTACGGGCGCTCCGTGCGATTAAATCATTGATTCTGTTAGAAGAAACCTCGGGTTCTAGCGCTGACGGTTTAAGTGCAGATGCGGAGATGAAAATCTTGATGAAAGCAGCGAAACAACGCCGTGATTCCCTAGAAGTGTATGTTTCTCAAAACCGCCCAGACTTAGCGGAGAAAGAGCAAGCGGAATTAGCCATCATCGAAGAATTCTTGCCTAAGCAATTGTCTGACGCAGAATTAACCGCTAAAATCACTGAAATCATCGCTGCTGTAGGCGCTACTAGCCCAGCTGATATGGGGAAAGTAATGGGCGTTGCCTCGAAGCAATTAGCCGGATTAGCAGACGGTAAAGCTATCTCAGCGAAAGTGAGTGAATTATTAAAGAAATAAGATTGGAAAAGAAGGTCGCGATACGGAATTTGAGTTTTGATCAGCTGAAGTCAGAAATGCTTGCTGCTGGAGAACCCGCGTTCCGGGCAAAGCAGGTGTACGAGTGGATTTGGAAGAAGGCAGCACGTAGTTTCGATGCGATGGGAAATATTCCTAAAACGACGCGTGAATGGCTTTCAGAGAAATTCTCCTTGCAAATCGTGACCACCGCGGAGGCGCAATACAGCTCCGACCGCACCATCAAATCCAGCTTTCAGTTACACGATAATAACCTCGTGGAGGGAGTACTTATTCCTACCCGCGAACGCGTGACAGCCTGTGTTTCCTCTCAAGTGGGATGTTCGCTCACCTGCAGCTTCTGTGCGACAGGCTACATGGACCGCAAGCGAAATTTAGAGTCTTTCGAGATCTACGATCAGGTCGTTTTGATCCGCGATCAGGCACAGGAAAAATACGGTCAAGCGCTGACGAATATCGTTTACATGGGGATGGGTGAACCGCTATTGAACTATGCGAACGTCCTAAAATCCATCGAGCAAATTACTTCGCCAGAGGGTTTAGGGATGTCGCCACGCCGCATTACGGTGTCTACGGCGGGTATTGCGAAGATGATCCAAAAGCTGGGCGACGATCAGGTGAAGTTCAATTTAGCCCTTTCCCTGCACGCTGCGAATGATACGAAGCGGAACCAGATCATGCCCATTAACGAAAGCAATACTTTAGACGCCTTGAAGGCAGCGCTTTTGTATTTCTTCGAAAAGACGGGCAACGAAATCACGCTCGAATACATCGTTTTTAACAAGTTCAATGATACCCTCGAGGACGCGCGTGAATTGTATGAGTTTGCCAAAGGCATCCCTTGCAAAATCAACCTCATCGAATACAACCCAATCGCCCAATCTTCTTTCGTGAACGCGGAGGCAGATGCGATTGCGAAGTTTTCAGCGTACTTAGAAAGCAAACGAATGATTGTGAATATCCGCCGCTCCCGCGGACGCGATATTGATGCGGCTTGCGGCCAGCTTGCCGGCAAAAAAGCCCCAGTCGATGCCTAATACAATGTTTCCCATCTTCTTGAAAATGGATCAAATCCAGACCTTGGTCGTGGGAGGAGGAAATGTAGCTTTAGAAAAGGCATCTGCGATTTTGCGCAATTCACCAGAGGCAAAACTGACTTTAGTGGCGCCCTTTTTTCGTCCAGAAACAATCGAATATTTGCAGGATTTTCCGCAAGTAAAGCTCCTCGAGCGAGCATTTCAGCCTTCTGATTTAGTCGGCTTAGATTTGATTATTTGTGCGACAGATTCTCCTGCCTTGCACGCGGAAATCAAAGCCCTAGCCGCTGCCCAGCATTTGCTTTGCAATGTGGCGGATACACCGCCTTTGTGCGATTTTTATTTAGGATCCATCGTCCAAAAAGGGGATTTGAAGATAGCGATCTCGACGAATGGGAAGTCCCCTACTTTGGCCAAAAGAATCAGAGCCTTTCTAGAAGACGTCATCCCGGAGGACATCCAAACCTCCCTCGATCAATTAGAGGCTGCCCGTAAAACATTAAAGGGTGACTTTCAAGAGAAAATCACCCAATTAAATGAACTAACTAAGAATCTAATTTTTCGCAAGAAAGACTAGTCGTCGATCTTCGCTGTCTCCAGCGTGGGCACTAACGTGTAAATAATCAACCAAGCTAACACGTAAGCACTTCCGCATAGCAAGAAGATGATGTTATAACCGTCGTTGATATTACCTAATAACTTGTATTTATCTAATAGGGAACCTACGATCATCGGGAAGAAAATACCCCCTACAGACCCAGCCATACCCCCGATTCCAATCACAGAACTCACCGCTTTCTTTGGGAACATATCCGTCGCAATCGAGTAAATATTCGCGCTCCAAGCCTGGTGAGCCGCCGCAGCTAAGGAAATTAATCCTACCGCTTGCCAAATGTTATCGCAGTAACGCGCTAACATAATAGGTACTACCGCAACTGCGAAGCTGAACATCGACCACTTGCGAGCCTTGAACGAAGGCCAGCCTTTGTTAATCAAGTAACCTGACAACCAACCGCCGCCAATACTACCAATTGTCGTCGCTGTATACACGATGATCAATTCTAAGCTTGGTTTCTTTAAATCTAAATGGAAACGCTCTGAGAAGTACGATGGCAACCAGAAAAGGAAGAACCACCAGATCGGATCCGTGAACATTTTGCCAAAAAAGAAGGCCCAAGTCTGCTTAAACCCGAACAATTTACCCCAACGAACCGGTGTCACGTTGTCATCTTTCACTTCCATATCCGCATGGATGTAGTCGAATTCCGCTTTCGATAAAGACTTATGTTTAGAAGGCACCTCATAGTAGAACCACCAGAAGATCAACCAGACGAATCCTATGGCCCCTGTTGCAATAAAGGCCATTTCCCAGCCGTAAACTCCTAGGATCCAAGGCACTAAAATGGGTGCCGCCACCGCTCCAATATTGGCTCCTGAATTAAAGATCCCCGTCGCTAAGGCACGTTCGTTTTTAGGGAACCATTCTGCTACGGTCTTAATCGCTGCAGGGAAGTTTCCCGCCTCGCCTAAACCTAGCAAACCACGCATAAACGCAAAGCTCATCGTGCCAGTCGCTAAGGCATGCATCATCGCCGCGATGCTCCAAACAATAATGGATATGGAATAGCCTAATTTCGTTCCGATTCGATCAATTATCCCGCCAAAACCCAATAAACTAATCGCATAGGCTGCTTGGAAAGTGATCACAATGTTCGAATAGTCTGTTTCAGACCAGTCAAATTGCTTTTCCAAGACCGGTTTTAATAAACCGATTACTTGACGGTCCAGGTAATTAATCGTCGTCGCGAAAAATAGCAGTGCGCATATTTTCCAGCGGTACTTTCCAATGGTTTCCATATTATAGTTCGTGATAGGTTTTGATCAGGTTAGCGATCGTGTTAGAGATAGAGGTATAATCTTGTTTTTGAATTAATTCAGCTGGGAACAATTGAGAACCCATTCCCACTGCCGCTGCGCCTGCACCAAACCAGGTCTTCAAGCTTTCGCGGTTAGGTTCCACACCACCGGTTACCATGATTTTAGTCTTCGGCATCGGGCCTTGAATGGCTTTCACGAAAGCAGGTCCTACCACGTTTCCTGGGAATATTTTTACGTATTTAGCGCCTAAAATCTCCGCATTACGAATCTCTGTCAAGGTCATCGTGCCTGGCATCCACGGGATATTGTGTTTCGCACAAACCTCGCCTACGGAGGCCGTCGTAAAGGGTTGTAACATAAAATCTGCACCCATTTCAATGAATTCCGTCGCCTGTTGTGCATCGAAAATCGTTCCGATTCCTAACACTAAATCAGGGCATTCTTTTTCACAGAAGTCAATTAATTTCGCAAAGATGGCTGGAGCTGCTTCGCCGCGGTTCGTGAATTCAAATACGCGAATTCCACCGTCGTAGCAGGCTTTCAAAACGTTCTGGGCGATCGTTTGATCGGCG
The DNA here is from genome assembly GCA_002479785.1 of Cytophagaceae bacterium UBA7467. Lineage (GTDB taxonomy): Bacteria > Bacteroidota > Bacteroidia > Cytophagales > Spirosomataceae > Aquirufa. The sequence goes on from DLPD01000007.1 coordinate 17,901, forward strand.
TTGAAAAATAAAGGAACGATAGGCGTTTCCGCTAATCGAGAGTATACTATATCTGCTGAATGTCTAGCCATGATTATCTTTTTAATCGTCCGGTAATATCACCACCCATGACGGTTTCAATTTCGTCTAAGTTCGATAAATTAATATCTCCTTCGATCGTATGTTTTAATGCAGATGCTGCCACCGCAAAGGCTAAAGACTTCGCCTCATCGCCATAAACCAAGTTTCCGTAAATGTATCCGGCCATGAAAGCATCTCCTCCGCCTATGCGATCGACGATTTGAGAGATTTCTACGGTGTCAGACTTAATCACTTTCGAGCCATCAAACGAGGTGGCAGATAAGGTATTTTGGGAGGCAGAAATCTGACCTCTTTTGGTATTTATAATCTTCTTGATGTTCGGGAAACGCGCTTTAATCTGAACACAGATATCGTGCCAGCCACTTTTGTGTTTACCCGTAGGGACAATGTCTAAGATATCTTCCGCATCCGCTTTTCCGCACACGATAATGTCGCATTGTGCGATCAAATCAGGCATTACTTCTTTCACGGATTTTCCATATTGCCAAAGGTTTTTTCGGTAATTCACATCTGCCGAAATCGTCAACCCTTGCGCTTTAGCCTCTTTTAAAGCGGCGGTTAAAGCTACGGTTGCTGCCTCCGAAATGGCCGGCGTAATGCCCGTCCAGTGGAACCAACCCGCTCCTTGGAAGATTTCTTTCCAATTAAAATCAGCTGGATTCAAATTCGCAAAGGCAGAATCCGCCCGGTCATAGGTCACTTTGCTAGGGCGCATCGCTGCTCCAAACTCCACGAAATACAAGCCTAAACGGCCTTCTTTATAGGCTGTATGTGACATATCCACACCCACTTGACGGTAATAACCAGTCGCTGCTTTGCCTAATTCGTTATTGGGAAAGCAAGTCACGTGTTCCGCTGGGATACCGATGTGGGCTAATCCGCCCGCCACGTTTGCCTCGCCGCCACCATAGGTGATGTTTAATGACTGAGCTTGGGTAATGCGACCATAGCCTGCAGGGCTTAAACGACCCATGATTTCCCCAAAAGTGATAACCTTCTTCATTACTCTTCGAAATTAAAAAATCCTGCCGCGTTGTTATACGAAATGTCTTGGACTAGCTTACCTATCCAAGCAATATCCGCCGGCAATTCGCCATTTTCCACGTCTGCGCCCAGTAAATTACATAAGATTCTTCTAAAATACTCATGTCTTGGAAACGAAAGGAAACTTCTGGAGTCTGTTAACATCCCCACGAAGTGGCTTAACATCCCCATATTGGATAAAGCATTGATCTGCTTTTCCATGCCGTCTTTTTGGTCCAAGAACCACCAACCAGACCCGAATTGCATCTTTCCAACAATCGTTCCATCTTGGAAATTACCCGTCATCGTCGCTAATAATTCGTTATCGCGAGGATTCAAATTATACAAGATCGTCTTCGCTAATTGATTCGTCGAATCTAACTGATTCAAGAATTTCGATAAAGGTCGCGCCTGCTCAAAATCCCCAATCGAATCAAATCCCGTATCAGGACCTAAAGTAGTCAATAAACGGTCATTGTTATTGCGAATCGCCCCTAGGTGGAATTGTTGCGTCCAACCTTTGGCATGATCTAAATGCGCAAAATACACCAGCATCGCTGATTTAAACTGCACTTTCTCTTTCTGATTAATCGTTTTACCGGTCATTAATCGCTCGAAAATGTGTGCGATTTCCTGCTCCGTATAATCGTCAGCGTAAATCTGCTCAAGCCCGTGGTCACTTAAACGACATCCCACTGAATGGAAAAAATCGTGTCTCGCCGCTATTGCTTTCTTGTAATCCGCTAAGCTTTGAATCTCCATGTTAGCCGCAGCTGACAATGAATTCACATACTCCACGAAAACGATTTCGTTATCAACGCCCATCGCTTTATCTGGACGGAAGGTAGGCAAGACTTTGATCGCAAATCCACTCGCTTTGATTTGTTGGTGATAAGCCAAATTGTCGATCGGATCATCCGTCGTACAAAGCACCTTTGCGTTCATTTTTAGCAATAAATTCCGCACAGAAAATTCCTTTGTACGCAAAAGGGCATTACACTGATCGTAAATGCGTTTTCCACTCTCCGCATTCAATAATTCGCTAATCCCGAAATAACGCTGTAACTCTAAATGTGTCCAGTGGTATAAAGGATTACGCATCGTGTAGGGCACCGTTTCCGCCCATTTCAAGAATTTCTCCTCGTCAGACGCATTTCCCGTGATGTATTTTTCATCCACACCATGTGCACGCATCGCCCGCCATTTGTAGTGGTCGCCGGCTAACCAGATTTGGGAAATGTTATCGAATTGCTTGTCTTCCGCGATTTGCTCCGGGATTAAGTGATTATGGTAATCAATAATAGGCATCTGTGCCGCATATTGATGGTACAAAGTTTGTGCTGTCTCAGACTGCAACAAGAAATCTTTATCTAAAAACGCTTTCATCAGTTGTCGTTTAATTAATTCAGTAGCCAGTGGGCAGTGGTCAGTGGGCAGTGGTCAGTGGTCAGTGGGCAGTGGGCGGTGGTCAGTGGGCAGCCATCATTCACCATTTACCATTTACCATTCACCATTTACCATTTACCATTCCTTCTTTATGCTTTATGCTCTATTCTTTATGCTTTAAATCTATACTCTTAAATATATTTCGTTACTCCCTCCACAAATCCAGGAACGGCCGTTAAATCTGTGCCCCATAGATCTGTATTGGATAATACTTTTTTCAATTCAAAATCTTTCCAAGCCTCGTAGAAATAAGGCGCATAGTCACATTGGATAGGGTAGGCTTCTCCGTTGCTATCGCCATAGTATTTTCCACCTTCTTCTCTCACCGCGTGCATAAATTGCAAGTAGGCTGCGAAGCCCATGCAGAAAAGTTCAGGAGCCTTGCCAAAGTTTTTAGCATAATTAACTAACAAGGGCACGTTACGCATACGCATTTTGGTGGTATACTGCACCGTAATGTCAATCAATTTGTGGTTGATGAACGGATTACGGAAACGGTCTAGCACTGAACGGCCAAAGCGATCTGCCACCTTGAAATCCATTTTATAAGGGATGCCCAGTGCTAATTCACTCAGCATTAAGTTCATGATCAATTTGCTTAAATAGCCATTCGCCATCACGTCTTTCACGAGGCGGAAACCTAATAAAAAGGACATTCCGCATAATAAGGTGTGCGTTCCATTCAATAAGCGCAATTTCAATTCGCGGTAGATTTCGATATCCTCCGCAATGATGACCCCTTTATCTGCTGGGGCAAAGGAAAGCACCTCTTTTACTTTGGCCCCTCCTTGAATGGCCCACAGGCTATATACCTCCGAAATGATCATTAAGGAATCTTCATAGCCTACCTGCGCGCAAATCTCCGCATTCGTTGCTGCATCCGGGCTACCAGGAACGATGCGATCCACTAGGGAATTACAGAAGTGATTCGCCGTTTCTAGCCAAGACACAAACTCCGCAGATAAACCGTGGTCCGCTGCTAATTTTAAGACAATGCCTTTTAACACATCTCCGTTGTTGATAATTAATTCCGTGGGAACAATGACCATTCCAGAGGCAGCAGATCCAGCGAAATGGGTGAAACGCGCATGCAAGAACGCCAATAATTTAGCGGGGAAAGAGTTAGGGCAACCGTTCGAAATCGGATCGTTTGCCACGTAAGTAATGCCTACCTCAGTTGTGTTCGAAAGGATGATTTGCATCTCTTCGCTCTTCGCGCATTCGATGATTTTATCCCAGTCCTTCGAAGCGGTGATGGTTCTGGAAATGGAGGAGTTAATGATGTTCTCTTCTTTAGCCACTCCATCTTCAATTCCTTTGATGCAATGCGTATACAATCCATCTTGTTCATCGAAGGCATCTGCCCCACCTTTAGTCGTCGATTTTACGACTACCACACGACCCTTAAAAATTCCGGCGCGGTTCGCTTTGTCGATATAGAAATCGCATAGTCCGCGTTGCAAAACCCCGGTCCCAAATTGCAGGACCTTCTCTGGATAGGAGAATATTTCCGGCGATGGAACTTGTAAAGCAATAGAAGATTGAAGTTTACCTGACTCCAGGAATTTTTTAGATAAGCGCATAGTAATTCTAATTTCATTTAAAAGTCAAAAATCCCACCTTTTTACCTGATTTTCAGCTAAAAAAATGGGATTAAATGACCTAAAACGTTTACGCTTCGCCTATGGGGCCGTTATAATTCATGGGGAATTGGAAACCTGCGGCATCCCCTTCCTTCATAATAGGGCCAAAGGCCTCTTCGTACTTCTGAACATTTTCTTGTAACGCCTGCATTAAACGGTAAGCGTGGTCAGGAGTCATCACAACTCTCGACTTTACTTTCGCCTTAGGCAAGCCTGGAAGGATGCGAATGAAGTCCATCACAAATTCAGATGGGCTATGTGCGATTAACGCCAAATTCACATAATGACCTTCCGCCATCTCTTCTGGAAGTTCGATATTCAGTTGATTTTCTTCTGCTGGGTTTTCCATATTTCTGTTCTAGTAAAAAATAAACCCCCGAACTTAAGAAAAGCCGGGGGTCTATTCAAATGAATCTACAAATTAGTTTGCAGCATCTACTTTTTCTTTCGCTTCAGCGATTTCTGCCGCTTCTTTCTTCGCTTCCATTGCTTTTAGCTCATCTTTCGATGTAACTAAAATGTTTTTGTAGCGACGAAGACCTGTACCTGCAGGAATCAAGTGACCTACGATAACGTTCTCTTTCAAGCCGTCTAAGGTATCTTGTTTCGCGCGGATAGACGCTTCAGAAAGTACTTTCGTAGTTTCCTGGAACGACGCAGCTGAAATGAATGATTCTGTTCCTAACGAAGCTTGCGTGATACCTTGTAAGTTAGAAGAAGAAACGGCTGCTTGCGCATCACGTACCTTCATTAATTTCAAGTCTCTACGTTTTAACGAAGAGTTCTCATCACGTAAAGCACGAGCAGAAAGAATCATACCTGCTTTGTATTTCTCTGAATCTCCAGCGTCAGTGATTACTTTTTGATCTAAGATCAAGTCGTTCTCGTGACGGAATACGAAACGATCTACGTTTTGACCTTGTAAGAATTGCGTATCACCTGGCTCTAGAATCTGTACTTTTTGCATCATTTGGCGAACGATACACTCGATGTGCTTATCATTGATCTTCACACCTTGTAGACGGTATACGTCTTGGATCTCGTTCACTAAGTATTCTTGTACCGCTGTAGGTCCTTTAATCTTCAAGATATCTGAAGGAGTGATAGCTCCATCAGAAAGTGGAGAACCCGCACGCACGAAGTCATTATTTTGTACTAAGATGAATCGTGTCAAAGGTACTAAGTAACGACGCTCAGCTCCCTCTTTCGGTGTCACGATAATCTCGCGATTACCACGCTTAATTGCACCGTAAGAAATTACTCCATCTATCTCCGTTACTACGGCTGGGTTAGATGGGTTACGTGCTTCGAATAATTCCGTTACACGTGGAAGACCTCCCGTAATGTCACGCGTTTTACCTGCTGCACGAGGAATCTTAGCGATAATTTGACCCGCTTTGATTTTATCTCCTTCGTCGATGGCTAAACGTGCACCTACTGGAACGTTGTATACTAAATCTTCTTTACCTTTTGCTTTAACGATAACGGATGGGTTCTTCGTCTTATCTTTTGATTCGATAATTACCTTCTCACGCATACCTGTTTGCTCATCCGCTTCCTCTTTGTAGGTATTATTTTCTTCGATTGCCTCGAATTCAATTTTACCTTCTGCTTCAGAAAGGATTACCGCGTTGTATGGATCCCAAGCACAGATTTCGTCTCCTTTTTTCACCGTTTGGCCTTCCTTAACGCGTAAGAATGAACCATAAGGGATGTTAGAAGAGATCAATACTTGTTTGTTCGCTGGGTTCACAATTTGAACCTCACCCGAACGTCCCATTACGATTTCAACTGGATTTCCATCTGCATCGGTAGAGCTTACAGAACGAACCTCTTCGAAGTTAATCACCCCGTCAAATTTCGCTTTAACGCTCGCATCTAAGGAAACGTTTTGTGCCGTACCACCCACGTGGAACGTACGTAAGGTTAACTGAGTACCTGGCTCACCAATCGATTGAGAGGCAATTACACCTACCGCTTCTCCTAAGTTCACCATAGAAGCAGTTGCTAAGTTACGTCCGTAACATTTCGCACACACACCGCTTTGCGTCTCACACGTTAATACCGAACGAATTTCTACGGACTCAATTGAAGTCTCATCAATTCTCGCTGCGATTGCCTCGTTGATTTCATCACCTGAAGCGACGATTAACTCATTGGTGATAGGATCGTATACATCGTGAATAGAAACACGACCTAAGATACGCTCAGATAATGGCTCGATAATCTCCTCATTGTCTTTTAATGGGAACACCTCGATACCACGTAAGGTACCGCAATCTTCTTCGTTCACGATAACGTCTTGTGCTACGTCGTGAAGACGACGAGTCAAGTAACCCGCATCGGCTGTTTTCAAGGCCGTATCTGCTAAACCTTTACGCGCACCGTGAGTTGAGATAAAGTACTCTAATACGTCAAGACCTTCTTTAAAGTTAGAAAGGATTGGGTTTTCGATGATTTCACCTACTGAACCTTGTAAGTTCTTCTGAGGTTTCGCCATCAAACCACGCATACCACCTAGTTGACGAATTTGCTCACGAGAACCACGGGCTCCAGAGTGCATCATCATGTAGATTGCGTTAAATCCTTGGTTATCCTCTTCCATCTGCTTCATCAAGGTCTCGGTAATTTTCGAGTTCACCTTAGTCCAGATGTCAATAACGGCATTGTAACGCTCGTTATCTGTGATTAAACCCATTAAGTAGTTATCCCAAACTGCTTGAACATCATCCTGTGCTTTCTTCACTAAGGAAGCTTTCTCAGCCGGAATTTGAACATCACCAATACCCATCGATAAACCACCGTGGAAGGCTTGTTGGAAACCTAATTCTTTGATATCATCTAAGAATTGCGCTGTACGAGCCATACCACAGATCTTGTGAACATGTGAGATGATTTGTTGCAATTTCTTCTTAGTCAATAATTCATTAATGTAACCTACTTGCTCTGGAACACATAAGTTGAATAACACACGTCCAGCAACGGTTTCCACCATTTCTTGAACTAATGTACCATCTTCTTTACGTACCGTCGCTTTCACTACGATGTTCGCGTGCTTAGACAATTTCTTCTCGTTCAAGGCGATAACAACCTCCTCAAATCCGTAGAAACGGTGTCCTTCTCCCTCAACCTTGTGGTCTGGAGTGGACTTGCGTCCTTTAGTTACATAATATAAACCTAACACCATGTCCTGAGATGGTACCGTGATAGGCGCACCATTCGCTGGGTTCAAGATGTTATGTGATGCAAGCATTAATAACGAAGCTTCCAAAATCGCTTCATGTCCCAGTGGAACGTGAACCGCCATTTGGTCACCATCGAAATCGGCGTTAAAGGCCGTACACGTTAATGGGTGCAATTGGATCGCTTTTCCTTCGATTAATTTCGGTTGGAAAGCTTGGATACCTAAACGGTGAAGCGTAGGAGCACGGTTTAAAAGAACTGGGTGTCCTTTCATTACGTTTTCCAAAATATCCCAAACCACTGGATCCTTACGATCAACAATTTTCTTTGCAGACTTAACTGTCTTCACGATACCACGCTCGATCAACTTACGGATCACAAACGGCTTGAATAATTCTGCCGCCATATCCTTCGGAAGACCACACTCGTGCATTTTCAATTCTGGACCTACCACGATAACCGAACGACCTGAATAATCGACACGCTTACCTAATAAGTTTTGACGGAAACGACCTTGCTTACCTTTCAACATATCAGAAAGAGACTTCAAGGCACGGTTACCTTCAGAACGAACCGCATTTACTTTACGTGAGTTGTCAAATAAGCTATCTACAGCCTCTTGCAACATACGTTTTTCGTTACGTAAAATTACCTCTGGTGCTTTGATCTCGATCAAACGCTTCAAACGGTTGTTACGGATAATCACACGACGGTATAAATCGTTCAAATCAGATGTCGCAAAACGACCTCCATCTAATGGCACCAATGGACGCAATTCCGGTGGAATTACAGGTACCATTTTGATGATCATCCACTCTGGACGGTTATCGATACGACCTACTGACTCACGGAACGCTTCTACCACTTTCAAACGCTTCAAGGCTTCAGCCTTACGTTGTTGAGAGGATTCTGTGTCCGCAGAGTGACGTAAGTCAGCCGATAAGCTGTCTAAGTCAATGCGAGATAATAACATATTTAACGCGTCAGCACCCATTTTCGCGATGAATTTCTGTGGATCTTCATCTGGTAAATGTTGGTTCTCGCGCGGTAATTTGTCTAAGATATCTAAGTACTCGTCTTCAGTTAAGAAATCTAGGTATTGGCTACCAATCTTTCCTTCTTCCGCGTACATACCCGGTTGAACTACAACGAAACGCTCGTAATAGATTACTTGGTCTAATTTCTTCGTAGATAGACCTAGCATATAACCGATTTTGTTTGGTAAGCTACGGAAGTACCAGATGTGTGCTACTGGAACCACTAATTCGATGTGGCCCATACGCTCACGACGTACTTTTTTCTCCGTTACTTCTACACCACAGCGATCGCAAATGATGCCTTTGTAACGAATACGCTTGTATTTACCGCAGTGGCACTCCCAGTCCTTTGTAGGACCGAAGATACGCTCGCAAAACAAACCGCCCATTTCGGGTTTGTAGGTACGGTAGTTGATGGTTTCCGGTTGTGTTACCTCGCCATTAGACCCCTCTAAGATGGACTCAGGAGAGGCTAGTGAGATGGTTACTTTTTGGAAATCGCTATTCAGCTTTCTAGTCTTTTTAAATGACATTTTCTATGTATTTTATTGGAAAATGAACTCTTTTTTAAAGGGCCGAAGCCCTGTTATGTTAGTCAAGGGTGATTTCAAGGGCTAAACCTCTCAATTCGTGAATCAATACATTGAATGATTCTGGAATGTTAGGCTTAGGCATGTTTTCCCCTTTTACAATAGCTTCGTAAGCTTTAGCGCGACCGATCACATCATCAGACTTCACAGTTAAGATCTCTTGCAAGATATTTGCTGCACCGAAGGCCTCTAATGCCCAAACCTCCATCTCACCAAAACGCTGACCACCAAACTGAGCTTTACCACCCAATGGTTGTTGTGTAATTAATGAGTAAGGTCCGATCGAACGTGCGTGCATCTTATCATCCACTAAGTGACCTAGTTTCAACATATAGATGATACCTACAGTCACCGGTTGATCAAATTTATCACCCGTTAAACCATTGTATAAATACGTACGACCCCATTCTGGTAGATTGGCTGCTGCTAATTCAGCGGCAACCTCTGCCTCGGTTCCACCGTCAAAAATAGGCGTTGCATAACGCTTACCTAATTTTTGTCCAGCCCAACCTAATACGGTCTCGTAAATTTGTCCTAAGTTCATACGAGATGGTACCCCTAGTGGATTCAATACGATATCTACTGGTGTTCCATCTTCTAAGAATGGCATATCTTCTTCACGAACGATACGAGCAACAATACCCTTATTACCGTGACGACCCGCCATCTTATCACCCACTTTTAACTTACGTTTCTTAGCTACATATACCTTCGCTAATTTCACGATACCAGCAGGTAATTCATCACCTACTTCTAACACGAAACGCTCACGCTTGAACTGACCAGCGATTTCATTACGACGTACGTGGTAGCTCTTAATTAAAGCTAAGAAAGTCGCGTTAGTCGCTGCATCAGCTGTTGCCTCTTCTACGATCAAATCTGAAAGTAAATTTGCCTCTTCAGGAACGGCATACGTTGACTCATCGCGGTATAAGTTTTTATCTGGGAATAATAATTCTTCGATATTTTTTGCTGTGAATTTAACCCCTTTCTCTACGATCACTGTGCCAAACTTGTGACGGATACCACCACAGGTTTTACCAGCTAATAAAGCAACGGTCTTTTCAATCATGATCTTACGAACCTCAAGAAGGTCTTTGCTGTATTGCTTCATGACTAACTTCAATTCCGCTTTCGACTTATCACGTTGATCCTTATCCTTTTTAGGACGAGAGAACAACTTCGTGTCGATAACCACCCCTTTTAACGATGGCGGCGCTTTCTTCGAAGCATCTTTCACATCACCCGCTTTGTCACCAAAGATGGCACGTAATAATTTCTCTTCTGGAGTTGGATCAGACTCACCTTTTGGTGTAATCTTACCAATTAAGATATCTCCTTCTTTCACCTCAGAACCCACGCGAACAACACCGTTCTCGTCTAGGTTACGAACAGTTTCCTCAGAAACGTTCGGGATTTCAGAAGTTAATTCTTCCTCACCACGTTTCGTATCACGTACCTCTAATTCGAATTCCTCAATGTGGATCGAAGTAAAGATATCGTCACGAACCACTTTTTCAGACATCACGATCGCATCCTCAAAGTTGTAACCTTGCCATGGCATGAACGCCACCTTCATGTTACGACCTAAAGCTAGCTCACCTGCTTGAGTAGCATAACCCTCGCAAAGCGCTTGACCTTTCACCACTTTTTGTCCTTTGAAGACAATTGGTTTCAAGTTGATTGTTGTATCCTGGTTCGTTCTACGGAACTTGATTAATTTGTATTCTTTTGTAGAACCGTGGAAGCTTACTAATTTTTGCTCCTCTGTTTGATCGTAGTTCACCACGATGCGTAATGCATCTACGTATTCGATTACACCACTTCCTTCAGCCACTACTAAAGTACGAGAGTCAATCGCCACGCGGTGTTCTAAACCGGTACCTACGATAGGTGCTTCAGGGCGTAACAATGGCACCGCTTGGCGCTGCATGTTCGATCCCATCAAGGCACGGTTCGCATCATCATGTTCTAAGAAAGGAATCATAGAAGCCGCAACCGAAACAATTTGGTTAGGCGCTACGTCCATATATTGTGCATCTGCTGGATTCACTAAAGGGAAGTCACCTTCGAAACGTGCTTTTACACGCTCAGATAAGAATTTACCCGTTTTGTCAATCTGCGCATTGGCTTGAACGATGTTCTTTCCATCTTCTTCTTCCGCTGTTAAATACGAAACAGCAGTAGTCGTATCTACTTTACCTGATTCGATCACACGGTAAGGAGTTTCGATGAAGCCCATTCCATTCACTTTCGCGTGAACGCAAAGAGAAGAAATCAAACCGATGTTAGGCCCCTCTGGCGTTTCAATCGTACAAAGACGACCGTAGTGCGTGTAGTGAACGTCACGAACCTCGAAACCAGCTCTTTCACGAGAAAGACCGCCTGGCCCTAGGGCAGACATACGACGCTTGTGCGTAATCTCAGCCAATGGATTCGTTTGATCCATGAATTGAGATAGCTGATTTGTTCCAAAGAACGAGTTAATCACAGACGATAAGGTACGTGCATTAATCAAGTCTACTGGCTTAAAGTCCTCGTTATCACGAACGTTCATACGTTCTTTAATTGTACGAGCCATACGTGCAAGACCTACACCGAACTGAGCGTATAATTGCTCACCCACGGTACGTACACGACGGTTAGACAAGTGGTCAATATCATCGACAACCGCGCGAGAGTTGATCAAACCGATCAAATACTTCACGATAGAGATGATATCTTCTTTTGTCAATACCTTAATATCCATTGGGATATCGTGGCCTAATTTTTTATTGATACGGTAACGACCTACTTCGCCTAAATCATAACGCTTGTCTGAGAAGAACAAGTTTTGGATGATATCACGTGCCGTTTGCTCATCTGGAGCATCCGTGTTACGTAATTGCTTGTAGATAACTTCAACCGCCTCTTTCTCTGAGTTCGACGTATCTTTTTGTAAGGTATTGTAGATGATGTTGTAATCAGATACGTTCACATCGTCTTTGTGTAAGATGATGGTGCTTGATCCTGATTCCAAAATCGTCTCGATCTCGTTCTCTGTAATAACGGTATCACGTTCGATCAAGATTTCGTTACGGTCGATAGAAACTACCTCACCAGTATCTTCATCTACGAAGTCTTCTTGCCACGTTTTCAAAACCCTCGCAGCTAAGCGACGTCCCACCGTTGACTTTAAAGTCTTCTTATCCACCTTCATTTCTTCAGCTAAGCCAAATAAATCAAGGATGTCTTTGTCATTTCCGTAACCAATCGCACGAAGCAATACTGTTACTGGGAATTTCTTTTTACGGTCGATGTACGCATACATCACATTGTTAACGTCTGTAGCAAATTCAATCCAAGAACCCTTGAATGGAATGATACGAGCAGAATACAATTTCGTTCCATTCGTATGCTTCGATTGCGCGAAGAATACACCTGGCGAACGGTGCAACTGAGAAACGATGACACGCTCAGCGCCGTTGATCACGAATGATCCACGTTCTGTCATGTAAGGAATGTTTCCTAAGAATACTTCTTGTTCGATGGTTTGGAAATCTTCATTGTCTGTATCGTTACAGATCAAACGCAATTTCGCTTTTAAAGGCACTGAATACGTTAAACCGCGGTCGATACACTCGTCTACCGAATATTTCGGCGGATCTACAGAGTAGTCAACGAACGACAAAACGAAATTTTCCCGCGAATCTGCGATGGGAAAATTCTCAGCAAACACTTTAAATAAACCTTCGTCAGTACGATTCTCAGCAGCTGTCTCTAGCTGGAAAAAATCCTGAAAGGATTTGATTTGGATATCCAGAAAATCTGGATAATCGATCACAGACTGCGTTTTCGCAAAGCTGTGTCTTCCTGTGGCAGTGATGTTACTCAAGGCTTTATACGTTTTAAATTAAATGAAAAATGGCCCTAAGGGCACAATTTAAAGCTGAAATGCCTCGTAGATGAAAAAATGATTCCCCTTTGCGCTTCCCCTACGATAAAGGAATTGTGTTTCAGAAATCATTTTTTTGGATAGGCCCGAAGGCTTGTATCCTAAAATAGCCTGCAAAGGTACTGATAATTTTCTGAAATACAAGGGGGTTGTGAGATTTTTATTAGAGATTACACAAGAATCAAAGAACAAAGACCAAAGAGCAAAGTTCAAATGATGTTATCTCTTCTTTGAACTTTGAGCTTTGGTCTTTGAAATTTCAAAAAAATGAAAACTAAACTAATGTATTTCCTCCGCTTCGTCCTCGCTTATACCCACGACGAGATCAAAGGAATTCTTGTGCTCTTTGGAATGATGGGTTTGTATGTACTTTATTATATAGGAAACGAACTATATAAGAAGGAGCAGGAAAAATTGGAATTTAATCCGGTAGTATGGGAGGCGAATTATAAG
>DLPD01000007.1:31402-33718 GCA_002479785.1 Cytophagaceae bacterium UBA7467
TGGGTCGACTATGGGAATTTTAAGTCCGGAGGGAAAGAGTCCGAAGGGAGGAAGTCCGGAGTCCGGGGGAGGCAACAAGCCATCGATATCAATACCGCAGATTCAACAGCATGGGTGGCACTGAATGGAATCGGGCCGGGGTTTGCGAAACGGATCATTACGTATAGAGATAAGTTGGGTGGGTTTTACCAGGTGGATCAATTGAAGGAGGTGTATGGTTTGGACTCGATTTGGGTAAAAGAAAATAAGGCACTATTAAAGGTAGGGGCGGGGGTGTATCGCTTTCTGAAGATTAATCAGGTGGAATGGAAGGACTTTAGGCATCCGTATTTGCCTTATGGGCAGTCGAAGGTGGTTTTGGCCTACAGAAAACAACATGGTCCTTTGAAGGATTTCGAAACCTTACAGCAAATTCAATTGCTAGATCAGGTGGCCTGGAGGCGATTGAAACCTTACCTCAACTTTGATGCGCCATTGCATGCGCCTTGATAATAAGTAGAAAACACGTAATTTAGTATCCTATTTATTACACATCAACGAAACAATATGTCCTCAGGAGTTTTTCAAGTGCCTACACCTGTGAATGAGCCTATTTTGCAATATGGCCCTAATTCAGCGGAGAGATCCAAATTAAAGCAAACCCTTTCGGATTTGCGTAATCAACAAATTGACGTGCAGATGCGTATCGCAGGTCGTTCGGTGAAGGGTGCCAAAAAAGTCGCCATGACTTGCCCTCACGATCACCAACACGTGTTAGGTTACTATTATGAAGGAGGAAAAGCAGAGGTCGCTCAGGCGATTGACGCGGCTTTGGAAGCTAGATCCGCCTGGGCATCAATGCCTTGGGAGGATCGCGCGGCGATCTTTTTGAAAGCGGCAGATCTTTCGGCGACTAAATATCGAATGCAATTAAATGCGCGCACGATGTTAGGTCAATCGAAGAATGCCTACCAGGCGGAAATTGATGCGGCGTGTGAGTGGATTGATTTTTTGCGTTTTAACGTGCATTACGCACAACAGATTTATAGCGAACAACCGATTTCGTCGCCTGGCGTTTGGAATCGCTTGGAATACCGTCCTTTAGAGGGCTTCGTTTATGCCTTGACTCCGTTCAACTTCACGGCGATCGCGGGTAATTTACCAGCGGCACCTGCTTTGATGGGGAATACGGTCGTTTGGAAGCCATCGCCTACGCAGGTGTATTCCGCGGGATTATTGATGGAGATTCTAGAGGAGGCGGGTTTGCCGGCTGGTGTGATCAATTTAGTGTTAGCGGATGGTCCGGAAGCGGGGGAGGTTGTTTTCGCTCACCGGGACTTTGCAGGAATTCACTTTACGGGATCGACGGGCGTGTTCCAGACGATTTGGAAGAATATAGGCCAAAACATTGCCAACTACAAGTCCTATCCTCGGATCGTAGGCGAAACGGGCGGAAAGGACTTCGTGGTAGCCCACTCTTCTGCAGACCCTAAAGCCTTAGTAACGGGTTTAGTCCGCGGCGCTTTCGAATACCAAGGCCAAAAATGCTCCGCAGCCTCTCGCGCCTACATCCCCGCTTCTTTGTGGCCAACGGTTGAAAAGCAATTGAAAGCAGATGTAGCCGCGATCAAAATGGGCGGCACAGAAGATTTCGAAAACTTCGTGAACGCGGTGATTGATGCCAAAGCTTTCGCGAAAATCACCTCTTATATAAGTGAAGCGAAAAAGTCCCCAGAAGTAAGCGTCATTTCAGGCGGAAATTTCGACGATTCGAAAGGCTATTTCGTAGAACCTACGATCTTATTAACGACGAATCCGACCTACCGCACGATGGTGGAAGAGATTTTTGGCCCGGTTTTAACGATCTATGTATATAATGATGCAGATTGGAAAGAAACCCTAGCCCTAGTTGATTCTACATCAGCCTATGCCTTAACGGGTGCGATTTTCGCACAAGACAAATATGCGATGCTGGAAGCGATGAAAGTGCTAGAAAATGCGGCAGGTAACTTATACTTAAATGATAAGTGTACGGGAGCCGTGGTAGGTCAGCAACCTTTTGGCGGTGCGCGCGCCTCTGGAACGAATGACAAGGCGGGTTCTTATTTGAATCTATTGCGTTGGGTTTCTCCGCGTACTGTGAAAGAAGTCTTTGTTTCCCCTTCGGATTTCCGCTACCCCTTCTTAGAAAAGTAATAATCTATTTAGTGTCCAAAAAACGCCAAATCCTCGTAGAATTAATTTTTGCGAGGATTTTTTATTTTTTATTTAAAATTTTTCTCTTTGATTTTCAGTGTTTTAGCCAATAGTCAGCAAAAAGTTTCCTGTCTTAACTTG
>DLPD01000008.1:0-48951 GCA_002479785.1 Cytophagaceae bacterium UBA7467
TCAATCGTCGCCGGCGGCTTACTCGAAATATCATATACCACGCGATTCACGCCTTTCACCTTATTGATAATCTCGTTTGAAATACGACCTAAGAACTCATAAGGCAAATGACACCAGTCAGCAGTCATTCCGTCCACACTGGAAACAGCACGTAAGGCAACTACTTGCTCATACGTACGCTCATCTCCCATTACACCTACGGATTGGATGGGTAAAAGGATAGCGCCAGCTTGCCAAACTTGGTCATACAAACCATCCTCCTTCAAACCATTGATAAAAATGGCATCTACTTTTTGTAAGATATCCACTTTCTCTGGCGTGATATCACCCAAAATTCGAATGCCTAAACCTGGGCCAGGGAAAGGGTGACGGCCTAAAATGTCTTTAGGCACACCTAAGGTTTTACCCACTAAACGCACCTCATCTTTGAACAAGGCATCTAATGGCTCTACCACTTTTAACTTCATGAAATCTGGCAAACCACCCACGTTGTGGTGTGATTTAATCGTCGCACTAGGTCCCTTAAGAGAAACGGATTCGATTTTATCTGGGTAAATCGTGCCTTGGCCTAACCAAGAAACGCCATCAATTAAATGAGCCTCCTCATCAAAAACTTCAATAAAAGTCTTTCCTATCGCCTTGCGCTTGTCTTCTGGATCTGTTAGTCCCTTTAGGGCGTCGTAGAATCGTTGTTTGGCATTTACTCCTTTTACGTTTAACCCCAGGGTTTCATAAGAAGCCAAAACTTGTTCGAATTCATCCTTGCGCAATAAACCGTTATCCACAAAGATGCAATACAGATTTTTACCAATCGCGCGGTGTAATAAAACGGCCGCCACTGAGCTATCTACACCGCCAGAAAGACCTAGAACGACTTTGTCATTCCCTAATTTGACCTGTAACTCTGAAACGGTTCTATCAACGAAAGAATCAGACGTCCACGTTTGAGCGCAGCCACAAATTCCCACGATAAAGTTCTTGATTAAAATGCTTCCTTCCGTCGAGTGAGTCACTTCCGGGTGGAATTGAATACCAAAGATAGGCTTAGAAACATGAGCAAATGCCGCCACACGAACTGTCTCGGTCGAACCAATTAACTCATATTCTGTCGGCAATTCCATGATTGTATCGCCGTGTGACATCCAAACCTGGCCAGTCGCAGATAAGCCTTTCAATAAAGGACTCTCTTTTACACTCGTCATGTGCGCACGACCATATTCGCGGTGTCCCGATGCTTGAACGGAGCCTCCGCCTTGGTGCGCTAATAATTGGGCTCCATAGCAAATACCTAAAATGGGTAAAGAACCAAACAGACTTAAATCCACACGAGGAGAATCTTCGTCTCTCACTGAGCAAGGGCTACCTGAAAGGATAATTCCTTTCACCGACTCATCAATCTCTGGGATGTGATTAAAAGGATGTATTTCACAATAGACTTGCGCTTCTCTAATGCGACGCGCAATTAATTGGGTCACCTGAGAACCGAAATCAAGTATTAGGATCTTTTCCGCCATGATTGTTTTTGCTTAAAAATAAACGGCAAATGTCGGAATTTTTTGCCTAATTCTAACGATAAAGCAGGTAATTTTGGCGTATTTTTCGGTATTGGACTAATCCTGGCTCCCAAGAATCCCGAATTTCTTTCTCTGATTTACCTGCAATGATCGCAAGTCGAAGAGATTCTGTACCCGCTAGTTTATCGAAGAAGGCAGGCGAGGTAAAGAACTTTTCGCCTAAACCTGACTTAGTGTAGAAATACAAGAGGTATTTTAGACTAAAGCCAAGATTTCGAGCTGGCAAGCTTGACAAATTAAATCCATAACAGGTTTGGCCTTTTAAAGGTGGATCCATGGCACCTGGCTTTGGAATTGGTGTAAACGTGTAATCACCAAGGCCAGCGATATTCGTACCAACCACCTGAAACTGTAAATCGGTACCTCGCCCTATACTTACATTCGTCCCTTCGAACAAACAAAGGGATGGATATAAGGCAATGGATTGATCATTCGGCAAATTAGGGGATGGTGCGATGGCCACATGAAAGGGAGTAGCATGGGTGTAATTCGCGACAGGAATGACCTGTAAAGATGCCTTGGCACTATTCGCTAACCAACCTTCTCCATTAATCATCTGAGCTAATTCACCTAAAGTGCAACCATGTACAACTGGAATTGGATTTAATCCCACGAAAGACGCCTGTGCCTTTTCTAAAACTGGTCCATCCACATAATGTCCGTTCGGGTTAGGACGATCCAAAACCATCAAAGGCACCTTATTCTCCGCACAAGCCTCCAAGACATAATGCAATGTGGACGAATAGGTATAGAAACGCGCACCCACGTCCTGAATATCAAAAAGAACGACATCGATTCCCTGCAAATCCTCTGGGGTAGGTTTCTTGTGTTTACCATATAGAGAAATAAGGGCAAGACCCGTTTTACGATCCACCTCATTATCGATATGTGCACCGGCATCTGCCGTCCCTCTAAATCCGTGTTCTGGAGCAAAAATCTTTTTCACAAAGACGCCTAATGACAATAAAGTGTCTGCTAAATGCGTCTTCCCCACCACGGAAGTATGATTAACAACCAAGGCAACTTGCTTGCCTTTCAAGGCAGGCAAGTAAGCGGGAAATTGGGCAGCGCCTGGAATGAGCGTTTTTTGGCCAAATCCCATAAAAGCCAAAAGGCTGAACAATAAGACAATACTATTTGATTTACGCCCCATTCGTGTTTTCTTTGCGGTTCAGAATTGAAAATCAAATCTAATGAATTTCCCTCTTTTTGTCGCTAGGCGTATTCGGAAAACTCAGGACACCTCCTTTTCTAAGACAGTGACCTATGTGGGTATCGGTACGGTGGCGTTAGGAACGGCAATCATCCTGGTGGCATTTGCGATACTTTTTGGTTTTAAGACGACCATTCAGGACAAATTGACGAGCTTTTCTGGAGATGCGCGTATTTCTCAGATATCAAGCAATCGTTCGTTAGCTGAAAGTCCACTGACTCGCAATAAAGAATGGGAGTCCAATACAGTTAAGCGCTCAGAAATCGACCATATTCAAGCGCACGTACAAAGGCCAGGGATATTAGTAGGGAAAGAAGGCTTAGCCGGTATTGTAGTGAAAGGGATTGGAAAAGATCTTCCGGCAAAGCAATTACAGAAAAATATCATCAGTGGTTCTAATAGCCTTTCTGGTCCACAGGAGGTTATTTTGAGTAAGGCATTAGCTAAACAACTAAAGGTCAAAACCCAAGGTTCGTTGATTCTCTATTTCCTCAGTGCTCCGCAGAGACCCCGTAAAGTGAAAGTAGCCGGCATTTATGAAACCGGACTAGAAGAACTTGATAAACTATTCGTCCTAGCAGATCGCGACTGGGTTCAAATAATGAATGGCTGGACGGCTGACTCCCTAGGTACCTATGAGGTGTTCTTTAAAAATAAGGATAACCTAGAAGCGAAAACAAATGCGCTAGCAAAAACGATGCCGCCTGAATGGCGCATACAACCATTGACGGAGATTTATCCTGCTCTTTTTGATTGGATGACCATGCTCGACCGCAATATCATCATCTTCATCAGCCTCCTCTTTGTCGTGGCCTGCTTTAATCTTATCGCTACGCTTTGGGTACTAATCATGGAACGCGTACCCATGGTGGGATTATTGAAGTCGATGGGCGCCTCAGCAGCCCAAATTCGCCGTGTTTTTTGGTGGAATGGCTTGTTCATCTTAGTGCGCGGATTACTGATTGGAAATGGACTTGCCTTCCTATTTTGCTATTTACAATCAACTTACCACTTGATACCTTTAGATCCAGAAAGTTATTACATGACAAGCGTTCCCATCGAATGGGATGCGACTACTTGGGGTATCGTTAATCTACTGACGATGGTGCTAGTGGGTTTCATGATGTCCATCCCTACCCTTTTAATTACTAAAATCCAGCCAACTGAGGCACTGAACTTCAAGAATTAATGCTAAAAAAACTCCTACTTCTGCTTTGTTTTGTTTACAGCACAAATGCACAAGATAGCCTCCGCTATTCGATTGATCTAAATAAACTCAAAAATGATCGATTGACCGTAGAAGTTCAATTGCCAGCTGGCGCAAAGGAATACTGCTTTCCTAAAATCGTTCCAGGCACTTATGCCATTTATGATTTTGGACGCTATGTCAGTAACCTGCAAGCCTTTGATGCTGCTGGTAAAGCTGTAAAAGTGAGACAAAAAGACGTCAATTCTTTTCTCATCGGGAATGCTTCTCGCCTCAGCTACAAGGTGGATGACACTTGGGATAGTCCTGAGATCGAGGGCAAATACATATTCGAGCCTGTAGGAACGAACTTTCAGGAAGACACGCTCTTTGCGCTGAACACTCATGCGCTTTTAGGCTTTGTGAAAGGTGCTGAGAAAATGCCTGTTTCGCTACAACTAAATGTACCTGAGGGTATGTTAGCTTCCTCCGCCATTGCATCAAAAAAGGGTTATTATGTAGCAGATTCCTACCAAAGTCTAACGGATGCGCCCATCCTAGTCGCGCACCCAGATACCGCTATGCTAAAAGTGGGTGATGCTGATATCTTGATTTCGGTCTTTTCTCCTAATCAGGTGATTCGTGCCTCCCAAATTGCTGAGAAAATCCTTCCCTTGTTGAAGTCACAGCAAGCCTATTTAGGGGGCACTTTCCCGGTTAAAAACTACGTTTTTCTGATGGTGATGTCGACGCATCTAAAGAATGGTAGTTATGGAGCTTTGGAACATTCCCAATCTTCATTTTATTACCTACCAGAATACAATATCGCCACCATGGGAAGCACCATTCGCGATGTGAGTGCGCACGAATTTTTCCATATTCAGACACCACTTAACTTTCACTCGGAGGAGATTGGGAATTTTGATTTCCAAAAGCCTAAAATGTCCCGACACCTTTGGCTCTATGAAGGCCTGACGGAATACGCAGCCCACCACACCCAGTTGCAAGGAGGGTTGACTACTTTAGAACAGTTTATGGAATCCATGACCGAGAAAGTAAACCGCGCAAATGATAACTATAATCCCTCACTAGCCTTCACTAAACTTAGCCTGGGCGCATTAGATAAATATAAGGATGAATATGGGAACGTGTACCAAAAAGGAGCACTCATCGGTTTCTGCCTAGATTTACTCTTGCGCAAGGAAACGAACGGCGTCTATGGCACACAGCAGATGATGCGTGATTTAGCCACTCAATATGGACCTACCAAATCCTTTAAGGATGAAGAGTTATTTGACATCATTGAAAAGACGACAAAAGTTCCAGCAGTAAAAGAATTCTTTGCCCGATATGTCAGTAAAGGAGATAAATTACCCTTTAAAGAATTGGTATCCACCATCGGAATGGAATTCGGGGAATCCATCCCAGGTAATAATACCATTACGTATGGTTATACAAACAATATTGAATTCAGGGCTTTGAAAAACCCAAGCCCATCTCAATTAAAGATGAGACAGGCTTGGTTGCATTTTTAGACCGTCTGCGCTTCTACCACTGCGATTGCGACCATGTTCACTATCTCACGAACAGAGGCGCCTAGTTGCAATACGTGCACCGGTTTACGTAATCCCAATAAGATAGGTCCAATGTACTCAATGTCCGCCGCTTCCTTCAACAAGTTATAGGCAATATTAGCCGAAGAAAGATTAGGGAAAATCAGCGTGTTAGCGGTGTCATTTCCCAAAGTGGCAAACGGATAGTTTTGTTGTCTTAATTCTTTGTCAAACGCTAAATGCGCCTGCATCTCCCCTTCAATCACCCAGGTTGGATGTTTTTCTTGCAGGATGTGTGTTGCTGCCCGCATCTTCACTGCGTCCTCTCCATCCGCAGAACCAAAGTTCGAGTAAGATAGCATGGCAATCTTTGGCTTTAAATTAAAGCGCTCAACCGCCTCTGAAGTCAATTCCGTAATCTCCACGATATCAGCTACCGAAGGCGAAAAGTTAATCGTGGTATCTGAAAAGAACAATGGTCCTTGCTTACTCAATAACAAGTACATACCTGCCACCTTCGTTACTCCCGGCTTTTTACCGATAATCTGCAAGGCGGGACGAATGGCATCTGGATAGTTTTTGGTCAACCCAGAAATAACCCCGTCCGCGCGATTCGTTTCTAACATCATCGCAGCAAAATAATTACTCTTACGCACCTGCTTCTCTGCCTCCCACTTCGTGAATCCACGACGCTTACGCTTTTGGTAAAACAATTCGGCGAATTCTGCTAACAAGTCTGCATTATCCGGGTGTTTGAAATCAAAGATCTCAATATCCCCTAAATCGATGTGGTGCTCTTCGCAGATTGCATCGATATTCGCTTTACGACCTAATAGAATTGGCTTAGCGATTCCTTCATCTAACACCTCCCGAACGGCCTTCAATACTTTCAAGTTCTCCGCCTCTGCAAATACAATACGCTTCGGTTTCGATTTAGCTCGTTTCAAGATGAATTTCATCACCTGGTTATCTAGTCCCAGTCGCTTTGCTAATTGATTCTCGTAGACATCCCAGTTTTTAATCGGCTTCGTTGCTACACCTGATTCCATCGCCGCTTTTGCCACCGCCATGGAGATGGTCGTAATTAAACGCGGGTCAACCGGCTTAGGGATAATGTATTCTGGTCCAAAACTTAATGATTTTTCATTATAAGCTAAATTCACAATATCAGGTACCGGTTTTTTAGCTAAGCAGGCCAAAGCCTTGGCAGCCGCCAGTTTCATCTCATCATTTATCTCTGAAGCACGTACATCTAAAGCACCTCTAAAAATGAAAGGAAAGCCTAGAACGTTATTTACTTGATTAGGGAAATCGGAGCGACCAGTCGCCATAATTAAATCTTCTCTGACTGCTTTTGCTTCCTCATAGCCGATCTCCGGCGTCGGATTCGCCATGGCAAATACGATAGGATTAGGGGCCATCGTCGCCACCATCTCTGGTTTTAATATGCCTCCTACTGAAAGGCCAAGGAAAACATCCGCTCCCCTCATCGCCTCTGCTAGGGAGGTATTTCCACCTGCTTTACCCGCTAACGGAGCTAAAAAACGATTCAGATCTGGACGGTCTTCCGAAACTAAGCCATCCTTATCGAAAATAGAGAAATTCTCAATACGTGCTCCGAGCTTTAAATATAATTTGATGCAAGAAATAGCTGCAGCTCCCGCACCAGAAATGACAAATTTTGACTCTTCAATCTTCTTGTCAACGATTTCCAATGCGTTCAACAGTGCCGCGGACGAGATAATGGCCGTTCCATGCTGATCGTCGTGCATGATGGGAATCTTCAAACGCGCTTTTAATTTCTCTTCGATTTCAAAGCATTCTGGGGATTTGATATCCTCCAGATTAATCCCGCCAAAAGTCGGTTCTAGCCGCGCTACCGTATCCACAAATTCATCTGGATCGCTCACGGCTAATTCAATATCAAATACGTCGATATCGGAGAATACTTTAAAAAGAACTCCTTTTCCCTCCATTACGGGCTTACTAGCCTCTGGACCAATGTTACCTAAACCTAAAACAGCGGTACCATTCGAGATAACACCTACCAGGTTTCCTTTGGCCGTATAATCGTATACTTTCTCTACATTATTCGCAATTTCTAAACAAGGCTCAGCCACACCCGGCGAATAGGCTAAAGACAAATCGCGCTGAGTTGCTGTTGATTTAGTGGGTTTTACTTCAATTTTGCCAGGTTTCCCTCCTGAATGATACTCGAGCGCATCTTCTCTTAAAATGGATGAAATAGACATATATGATTAATTTGTTGATTGTTCTTTTTCAAATTCCCCCTCGTGCTTCGCTATCCAAACCGTTGCCACTCCGTTTCCAATAAAATTGGTAATCGCTCTCGCCTCTGACATAAAACGATCTACTCCTAGTAATAAGGCTAAGCCTTCCACTGGGATCACTTGCAATGCACTCAAAGTGGATGCTAAAACAACAAAGCCACTTCCTGTCACGCCAGCAGCCCCTTTAGAGGTCACCATTAAAATACCGACAATAGTCAGCATCTGTTCCCAAGACAAATGTACGCCATAAACTTGAGCTAAAAACAAGGTGGCCATCGATAAATAAATACTCGTCCCATCCAAGTTAAACGAATAACCCGCAGGTACCACTAGTCCCACTACGGACTTCGAACAGCCCATATTCTCTAGTTTATGCATCAAAGATGGCAAAGCAGCCTCCGAAGACGAAGTACCCAAAACCACCAATAATTCGTGTTTAATATAGCCCAAAAACGCCCAAATACGCTCTCCGCAGCTTCGCATAATATAACCCAATACCACGAAAACGAAAATGGCCATCGTCACATAGACCGTCAGCATTAGTTTCGCTAAAGGAATCAGGGAATGTATTCCAAATTTCCCGATGGTAAAGGCCATCCCACCTAGCGCACCCAATGGCGCTAAATACATTACCATCTTCAGGCCTTTGAACACCCAATGCGAAGCCTGTTGCATCCCCGCAATCATCTTCGCCTTTCCTTTGACATAGTTCAAAAAGATCCCAAAGAAGATCGAGAACCCTAATACCTGAACTGTAAAGTTTTCTTTTAGAAAGCTGATCCATGAGAATCCTGCCGCTTTTTGCGTGTATTTAGAAATATCTCCACCCGCGATATCCTCTCGGATGACTCCGATTCCAGGTTCAATGAAGCTAGAAACGGCTAATCCGATTAAAAGGGCAACAGTTGTTACCACCTCAAAATAAAGTAATGCCTTACCACCCACACGACCTACTTTTTTCAAGTTACCCATATTCACGATCCCTAGTGAAATCGTCAAAAAGATGATAGGGTTGATAAAAATCTTCACTAAACTGATAAAAACACCACTAAAAACCTCGCTCAAGGAAGGACCAAAGCTTAGATCTGCTCCCAATAAATTATAACTAAACTTCGAATCAAACACCTTGAATAAGGCCAAATCAGGAGCGAAATGTCCAACAAAAACACCTAATAAAATAGACAATAAAACCCAAAATGTCAGGTTCTGAAAAATAATTGATTGCTTCATTCGTTAAGGTTTGGTTGTTAAACAAATGTAAGAATTATTAAGAATAATCTCCGCTTGTGATTCTGCCTATATTTCCCGAATTTTGTAGGCTCATTCCCTTTCGATAAAAATACAGATGTCAGAAAAAATCAAATGCCTAATTATCGGTTCTGGCCCAGCCGGATATACCGCAGCTATTTATGCTTCTCGCGCTGGTTTACATCCTGTGATGTACCAAGGTGGACAACCCGGGGGACAATTAACAACTACCACTGAAGTAGATAATTTCCCTGGCTACCCGAATGGTATTGATGGTCCAGCTATGATGATCGATTTAGAGAATCAGGCGAAGCGTTTTGGAACGGATGTTCGTTACGGAATGGCAACTAAGGTAGATTTCAGTGTATCACCCAAGAAAGTGTGGATTGATGAAACAACCCAGATCGAAGCAGATGCGGTCATTATCGCGACTGGAGCTAGTGCGAAATGGTTAGGGTTAGAGGGAGAAACGAAGTTCAATGGCCTGGGCGTATCCGCTTGTGCAGTATGTGATGGTTTTTTCTATCGTAATCAAACCGTAGCCGTAGTGGGAGCGGGAGATACAGCCGCTGAAGAAGCAAGTTATTTAGCGAATTTATGTACTAAAGTACACTTAATCGTGCGTCGTGGCGAGATGCGTGCTTCCTTAATTATGCAAGAGCGCGTAAAGAATAACCCGAAAATCGAGATCCATTGGAATTCTGAAACAGAAGAAATTTTAGGTGATGCAAACGGGGTAACTGGCATTCGCATCGTGAATAATGTCACTAAAGAAACCGAAGAAATTGCCTTAACCGGTTTCTTTGTTGCGATTGGTCACCAACCTAATACGTCTATTTTCAAAGGACAATTAGATATGGACGCGCAAGAATATTTAATTACTGAAAAAGGAAGTGCTCGAACAAATATCGAAGGTGTTTTCGCCTGTGGTGACGTTCAAGACACGATTTATCGCCAAGCCATTACGGCCGCTGGTAGCGGGTGTATGGCGGCTTTGGACGCGGAACGTTGGTTAGCCGCGAACCATTTACATTAATAAAAACATATGAGGTTTATCACCTATATTTTTGGATGTATTCTATTGCTATCGGGCTTTAGCTTGAAGGCGCAAGAGCGGAATTTATTCAAGAAAAAAACAGAAATCGAAGTCAAATCCAATTCCCAACTTTTCCAAGAAAAGAACAAGAAGAAGGATGAACTAGATGAACTTCCCCCCTTGCAATTCAGAAATGAGACGGAATCCGTGGGGGTTACCGCCGGCTCTGAATTACAGGAACGTAAGTTCGAGCCCATTAAATTGGTGAATGCGAGCATCAGCAATTTTGATACCACTTCGATCGACGAAGGTGAAAATCTGATTGTTGAGATCGAAGAAGAGGCTGCACCAGAAGGAACAGAGGATTTTGTGTCGGTGGCGTCTTATTACGCGATTTGGGACACGAAAATTATTGACCCTTATGATATTGATGCTAAAGAATTTGATGAACCTGTTGACATCGAATTATACAATACGGCAGCTGGACGTAACTGGGCAGCTCCTCTAGAGATTGTTAAGCAAACCAGTCCATTTGGACCACGGTGGGGACGCCTGCACGCTGGTGTCGATTTAGACTTAGAGACCGGTTATCCTGTCTTCTCCGCATTCGATGGGATTGTCCGTGTCAGTCATTATGACCGATCAGGTTATGGTAATTACGTCCTAGTGCGCCATTACAATGGCTTTGAAACGTTATATGCTCACCTTGCCTCTCCCGGTGCGGAACCTGGCACACTGGTTAAAGCTGGGGATCAAATTGGTGTAGGAGGTAGCACAGGGCGCAGTACGGGTTCACACTTGCACTTTGAGACACGTTATGAGGGTAATCCCATGAACCCAAAGAATTTGTATAATTTCAACCCATTTGAACCTGTTTCCGATCACATCATCATCACGGCACGTTCTTTTGATATTCGTTCCCTTTCATTGAAAAATGAATATGGTGCGGTAGGAGATAAAGTGCGTTCTAGAACAAAGGCATGGACTAAAGTACGTCAAGGTGATACCCTAGGTGCCATTGCGAGACGTACCGGTGTTTCAATTGCTAAATTGAAAAAGTTAAATGGAATGAAGAACTCCTCAGTTATAAGAGCAGGTCGCCGAATTCGCATCCATTAATCCCTATGAAATTAGATATCCTTGTGATGGCTGCACATCCAGACGACGCAGAATTAAGTTGCGCTGGAACCATACTCTCCCACATTGCTGCTGGCAAAAAAGTAGGAATCGTCGATTTCACTCGAGGTGAACTAGGGACAAGAGGAACACCCGAAATACGTCTTCAGGAATCAGCTGATGCCACTCAAATTTTAGGTATTCATGCCCGGGAAAACCTAGGCATTCGGGATGGTTTCTTCAGAAATGACGAAGAAACACAATTAAAACTCATCGAAGTCATTCGCAAATACCAACCTGAGGTTGTTTTAGCTAATGCTTTGGAAGACCGCCACCCTGACCATGGTAAAGGAGCGCAATTAGCGATTGATGCCTGTTTTTTATCAGGTTTACGCCAAATCAAAACTGGCGACCTAACTGCCTGGAGACCTGCGCAAGTCTACCATTATATTCAAGACCGCTATTTAGAACCTGATTTCGTTATTGATATCACAGCGCACTGGGATCAGAAAGAAGCGGCTATTCGCGCTTTCAAAAGTCAATTCTTTGATCCTAATTCTACCGAACCTGCCTCTTATATCTCTAACCCAGACTTTTTACATTTCATTCAAGCGCGCGCTATGGAGATGGGACACAAAATTGGGGTAAAATATGGGGAAGGGTTTCAGAGCCAGAAGACGTTGGAGGTGAAACTATTATAAAGTTCAAAGAGCAAAGTTCAAAGTAGGTATCGCCTGCGGCGATCAATTCAGAATATTAAAATCAAAATTTGAACTTTGTACTTTGCTCTTTGCTCTTTGAAAAAGCGGCTAAAGCCGCTTTTTAAGGCGCTACCCGATAACACTCCCACTCCCCTTTCTCCCGTGCATCATAGACCACTCGGTCATGCAAGCGAGAAGGTCTACCTTGCCAAAATTCAAAATAATCGGGCACTAGTCGATAACCTCCCCAATGATCAGGTTTCGGAATCGTTTTGCCTTCGTATTGTGCAGCGAATTCAGCGTAGCGAGCTTGTAAAACTTCGCGGGAATCAACCCGGGCACTTTGCTCTGATACCCAAGCACCTAATTGGGACTCACGCGGACGCGAATGAAAATAAGCTGTCGATAATTCAACAGAGAGTTTTTCGACGTGACCTTCGATACGGATTTGGCGTTCTAATTCGCCCCAAAAAAAGGTGATTGATGCCTGCGATGTAAAGGCTAATTCTTGGCCTTTACGGGATTCGTAATTTGTAAAGAAACTAAAACCGTGATCTACAGTTTTTAATAAAACAATACGGCCAGATGGACGGCCTGTTGCACTTAATGTGCTTAAGAACATGGCATTAGGCTCAGGAACCTCAGCAGATTGGGCTTCTTTAAACCAAATAGCAAATTGAGCAAAAGGATCTGGATGTACGTGTTGTTCGTGCAATTCTCCTTTTTGATAGTTTAAGCGTAGATCAGCTAAGTTCATAAGTCGATGATATTTATTATCTTTACAAAGGCACTCCTTATCCCCAAATATAGCTGAATTACATGAAAAAATTATTCCTTTTTGACGCGATGGCCTTGATTTATCGCGCGCATTTTGCATTTGCTAAAACACCTCGCATTTCTTCAAAAGGGATTAATACTTCCGCCGTTTTTGGCTTTGCAAATACGATCCTTGAGGTCATTAACAAGGAAAAACCAGACTATTTAGGGGTTGCCTTCGATACCCCAGCCCCTACTTTTCGCCACGTTGAATATACGCCCTACAAGGCGCAGCGCCAGGAACAGCCGGAAGATATTACAATAGCCATTCCTTATGTTAAGCGTTTGGTTGAAGCGATGGACATCCCCTTGCTGATTTTAGATGGCTATGAAGCGGATGACGTGATCGGGACAATTGCTAAAAAGGCGGTGCGTGCGAATCCGGACATCGAAGTTTTCATGATGACGCCGGATAAAGATTACGGGCAATTAGTAGAGGAGCGCATTAAGATGTACAAACCAGCCTTTATGGGCAAGGGTGTAGAAATTTTAGGGCCCAAGGAAGTATGCCAACGTTGGAACATCGCTCATGTTGACCAAGTAATCGATATGCTGGGTTTGATGGGCGATGCGGTAGATAATATTCCAGGTATTCCGGGTGTGGGTGAAAAGACGGCACAAAAACTAATTGAGCAGTTTGGGTCTTTGGAAAACCTATTAGATAATACCGATCAACTAAAAGGCAAATTGCAAGAAAACTTGATCAATTTCCGCGAGCAAGGGATTTTATCCAAGCATTTGGCCCGAATTATGATCGAAGTACCTATTGAATATGAAGAGGAAAAACTAAAAGCAACGCAGCCTAATCGGGCTTTATTAGAACCCTTATTAGAGGAATTAGAATTCAGAACACTGCGCAAGCGAATTTTGGGTGAAGAGGAACCGGTGGTTGCCAAAGTGAAAGCATCGCCTAAGGTGGATGCGAACCAGATGGATATGTTTGGATCGCCGGCTCCAGCAGCCACTCCTGAAACAGAGGAAGAAGAAGTTATCACGACCAGCTATTCAAATCTCAGCAATACCGCACATCAATACCATTTAGTGCAGGGCGAGAACGCTATTAAGTCCTTAATCAGCTTTTTGGATCGCCAGGATTCTTTCTGTTTTGATACCGAAACGACAAGTTTAGTGGCCATTGAAGCGGCCTTAGTGGGAATGTCCTTCTCCTACCGAAAAGGCGAAGCATTTTATGTACCGTTTCCAGAGGATCCGGCGGCTTGCCAGGCGCAGGCTGATTTATTTAAAGGGATTTTTGCCAAAGAATCGACTACCAAAATCGCCCAAAATATCAAATACGATATGAGCGTTTTGCGTAATTACGGTATCGAAATCAAAGGCGCGACTTACGACACCATGCTGGCTCATTACCTGATAGAACCGGAGAAACGCCACGGAATGGATGCGTTAGCGCTCGCCTATTTAAGCTACGAACCGATGTCGATCGAAAACTTAATTGGCAAAAAAGGGGCGAAACAAGGCAATATGCGCGAAGTGGAGCTTAACTTGATCAAAGAGTATGCCGCAGAAGACGCCGATATTACTTTGCAATTAAAACCGTTTTTGGACAAACAATTAACGACGAACCCGAAAGCCGTTCAACTACTGCACGAGGTAGAAATGCCGCTTGCTCGTGTTCTTTCAACCATTGAATGTGAGGGCGTGAATTTAGACGTACCTTTCCTACAAGAGATGTCGAAGACTTTGGAAGCAGATTCAAAAGCCGTTCAAGAAAAAATATTTGCTGCTGCAGGCCAAGAATTTAACATTGCCTCTCCTAAACAATTGGGGGAGATATTATTTGAAAAATTGAAGCTAGATCCGAAAGCGAAAAAGACTAAAACCGGTCAATACATGACGGGAGAGGAAGTCTTGTCTAAACTAGAAGCTGAACACGAAATTGCCTCTTTAATTCTCGACTTCCGTGAATTACAGAAATTGAAATCAACCTACGTGGATGCCCTTCCGGCCCTTATTTCTCCCAAAACAGGTCGTATCCACACCTCCTTCATGCAGGCTGTAACGGCCACTGGCCGCTTGTCTTCGAAAGATCCAAACTTACAAAACATCCCGATTCGTACGGTTCGTGGTCGAGAAATCCGCAAGGCCTTCATCCCCCGCGATGAAAACCACTTGATTTTATCTGCCGATTATTCTCAAATCGAATTGCGTATCATGGCTGCCTTCTCGAAGGATGAATCCATGTTAGATGCTTTCAATAATGGCTTAGATGTCCACAAAGCAACCGCCGCAAAAGTATTCCATGTCCCTTTAGAAGAAGTTACCTCCGACATGCGTCGCAAGGCGAAGACGGTGAATTTTGGGATTATTTACGGCGTTTCGGCCTTTGGTCTCGCTTCCCAATTAAGCATATCTCGCACTGAAGCAAAAGAAATCATCGATCAGTACTTTATCGAATTCCCTAAGGTGAAGACTTTTATGGACCAAAGCATCACCAACGCGCGCGAAAACGGCTATGTCGAAACCGTTTTGGGCCGTCGCCGCTACCTGCGTGACATCTTATCAGCGAATATGAACGAGCGTGGCTTCGCGGAACGCAACGCCATCAACGCCCCTATCCAAGGTTCAGCTGCCGATATGATCAAAGTAGCGATGATTCAAATCCAAGATTTCCTCGAAAGAGAAAACTTAAAATCGAAAATGATTTTAACCGTGCATGATGAACTCGTGTTCGACGCACATAAAGACGAAGTCGACTACTTAAAAGTACAAATCAACAAGATTATGTGCGAAGCCATGGATCTAGGCGTCGCTATGGAAACAGGAATTGGTGTGGGTGAAAACTGGCTAGAAGCGCATTAAAATCAGCGGAGCTGATTTTTCAAAGTTCAAAGACCAAAGTTCAATGTTCATATCAAGTCAAAAAGTCGCCGCAAGCGGCTTAGTCGTCACTTTATGACTTAGTCATATTTAAATTTGGTCTTGGGTCTTTGAACTTTGCTCTTTGAACTTTGCTCTTTGCTATTTGTCCAAAAATCTTTCCGTAATCCCGCCATACGAATCAATCCTACGATCTCTAAAGAATGGCCAAGTTCTACGGTAATATTCACTAGAATCAACGTTAATGTCCACTAAAGCAATTTCCTCTTGATCGTGAGAGGCTTGGTAAATCACGCGACCGAAAGCATTAGAGACGAAGCTTCCTCCCCAAAATTGTTGACCATTTTCTGTCCCAACCCGGTTTACTGATACGACAGGTACACCATTAGCAACGGAATGTGAGCGCTGTATGGTTTGCCAAGCTTGGTATTGCTCGCGGTTGATTTCACCGTCTTTTTCTTCTAAATCCCAACCAATTGCAGTAGGGTATACTAACACTTCTGCCCCTTGAAGAGCCGTTAAACGAGCTGCCTCGGGATACCATTGATCCCAGCAGATGAGTACGCCTATTTTGGCAAACTTCGTTTCAAAAACCTGATATCCTAAATCTCCAGGCGTGAAGTAATATTTCTCGTAATAGCCTGGATCGTCTGGAATGTGCATTTTGCGGTATTTACCGAGGTATTTCCCGTCTGCATCGATGACAGCTGTCGTGTTATGGTAAAGCCCTGCTGCCCTCTTTTCGAAAAGAGATGCGATGATGACAACGTTTAATTCAGCTGCCAAAGCACCTAATTCATCCGTCGAAGGTCCTGGGATAGCCTCTGCTAAAGCAAAGAAATCCTGCTTTTCTTCGTAACAGAAATAGACTGATTTAAACAATTCCTGCAAGCAAATGACTTGCGCACCTTTACTCGCTGCTTCCCGAATCGAGCTAATCGTTTTTTGCCAGTTTTCTGAAACAATGTTGCTGCAGGATAGCTGAATTAAGGCGAAGGAAACGTTTTTCATCAATATCTTGGTTTTTACGTTGTAAAACTGAGCAAAATTAAGAAAAAACACGTTGCAAGCCTCATTCTTTGATTCTTTTCGGTAAATTGCAATCTAATACGATTGAAAAAAATTGATTTAATGGAAAATAAAAAACAGGATACCGCCTCCGCATTGAAGGATATTATTTCACACGCGAAAGAATATGGTTTCGTATTTCCTTCTTCAGAGATTTATGATGGTTTGCAAGCGGTATATGATTACGGTCAAAACGGTGTCGAGTTAAAAAATAACTTAAAAACGGTTTGGTACAAGGCGATGACGATGTTGAATGACAATGTGGTCGGTCTTGATGCAGCCATTTTTATGCACCCACTGACTTGGAAGGCTTCTGGTCACGTGGATTCGTTTAATGATCCGATGATCGATAACAAGGATTCTAAAAAACGGTACCGGGCAGATACTTTATTAGAAGAAAGAGCGGCGCAATTAGAGGACGAAGGGAAAGAGGCAGAAGCGAAGGCTTTATTACAAAAGATGGCGAAATGCTTAGATGCAGGGGATTTAGAGGGAGTTCGCCAAATCATTATCGATGAAAATATCAAGTGTCCTATTTCAAATACCGCTAACTGGACTGAGGTTCGTCAATTCAATTTGATGTTCTCGACTCAAGTAGGTGCCGTTTCTGAGGATGCGAGCTTAATTTATTTACGTCCTGAGACGGCTCAAGGAATCTTTGTAAACTTCTTGAACGTGCAGAAGACAGGCCGTATGAAGGTGCCTTTTGGCATAGCCCAAATCGGAAAAGCCTTCCGTAACGAGATCGTTGCACGTAATTTCATTTTCCGTATGCGAGAATTCGAACAAATGGAGATGCAATTCTTCGTTCGCCCTGGAACGGAAATGGAATGGTATTCGAAGTGGAAAGAAACGCGTATGAAATTCCACCTAGCGTTAGGAATTCCGGCTACTTCATTGAAATTCCACGATCACGAAAAATTAGCGCACTATGCGAATGCGGCGGTAGATATCGAGTATAAATTCCCATTTGGCTTTAAAGAAATGGAAGGAATCCATTCGAGAACGGATTTCGATTTGAAAGCACACCAAGATTTATCGAGAAAAAAACAACAATATTTTGACCCTGAAATAAACGAAAATTATATACCTTATGTGGTAGAAACGTCCGTAGGGGCGGATCGTTTGTTCTTGGCGATTCTTTGCAATGCCTATACAGAAGAGACGGTGGGTGAAGGAGAACAAGAAAAACAACGCGTTTTCTTGAATTTTCACCCGGCATTAGCTCCTGTAAAAGTGGCCGTACTGCCTTTAGTCAAGAAGGATGGTTTAGCAGAGAAAGCACTAGAAATTGTTAACAACATTAAATTTGCCTTCAATACAACATACGACGATGGTGGCGCCATAGGCAAGCGTTATACCCGTCAGGATTTAATTGGAACACCGTATTGTGTGGTGGTTGATTACCAAACTATGGAAGACAACACCGTGACCGTTCGCGATCGCAATACGATGACCCAAGAGCGCATTTCTATAGCAGACCTAAAAGAGAAAATTGGTTATGCTGTATCGATGGAGCGTATTTTTGAAAAACTTGTAAGTTAAAACGCAAACAACGACGATTATGATCACCGAAGAGAGCAATCCAGCAGAAGAATTGGAAACTACTCCTACTCCAGAAGAAGCACCTGTTGAAGAAACGGCTGAAGAAGCAACTATAGCAGAAGCAGCAGCTCCAGCAGAAGTTATTTTCCCTGTAATAGAAGAAAAAGCTGTAGAATTTCCCGTTTTAGACCTTTCAAAAGCAACAAAAGAGAGCATTCTTGCCTTTTACGAGCAATTGAAATCCATTCTTCAAGCGAGCGCCTCTGCGGCGAACTTCAAAAAAGTCGATGAATTAACGAAAGAAGTAAGAACGGCTTGGGAAGCCATCAAACAAGGTGAACGCGCTGAGGCTCTAGCTGCCTTCAAAGCTACTAACGAAGATTCGGAAGAAGGATTCTCCTTTAAAGGGGATGAAATCTCGCAACAAATCGATGCTATCGCTGCCTTTATCCGTACAGAAAGAGGGGCATTCTACTCTAATTTGGAAAAATTAAGAGAGAAGGCACTGGAAGGAAAAACGCGTTTAATCAATGAATTAAGAACATTAGTGGATTCGGATGATAATTCAGATCCAGCACATGTAAATGCGAGCTTAAAAGCCTTCAAGAAAATACAAGAAGAGTGGAAAGGTTTAGGTAGTGTGCAGGGACCGATGAATCAGACACTTTGGCAAAGCTATCATGCCTTAGTGGATCGTTTCTACAGCAATAGAAGCATTTTCTTCGAACTATTAGAATTAGATCGCAAGAAAAATTTACAGGCTAAAGAAGTGATTGCCACCAAACTAG
This sequence comes from Cytophagaceae bacterium UBA7467, assembly GCA_002479785.1. Classification (GTDB taxonomy): domain Bacteria; phylum Bacteroidota; class Bacteroidia; order Cytophagales; family Spirosomataceae; genus Aquirufa. Next base: position 18,974 of record DLPD01000008.1, read on the forward strand.
AGGCATTAGCAACGGAGATTTCAAAAGGCGGCGCTTTACAGAAATTATTAAAAGAGGCGGAAGAGCTGTTTGAGGAGTACAAGCACATTGGACCAGCGAACAGAGATGACAATGAGTCACTTTGGGCGCGCGTGAAAAAATCATTAGATGTACTTTTCGAACAAAAAAGAGCTGTTCAAGATGCCCAAAAGCAGGTTTTTGAAGAAAATCTGAAAGTAAAACGTGAGATTGGAGACTTAATGAAGCATTATGCCAACTTCTCTGCTACGAACATAAGCGAATGGAATCAAGCTTCTAAAGCGGTATTAGCCCTTCAAGAGCAATGGAATAATTTAAAAGGAGGTTTACCCCGAGATGGAGGAAAAGAAGTGAGTCACCATTTTTGGTCTGACTTAAAAACCTTCTTTAAACATAAGAGTGAATTCTTCTCGAAGATTGATGCGGAGCGAAAAGCAAATTTAGCTGCGAAGCAATTATTAATAGATCAGGTAAATGGAATTGTGGAAACAGGCACCATCACTCCTGAAGTAACCCAAATGGTCATCGAAACACAGAAAAAGTGGAAAGAGATCGGTCATGTACCAGAAAAGCAGAAGGATTCCATCTATGCGAAATTTAAGGCGGCATGTGACGCCTATTTCAACTTAACTCGCGAAAAAGGTAAGAATGCGAAAGATGTGGAATTCGAAGGCAATTTAAAAGCTAAACAGGCCATATTGAAGGATATGGAAGCGATGTTAAAGGACCCAAGCCTTTTAGCCTCTTTAGGAGAAAAGAAAGCAGCTTGGGATGCCATCGGTTTTGTACCTCGCAAAGAGGTGAAAGCCATTCAAGAAAGTTTCCGAACGACTTGGAATGCTTTAATTGATTTAGCTCGCACACAACCCAAAGAACAGTTAGCTGCCTGGGGCTTTGAATTAAAATCATTGGCTTCGGAAGCAAATGCAGGGGCAGAAGAGAAAAAATCAGCTTCTCCTGATGCACGCAAGAAAATCCAAGCTTTGGAAAATGATATCGCCGTGTTAACCAATAACTTAGAATTCTTCGCGAAGTCTAAAAACTCGGATAAACTACGTGCTGAGGTCGAAAAGAAAATCGCTCAAGCGGAAAAAGAACTCAAAAAATTGAAAAAAGATTAATTTTTTTCAATCAATATTTTGCGTTTTAATCCATTTGGCTTACTTTTGTGAACTCAAATGCGCCTCCTTAGCTCAGCTGGTAGAGCAACTGATTTGTAATCAGTAGGTCATTGGTTCGATCCCGATAGGAGGCTCTGAAAAGCTCGACAGTAATGTCGGGCTTTTTTGTTTTACCACATTTTGTCCACCTGCCTCACAATCTCTGGCAAATCCTGCTTTTTCATACAAGCAAAATGACCTTTGGGACAAGTCTTGGTGCCAAAATTCGAACAAGGTTGGCAACTTAAATCAGGGACAATGGATTGAAAAACCTGAGCATTCGAATCTAAAGGCATCAAAGGCTCTACCTGTAAAGCGGGAGAAGTGGCTCCCCAGATCGCGATTACGTTCTTTTCAAAGGCACAGGCGATATATAACATACCTGTGTCATGCGAAATGACGACACGAGCTTTAGAAACAATCAACGCCGATTCATAAAGAGAATAGGCACCGCAAGTATTCACGATTCTGGAAGGATCTAACGCTGTTAATCGATCACCATCTTCCTTCTCCTCTTTGCCACCAATTAATACTATTGGATGAGAAATCTGAGTACACAATGCTTGCAATGATTCCAACGGCAACTTCTTGGTAGCATACGAGGCACCAATGACTATTGCCACAAAGCCTTCTTGAAAAAAATTGGGCTCTTTCACTTCAGATGGCACAAAATAGTCCAAACCATTTCCATCGTAGACAACCTCTAATGGCGCTAAGGTATCCACACTGCGCAAGGAAATGTGGCGATCGGCCATTTTATTCAAGTGGAATTTAGTCAACAAAAACTTCTCTAAACTCAGCTTATTATACGATAAAACAGGGACGCCTAAGGCCAAACGAATCCGTAAACTGCGCAGATTCTTGTGCAAATCGATGATGTAATTGAATTTGTAGGCTTTTAATTCTTGGATGGTGGCCGTAAGATCTTTGTCAAAATAATGGAACCGATCCACGTAAGGATTCGCCTCTGAAACAGCCTTCATCGACATCTTCGTCAAAAAATGAATCTCTACACCGGGAATCTGCTGCTTCGCACAACGCAAGGCTGGAGAAGCTAAAACAATGTCGCCAATGGCCGAGAAACGAATAAAAAGTAGCCGCATAGGTAAAATCTGAATTTAAAGTTAATTCATCCTAGGAGAATTTCTATTCTAAATGTTTTATTTTAAATTTAGCTATGCAACGTAGAAACTTTCTCAAAGGTGGCCTTTTGGCTTCTAGTCTATCTTTAAAATCCTCATCTTCGGCTTTTGCGCCCATCGAATTTACGCCCATCAGTCCGGAAGAGCGTAAGCTGCGCGTGGCTAAGGCGCAGAAATTGATGGCTGAGAAGCAAATGCAAGCTATCATATTAGATGCGGGGATTAATATGAATTATTTCACAGGCATCAACTGGCATCCATCAGAGCGATCGATGTTAGCGGTCATACCAGTGAAAGGGGAGGCATTTTTTATCTGCCCAGCTTTTGAAGAAGATCGTTTTCTGGAAATGACGCCGGCAGGCACTCATGTTCATACGTGGGAGGAGGATGAAAATCCATTTGTGTTGACGACAAAAAGCTTGAAGAAAATAGGGATTCAGAAGGGCCAAATAGGTATCGATGAATTCTGTCGTTTCTTCATCTTTGATGGATTGCGCAAATCAGAGGCTAATTTTCAATTTGTGAGTGCAGATTCCATCACCATTCCATGTAGAATAATCAAATCTGCTGCTGAAATTGCCTTGATGCAAAAAGCCAATGATGCTACGATTAAGGCGATTCAGGCCGGAATTGCAGCTTTATCGATTGGATGTACCCCTCGCCAAATCTCTCAAAAGATCGCTCAAGCTCACGCAGAGCAAGGTGCGATGCACGGTTTTGCGTCAGTGACTTTTGGGGTGGCAACTTCATTTCCCCATGGCAGTTCGAGAAAACAAATCTTAAAATCAGGCGATGTAGTGATGTTAGATTGCGGATGTAGTGTGGGAGGTTATGAATCGGATATTACGCGAACGATTGTTTTTGGGGAGCCTAGCGCGAAGCAAAAACAGATCTGGGAGCTAGAAAAGAAAGCGCAACAAGCAGGCTTTGAGGCGGCTAAATTAGGTGCACCGGCTGAAAATGTGGATTTTGCTGCGCGTAAAGTATTGATTGACGCAGGCTTTGGCCCGGATTATAAATTACCTGGTCTACCACACCGTACCGGTCACGGAATCGGGATGAGTGGACACGAATGGGGAAATATGGTGCGTGGAAATAAGGCACCGTTAGAGATTGGGATGTGTTTTAGTATCGAACCGACCATCGCGATTCCAGGGGAATTTGGGGTACGATTAGAAGATTGTGCCTACATGACGGCAGATGGACCTAAATGGTTCTCTAAACCAAGCCCATCCATCTCAGAGCCGTTTTAATTCCAACACCTGATTCACGCAAGACGGAATGTCGCGGTCATAGTGACTGACGTAGAGCAAGGTCATTTCAGAATTGGCGGCTAAATAATCCAATACCGTTTTAAGGTGTTCCGTTTGAACCCGATCTAAACCTTGGCAAGGCTCGTCAAGTATCAAGAGTTCAGGATTCTTGACCAAAGCACGCGTAATTAATACCATACGCTGTTCTCCACCCGAAATCTGCAAAAAGGAGCGCTCCTTTAAATGAGCAATTCCCATGACCGCCATCCAATGATTCACTTGATCCGTTTGCTCTTCAGTCAAGCGCTTGAACAATCCCATCGTATCAAACATACCGGAAGCGACTACCGAAAAACAAGATCCACCCTCTTTAAAATACAAATGCAACTCCGGACTCAAATAACCTATCTTGCGCTTTATATCCCAAATACTCTCTCCTGTCCCTCTTTTTCGATCAAATAGCGTAATATCTTGTGAATAAGCCTGCGGATTATCCGCTGTAATTAAACTAATCAAAGTCGATTTACCAGCTCCATTGGGACCTTTGATCGCCCAGCGCTCTCCCCTATTTACTTTCCAGCTAAAATCGCTTAAGATGGTTTTAGTCCCATATTTAATCTGCACCTTTTCCATTTTCACAGCAATTTCGAATAGATCCAATGGTCGTAGCAGCGGCGCTGGTTTCGCATCAACCATTCGCGTGAAGGGCAATTCAATTACCTGATTGATAAAGTCTGGCACATCACCCGGCGATGAAACCAGAATAAATTGGATTCCTTTCAATGCTAGGGATAATAATCCTTTGCTTAGGATTTCTCTTCCATTCACATCCAAACCCACATAGGGATTGTCTAAAATCAACCAATCCGGCAGGTAAGCCAGTGATTTTACGATTTGCAAGCGCTTGTTCTCGCCATTAGACAATTGAATCATCGGACGCTTTAGAAGTTCGGACAGCTCAAAAATCGAAACCCAATCCCCAACATCTAATCCAGCTAATTCCTCTTCCACCGTGTAAGCATCCTCGCAATCCGACGAATTAAAACGCTGTTGCAGATAAAATTCTGAGAGATTGCTACGATTCTTAAATTGATGTTGTTGCTCCACAAACATCACATAGGCTCTTTTATCGGAATTTCGCGAAGAGAAAAAGACCTCACCCGTTCTGAATAATCGTCCTGCTAAAGCCTTCGCTAAAGAAGTCTTTCCTGATCCCATTGGCCCTACGATGGCCGTTTTTTGACCAGGTAAAATCTGAAAAGAGATTGCGGAAACGACCGGTTTAGCTCCAAGGGAGACCGAAACGTTTGAAATTTTAGCGAGGCAATTATCCAAGAATATTTCCTATTTTTAACAAAAATAAACCTAATCGATGAAAAAAGCCTCATTCCTTGCCGGACTCTTATTCCTGTGTAGTTTAACCATTCTTGCCCAACCTTTGCCACACAGCACGCCAGAAGCAGAGGGCGTGTCGTCTGAAGCCATCATCAAATTCATCGAGGGCTATTCTGCAGACAAACATGAATTGCATTCATACATGCTAATTCGCCATGGTAAAGTGATTTCAGAGGCTTGGTGGAAGCCATTTGCAGCAGATAAAAAGCATACGATGTACAGTGTCTCTAAAAGCTGGACCTCTACAGCCATCGGTTTTGCTGTGACCGAAAAGCGTCTCAGCGTACAAGATAAAGTCCTTTCTTTCTTCCCAGAACACGCTGATTTGAAAGACAAACCCTTTCTAGCAGACCTACGTGTTCAAGATCTCTTAACGATGTCTGCTGGCCACGAAAAAGAGCCGTTACGTAGTGTCATCGTCTTTTCTCCGGATTGGGTCCGTGGATTTTTAAACTACCCAATCGCGCATAAACCGGGCACGAAGTTTTTATACAATACCTTAGCCACGTATATGTTGTCAGCCATCATTCAAAAGGTGACTGGAATGACGACATTAGACTATTTAAAACCGCGCTTATTAGACCCACTGCACATCAGTGGTATCGACTGGGAATCAGACCAAAAAGGCATCAATGTGGGTGGTTGGGGCATTCGGGTAAAGACAGAGGATATGGCCAAACTCGGTTTATTGTATTTAAACAAAGGTAAATTCGAGGGTAAACAAATATTACCAGCATCCTGGGTAGAGGAAGCGACCAGCAAACACATCGACCAAGAACCAGATGCAAGTGAAGATAAAAAGGCTAACGGGCAATATGCGGATTGGTTGCAGGGTTATGGCTATCAGTTTTGGCGTTCTAGACATGGGGCATTTAGAGGTGACGGAGCCTTTGGCCAATACATTTTGATGATGCCTGAACAAGATGCTGTGCTTATTATTACATCGGAATCTCAGGACTTACCGGATGATTTGAACCAGGTATGGAAGAACTTATTGCCTGCTTTTCAGGCCAAAGCCTTACCAGCTAATCCTACTGGACTAAAGGCTCTTGCAAAATTCAATCAATCCAGGCAGATAAAAGCGCCTGTTTCCCCTATACTTGCAGCTCTACCTTCCAAACAATATGCATTAGGTACAAATCCACTGGATTTCCGCCACTTCAAAATCGATTCAAAAGGGACGTTAACTATCACAACCAAAGATTCCACACAGCACGAATTTAAACTCGCACAAGGTGCATGGGCCACGGGAAAATCAAACTTGGTAGGTCCGTATATGCTAAGAGCCGCCAGAGTTGATTTAGTAAAAAAAGGTCCATTCGATTACGCTGGCTCCTATCGCTGGATAGATGCCGAGACTTTAGAGATTACGCTTTTGTATTTTGAAAGTCCGCACCATTGGACCTTTACCTTAAAAGGCGATGAAGTGAGCGTGGTTAATTCTTTTGAACCTAAAACGGAGATTAAGATACCACAACGAAAATAGGTGGGATTTCGTCGCAAAATTTGACTGCAAGGATATGAATTTCAAGATATATTCGTAAAATGTGATCAGAAACCTATATAAACATGAAAAATAATAACAACCCTTCTCGTCGTCAGTTTTTGGCGGCTAGCTCAATGGCCTCTTTAGGCCTTTTGTGGGCATCTAATTCCTCCTTCCGTTTTGCAAAACCAAACTCGGTTTTTGGTGGCGTTCAAGTAGGAACAATTACGTATTCTTTTCGCAGTATGCCGGGAGATATCAAGCAAATCATACAATATTGCGTAGACTCAGGTGTTTCAGCCATTGAATTGATGGGTGACGCTGTAGAGGATTATGCAGGCCGTCCAGTGAATCCGGTACCCATGCGTTGGACGCCAGGTCAACCTCGTCCTACCTTAACTGATGAGCAAAAAGCGCAATTGGCACAACACCAAAAAGACGTTGCTGCTTGGCGTGAGTCTGTTTCAATGGACAAATTCAAGGAAGTGCGCAAGATGTTAGATGATGCGGGAATCTCTGTATATGCATATAAACCCAATGCATTCGGTGAAAGAAACTCAGATGCTGAAGTGGAATCAGCTTTGCGTGCTGCTAAAGTTTTAGGAGCGAAATCGGTGACTTTAGAATTACCTACTTCTTCCGCTCAAACACAGCGTTTAGGGGCTTTAGGAGAAAAACACAAGATCTATTTTGGCTATCACACGCATACTCAAGTGAAAGATACAGTGTATGATGAGGCTTTGGCCCAAAACCCATACAATTCCATCAACTTAGATGCTGGTCACTATATCGCTGTGGGAGCACCTCATAATACCGCTTCTTTATTAGCATTCATCGAGGCAAAACATGACCGTATCACAAGCATGCACATCAAAGACCGCACCTCAAAAGAACACGGCGCGGGTAACTTAGAATGGGGCAAGGGTGACACACCACTTAAAGAGGTCTTAACACTATTAAAGACAAAAAAATACAAATTCCCGGCAACGATTGAACTCGAATACGAAGTTCCAGCTGGTTCAACTGCGGTAGAGGAAGTGAAAAAATGTGTGGCTTATGCCAAAAATATACTGGCTTAAATGGCATCGATTTACCAAGAGGGCCGCTCATAAAAATGAGCGGCCCTTTCTTTTTATTTATAAGCATCTATCGTTTCAATACTACCATCCGGTCGGTATTTCAACTCAGTTACCTTTACGTTTCTTAAGTGGGTCTTACCTGAGATTTCTACATCGTGGTAATATAAATACCATTTACCATTCTGTTCCACAATGGAATGGTGATTCGTCCATCCTTTAACAGGCTTTAAGATGACACCTTGGTAAGTAAATGGACCATAGGGACTTGTTCCCGTCGCATAAGCAATGTTATGCGTATCTCCAGTCGAATAAGAAAAATAGTATTTCCCTTGGTATTGGTGGACGAAAGCGGCCTCGAAGAAACGGCGATCGTGATCTTCGGACAACAGAATCTTTCCGTTTTCGTCTACAATCTGCACATTGCGAGGAGCTTCTGCCAGCTGCTTCATATTGGCATCTAAACGCGCGACCTTTGCCATCAAAGCTGGTTGACCATTCGCCGGTTGAGACTCATCTGTGGCACTATAGCTTCCTGACTTCCAGCGTTGCAATTGACCTCCCCATATACCGCCAAAATACAGATAATATGATCCGTCTTTATCTTTAAACACACAAGGATCGATACTGAACGAACCTTTCATATAGTCTTTCTCCGCTTTAAATGGGCCACCTGGTTTAGAGGACGAGGCTACGCCAATGCGGAAAACTCCGTCCTTATCCTTTGCTGGAAAATACAAATAATAGGTTCCTTTCGATTCAGCAGCATCCGGAGCCCAAAGCATCTTCGAGGCCCAAGCCACATCTTCCAATTTCAAAGCGACACCATGGTCTATAACCGGACTGGCGGGTGTCTTTTGAGAAAGCACATGGTAATCACGCATGGCGAAATGGCTTCCTAAATCATCTTCTTTCACACCGGCATCGATGTCGTGGGACGGATAAATGTAAATTTGACCTTGAAATACGTGAGCGGATGGATCTGCAGTAAACATATGCGATACTAGAGGTTTTGACTGCGCTAGTGCAGTTAAACTGAATAGGCTTAAAGCGAGTATTTTTTTCATGTTAAATCGTTTATGTTTAAAGGTCTGAATTGCTTATTTTTACTTCTATGAAACCGATCGAAACCGCTTTACTGTCTTTTGGAATGTCTGGACGCGTTTTTCACGCCCCATTTATCCAGCTACATCCTGGATTCAATTTACGTGGATCCTGGGAACGCTCCAAGAAAAACATCGAGAATGCTTATCCTGACTCATCCTCCTACGATTCATTGGAAGCCGTATTAGCCGATCCTTCAATAGAGTTAGTCATCGTTAACACTCCCATCTATTCCCATTTCGAATATGCTACGGCAGCTCTAAAAGCCGGAAAGCACATTGTGGTGGAGAAAGCGTTTACTTGCAACGCAGATGAGGCAGAAAAGCTCGTATCCTTAGCGAAAGAAGTGCAAAAAATGATCTTTGTTTACCAAAACCGCCGTTGGGATTCCGATTTTTTAACCTTGAAAAAGGTGCACGAATCAGGTGTTTTAGGCGATATCGTGGAAGCGGAGTTTCATTTTGACCGCTACAATCCCCTCATGTCCCCTAAAAGACATAAAGAGGATGCCGGTCCAGGTGCGGGAATTGTGACCGACTTAGGTCCGCACTTAATTGATCAAGCTTTGCACTTATTTGGAAAACCAACGCACGTTTTCGCGGATTTACGGAAGACTAGACCAGGTACTGAGGTAGTCGATTTATTCGAGATTCTCTTGTATTATCCAACCCTACGCGTTCGATTAAAAAGTGGCTATTATTTTAAAGAACCCATTCCTGCCTTCCAATTACATGGCACCAAAGGCAGTTTCATCAAAACTCGCTCTGATCGCCAAGAAGTCGATTTAGACAAAGGCCACGTTCCCATGGGCGAAAACTGGGGTGTGGATGCTCCAAGTGAATACGGATTATTACACGTAGACGGAAGTAGTCCAGAACGCGTTCCCTCTGAAAAAGGCGAGTATATGGCATTCTATGAGAATGTTTTTCAATCTTTGCGATCTGGAGCGGCCCCTGCCGTACCAGGAGATGATGGAATCGCGAGTATGCGTGTCATAGATGCGGCCTACGAAAGCCTAGAAAAACAAGCAGTTATCACGTATTAGGATGGAATTATTCAAGCAATTTGAGCCAGAATTAAGTAAAAAAATTCAACAAGTGGGCGTCATTCGTAAATTCAAAACGGACGACTATTTGATGAAAACGGGGCAATCCATTCGCTCTGCAGTTTTAGTAACGAAAGGCATCATTAAAGTATTCCGGGAAGACGAAGAGGGCAATGAGGTCTTTATGTACAACCTGCACCCCGGCGAAGCCTGCGCTATTTCCATGACTTGCGCCGCTCGGCAATTATCGTCTCAGATTATGGCAAAAGCCCTCGTAGATACCGAAGTTATCGCCATTCCTGTTGAATTAATGGACGAATGGGCTACCAAATACAAATCCTGGTACCAATTCGTACTGGAGACCTACCGTTCTCGCTTCGAAGAATTATTAGACACCTTAGATCAAATTGCTTTCAGGAATTTGGATGAGCGTTTACTCTGGTATTTAAAACAACACCAAAAAAGCTTGAAAACAAATATTCTGAAAGCTTCCTTCACAGACATCGCCCAAGAATTGAATTCTTCTCGCGAAGTCATATCGCGATTAATGAAAAAGTTAGCGGAGAAAGGCTTCATCAAAATCAACAAAAACCAGATTGAGATTGTGGATTTACGAAGCCTGTGATTTTCATCACGGAAAAGCTTAACTAAATAAGGGAATTTTGTCACATGATGAAATTCCTTTTTGCTTTACTATTTAGCATTCCCCTTTTTGCCCAAAAGCCCTTTTACGCCCATTTTCGCTACTTTCACTTAGAAACGGATAATGAAAAAGCCCTACCTGATTATGCTGCTAATGCGTTAGGAGTTGAATTGGGTTATACAAAAAACGTAGGTAAACACTTTAAATTAGATCTTTCGGGATCTCTAAGCACCTCCTTTCTAAATTCCTCAAACTTAGCCTCCAGTCGCTATGAAATCGGTCTATTCGATCAAGCAAATACTACTAACATGGATTTTTTAACACGAATTGAAAAAGCTTCTTTGATCTTCCAAAACAAAAAAATCAAAATCAAACTAGGACGCCAAGTGCTCAATACCCCCTTTATTAATCCACAAGATGGCCGAATGAGGCCAAGCGCTGAGGGAGGAATTTATACAGAATTGGGCTCTCTTAGTCTAGGGTACTTATACGAAATGGCTCCTAGAGGAACTATGGGCTGGTCATCTGTAGCAGAGTCCATTGGTTATTTTCCCGTGGGGGTAGACATAGATGGCAAAAAATCAACTTATGCTGGACATTTAACGAGTGTAGGAATACTGATGGCAGGACTCGATCAAAAATGGAAAGGAATAAGCTATAAATTCCATGATCTATTCGTCGAAAATTTACTGCAAACTGCCTTGATTTCGGCAGAATATATAATATCCATTCAAGGTGGTAAATGGGTAAGCGGAATTCAATTCATTAAACAGCATTCTCTAAGCGATAACCTGTACACAGAAAAAAACACCCACGCTTCTGTTATCAGTTTAAAAACAGGTCTAGAATTCAAACGCTGGAATGGAAGTTTAAACTACACGAATATCAGTGCAGAAGGCAGATATCTCATGCCTCGTGAATGGGGAAAGGATCCCTTTTATACATTTATGCCGCGTGAGCGAAACGAGGGTTTTGGAGGCGTGAATGCTTATGTAGCTAAATTTAGTTACGCGATTCCAAACTGGAAAATCAAAATTAATCCAAGTGTAGGCTATTTTGATCTACCATCAGTATCTAATTTTAGTCTGAATAAATATGGAATGCCCTCCTATACTCAATTGAATTTTGAAGTCTTGATTAATGCATCCAAAATTGCCAAAGGGCTTGATTTTCAATTTCTTCTAGCTAACAAAACGAATCAAGGCGACACAATAGAGAACGCAAAGTATATCCAAAATAAAGTGAATATGAACTCCTGGAATTTCGTCATAAATTATCGCTTATAAATTTTTGAACCTTGTGATAAAAATCACGAATAAGGACTAATAAAAGGTTGAAATTTGTATCAACAACAAAAAAAAACACAACATGGAAATTATTGGTTATTTCGCATCCTTATTAATCGGAGTCTCTTTGGGACTTATTGGGGGTGGCGGATCCATTTTAACAGTCCCGGTGCTTGTTTACCTTTTTGGAGTGAATCCTATTTTAGCAACTGCCTATTCCTTATTCGTGGTAGGTGCCAGTTCTTTAGTAGGTGCTATTCCGAAGTACAGACAAGGGCTGATTAACCTTAAAACAGCCGTCATATTTGGAATACCTTCGATTGCTGCCGTTTATGCAACCCGTAAATTTATTGTTCCTTTAATACCTTCAGAAGTATTTACAGTGGGCGATTTTGTTGTAACTAAATCCATCTTAATGATGGTACTATTCGCCATCTTAATGGTTGCTGCTTCGATATCCATGATCAGAGGCAAATGTGAGCAATGTGAAAAAGAAAAATTAGGCACTTATATAGAAGAAGCTCAAGTATTCAACTACCCAATGATCTTGTTAGAGGGAGCGATTGTAGGTACTTTAACTGGCTTAGTAGGCGCTGGTGGCGGATTTTTAATCATCCCAGCCCTAGTGATGCTCTCTAAATTATCTATGAAACAGGCGGTAGGAACTTCCCTATTAATCATCGCAGCGAAGTCCCTAATTGGTTTCACGGGTGATCTTGGTCACGCGGTCATTGATTGGAACTTATTATTGACCGTGACAGGTTTAGCCATTGCCGGGATTTTCTTTGGCGATGTTTTGAGTAAAAAAGTAGACGGAAACAAACTAAAAGTAGGTTTTGGCTGGTTCGTTTTAGTCATGGGAATGTACATTCTCATCCAACAATTAGCCTTTCCTTTCAAATAATCTAAATAGAAAAATAGGATGAAAGTAGAACAAATTTACACGGGATGTTTAGCACAAGGTGCTTATTACATCGAAAGCAATGGCGAAGCCGCGATCATCGATCCACTTCGCGAGGTGCAGCCGTATATCGAAAAAGCGGAACGTAATGGCGCTAAAATCAAGTATGTTTTCGAAACACACTTTCACGCGGACTTCGTTTCCGGTCATATTGATTTGTCTGCCAAAACAGGTGCACCCATCGTCTACGGCCCCAATGCTGCTTGTGCGTTTGATTGTATTTCAGCAACAGATGGCCAAGAATTCAAATTAGGGAATGTAACCATCCGGGTAATCCATACCCCCGGTCATACCATGGAATCAACCTGTTTCCTTTTAATTGACGAAAACGGCAAAGAAACGAGCTTATTCTCAGGAGACACCTTGTTTATCGGAGATGTGGGACGTCCAGATTTGGCCCAAAAAGTCATTGCTGAATTAACTCAAGATATGTTAGCTGGTCATCTCTACGATTCCCTTCGCAACAAAATTATGCCACTTGCTGATGATATCATAGTGTATCCAGGCCATGGCGCTGGTTCTGCTTGCGGTAAAAACATGAGCAAGGAGACCACCGACACACTAGGTAATCAAAAGAAAGTGAACTACGCTTTAAACCCTGCATTAACAAAAGAAGCATTCAAAAAAGAGGTATTAACGGGTTTAGTAGCGCCTCCAGCCTACTTCCCATTAAACGTTTTGATGAACATCAAGGGATATGATTCAATTGACAAAGTATTAGAAAGAGGTCAACATGCTTTATCGCCTGAAGGATTTGAAGCTGCTGCCACAGAAACAGGTGCCTTGATTCTAGACACCCGTGACCCTCAAACTTTCGCTGCTGGCTTCGTTCCTAATTCAATCAACATTGGAATAGACGGATCATTCGCTCCATGGGTAGGAACTTTAATCCCAGACATCAAACAAGAAATCTTGTTAGTGACAGATGAAGGCCGTGAAGAAGAAGTCATTACTCGTCTAGCACGCGTAGGTTATGATTTTACTATCGGTTATTTGAAAGGAGGTTTTGCCGCTTGGAAAGCTTCAGGCATGGAAATTGATAGTATTGAATCCATTGATGCTGCTGAATTATTGAAACGTGTCAATGCTGGTGAAGGAGAAATACTGGATGTACGCAAAAACAGCGAATACCTTTCTGAGCACGTGATTGATGTAGAAAATGCGCCTTTGGACTTCATTAATGATAGTATGTTAAAGATCAACAAGAACAAAACTTACTTCGTACATTGTGCGAGTGGATACCGTTCTATGATCTTTAATTCAACCCTTAGAGCCCGCGGATTCGATAACTTAATCGATGTAAAAGGAGGTTTCAAAGCGATTAAAGAATCAGAGAAATTCAAATTAACAGAATACGTTTGTCCTTCAACCCTCTTGTAATCATGGAAGAATTATTAGCCAATCCAGCGACTACGGTCGTTGATGTAAGAGAAACAAATGAATATGCTGGCGGCCATTTCGATGGTGCCATTAACATTCCACTAGGTATTATTCCATTACGCCTAGATGAATTTAAGGCAATGTCAGGACCCATCGTGGTTTATTGCAGAAGCGGTAATCGCTCAGGTATGGCTCAAATGCTTTTAAAGCAGGCAGGATTAGTAGAAGTATATAACGGTGGAGGTTTACACGATATGTTAATTTACCAAAACTAATATGCTAACTTACTTAACTCAAAATTGGGGTTTCATGCGCATTATCCGCCTATTAGTAGGTGGATACGCGCTTATAGAGGCCTACCGTTCATCCGATGTTTTAATCGGTATGATGGGAACCGTGCTCTTAGGAATGGCCTTGCTAAATGCTGGCTGCGGATCTCAAGGTTGCGGTATCCCTGCAGCTCGCAACAACCATACTAATTCAGAAGAAGTGGAATATGAGGAAATTCATTCAACTTAAATTCTGGCAAATCCTTGGAGGAATATTCGGTGGAATTGCCGGATATTTCTATTGGAGAGATATTGGATGTGCAAGTGGCACGTGTCCCATTACGAGTAAACCCCTAAATAGCATTGTTTATTTTGCTGTTTTGGGGTATTTAATGTTGGGAACGATTAGTGGGTTTAGGGCACAAAGAATAAAGTATAAAGATTAGAGAAAAGGAGAGAATGGTAAGTGGTGAATGTTGAATTTTCCCTCCGGACTAATTCTCTCCGGACTACCCACTGCCCACTGTCCACTGACTACTTATTAAAACAATTAAATACCCAATAAATGATGGAAACTATTACACAACCTTGGCCCTGGTATGTCGCCGGTGCCTTAATTGGACTGATCGTCCCAGCCCTACTTTTGTTAGGCAACAAACATTTTGGCATATCAGCTAATCTGCGTCATATTTGTGCCGCCTGTATTCCAAGCAACGTTCCCTTTTTCAAATACGATTGGAAAAAAGAATCCTGGAATTTATTTTTTATCGGTGGAATTTTCATCGGAGGCTTCATTGCAGCCCATCTATTAAGCTCAGACGCACCTATAAAAATACATCCAGATTTAGCAAATGAACTCGCAGGCTATGGTATCACTGACCTATCAGGCATGGTTCCTGTTCAGTTATTCGCAATACATGAAGTCTTTACTGTAAGAGGTCTCATTATGATGGTAGGCGGAGGATTCTTAGTAGGCTTCGGAACTCGCTACGCAGGTGGATGTACATCCGGCCATGCCATTATGGGACTTAGTAACCTCCAATGGCCCTCTTTAGTTGCTACCATCTGCTTTATGATAGGTGGATTTGTGATGGCAAACTTTATTCTTCCTTACATTTTAGCTCTTTAATCCGATGAATACGAAAGAAACAGATTTTGAAGTGCGTTCTTTGGACACCATGTGTTTGAACGAGTCTAATTTGAGCCATCCTTGGTGGTACAATTTTAAATATTTAGCGGTTGGGATCGTGTTTGGCGTGGTTTTCGTGAAAGCAGAAATCATCTCATGGTTCCGCATTCAGGAAATGTTCCGTCTCCAAAGTTTCCATATGTACGGCGTTATAGGTACTGCAGTAGTTGTGGGTACCATCTCTGTTTTCCTGATTAAAAGATTCAAAGTAAAGACGATTCACGGGGAAGATATCACGTTCTCGGACAAGAAATTTAATATGGGTCAAATTTATGGTGGCTTACTCTTTGGTTTTGGTTGGGCCATAACTGGAGCCTGTCCAGGTCCACTTTTCGCTCAATTGGGAACGGGAGTCTTAGCTATTTCAGTGGTTATTTTAAGCTCGATTGCCGGTACGTGGGTGTATGGAAGATTTAGAGATAAATTACCGCACTAAATTGGTAAATGGTGAATGAAAAATGGAAAATGGGATGTCGATTAGGTTCGGCATCCTTTTTTTATTGATGCTTTTCAGCCCAGACTTTAATTGGCTTGTAAGGTCCATACTTATGCTGTTTCTCTGAGAAAGGATCTGCATACGGTCCAAAAGGATGATCAAATGGCTTCTTTTCTAATTTAGGCCAATCCTTCGATAAATCTTTCACCGGGCGAGGCATCGAATTCACATAAGCGGCCACATCCCAAGCTTCCTCATCCGTTAATTGTGGTTTATCATAGGTAGTTCCCTGCGGCATATTGTATTTCACATAGCCTGCAAAATTCGAAATACGGTATAAACCTGCGCCATTGTTATAGCTATGAGCTCCCCACAAAGGAGGATAAGTGTAAGACTTGCCATTTTCTGCCATCAAACCACCGCCATCTGCTTGGTGGCAAGATTGGCATTTTGAGGTGTAGACCTCTGCACCTTTAACAGGATCACAGGCCCTTTTCATTCCCTTAAGTTTAAATAGACCAGAGCCTTTAGGCACCTTACCTTTTTCGACATCAGAACCTAGCCATTTAATATAGGCCAAAATCGCCCGCATCTCCCGACTTGTTGAATCTAATGCCTTACCATTTAAACTACGCTCAAAACAATCATTTACACGTTTAATTTGATTTTCTTTTGTTCCAGACCGAGCTCTGAATTTAGGATAAGTCGATTGAACGGCGAAGTAGTTGTTTCCCCAAGGCTGAGTGCCCGCATTGAGGTGACAGTTTTGACAATTCATACCATTAGAAATGGCTTTCACGGAACCATTGGGACCTAAATATTCTGCCGTATGGGCAATGAGTTCTTTTCCATATAGCACTAACTCTTTTTCCTCTGGCTGTAAATACATCATGCGCCACTCTGAGGGTGCAGTCCATAAATGAGTGAAATTGGAATCAGGTGCGGCATAAATAGAAGTTGAATCAGTTTGAGTTGAACCCATGATTTGAAAGGTTCGAAAACCTAAAAATCCAAAAAGGAACAGGAGTAATCCGAATAAAAAGGTGATTAATATCTGGTAACGGGGCTGAAATGGTGCGCTCAAAATTTTACTATTTAATGTAACCGCAATTTACAAGTAGAAAAAAAAGTCTACAGTGACATTTATCACGACATCTATTCATTAAGTCACCTAATATTACAACATATTCTTTAAATCGTTAACCATGAAAACACATCATCAAATTGTCATTGTAGGCGGAGGAAATGCCGGCATCTCTATTGCATCGCAACTATTACGTAAAGATTCATCTTTAGACATCGCCATCATCGATGGCGCAAAGAAACATTATTACCAACCTGCCTGGACCCTAGTAGGTGGTGGAGAATTCAATATTCAAGACACAGAACGCGATGAAGCATCGGTTATTCCCTCCGGTGCCACTTGGATTCAACAAATGGTTTCAGGCTTTAAACCAGAGGAGAACAAGGTTACCTTAGCTGATGGAACCGATTTAGGTTATGATTATTTAGTGGCAGCTCCTGGGATTCAATTGAATTGGGGGGAGATAAAAGGCTTAAAAGAAAATCTAGGTAAAAATGGAGTTTGCTCTAATTATAGTTTCGAAACGGCCCCATACACGTGGGAATGTATTCAACAAACTAAAGGGGGTAAAGCCATTTTCACCAATCCCCATACCCCCATTAAATGCGGTGGTGCTCCTCAAAAGATTATGTACTTTGCGGCTGATTATTTCAAAAAAAATAGCATTAAGAGCCAGGTGGAATTTTGGAGTGGAGGTACGCGCGTTTTTGGCGTAGAGAAATATGAAAACACGCTAAAAAAGGTCATTGCTCGTTATGGCATTCAGACGCAATTCTATGTCAAATTGGACGAGATAGATGGATCTAACAAAAAAGCCAAATTCATTGGAATAGGAGAATCGAATAAAGATCAAGCATACTGGGTTGAATACGATATGATTCACGTAACCCCTCCACAATCGGCACCGGACTTCATTAAAAAGAGCCCATTAGCAAATGCTGCCGGCTGGATTGATGTAGAAAAACACACCCTACAACACATTACATTCAAAAATATTTTCGCTTGCGGAGATGCTGCCGCATTACCCGTTTCTAGAACAGGAGCAGCTATCCGCAAGCAAGCACCCGTTTTAGTCAGCAATTTATTGGCTGTAATGAAGGGCAAATCGATGACAGCCTCCTATAATGGCTACTCCTCTTGTCCCATAATTACGGGTTACGACAAATTAGTTTTAGCGGAATTTGATTACAATAATACACCAGTCGAAACCTTCCCATTTGATCAATCAAAAGAGCGATGGTCTATGTACCAAATGAAGAAATACCTACTTCCCTATTTGTATTGGAATCAAATCCTACCTGGTAAGATGTAAGCAAAAAGGCCGCTTATAGGGCGGCCTTTCGATTTAATATTTGAGATAGGCCCAGCCAGCCTCCTGCTTGAGGACTACTTCAGCTACACCAGAGGGAACGGTTCCCGCTTGTGTTAAAATAGTAGAGCGATCAATTTTACGTTCGCGAATGGTATTTTCACAGGCTTTGAACAAAACGCCGGTTGCTGCTAATTCTGCAATTTTGACTTTTTGGGTTGTTTTACCGTCAATTAAAATACCAATACCTGAGCCATGAGCCACTAACTCAATTTGCGTGTTAGGGCCCAAAGCGGTTTGAAGATTCGAAATATTTTTCAATGCTCCGTGCCAAATTAAAGTATCCGAGGTATTAAGTTGCACAACCACTTTGTGCGTTTGAGCATTAGCTGCAAAAGAAAATAAAGCAACAAATAAGGTTAACAGTAAGGTTTTTTTCATAATTCTATTTTTTTACTAAACTACAAATTTTACAAATGAAAGCAATGTGGAATGAGCGTTATCAAGCGGATGAATACCAATATGGGATTGAACCAAATGATTTTATGAAAGAACAAATCTCCTCTCTACCTGCTGGTCGCATATTATTTCCCGGTGCTGGAGAGGGACGAGATGCCGTTTTTGCCGCCAAAAAAGGCTGGGAAGTCCACGCTTTTGACTTAAGTGAACAAGGAAAAGCAAAGGCAGAAAAATTAGCTTCCGCAGAAAAAACACGGATTCACTATAAAGTGGCAGATGCAACACTGGTAAAATTCCCTTTGGAATCATTTGACGTCATTGCCTTAACCTATTTCCACTTGCCCTTAGAGACTCGTTTACAATTTTACAAACAATGCATTTCTTGGCTTAAACCAGGCGGCTTACTTATATTGGAAGGCTTCAATAAGCGGCAACTGGGATTAAGTTCTGGAGGGCCTAAAAACCCAGACTGGTTATTTTCTTCTGCAACCATAGTTGCCGAATTCTTTGGCTTAAAAATTATCCTTAATGAAGAGAAGCAACGCACATTGAACGAAGGACCACTACACCAAGGTTTGGCAGAGGTCATACAATTAGTTGGTCAAAAATAAGGATAGGACAAATGTCACGTTCAAACTACATTCAGTGACCTATATTTGCCTATACAAACACAGAAATTATGCTACAATTACTCAAAAATTTATTCGGCTTTGGCCCTAAGGTAGATTATAAAGCTCTCCTTGCAGATGGTGCAACTCTGGTAGACGTTCGCACTCCCGCAGAGTTTAAAGATGGGCACATCAAAGGGGCCATCAATTTACCTTTGCAAACTTTAGGATCTAATTTGAACAAACTAAAGAAAGATCAGGTTATTATCACATGCTGCCGCTCGGGAAGCCGTAGTGGCATGGCACGTCGCCAACTTCAAGCTGCTGGATTTACCCAGGTGTACAATGGAGGGCCGTGGACTTCACTTAAAGCATAAAGAATAAAGCAAAAAGAATAAAGTAGAGTAGAGAGTATAGAGCGTAGAAGGTGGTGAATAGTTAATTGTAAATGTTATCTATTGACTCATTCCCTCCGGACTTCCCACTGACAACTGCACACTATCCACTGAAAACTAGCAAATTATGAGCAAATTCGCCGAACTTTTGAAATCGCCAGAACCCGTTTTAGTTGATTTTTCAGCTGAATGGTGTGGCCCGTGCAAGCAATTGAAGCCTATTTTAGAGCAATTAAAGGCTAAAATTGGTAATTCTGCCAAAATCATTAAAATCGATGTCGACAAGAATCGTACCTTAGCAGATAAATTCCAAATCCGTTCTGTACCTACGATGATCCTTTTTAAGGATGGTAAGTCGGTTTGGCGTCAATCAGGGGTTATTCCTGCGAGTACTTTAGAAGGAATCATTAAACAACATTCAAAATGAGAAACGTTTTATATTCATTTTTAGTCCTTGGACTACTATTTTCATGTGGGCCAAAAGAAGGGCAACAAGATTTAGGTGCATCTGAATTCCAAACAGCTTTGGCGAGTGAGTCTGGTGCACAGGTTTTGGACGTCAGAACCATTGATGAATTCCAAAACGGACACATCGAAGGTGCACTGAACGCAGATGTGAGCTCAGCGGCTTTCCAACAAATTGCCTCAGGCTTAGATAAAGACAAAACCGTTTTCGTATACTGCCTCTCAGGGGCAAGATCTGCTTCTGCTGCTGGTATGCTTAAAGAAATGGGTTT
This sequence comes from Cytophagaceae bacterium UBA7467, assembly GCA_002479785.1. Classification (GTDB taxonomy): domain Bacteria; phylum Bacteroidota; class Bacteroidia; order Cytophagales; family Spirosomataceae; genus Aquirufa. The sequence continues at coordinate 39,409 of DLPD01000008.1, forward strand.
CAAATCCATCGTCAATTTAACAGGCGGTATGTTAGCTTGGCAATCAGCTAATCTTCCCATCGCTACTGGCGAAGCGAAACAAGCAGGTTCCGCCGGTTTAACAGAGGTAACATTTGCTGAAAAAATCAAAGGCAAACCGATGGTCATCATCGATTACAATGCTACTTGGTGCGGTCCATGCAAGCAATTAAGCCCCATCTTAAAAGAATGGGTCAAAGCTCAAAACGGTAAAGTCGAACTGATCGAAATCGATGTGGACGAAAACCAAGAGTTAGCAAAATCCAAGAAAATAGAAGCTATTCCCTACCTTGAAATGTACAAGAACGGCGTTAAGACTTGGTCTAGCGTGGGATTGATAGGGAAAGAGGAGTTAGATAAATCTCTCTAATCATTGAGACGGAAATTGAGCTACGCAATAATTTCTTGTCGCAATGATTAGTGAGATTATCCTATCTTTCAATGTAAAAGAGTCCGGAGGAAACATTAACCATCCACCATTTACCATCTTCCCTCCTTGTTCAGTTGTTAATAACATTAACACATCATCCTCCATTTAATCACACCCGCGGAGCCCAGTGTCAATAATCCAATGACGATTACACTCACTTCCAGTTCGAAAAAGTCCGCTAAAATTCCAGTTAATATAGCTCCAAAGGCATAGCCTAAATCGCGCCACAAGCGAAAAGTGCCTAAACTAGCGGCTCGATCAGCTGGGTGTGTATTTTCAGCAATGGACGCTAAAAAAGTCGGATAGACAAGCGCTGTTCCTACGCCTATCACAAAGGATAGGATGGAAAAAGCGGCGAATGTTTGAGCCCAAATAAGACTTAGTATGGCAAAAGCTTGGAGAAGCATACCGATCAATAATAAATCTTTTTGGCAAATAAAATCAGATAAACGACCTGCTCCTAATTGCGCTAGGCCCCAAACTAGGGGATAGATGGCCGTTATAATCCCTATTTGGCTTAAATCAAAACCTTTAGTAGCTAATAACAAGGGAAATAGTCCCCATATCATCCCATCATTCAGATTATTGACGAGACCCGCTTGAGTAATGGTCCCTAAATTCCGATGCAATAGGGAGGTGTCCCAAAAGGGATTTTTAAGTAAAGGGAGGAAACTTTCTTGGGCCGCTTTTTGGACAAATGACCGGGTATCTTTCACCCAAATCCAAGAAATCAAAAAACCCAAAAACACAAATACAATCCCTACATAAAAGGGATAAGGTCTAATTCCGTATGTATTTGCAATCCAGGCTGTTAAAAGTGCCACCAAGCCAACCGATAAATAACCAGCGAATTCATTGATTCCCATCGCTAAACCCCGCTGTTTATCCCCTACCAGATCGATTTTCATTGTCACAGTACTGGACCAAGCGAGACCCTGATTAATTCCTAAAAGTACATTTGCGGCCACAATCCAATTCCAAGAAGGCGCCCACATCAACAAGAACGGAATGGGGATCGCAAAAAGCCAACCGTAAATCAACAAACGTCTTCTCCCCAATGTATTCGCAAAATGACCAGCGAAGTAATTGGTTAAGGCTTTGACAATACCAAAAACGACGATAAAGGAAAAGATGGCTGAATGAGAGGCAATAGAAAATTCTTGCGCCGCTAATTGAGGCAAAGTGGAACGTTCAAGGCCGACCATTCCACCCACAAAGGCATTCACTAAAACCAATAAACTAAATTGCTGCCAATTTTCTTTTAGACCGAACTGAACTTCCATGTGCTTTTCATTAAAACACAAAGTTCACTAGAGGCTCTATCAAAGTACTTAACAAATGTTAAATTAGGATTTCTTCGCTCGAATGCGACTCAAACTTACCTGCGTAATTCCCAAATAGGAGGCAATAAATTTCAATGGAGCCCTCTTTAATACCTCAGGTTGCTCCCTCTCTAATAAATGGTAGCGCTCTTCTGCCGGATGAAACTGCAAATTTTCTATCCGTTGTATGGACTCCACATAGGCCTTTTCAAACAATTTTGAGAATAAGCGTTCGATATCACGGTGCTCCTCATATAGCGTAGTCAAAGTGGACGTATCAATGGACCAAAGCTCCGAATCCTCCAAAACTTGTATTCCTTTTTGACTAGGCTTGCCCGCAAATAGGCTTTCAGCCCGAGCGATCAAGTTAAACTCGCCATAAAAACCCTCTGTGACATCCATTCCATCTTTTACATAATAAATGCGAGCCATTCCTTTTTTCAAAAAATATAGGGTCTTGCAGGTTTGACCGATGGATTGCAAATCCTGGTTTTTAGTAATACTAATCTCACGGCAAATACTAGCTAATACAACTTGAGAAGCCTCGCTCAGGGGGTAAATCGACTGGAAATAAGTAATGATGGGGGACATGGTTAACGGTAGTCAGTGGGTAGTCCGAAGGGAATGAGTACGGAGTACAGTTTAAAGAGTATAGAGTAGAGAGTAGAGAAAAAAACATTTACCATTTACCATTTACTATTCACCACCATCTCCTCTCTATACTCTACTTTTTGGCTGCTTCAAAGCCTATTGAGACCGAATTTACGCAATAACGTAAACCTGTTTCTGTAGGGCCATCGTCAAATACGTGGCCTAAATGGCCGCCGCATTTAGCGCAAGTAATTTCTATTCGGCGCATGCCTAAGGTATTGTCTGCGGTTTCTTTGATGACGCCTGCTTTGACTTCTTTATCAAAACTAGGCCAGCCACAGTGCGAGTCGAATTTAGAATCTGAACTAAAAAGTGGGGCTCCGCAACCTCTGCACGTGTACATCCCTTTCTCATTGTGCATTAAGAATTTACCGGTGTAGGGACGTTCCGTACCTTTTTGGCGTAAAATATAATATTCTTCTTCAGTCAATTGAGCCTTCCATTCGGCTTCTGTCTTAGGCAAATTTTCCATTGTCTTTGTTGCTATCGTTTGTTTAGGTTGTTGTCCACAAGCCTGCAGGCTCATGCATACGAGTACTAATCCTAGAATCTTTTTCATGTGATTATGATTTATAGCATAACGCAAGATAAGGCAAAAAAGTTTAAGCTGTTAGGCAGCAGTCGTCCTTCGGACTTAGTCGACTGCGTCTTAGTCGTTGCTGTGCAACTTAGTCATCGCTTCGCGATTTAGTCCGGAGGAAGAAATTAAAGAGCATAGATTACAGAGTAGAGAGTATAGATTTTCCATCCCCTCACTTTACTCTCTCATCTTTACTCTCCTTTATTCTTTGTGCTTTATGCTCTATGCTTTAAACATACCGTGGATCCACCCGCCACGCTAACTTCCGCAAATGTTGTACGCGCAGGGTTCTATGGCCAAAATCGTCCATCGTAACTCCCTGCATCCAATAAATTCCGCTGCCCCGGAAAGAATAGTTCTTTAGGTCAGAGGGAAAATGAACGGTATCAAAGAATTCTCCTTGGAGGTCGACAAAGTAGCCAAAATACATCCGTTCACCTTGTTTAGTGCGCGTAGACTTCAAGGTGACGAGATAGCCGATGATATCACCTTGGGGCAATACTAAATCCGCATTCAATAAGGTCTCTGGTAATTCCTCTAACAATAAAAAGGGCGAACAGAGCGGGAAACCGAGAATTTCCCATTGATCGAAAGCATCCTCTTCCGGTTCGTGCACGAGTGGTGGCAAGACGCCGATGTCAGGTGAAAGCTCCTCAAACATCTCCATCGATACCACCGTAGAGACTTTGCCTTGGAAACGGGCGTGCGCCTCCCAGAGCAAGGGCTTTTTAGCCTGACCTAGGTTTCGAAAGGCGCCTATGCGAATCAACAGAATCGATTGCTCCAGCCCAATAGACACGCGGTGCACGAAATCCTCCCAAGAACGGAAAGGCCCAGACTGCCTCCGCGCCTCGAGTATTTCTTGAATAACCCGCTTCTCCAGGCCTTTGATATGTACCCAGCCTAAATAAATTCGCTTGCCTTCGATTCGGGTTAGGTAGTCGCTCTCATTGATTTCCGGCGCCTCCACCTCTGCCCCGCAGCGCCGAGCCTCATGTACATAAAACTCCGTCCGGTAGAATCCCCCAAAATTATTAATCACCGCCACCATAAATTCGAGCGGGTAATAGGTCTTCAGATAGAGGCTTTGGTAACTTTCCACGGCAAAAGAAGCGGAGTGCGCCTTCGAAAAGGAATAGCCCGAAAAACTTTCCATCTGCCTCCACACCTCGCGTGAAACGGTTTCTGGATAACCTTTAGCAGCACAATTTTCGAAAAAAGCCTGCCTAATACGGTCAAATTCAGCACGAGAACGGTATTTTCCGGACATTCCGCGGCGTAGTACATCGGCTTCCGCTAAGGTCAATCCGGCAAAATAATGAGCCACCTTGATCACATCTTCTTGGTAGACCATCACACCATAAGTTTCCTTCATCAGCTCCCCCATCAGCGGATGCACGGGCTCGTAGGAATCCGGTGCGTGGAAACGCTCAATGTAGGCCTTCATCATCCCGGATGAGGAAACGCCGGGGCGAATGATGGAAGAGGCGGCGACTAGGGTAATGTAATCTTGGCAACGTAGCTTCTTTAAGAGCGAACGCATCGCGGGTGATTCGATGTAGAAACAGCCCATCGTTTCGTGGCGCATCAGCTGTTTGCGTACGCCTTCGTCTTTCATAAAGTCCTGCACACGGTGAATGTCTACATCGACTCCGCGGTTTGCGCGGATGATGTCGACGGACTCTTTGATGTGGCCGAGGCCCCTTTGGGACAAAATATCAAACTTCGCAAAGCCGATCTCCTCCGCCACGTACATATCGAACTGACAGATGGGAAAACCTTTAGGCATTCCCTCCAAGGCGGTATAGGCAGATAAAGGGGCATCTGAAATCAGGATGCCGCCCGCGTGAATGCTGAGGTAATTAGGAAAATCGATCAGGAGCTGGCCATACTTGACAATCAGCGCCTGTATTTCAGACGTTACCTCCCGCATCGCCGCGGCAGGATCGAGCCAGGCGTCTATCTCGGCTTTGGGAAGGCCAAAAACCTTCGCTAATTCCCGGTAAATCGACTTATCTCGAAACGTGACATAGGTGGCCAGCAAACACACGTGCTTTGAGCCATAACGTTTAAAGATGTAATCAATGATATCATCCCGCTCATCCCAGGAAAAATCAATGTCAAAATCCGGCGGACTCGTCCGGTGCTTATTAATAAAACGCTCAAAATAGAGGTCTAATTCCACTGGATCCACGTCTGTAATCCCGATGCAATAAGCCACAATGGAATTCGCCCCGGATCCCCTCCCCACGTGAAAATAGCCTCTAGAACGCGCATAGCGAATAATATCCCAGGTAATCAGGAAATAGGCATTGAAATCAAGCTCGTGAATAATCTTCAATTCCTTTTCCACCCGTGCCTTCGCCTCGCGATCCCCGCGTGGATAACGGTACCGCAAACCCTCGTAAGCTAGCTTGGTGAGGAGGGCTAAATCATCCTCTTTGGAAGAACTAAACAGCGATCGGTTCTTTGGCTTTTTAAAATCAAAGCGAAAAGAGCAATCGGCTAGAATTTTATCCGCCTCCACTAATAGCTGCGGATAATCCGCACATGAGGCCGCAATTTCAGCAGGAGTATAGAAACGTTCGTCTGCCTGCGCCTGGTCCTTAGGCGAAAGTTTACTCAATAAGGTATTCAAATCGATCGCCCGAAGCAATCGGTGCATCGAAAATCCACGCTGATCCAGAAAGGTAAACGGCTGACACCAGACAAAATCACGCAGGTCTTTTTCTTTCCAAAGCAAATTCCGATCACTCGCCCGCACGCCCCAGCGCTCCCGCGGCCCAGCCAGCGTCTTGATCTTTTTCCGCATGGCCAGCGGATAAATCGTCCACACATCGTCTGAAACGGGGGGGCGCTCTGGCCAAGGCTCTTTAGACACTAAATACTTCGTCGCAAACTCATTAATCTGCAAAAAACCGCGTTCATTCCGCGCTAAACACACATAACCCGCCGTAAATTCCATCCCCACCACGGGCTTAATCCCCTCCTGCTCACACGCCTGCAGAAAATCAAAGACGCCGGAACTCCGGTGGATATCCGTTAAGGCTAAGGACGTAATGCCGCGCGCCTTCGCCTGTTGAACCAATTGCTCAGGCGAAAGCGTACCATAGCGCAAGCTGTAGTAAGAATGGCAGTTCAAATACATCTAGTCGTCGTTTTTAACAGGTAATACACTAGCAGCAGGCAGTCTGTTTCTACGTTCGGCACTCCCCATCAATCCACTCGCGCGCAGGATGGAAAACTCGCCGTAGCGGTTCTTCAGGGAATCCATCGCCTGGTACAGCGGCACGAGCTTCGCCCCATCATCAAATAGGTTTAATTGCTCCTGGCCTTGCAATAGCTTCGAGAAACGTACACCGATCAGCCGAATCAATAACCTGCGATCATAGAGTTTCTCGAACAATTCATAGACCGCCGGAATCAGGCGGTGGTCGCTGGCGGAAGCGGGGATACTGATTTGACGGGTATGGGTGTCAAAATTCGAGTAACGCACCTTCACCGTGATACAGGACGTACATTGCCCCAGTTTGCGCAAATCGTAGCTCAGCTGCTCAGTCAGCGACCCCAAGATCCGTCGTAATAAAACCACATCCGTACTATCCTGCTCAAAGGTTATCTCCTTAGACAAGGACTTCTGCTCGGAATAAGGCACCACGGGGCGCAAATCAATGCCATTAGCTCTTTCCCAAAGCATCGTCCCCGACTTTCCAAAGGTTCGCTCTAGCACCCGCTGCGGCATTTGGCTAAGCGTCCCCACATGGACAATCCCCATATTGCGGAGCGTCTGGGCCGTGACGGCACCGATCATCGGGATTTTATTCACGGTCATCGGCGCTAAAAAGGCTTTCTCCTGACCGGCGGGCACCTGGTATTCCCCGGCGGGCTTGACGTGATTCGTCGCGACTTTAGACACCGTCTTATTCACCGATAAACCAAAAGAGACCGTTAGCCCAATCTGTTTCTGAATCCGATCCCGCAGATCCTTCGCAAAAGCATAGGACCCGAAAAACCGTTCCATCCCCGTCATATCTAAATAAAACTCATCAATCGATGCTTTCTCTACCAAAGGCGCCCGCTCCATAATTAGCGAAGTCACCATCTCCGAATGCTGGACATAGGCTTCGTAATCACCCCTTAACACAATCGCATCCGGACACAGTTTCAGCGCCATCTTCATGGGCATCGCAGAACGCACCCCAAAAGCCCTAGTCTCATAACTGCACGCCGCCACCACACCTCGATCCGAACCACCGCCCACAATAACCGGCTGACCCACGAGTCGCGTATCTCGGAGTCGCTCTACCGAGACAAAGAAACTGTCTAAATCCATGTGCACAATCGCGCGCTCCTGCATAAAATTGGTAGATATTTGGGTATTTTGAATACCTTTCGTAACTTCGAAAAGTATACGAAGAAATTTTAGATACGAATTTTATTCATTTTAGATTAATAAGCAAATCGCATGAGCACTTTTTTTAGTCAGAATTTACGTTTTTTACGCAGCAAGATGTCGGAGAAAACTTCGCAGGAAAAACTAGCGGAATTACTGAATATTAAGAAGCCTACTTTGGGCTCGTATGAGTCCGGAAGAGCGGAACCTAAATATGCGGATTTGATCTCCCTAGCGGAGTTTTTTAAGGTAGAAGTGGATGAATTATTGAAGGAGGATTTGTCCAAAAGAATCCCCGGACTTTCGAACAAGCCTAAGCTACGAATTTTAGCTACGACGGTCGATGCGAACAATGAGGAAAATATCGAGCTGGTTCCAGTGAAAGCTTTGGCAGGATACACCGCCTCCTACGATGACCTGGACTTCATTCGCGATCTTCCTACTTTCCAAGTACCTTTCCTGCCTAAAGACAAGAAATACCGCGTTTTTCCTATCAAAGGCGAATCGATGCTACCCCTACAACCGGGCTCTTTAGTCTTCGCTGAATACGTGGAAGACTGGACCTCCATCAAGGACGGCACCATCTGCATTGTCGTAACCCGCGAGGACGGCGTCGTATTAAAACAGGTCATCAACCACCTCGCAGAACGCAAAGTCTTGATCCTAAACTCCACAAATAAGAGCTACGATCCCTACCCGATTTTGGGTTCTGAGATCCAGGAAATCTGGAAGTTCGCGGGGTATTTTTATAATGAATTTCCAGAAAAATAAAGCACAAAGAATAGAGCATAAAGAATAAAGTCGGTATCGCCTCCGGCGATGAGTACGGGAAGAATTTCCTCCGGACTCATTTCCTCCGGACTGCAACTGATTACTGGATACCGGCTACTTTATTATTTGTGCTTTATACTCTCTACTCTACTACCATGTACCACAAGATATCCACCTCCCTTTCCATCTCCGAAAACCAAGTTCGCAAAACCATCGCCCTATTAGACGAAGGCGCCACGATTCCTTTTATTTCCCGCTACCGCAAGGAGGCGACGGGAAGTTTAGACGAGGTACAGGTGGCTGCGATTCGTGATTTACGGGACCAATACGTGGAATTAGAGAAGCGCCGCGAGGCCATCTTGAAGTCGCTACAGGAACTAGATAAATTGACCCCAGAATTAGAGAAGGCGGTTAGAGGAGCTGAGACTTTGGCCAAATTAGAAGACATCTACCTTCCCTACAAACCCAAGCGCAAAACGCGCGCAATGGCGGCTCGCGAAAAAGGCCTACAAGAGCTCGCAAACCAAATCCGATTGCAAGGCCTACAAGATCCTGAAATCTTGGCCGCTGAATACTTAGACGATGTAGAGGAAGCACTTGCGGGGGCTCGGGATATATTAGCAGAAGAGATGATGGAAACGGCTGAGGCCAGAGAGGAAGCGAGGAATCTGTTTACCCGTAAAACGACGATTAAATCGACGGTTGCAAAAGGCAAAAAAGAAGACGGCATTAAATACAAAGATTATTTTGACTGGTCGGAATCCTTAGTTCAAGCGCCATCACACCGAATTTTGGCCCTATTCAGAGGCGAAAACGAAGGAATCCTAAACCTAAACTTGAGCGGTCCTGATGAAGAGGTACTCACTAAATTAGAGCGCCGTTTCTTAACTGGAAACAATGCCTGCGCGAAACAAGTGGGACTAGCTATTCATGATGGATATAAACGCTTGCTGATGCCAGCAATGGAAACCGAGATGCGAGCTGAGGCAAAGAAACGTGCAGACGAAGAGGCTATTCGCGTATTCGCAGAAAATATCAGACAATTGTTATTAGCTGCACCTTTAGGCCAAAAACGCGTCTTAGCCCTCGATCCAGGATTCAGAACAGGATGCAAAGTCGTTTGCTTGGATGAACAAGGAACACTTTTAGCGAATACCGCGGTTTATCCGCACACGGGACCAGGACAAGCCGCAGAAGCCGCTCAGACGATTCAAGCCTGGGCGAAACAATACAAAATACAAGCGATAGCCATAGGTAACGGAACGGCAGGTCGTGAAACAGAATCGTTTGTTCGTGGTCTTAAGCTCGAGGGGATTACTATCATCATGGTGAACGAAAGTGGAGCATCCATCTATTCGGCCTCCGAAGCTGCTCGCGA
>DLPD01000008.1:49041-91984 GCA_002479785.1 Cytophagaceae bacterium UBA7467
ATGGATCCTTTGGCTGAATTAGTAAAAATCGATCCTAAATCCATCGGCGTGGGACAATACCAGCATGATGTAGACCAAAAGAAACTGCAAGCCTCCCTCGACGATACCGTTATCTCGTGCGTAAACTCAGTAGGCGTGGAATTAAACACGGCCTCTAAACAGATTCTATCCTACGTTTCAGGCCTAGGCCCACAATTAGCCCAAAACATCATCGATTACCGCACCAAGAATGGACCATTCTTAAAACGTTCTGACTTGAAAAAAGTCACACGTTTAGGTGAAAAGGCTTTCGAACAAGCGGCTGCTTTCTTACGCATTCGCAACGCGAAAAACCCATTAGACGCCAGCGCGGTTCACCCAGAACGTTACGAAATCGTTGAAAAGATGGCAAAAGACTTGAACTGCAAGGTATCAGACCTATTAGCGAATGAATCATTACGCAAGCAAATTCGCTTGAGCAATTATGTCAGCACCGAAGTAGGGATGCCCACCTTAACCGATATTATGGAGGAATTAGCCAAACCAGGTCGTGATCCACGGGAACAATTCGAAGCCTTTGAATTCACGGAGGGAGTAAACTCTATCAAAGATCTTCGGGTGGGAATGATGCTTCCGGGAATTGTGACGAATATTACGAATTTTGGAGCCTTTGTTGATATCGGTGTTCACCAAGACGGATTAGTGCACGTTAGCCAGCTAGCGGATAAGTTTGTAAAAGACCCTAATGAAGTGGTAAAAGTGGCACAAAAAGTGCAAGTTCGAGTGACCGAGGTGGATGAAGCGAGGAAGAGGATAGCGTTGAGTATGAAAAAGTAGAGTATAGTTAATAGAGTAGAGAGTATAGATAAAAAACATCTCTGCTCTATTATCTACTTGCAAAGTTAATTGGCTGCGTGTATCTGGAGCGAATGGCTTTTCCTTCTAAAATAGCTGGAACCCACTTAGGCATATTAATAATTACGCGCATAGCTTCTAGATCGCAAGCAGGATTAATACCCTTGACAATTTTGGCATTAGAAATACTCCCATCCGCCTCTACTACAAAGGAAATTTTAACTTGACCAGTCACTATTTTCCTTTGCAACACCAAGATCTCAGGATAGACTAAATTTGAACCTAAATAGGCAGAGAGTGCACGAGGCCCTCCTATAAAAAAAGCAGGCTCGAAGAACTTATAATAGGCAACCTCTTTCCCCTCGATATCAAAGCAGGAACCTCCTTGAAATTCACCTAAATTATATCGATCCCAACGCTTTACCACACCATTAGGCCAAAATCTCTTCAAATACCCATCTAGTTTCCCTTCAAAATAAGTTGCTTCGTAATCCTTAACACCCATAGAATCAAATTGTATGGATAGCCCATTTATAACCTTCTTATTTTTATTCTTATACATATCAATGCTAGCCAAACTTCCATCTGGCCTGAAGCGTTTCACATAAACATGTTTTTTACCAGTAGAATCCGGAATGATAATCTCTGAACGGTAATAAGGTTCATGCTTGCTCACCTTTTCTCCGTCTTCATTGTAGTACGTGATTTCCTGAGCAAAACTGATTACACTGATGAATAAAAATAGAGAAGTAAGTAGCTTTTTCATTTTAGGGTTATATGGGGCTAGGTTATTGTACTAATAAAGGGAAGCCATAGCCTCCCTTTTTTTAATTCTTTTTCTTGCAACAATTCGGCAACTTCGCATAATCCTTAGCGACTGCCTTCACCTCGTCCGCATCATAGCCCGTTTCCGAGATCGCTTTTCTGATACCTGCTGCATCGATTTTAGCCGCATCGTATTCCACGGTAATTACCTTGTCGTCTAGATTAAGATCTGATTTTGCTACGCCTTTTGTTAACGCTAAATTCTTCTCAATTCGCTCTTTGCACATCTCGCAAATGGCAGAGGTCTTAATCTTGACTGTCTCCTTAGGACCAGCCATTGCCAAAAATGGCAAAATCAATACAAATAGAATCTTTTTCATCACTTTATTTTTTTACTACTTTTAAATCCATTGTACAAGCTGGGCATTTACCTTTCTTTGAGTAGGTCTTTTTGCCTTCGCACTTCATCGGACACGCATATTCTTCTTTTTTGCTCTCTTTAGCAGCCTTTTGAGTGGCTTGAGAGGTAGACGCAAAGGCCCCAAACATTCCCAATACTAGGGTCGAAACTAAGATGTACTTTTTCATATTAATTGATTTTAAAACGGATTCCTGTATAAACCATGGTACCTACAATAGGCCCCCAAACCATTGAGGCATCAAAACCCATGGCAAAGGGGTCTTTGGCACTCATAATCGGATTAGCTTGAGTAAAATTAAAAAGATTTTCCGCACCTAAGTATAATTCCCACTTTTTAAATTGCCGCGTCACTTGAGCATTAACGGTCGAAAAGGCGGGAGCTATAAGAGGAGGTGATGTGGCGGAATGGATATGGCCCATTTTAGCATTAGGAACTCTCCTTTCTCCATTCCATTGCCAGGTTAAATCATATTTCCAAATTTCGTATGGAGTCGCATAAGCTAAATTCAATAGCACTCTATCTCGATTCAAAAAAGGTTTGGATAAACGATACAATGTGCCAGATTGTGTCAAATAATCTGACTGCACATCTTGAAAACGATAGGCAGCTTTTATCTCAAAACGTTTAAATGGACTGTAATTAAATTCTGCTTGCAAGCTAGTGGAAAAGGATGCCCCTGGACTTGAATAAAAACGAACATAAGCAGCACTTTCCATATCCACCATCCATTGATGGGTAAAATCTGTCTGGAACGCATCTATCACGAGATTTGCTTTGCGAGATCCAATGTTCATATTCTTTGTCAAAGTGATGCCATAATTCCAAGAAACCTCCAATGGATTTAAATTCCCAACTAATTTTAAAGCCCGATTATTAATCAAATAACCCATATTTTCTGCCAAAGGATTCACTCGTCTCCACCCCTTTCCAGCAGATAAACGAAGGATCCAATCTGGGGCCACATCCCATTTCAAGTGCAATCTCGGAACCCATTGAGTGCCTAATTGGTTATGAAAGTCGACCCTTTGACCTAATACTACCGTTAACGTATTCGGAATCGTCCACGTATATTCTCCGTAAATGCCAGGCACAATTTCCGTACGTGAATAAGCAGAGTCTAGGTAAGACTCCTGATAAGAATCCATCAAGAAACTCGCACCGGTCTTCCACGTGTGATTTGTATTACCTATAATCGACTGAAAAATCAAATTCCCGTAGATACTTTGCTCACGCCCCTTGTAATTTTTAGTGGCAAAATAGGAGTCATTCGCATGATTCGCCGTACTTAAAATCAAGGCCAAACCTTGATAAGGCTTTTGTGGAAACAAGCGGGCGACTTTCGCGAAGGTCTCCATACGCTCCGTTTTGCTGCCAAAACCATAATACGAAGTTCTGTCTGAGCTTGATGTAAATGATTTTTGGCCTCCTAAACGATCCTCAAACAAATAATTTGCCCCCCATTGAATCATCCAACGATCGCTGGCATATTTCCAGCGATTAAGAACGTTGACTAAATTAAATAAAGGCAAATCTAGAAAGCCGTCCTCATTGCCATCCAGGCGGGCAGCCTGCTGGGAGTAATGTGTAAACACGCCAGTGGATAAACGGGAATTAAAGCGATGTGCTCCTTGTTGATTGATCTCAAACCGTCCCTGTGAGTTCGTGTACGTATTTAAATAATACACTTCAGACGTGTCTGGCTTCGCGAGTTCGACATTAATGGCTCCTGTCATCGACTCATACCCATTTACTACAGAGATGGTACCTTTCGCGAGGTCAATGGATTTTATCCAGGTTCCGGGTAAATAATTCAAGCCATAGGTGGATTTCAATCCTCGGATCGAAGGAATATTCTCCACATTCGTTTGAACGTAAGTTCCAGCTAAACCCAACATTTGGATTTGCTTAGATCCAGTTACCGCATCCGCATAATTTACTGAAACGGTCGCGTTCGTCTCAAAACTCTCGGATAGATTGCAGCAAGCCGCTTTCCCCAAGGTTTTGACCGTCATTATCTCGGTGGCAAGAACGGCGTCATCATCTTTTTGGCCAGGATTAGCGACAATTCGAAATTCTTTCAATTCCGTCTCCCGTTCAATACTGTCTTTTCGCATGACCTGTTGAGCCTGCAAAAGCGTGGAAAAACTAAGTAAAAAAAGTAATTTATACATGATTATTTGATTTTGATGAATGAAATAGTGGAAAACTATTATCCAAAATCAAATCAAATATGTCTGTAATTTAGCTAGGCGAACCTGCTGCGCAAGCGGCGGAGCATTAGAATGATACGAAACATAACCAAAATCCTGATGATTTAAAATAAGATTTTGATAAAATGAAGAGACTGCAATGGGTGTAAAGGCAAAAATCATCGCCGTATTCCCTTTCGTCAAATCAAAATTAAACTTTACCTGGTATTTCCCTAACAAACAGCATTTTGCCCGTGAGATATATGTTTTAGAGGATTTATTGCAGCAAGATTCAGCTTTGGTTAGGGCGATTTTCTTTGACCCAGTATAGATACAGGTGGTTTCAGTCCATGATATACCTAAGCTTCCCAGGAGAATCCAGGCTGCGAGGAAAATGGATATGAAACTTTTGGCAACGAATTTCATCAAACGAATTTAGTTACAATTCACTAATTTGCTGTATGTTTCAGCGGTTTATCTTTCTATTCCTATTTTGCGCTTGCCTTCCTACGCAGGCGCAGACCTACCGCTACCTGATTCTTTTCAAAGACAAAGCGTCGAACAGTTATTCATTAAACAACCCAGGTGCTTTTTTAAGTTCCAAAAGCCTTGAACGCCGTCGCAAAAACCGCGTCGCTATTTCAATCCAAGATTTGCCAGTAAGCAACTCTTATTTAGACCAGGTTAGAACCACAGGAGCGCACATTTTGTTTCCCCTTAAATGGATTAACGGCGCGCTGATTACTCAAAAACCAAGTGAATTAAAGAAAACACTCGCATTAAGCTGCGTTAAAGGCCTTTACTGGAATTTTCCTGCAGATTCAAGTGCTGCTTTGCAAATTCAAGCTGGTACTCAAGCTAACTTCTTAAGCCCTGATTACGGGAATTCATCCACCCAAATCAACCAAATAGGTATCGATCAAATGCACGCCAGAAATATTCGCGGCGATGGCATTCTAATTAGCTTACTGGATGATGGTTTTAAAAACGCGAATTCGGTACCCTATCTTCAAAATACCTTCAGCGAAAAACGAATCACCGCTACGCTGACCACAGACCCTTCTATTTCCTCTGTTTATACGGGGGGTGGTCACGGCACGAATGTATTATCCACCATCGCAGGATATGAACCAGGTAAATTAATTGGTACGGCTTACAAAGCCTCCTTTGCTTTGGCACAAACCGAAGAAAGTGGACGCGAATTAATTGTTGAAGAGGCAAACTGGCTCAGAGGTGCTGAATGGGCAGACAGCTTAGGGACTGATATTATATCGTCCTCATTGGGCTATTCGACCTTCGACAATCCGCTGCATAACCATTCCTACTCGGATATGAACGGCAAATCGACGCTTGTTTCTAAAGCAGCAGCTTGGGCGGCAAGCAAAGGAATTTTATGTACGATTAGTGCCGGTAATGAAGGCGCAAACACGTGGAAGTACATCACCGCTCCAGCGGATGCTGATTCCATTTTGACCGTAGGCGCGGTCAATGCCTTAGGAGGCTTATCGAGCTTTAGTTCAATTGGGCCCAGTTTTGATGGACGCATTAAGCCCGATGTCGTGGCCATGGGATCAAACACGGTGGTGGGATTCACCGATGGAACGATCGGAATTTCTAATGGAACCTCCTTTTCGGCTCCTTTAGTAGCAGGACTTGCGGCAGGTTTAATCCAATCCTACCCTAGCCATAGCGCCCAACAAATCAGAAATGCCATCCTAAAATCGGGGTCTCAATTTTCTAGAACGGATATGTTGTTGGGATTTGGCATCCCAACCTTTGACAAAGCGAACTCAGCAATGGAGCTCATTTTAGGCAATACAAAAGAGCCTGATTTTCGCATCTATCCTAATCCCATAAGCCCAGGAGATGCACTACATATCTCGATTCCGTTTAACTCAGCCAATGTGGAAATAGTGAATAGTGCTGGAATTGTTGTCCACACTTTTAATCTACTACAATCAGAATCTACAATTTACCTCGGACCTTTCGTTTCTGGGAAATATTATTTTAGATTTACCGCAGAATCAACCTCAATCATCAAACCTGTCCTATTGCTATGAAAACACGCTTTCTATCGCTAGATATCCTTCGAGGGATCACCCTTGCAGCAATGATCTTAGTCAATAATAATGGAAATGGCGATTACACCTATGGACCCTTATTGCACGCCCAATGGAATGGATTTACGCCCACAGACCTCGTTTTCCCTAGCTTCCTTTTCATGGTGGGAGTCGCCATGCGCTTCTCCTTCAAAGCATTTAATTACGAATTAACCCCAGCGGTACGAAACAAAATTTTAAAGAGAACGCTTTATTTATTTTTAATTAACTACTTCGTTTTCTATTTTCCTTTCACCGATTTTTCTTTCGAAAAATTGCGTTTTCTGAACGTATTGCCTCGTATTGCCCTATCCTATTGTGCCGTTTCCTTTTTAACGTTGCAAGTTCCTTCTAAGTGGCTTACATGGATTAATGCCGGAATTCTCTTGACTTTTTGGGGCATATTATATGCCTTCGGAGAGGCAGGATCTTGGATGGATATTAGCGAAAATGCGGTTAGAAAACTGGATTTATTCTTGTTTGGCGAATCGCATTTATACCATGGAAATGTGGTCAATGGAATCCGGATTGCCTTTGATCCAGAGGGTTTGCTGAGCACCTTGCCAGCCATTTCAACTTGCCTTTTGGGATATCAAGTTAGTTTGTATTTGGAGAATCAGGCCAAAGAAAATAAGTCTGCCTTGCTCGGTCTGTTAGGTTGGGGAGCTGCTTTGATTTTAATGGCTGTCATCTGGAATCATGCCTTCCCCATTAACAAAAAGCTGTGGACTAGCTCGTTTGTGCTCCTTTGCGCAGGCATTGACTTTATTCTAATTGGATTACTCCATTGGTGGATTGAGACCAAAGAACGTCATTTCGGCAATACGTTCTTCCTCGTTTTTGGCACAAATTCGATACTTGCCTACGGAATTTCAGAAGTCATTGCCATCCAATTAGGCAAATTCCAAATCCAAGATAGGTCCGCTAGCGATTGGTTATACTGGCATATTTTCGAACCTATTTTTGGCAAATACAATGGCTCCCTTGCTTATGCGATCACTTTCGTGTTAGTATGCTGGGGGGTGTGCTGGGTGTTTTGGAAGAAGAAAATATTCTTGAAAGTATAGTCGGCGCATAGCACCTTAGTCGCCACTTCATGGCTTAGTCATCGCTGCGCGATTTAGTCAATGCTTCGCATTTTAGTCACGACTTACGTCGTTTAGTCACAGAGGTAAACATCGAAGTACTCAGGACGCTTTTCAGGTATTGACAGAATCTGTCAATATTCAAATTGCAAATTGCAAAGCTCAAAGCATGAAGTAGACGTAGTCGACTAAATCGCGCAGCGATGACTAAACGACGTAAGTCGTGACTAAACCGTAGGTGACTTGAACTGCGTAGCAGCGAAAAGGAGGGCTGCACCAAAAACCCCTGCCGAATCACCTAGCTTAGGCTTCACAATAGGCGTTAAGACCTCTCCTGAATTGAAAATATACTTTTTGATTCGTTCGATTCCCTCGGTATACAGTAAATCGATATTCCCTACTCCACCACCAATAACGATGACTTGGGGATCTAACACATTGATAATCGTTGAAACGGCACGACCAAAGTTCTCCAGCATTCGCTCAATAGTGGCAGAGGCGTGAATATCTGTTCCAGCGAGATGAGCTTGTAGGATTTGTGGCATGCGGAGTTTTTGGCCTGATTCAGCAAAATAGAATTCCTCTAAAGCCGGCCCGGAGATGACGTGTTCGACACAACCTGATTTACCGCAATAGCAGGCTTTCCCGCCTTCCTCCAAGATATTATGCCCCCATTCACCACCGATGCCATGCAAGCCATTAATGACTTGACCGTGAACGACTAATCCGCCTCCCACGCCGGTTCCCATAATGATGCCAAAAACGACTTCCGCCATCGAATTCACGTCCTTCACCGCACCCAAATGCGTTTCAGCTAATGCAAAACAATTCGCATCATTGGCAAGACGTACCTCTACGCCTAGGGCTTTGGTTAAATCAGCAGCCATAGGACGACCATTCATGGAGGTCGTGTTGCAGTTTTTCATGGTTTGGGTAGCTGGATTCAAGACGCCTGGTGTGGCAAAACCAATTCGGGTAGGCGAAACACCCAGCTGTTCTGATACGCGCGAAACTAAAAGGGCTACTTGTGAAATGATGTGCTCATAGCCTTTCGATGCCTCTGTATCGATGCGTTCGCGGGCAATGACTTGCGTTAAATCAGCGGCAGACAATACGGCACATTCGATTTTGGTTCCCCCTAAATCGATGCCCCATATATAGGATTTTTCCATAGGTTTAGCGACGGTTGTCGTTGTTCTCAAAAATACTCAAATAACTCAAATAGCGACTATGCGCAATATCTCCAGCCTCAAAGGCCTTTAAAACGGCACATGACGGCTCCGAAATATGCAAACAATTATTGAATTTACATTCGCCTATCAGCGCGCGCATTTCAGGAAAATAATGTGACAATTCTTCTTTTTCGATTTCCATCACGCCTAATTCATTGATGCCAGGACTATCGATCAAATAGGTCTCAGGCCCTAATTCCCACATCGTAGAGTACGTGGTGGTGTGAACCCCTTTTTGGGCAAAATCAGAAATCTCTTTCACTTTGATATTCAAATGCGGAGAAACCAAATTCAACAAACTGGATTTCCCTACCCCAGAATGACCTGCCAAAAGGGACACCTTACCGGCAAACATCGCTTTAAATTCATCGACGCCTTGACTACGCGGAATAGAAGTAAACAAGATGCCGTAGCCTAATTCTTGGTAAAGTGCGGCATATTCGAAGATTTGGTCCTCTTCCTCCTCGTTCAATAAATCCATCTTGTTGAACACGATGGTCACAGGAATACGAAAAGCCTCAGCTGTAACTAGAAAACGATCTAAAAAACCTAAGGAAGTCTTAGGGGATTTCAAGGTCATCACGAAGATCGCCTGATCTACATTCGCGGCCATTAATTGGCCTTGACCTGTTTTATGGACGGACTTTCGAATAATATAATTCGTACGTGGAATGATTTCCTCGATGACAACCGTTTCATTTGCTTCGTCTTCAACCGCATAAATAACGCGATCTCCCACCGTAACGGGATTAGAGGTTTTGGGGCCTTTGAGCTTAAATTTACCTTTCAAACGTCCTTTAAAGACCTTACCTGACTCAGAACGAATTTCGTACCAAGATCCGGTTGAACGCATAATTAGGCCTTTATTTCCTTCCATCGATTGCTAAATTACGCACAAATTGACTGATTCTTTCCGTTGCACCCGCTTGTAATTGAACGAAAGCGCGCGATTGTACTTGTTTATTTACAAAAACATCATCCACATCGTAAATCACCCGCATCGCCTGATCTAATTCTTCCGTAGTAGCTATGGGGAAAGCGAGACCTAACTCGATTAAATCTCTCGCTTCCTTGAATTTGGAATAATTTTTATTTCCAAAGAAGACCGTCGGTCCAAACACGGCCGCCTCTAAGGTATTGTGCAAACCATCTCCAAAGGCGCCTCCAATGTACGCAAAAGAAGCTCCTCGGTACAAATTCGCTAAGCGACCTATTTCGTTTA
This sequence comes from Cytophagaceae bacterium UBA7467, assembly GCA_002479785.1. Taxonomy (GTDB): domain Bacteria; phylum Bacteroidota; class Bacteroidia; order Cytophagales; family Spirosomataceae; genus Aquirufa. Next base: position 58,890 of record DLPD01000008.1, read on the forward strand.
CAAAAAGCACTTCTGCCTTTTCACGTACAGGACCTTGAGAATAAGTCACCGGCAATTCGATCTTTTCTTCCCAAGCTTTCAATTCCTCCAGATGAATTTCATGCGGTGCAATGACCCATTTAAAGGGATATTTCTTTGAATTAATGAGCGGAATCAAGACATCCATATCAGCTTGCCAAGCAGATCCCACCACCATAAATTCGTTGTTGTCCAAAAAAGCTGTTAATAAATCCCAGGGTACCGGATGGCGCAAGGTATCCAACACACGATCAAATCGGGTATCACCTGCCACTGTCACATTCGCACGTTGCAACATATCTGCAGAAGCTTGATCTTGTACAAAAAGGTGCGTAAAACAGTCTAATAATCGACGGTAAAAACCTCCATACCAGCGAAAAAATACTTGATTAGGGCGGAAAATGGCGGAAACTAAAATCGTAGGAACTCCCCTTTTCTTTAATCCTGTCAGATAATAGTGCCAAAATTCATACTTCACAAACACCGCTAGCGACGGCTTTACCAAATCTAAAAATCGGGCACTATTGAAATAGCCATCTAAAGGCAAATAGCTCACATAATCCGCTCCAGCATAGTTTTTCCGCACTTCATAACCCGAGGGCGAAAAGAAGGTAACCAAAATAAAATGGGTAGGATTTTCCTTTTTATAGGCTTCAATGATAGGTCTCCCCTGCTCAAATTCACCCATCGAGGCGGTGTGAAACCAAGCTACTGGCTTATCATTCGTTTTGAAGTGCTGCTCGAGACCGACCCAAACCTGATTTTGGCCCTCATTCATCAACGCTGCTTTAGATTGAAACAAAGCCGCGAATCGAATTAGTCCCCGATACAAAAACAAGACAAAAGAATAGAGGCAAACCCTCATTTTTTACTAAATTTGAAGTTGAATTGTTAAAATTACGAAAAAGGCAGGTGAATATGAATTGGATACCCTTGACAGACGAGAAACAACTGGCGGAAATTGTCGAAATATCACAGGAAAAACCAGTGGTTATTTTCAAACACAGTACCCGTTGTTCTATCTCTTCGACTGCGTTAAATCGCTTTGAAAGGGCTTGGGATTCAGAAAGCACACCCGCCTATTATTTGGATTTAATCGCTTATAGACCTATTTCAGGTCAAATTGCGGAACAATTCGCTGTTGAACATCAATCTCCCCAAGTATTAGTAATCGATAATGGCGCTTGCCCCTATTCTGCTACCCATTGGGATATTTCGGTAGAAGAAATTAAACCCTATTTGAATGCCTAGATTTTTTTTCTTGTGGGTGATTTTAGGGGTACCATTTTTATCAATGGGCCAAAGAAAATCAGCAGTACCCCAGAAAAAAGAAACGCAAACGCAATCTTCTTCTTCCTGGGGATTTGGTGTAAATACAAATACGAATTCCGGTTTATTAGGTGGATTTAGCTTCTTGAAAACCTTCCAGAATCGTTCCTTTGTAAATCTTGACCTGACTAATACAAAAGATTACCGCGAGTTCGATTCTCCCTATTCTTACAATGGTAAAACCTATGTGGAAGGTAAATTAAATTATTTAATCAACTTTCGACCTGAATACGGTCGCCAATGGATTTTATTGAAACAAGCCAGTGATGGAGGAACAAGTTTAAATGGCCGATTAGCCACAGGTCCTACCATTGGAATTCAAAAGCCTTATTTTGTTGATATCGTTTATACAGATGTCAGTTCAGGTCGTACAGCAACAAAAAGTGTTCCAATGGCTAGCGCATTAGACAACACCTATAATAAGTCGATTATCAGTGGAGAAGGCAGCCTCTTCTCTGGATTTTCAGAGGCTAAATTTATCCCCGGATGGCATTTAAAAACGGCTCTCGAGTTTAAATTTGAGACATTGAAACAAAATTACCTCGCTGTAGAAACAGGTTTTATTGTGGATTATTATAGCCAACCTGTTGAAATTTTAAACCAAACGGCCCCTCGCTCTGTTTACACGACGGGTTATGTGACCTTTTTCTTTGGGAAAAGTAAATAGAAAAAAAATGATTGAATTACCTCAAGTAAGTCCTGCCGCTAATTCTCGCAAACCAGACTGGTTACGCGTTAAATTGCCTATAGGAGAAAAATATACGAACGTCCGCAAAATCGTAGACGAATACAAATTGCACACGATTTGCCAATCCGGTAATTGCCCTAACATGGGCGAATGCTGGGGAGAAGGCACGGCGACCTTCATGATTTTAGGTAATGTCTGCACGCGTTCTTGTACCTTCTGCGCCGTGGCCACTGGCCGACCAAACGAATACGACGAGGACGAACCACGCCGTGTAGCAGAGGCCATCCAATTAATGCAGGTGAAACATGCGGTAATCACCTCGGTGAACCGAGACGAATTGAAAGATAAAGGAGCTGAAATTTGGTATCAAACCGTTCGTGCAGTGAAAGAAACCACGCCTGCCACGACCATTGAAACCTTGATTCCAGACGTAAAAGCAAATTGGGATGCCTTGATTCGTATGATCGAGGGTGGACAAGAAGTCGTTTCTCATAACATGGAAACTGTCGAACGCTTGTACCGCTATGTTCGCCCACAAGCAAAATATGCGCGTAGTTTAGAGCAAATTAAGCGAACAAAAGAGTTTGGCAAACGCAATAAATCTGGCATCATGCTAGGTCTAGGCGAAACAAAGGATGAGGTGCTACAAGCCATGGATGATTTAGTAGAAAATGGATTAGATGTGTTGACTTTAGGCCAATACTTACAACCTACTAAAATGCACCACGAGGTCATCGAATGGATTCACCCAGACACTTTTGCCATGTACAAAGAGGAAGGATTGAAACGCGGACTTGCCTACGTAGAATCAGGAGCCCTAGTTCGTTCGAGCTACCACGCAGAAAAGCACATCTAGTTTATGCAATTACCCGGCCCAGCCTATCGCGAATACGATTTCATCCTGGCGGGAGGGGGAATGGCCGGTTTATCTTTCGCCTACTATCTAGGACAAAGTAGCCTCAAAAACAGCCGAATCTTGATCATCGATCGGGGTGAGCGGAAAGAACAAACTTTTTGTTATTGGTCAGATGAGCCATCGGAGTTCGATTCTTTGGCCGAAAAATCCTGGAATTCGCTTTATTTCCACAGTGTGAGACCGTCCTCTTTAAAGTTTAGTATCGAGCCTTATTCCTATTTTAAGGTAAATGGCCATTCGTGGTTTTCATACATAGAGACCGAATTAGGTAAACACGCAAACATACACTATGTTCAGGCAGAGATAGAATCAATTAGCTACCAAGGCATAGGTTCTTGTGTTAATACCTCCAAAGGTTCCTTTTATGCTTCCGAAAAAATCATCGATAGCTTCAGCCCATTTCCTTGTGAAAACTCTAATCCTAAACACTTGAAGCAACATTTTTTAGGTTGGGTGGTGGAATGCAATTTTAATAACTTTGAAACAGACGCGGCTCATTTGTTTGACTTCAGAGTCGCTTTTGGGAAGGAATGTGAGTTTATTTATGTACTTCCTACCAGCCCTCGAAAAGCCCTTTTTGAATACACTTTTTTCTCCGGAACCTTACGAGAGCCTGAATATTACCGTGAAAAAATCAAATCCTACCTTTTCGCCTATTATGGACTCACTGAAGATGATTATCTATTAAAAGAGGAAGAAAGTGGCGTGATTCCCATGCGTAACAATCCGTATAAACCAGCCAATTTATACCAAAAACACCTCAAAATAGGCACAAGCGGTGGCTTCGTAAAATCCACAACCGGCTACAGTTTTTACCGCACCCAAAAATTTTGCCGCGCGCTCGTAGCTGAACTTGAAAAAGGCCCATCTGCTTCACTCGTCATTCCGGTTAATCCTTGGAAAACTTGGCTAGATGAAGTCTTCTTACAGGTACTCGTCGACCAAAAAATTGCCGGCTCTAAAGTCTTTGAAAGCCTTTTTTACCATAATAAGCCTCGTTTATTATTAAAATTCTTACAAGAGGAAACCTCTTGGAAGGAAGATCTTCGCTTAATGTGGTCTGTTCCCACTTTCCCTTTTGTAAAAGCCGCTTTAAAAACTATTTACCGGTCAAAAATTAAATGAATGGAACTTGTGGGTTCCTTGGAATAATCGTATTTTTGCCCTGATTTTAATCTCAAAAACAAATAATATTCGCCCATGGCTTATCTATTCACCTCTGAGTCGGTTTCTGAAGGACACCCAGATAAAGTAGCTGATCAAATCTCTGATGCGTTAATTGACCATTTTATGGCCTTTGACCCCACTTCTAAAGTAGCTTGCGAAACCCTGGTAACTACAGGCCAAGTCGTTTTAGCGGGTGAGGTGAACACAAAAACGTATTTAGACGTGCAAGCCATCACACGTGAAGTGATTCGCAAGATTGGCTACACGAAGTCAGAATATATGTTTGAGGCGAACTCTTGCGGTATTTTATCTGCGATTCACGAGCAGTCAGCGGATATCAACCAAGGAGTGGATCGCAAGAACCCAGAAGAGCAAGGAGCAGGTGACCAAGGAATGATGTTCGGTTTCGCTACCAAAGAGACAGAAAACTACATGCCATTGGCCTTAGACTTAGCTCACAAAATCTTACAAGAACTATCCTATATCCGCAATAACGAGCCATCGTTAATCGGATACCTTCGTCCGGATGCAAAATCGCAGGTGACGATTGAATACAGTGATAATCACGTGCCACAACGCATCGACACGATCGTTGTTTCGACACAACACGATGATTTCGCGTCAGAAGCAGAGATGTTAGCGAAAATCAATAAAGATATTGTAGAAATCGTTATCCCTCGCGTGAAGGCTAAATTGAAGCCTGAATTGCAAGCATTATTCAACGATGCGATCACTTACCATATCAACCCAACGGGTAAATTCGTGATCGGTGGTCCACACGGAGATACGGGTTTAACGGGCCGTAAGATCATCGTAGATACGTATGGTGGAAAAGGTGCACACGGTGGTGGTGCCTTCTCTGGTAAAGATCCTTCCAAAGTAGACCGTTCAGCTGCCTATGCAACACGTCACATCGCGAAAAACTTAGTAGCTGCTGGTTTATGTGACCAAGTATTAGTGCAAGTTTCTTATGCGATCGGTGTAGCTAAACCATGTGGTTTGTTCATTGATACGTATGGTACTGCTAAAGTAAACTTAACAGACGGCGAAATCGCCCGCAAAGTAGAGGCTATCTTCGATATGCGTCCTTACTTCATCGAGCAACGTTTGAAATTACGTAACCCGATCTACTCTGAAACAGCAGCTTATGGCCATATGGGACGTAAGAATGAGATCGTAAAGAAAGAATTCACGGGTCCTAACGGTCAAAAGGTAAGCAAAGAAGTGGAATTGTTCACTTGGGAGAAATTAGACTATGTAGATGCGGTGAAAACAGCATTTGGAATATAATCTCAATTACTTAGATATAAAAAAAGGCGACCTTCGGTCGCCTTTTTTCGTTTAGAGCTTTATTTTTTTCTAAAATTCCTCGCTCTCCAAATCTTCTGCTCGAAGCGCTTTTACGGAATTGTTTTTCGATTTATAACGCTTAATCTGTTCTGCAATAGCATTTAACGCTAAGTCTAATGCCTCTTCAAATGATTTTGCTGTTTCTTTAACAAATAACACCGCCCCGGGGACCGTGATCTTAATTTCTAACATTTTCTCCTTTACCTTTCCTAGACTTGTCGCTACTTTCAGGAACACCTCACCTCCAGTGATTCGGTCATAAAAGGTATCTAACTTGTTTAACTTTTCTTGAATGCTTTCTACCAATTTGCGGTCCGCAGTAAAGTGGATCGCGTGAACTTGCACTTTCATAAGCTTAAAATTTAATGGTGAAACACGCTTTGGGAATCTTAGCAAAGCTGACAGAAAAAAGAACGTTTTAGATTCGATATAAACGTATTGTATTTTTCAGGTGATGTCAAGTATTTAACAGAATTTTTTATGGTGTGCCAAAAAAAATTCTGTTAAAAAAGTCGCAGCTTCGCTGCTTAGTCGCCTTCGGCTTAGTCGCGACTATGTCGCTTAGTCAGTAAACAGTGGACAGTGGGCAGTCCATAGGAAATTAGGCTGAAGGAAAAGAGGCCCGAGGCCGTACCACACTACCATCGCTAACGGCGATTCCATATTTATTCTTTATGCTTTATACTTTAAACGTACCAGCCTCACCGGCACCCCATTCTTTCTCATAAAATCGTGCCAAAAATGCTGAATAGCAGATAAATGGTCATTCGGAGACTTCACTTCAACGAAGGCAAATTCATCGCCTTTTTGGATAAATAAATCAGGAAATCCTTTGACATGGGTGCCTAAATGTTCCCATAAGTATTGACAAATGGCTGCTAAACCAGCAGTTGGCATCACTTGTAAAAAACGCTCCATCAGCTCAAAATCGAGAGAATACCAATCCACTAAAGGGTTCATGGCCCCTTGATTTGCCTCGGCGCGGGTACGTAAAAGTGAAAGTAAAGCAACGCGATCTTCTAATAAATGCAATGGCAATTCCCCCGCAAAACTTTCCTTCCCGTAGTGACTAGGTGCCCACTGAAAAGGATGATGAAAACCTTCTTTACGGTCTGCAAAAATCAATTCCCAAGTAAAAAGACCGAGGAAATTACGCCATATCTGGTTCTCCGTAAATGCCGCATAATACCCCTCCGCTTGAAAATGCGCCACTACTCCTGCCTCTACCTGACCGATGTACTCCGGCGATATTTCAATTAATTCCGCCTGCTTGAGCGAAGCAGTAACTTGCTTGATGGATTTCTTAGAAGCTTGCTTGGCTAAAAAATCTTCGAAAAAATGAATCTCCGTGGGTGACACACACAGCTCTAATCCTACGCGCGCCCATGCAATTGCTTCGTCTAATTCCCCCATTTTCTGCAAAACACGAACTCGCCGCTCTAAAGAGGCCCCCGTTAAGGAAACCTCATATACTTCCAAAGCCTCTAAATAGGCTTTTTCACGCTCTAATAAACGACCAAGAGCGTAGCAAGTCTTTTCAAATGCCCGAACAGAAGGTTCTAAAAGTTCAGTCGCTATAGGCATTAAATTCACTCGCCAAGAAGCCAATATCTCGTCTGCACTAACGCTGGTGGTGTAAAACCATTCCCTCCACATCGAAATAGCCCACTTTTGCTCGGCCTCATCACGTGTAGTAAAATAGGGTTTTAAGTCATCTTCCTGAACTTCCACGAAGGCGCGATGTCCCAAATCACGCACTACAAAGTCTGTTAAATCACGTGACCTTGTTCCAAAAAACAAGAACTGAAGGAATGCAAAAACTTCCATACGCAAAGGCGCCACCACCCCAGTCGAAAACGTCGCTATTAAATCAGCCGATGAAACGAGTGCCGCTGCCTCTTCTTTAGAGGCTGACGCAGGGATTTTGATGCCTAGTTTTTTGGCCAAAGAAACACATTCCTGCTTTGTAAATATGGATTCTACACCGTCTGAAACATCTGAAAGAAAACCAGACATACGCAAAACTTGCAATGGAGTCGCTAATTCGCCTATTTCCGGATAGTTCAATTTCTCTATCCGAAAACAAGTGGAACGACGCGACGCAAGACGCAAATAAAGGCATTGCGCTGCAAATGTGAGTTTAGAAAAATCTTTTAAAAATGCTATTTCTGCTTCTTGCAAAAGGAATAAATAGTGCCGGTCGACATAGTGTAAAATATAGCTAAAATGATCCCAATAATAGGTTTCAGACAATTCTATCTCATTTTTTCGATCATTCGGCATTATTGTTTATCTTTGTCTACCTTTTTAGGGGATTATCCTTTTATTCATAAATCAAAACAAAAATATGCAAACTGTTGCTAATTTCAATTTTGGCGGTAAAAAAGCGCTAGTACGTGTTGATTTCAACGTTCCATTAAATGAGCGTTTCGAAATTACAGATGATACCCGAATCAAGGCGACCATTCCTACGATTCAAAAGATTTTGAAAGACGGAGGATCGGTTGTGTTAATGTCTCACCTAGGTCGTCCGAAAGATGGTCCTACCGAAAAATATTCGTTAAAACACTTAGTGACGCCTTTGTCATTGGTTTTTGGCGTGAAAGTGAAGTTTGCTTCAGATTGCATCTCAGATGAGGCTGTTGAATTAGCAAACGGTTTACAAGCGGGCGAAATCTTGCTTCTTGAAAACCTTCGTTTTTACAAGGAAGAAGAAAAAGGGGATGTTGATTTTGCCAAAAAACTAGCTCGTTTGGGCAACGTGTGGGTGAATGATGCATTCGGAACGGCTCACCGTGCACATGCTTCTACCGCAATCATTGGACAATTCTTCACTGATAAAGTGAGTGGCTACGTGATGCAAGCGGAATTAGATAACGCACAAAAAATCCTTGAATACGCTGAACGTCCATTTACAGCGATTATGGGTGGGTCGAAAATCTCAGATAAGATCTTGATCATTGAACGTCTGTTAGACAAAGTTGACAATTTGATTATTGGAGGTGGAATGACATATACTTTCTCTTTAGCAGAAGGTGGAAAAATCGGAAAATCAATCTCAGAGCCAGACAAAGTAGACCTAGCTAAACAATTGATCGAAAAAGCGAAGGCAAAGGGTGTTAACTTAATTATGCCTTTGGACAATGTTTGTGCAGATGATTTCAATAACAACGCAAACCGTCAAATGGTGGAACGTGGTGAAATTCCGGATGGCTGGGAAGGTCTAGACATCGGTCCTAAGTCAATCGCGTTATTCCAAGAGACTATCGCAAAATCTAAAACAATTCTTTGGAACGGTCCAATGGGTGTATTCGAGTTCTCAAACTTCGCGGTCGGTACGAATGCCATCGCAGATGCAGTCGTTAAAGCAACGGAAGATAACGGAGCATTTTCCCTTATCGGAGGTGGCGATTCCGCTTCTGCGGTAAATAACGCAGGATATGGCGATCGCGTGAGCTACGTTTCTACTGGAGGTGGCGCATTACTTGAATACATGGAAGGCAAAACATTACCAGGTGTGGCGGCGCTAGAAGCTTAATATCACCCCAATATCAGATAAAATTGCATAAGGCGAGGAAACATTCCTCGCCTTTTTGTATTTTAGATGTATGATTCAGCATAAAAACCCTGTCCATCTTCGTGCTAGCTTCTTAAGTTTAGATAGTCGCCAGATTTATGAACCTACTAAAACTGCCTTTTTTGCGGTAAATGGCCTTAACCATGATGGACATCACTATGTGGAATCGCTCTACTATAAAGGCGTACGCGAATTTATAGTCGAAGAATCAGCTTGGCATGGCTCTATCGCTGAAAAGGCTTCTAAATGGGAGCAAACTAATATCTATGTCGTTGAAAGCAGCATTGCAGCCTTGCAAGTGATCGCGCAGCAACACCGAGCACAATTTAACTACCCAGTTATCGGAATCACTGGATCGAACGGTAAAACCATCTGCAAGGAATGGCTAGCCACCCTTTGCAATAATGCATTTTCAATCGTTAAGAGTCCTAAGAGTTTCAATTCCCAAATTGGCGTTCCACTCTCCCTCTGGGCTATGCAAGAAAAACACAATTTGGGTATTTTCGAGGCTGGTATATCCCAAAAAGGGGAAATGGATAAAATCGAAGCCATGCTGAAGCCAGACTATGGCATTTTTACGCATTTTGGTGAGGCTCACGGCTCTAATTTTAACTCTGATGAGGAAAAACTAAGAGAGAAGCTGCAACTCTTTAAAAGAACCCAAAAACTCGTTTACCGAATTACCAATCTGCAGGATGACCCCATCAAACGAATAATGGAGGAAATTAACCCATCTTGTGAATTAATTGGATGGAATACCATTAGCCCAGAAAAAGGTTTGTTCACTTTTTGGCAAACAAAAGGCAAAACAGCCCAAATTAAAGTTATCAAGGCTGCGCAAAGCGAAACCTTTATCGATTGCACCATTGACTTTAACGATGAAGCCTCACTCGAAAATAGCACACATTGCCTCATAATGGCTTCCATATTAGGCATTATGAGAGAAACCCTAAGTCTAAAAGCCCGGGCGTTAAAACCCGTATCCATGCGATTAGAGATGAAAGAGGGATTGCGTGGAAATACCTTAATCGATGATTCCTATAACAATGACCTTGATGGGTTACGCCTCGCTCTACCCTTGTTAAAGAAAAATAAAAACAAAAAAAGTGTCTTAATTCTCAGCGATTTCTTAGAAACAGGTATTCCTGAAAAAGAACTTTACACTACCATTGCAGCGCTAGTTCGTCACCAAAAAATTGATCGAATGATCGGTATAGGTGACCAAATAATCCGAAATAAAGCCCTTTTCGACCAAATAGATGTATTTCAAAGCACCGAAGACCTTATTTCTTCAGGACTCCTGAACACAATCAGTACAAGTCAAATTTTATTAAAAGGGGCCCGAAAGTATAACTTTGAAAAACTCGTTCACAACTTAGAAAATAAGACGCACAGAACGCAATTAGAAGTAAACCTAGATGCTTTACAGCATAATCTTGCCTACTTTAAAAAGGACATAGGTCCAGAAACCAAGTTAATGGTAATGGTCAAAGCCTTTGCCTATGGCACTGGCGCTATCGAAATAGCTACCTTACTCCAAAACAGTGGTGTAGATTACCTAACTGTGGCCTATACAGATGAGGGTGTTTACTTGCGTAAACACGGAATTTACGTGCCCATCATGGTCATGAATCCAACAATTGAAGAATTCGATAAGCTCACAGAGAATGGATTAGAACCAGAAATCTATAGCTTCGAATTACTTAAAGCCATCGACGAATATGGAACTCAACAAGGTAAAAACATCAAAATCCATATCAAATTAGATACAGGCATGAAACGCCTAGGTTTTGAACCATCAGAAATCGCTGATTTAGGTAGAAATTTAGCTCAAATGCCCCATTTATGGGTAGCTAGTATATTGAGCCATTTAGCAGCTGCTGATAGTCCACAACACGCTGATTTCACGGAATATCAAATCGATTTGTTTAACACCGCTGCAGCAGAAGTAGAAGCAAGCATTGGATATCAAACTATCAAGCACATTGCAAACTCCGCTGCCATCCAAAGTTACCCATCAGCACGACTCGATATGGTCCGTTTAGGTATCAGTTTATATGGAATAACAGGAAATCCGAACGTAAAAAATAAGATAGAAAACGTTTTAACTCTAAAAACGTCTATATCACAGATTAAAAACATTGCACCTGATGAAACAATTGGCTATGGTAGACGGGGTAAATTAGCATCCTCAGGTCGCATTGCTACCCTTGCCATAGGTTATGCTGATGGCTATTCTAGAGCTCTCGGAATGGGCAAAGGTAGCTTCGAAATAAAGGGTCATTTATGCCCAACCGTAGGATCCATATGTATGGATATGTGCATGGTAGATATCAGTCAATTTCCAGACATTTCTGTCGAAGATACTGCCATAGCCTTTGGCGGAAAAATACAATTATACGATTTAGCAAAACAAGCCGATACGATCCCTTACGAACTCATGACAAATATCAGCGAGCGCGTGAAAAGGGTATATGTAACGCAGTAGTCATCGCTACGCGATTTAGTCACTGCTTCGCAGTTCAGTCGTCACTTCGTGACTTAGTCGGCAGTCCGGCGGAGTGTGTCCAATTACCAATTACCATTTACCATTTACCATCTCCTCACTATACACTCTTATCTCAAATCTATTAATTAGCAATAATGCTATATAACAAATTTATATTTTACATATTTGCTAATTATTAATTGTTTATTTTGCTAATTAATTAGTGTACGCGCTAAATAAACTATCAATAAACTGATTTGGAGATTTAAAATCAATATATTAACTTAGCTAAATATCAAATAATAGCATGGCTGTAGAGAACATAGCAAAAGCTTTAGGGGATGAGTCTAGAAGAAAAATCATCGAACTATTGAAGGAAGGAGAGCTTCCTGCTACGGCTATATTTGATCAATTTGAATACGCCGCCCCTACTATCTCCAGGCATTTATCTGTTTTAAAGGATGCAGGACTAGTGAGTACACGTAGAAATGGAGTCTTTATTTACTATCAATTAGAGAAGGATGCACTGCGTCAATTAGACGAATGGCTCTCCCCTTTCCTACCAAAAGCAAAGGCTGCACCAAAAGAAAAATCGAATCCAGCACCTAAAATACCGAAAGAAAATCCTTTCGATAAATTTCAATCTGAATTCTAAAATAGAAGAAAAATACAATTTATAATGAAGCGATTTGTTTTCATCATTCGAGGTCCAGTGGCGGGAATTTCTAGTGAATCTAGCTTAGCATCGGAGGCAGAATTAGACCAAATTCGCACTTGGTTAAAGGGGCTAAAAGCTACCTATTCTGACATGCTTTTTCAGAAATTTTCAGGAGAATTACAGGCATTAAATCAGAGCGGAAAATTAGAAAGTCGATTGATCCAACAAATTGATGGGGGAGAAATTTCTCAGATTGTTACACTGATTTTACCTAGCTTAGAAGTAGCAGAAGAAATCGCAGCAAGTTTCCCCTTCCCTAACGAGTTTTATAGTCTAGAATTAAGAGAAATGGCTTAAAGACCTAAATTTATACATAAAAAAGGCTCATACGCAATGCATGAGCTTTTTTTATGTATTCGCGACGAGAATCGCGTATTTTTTCTCTACTTATAGATTGATCTCGCCTACCATATTCTCAGGCTTTACCCAAGCATCGAACTCTTCAGCAGTTAAATAACCTAAAGAAATCGCTGTTTCCTTAAGTGTAGAGCCATTTTTATGGGCAGTCTGAGCAATCTCAGCCGCTTTGTAGTATCCTATCTTTGTATTTAGGGCGGTTACTAACATGAGAGAGTTATTCACGTGCTTCTTAATGTTATCGTGAAGTGGTTCTATACCTACTGCACATTTGTCATTAAATGCTACGCAAACATCTCCAATTAAACGAGCAGAATGTAAGAAATTATAAATCATCACTGGTTTGAATACGTTTAGCTCGAAATGGCCATTTGATCCTCCAATTCCGATGGCTACGTCATTCCCCATCACCTGCGCTGCCACCATTGTCATCGCTTCACATTGCGTTGGATTTACTTTACCAGGCATAATAGAAGAACCAGGCTCATTATCGGGGATATAAATTTCTCCAATACCCGAACGTGGACCTGAGGAAAGCATACGCACATCGTTACCGATCTTCATTAAACTCACTGCAACCGTTTTTAAAGCTCCGTGAGCCTCTACTATCGCATCGTGCGCTGCTAATGCCTCAAACTTATTCTCAGCCGTTACAAAAGGTAATCCTGTTAATGAGGCAATGTGCTTAGCGACATTTTCAGCATAACCTTTAGGCGTATTAATACCCGTACCTACTGCAGTTCCGCCTAAAGCTAATTCTGAAAGGTGCGCTAGGCTATTATTTATTGCACGTAAACCATGATCTAATTGCGAAACGTAACCAGAAAACTCTTGTCCTAAAGTCAGAGGGGTCGCGTCCATAAAGTGTGTACGGCCAATTTTGACCACGTTTTTGAAGGCTTTGGCTTTGGCAGCTAAGGTATCTCTCAGCTTCGTGATACCTGGAATCGTTACCTCGACTAAGGCCTGATAAGCAGCAATATGCATCGCTGTAGGGAACGTATCGTTCGACGACTGAGACTTATTCACATCGTCATTAGGATGCACGAACTTCTGCTCGTCTAATAAGCTTCCACCTTGGATGACGTGTGCACGGTAAGCAATCACTTCGTTGCAATTCATATTTGATTGCGTACCAGAACCTGTTTGCCAAACCACTAAAGGGAATTGATCTGCCCATTGCCCATCTAAGATTTCATCACAAACTTGACTTATAAGGTTCTTTTTCGCCTCCTCTAATACTCCCGCCTCAAAGTTCGTAATGGCCGCTGCTTTCTTAAGATAAGCAAAGGCTCTGATAATCTCTTTAGGCATTTTATTAATATCCTGAGCAATTGGGAAATTCTCAATCGAACGTTGCGTTTGAGCACCCCAATAAACATGAGCAGGCACTTGTACCTTACCCATAGTATCTTTTTCAATTCTATACTCCATACGATGTTTTGTATTAAATTTGTCTTAGTCTACAAAAATACCACCAAAATCAATAAGATGCTTATTATTTACGGAATTCCTGCTTGCAATACGATGAAAAAAGCGTTTGACTATTTAAACGAAAAAGGGATTCCCTTCACCTTTCACAATTACAAAAAAAATGGCATCGATGCTACCCAATTACGCTTTTTTATAGAGCAATTAGGCGAAGAAACGGTGTTAAATAAGCAGGGCAGTACCTACCGTCAATTAAGCGATCAAGACAAGGCCAATTTAGAGGTGCTGACCTTCTTACAAGAAAAAACATCTGCCATCAAGCGTCCCATTTTCGTCTTGAATAACAGATGTTTTGCTGGATTTAATCCAAAAGAATTAGATACTTGGCTAACTACTTAATTACCCTTTGTAGAAAAGCCATTTAGCCAATTCTTTAACGGTAATTTTCTTTCCATACATCAAGATTCCTACACGGTAGATACGCGCAGAAACCCAGCTACATCCTAAGAAACCTACAACTAACAAAATCATAGAGGTGGCTAATTCCCACATAGGGACGCCATAAGGCAAGCGTACCATCATATTTATGGGTGATGTAAAGGGAATCATTGAAGCCCAGAAAGCCATCGTACTATCCGGATCCTGCATCGTAAATTGCGCCATAATGAAGGCTAAAATAATCGGTAGCATCACTATAAAGGTGAATTGCTGTGTCTCTGCCGTACTCTCCACCGCACTGCCAATTGCTGCAAATAGGGAGCTGTAGAGCAAGTATCCGAACAAGAAATAGAATAAAAATCCGCCTATGACTAGGGGAATGTTTGTACTTTCTATCACCTTTGTTACCTCTGCCATGGGTGAAGCATCATCCATTTTCTTTGCCACTTCAGGGTCCACTTTTTTAATTTGTTCCACCTTCTGCTTCATAGGACTCGCAGCATAGAAAGTAGAGGCCACTTGAGACAAACCTATTGTCAACACAATCCACAATAAAAACTGCGTTAGACCCACCATTCCTACGCCTAAAATCTTGCCTAACATCAACTGATATGGCTTGATGGAGGAGATAATCACTTCAATAATACGGCTACTCTTCTCTTCAATTACCCCATTCATCACTTGTGATCCGTACAACAATAAGGTGATGTAAAGCAACATTCCCATTACACCGGCTAAAATCATCGCACCACCTGAGGAAGAACTTGTCTCATCCCCTTTTTCTGAAACGGTAATAGTCTCACTACTTACTTCGACTTGGGTCTTCTCATACACCTCTGAGGCTATACCTGCATCTTTCATTAAAATAGCGCGTACTTTCTTCTCGATTACTCGCTCGATTGAAGACTTTAACGGAAGACTTAAATTCTTCTCTGAATAGATTTTGATGTCTTCTGAATGAGTTAATAAATCCTTAGGTAAATGAACGAATGCTGTATACCCTTCTTTGGAAAAAGAACCTTTCAAGTCAGAAACGGGTTTATTTACCAGCTTAAATTCTACTTCTTTGTCTACTAAGTCCGTGGCTTGAAACGAACCACTCTCATCCAATATTTCAATACGCTTTACCTCCTTATCCTGCGTAGCTAACCAAATAGGTACCGCATAAATTGCTGTAATTAACAAGGGCCCCAGTAAAGAGGCTATCCAGAAGGATTTCTTTTGAATACGGGTCAAATATTCCCGCTGAATCACTAATAATATCTTGTTCATCGTCTATTTCGTTTCTCCTACTACTTGAATAAATATGTCATTAAACGAGGGAATTACCTCCTTGAATTCGAATAAATCAACCTGCTTGATCAAGGCTGCAATCGCTGAATTCGTTTCATCTGGCTGAGCTAATTTGATGATAGCGCTATTGTTTTCAGGCGCTTTGGAAATAATTTCATAGGACTTAGATTCCCCTAGGTCACCTGAATACCTCACCTCATAGGCATGTTTCTTAAATCGATTCCTCACCTCATCTTTCTCGCCTGTCAAAACGACTTGAGAATGGTTAATCAAGGCAATACTATCACATAATTCCTCGACTGATTCCATTCGGTGAGTAGAGAATAATATGGTTGTTCCCCGTTCTTTTAAGGCCAAAATCTCATCCTTTAGCATGTTCGCATTAATCGGATCAAAACCCGAAAATGGTTCATCTAAAATCAACAATTTAGGCTCATGCACCACAGTGGCGATGAACTGGGTCTTTTGTTGCATCCCTTTGGACAGATCATCCACCGGTTTGTTCCACCAATCCTTGATATCCAGCCGAATGAACCAATCCTTTAATCTATTTAGTGCCTCAGCCTTAGAAAGGCCTTTTAATTGCGCTAAATACATCAGTTGATCACCTACCTTCATTTTCTTATACAATCCGCGCTCCTCAGGCAAATAACCAATTTGCTCTACATGCTTCGGTTGCAATAACTCCCCATCAAAGAAAACTTGCCCCTCATCCGGTGCTGTGATCTGATTAATGATGCGAATAAGCGAGGTTTTACCTGCTCCATTGGGGCCTAGTAGTCCAAATATGCAGCCTTTCGGAATTTCTAAACTAACTCCGGCGAGTGCGGTGTGATCCGCATAACGCTTCACCACATTCTGAATTGTTAATATCATAAAGTAAAATTAAATAGACGAATATAAACAAAAAATGCGTTCAAATCCCGCCAAAAGGATGAACGCATAATAAAGAGGATAAGTGAAATTAAACGATAATTTTAGACACAAAATCCCAGATAACCACTCCCATACTCACCGATACATTTAATGAATGTTTTGTGCCAAATTGGGGAATCTCTAAACTAAAATCTGCCGCTTGAATCCAAGCATCATTTACTCCAAAAACCTCATTACCGAATACAAAGGCATATTTTTGATCCTTAATCGGCTCAAATTTTTCTAATGAAACGGAACCCTGAACCTGTTCCACACAAACGATTTGATATCCCTCCTTACGCAATACCTCGCGACTTGATGCCCCATCCTCAAAATAGACCCAATCTACTGACTCATCTGCCCCTAAAGCTGTTTTCGAAATCTCCCGATGCGGAGGTTTAGCTGTGATTCCGCACAAATGAATGGCCGCACATTTAAAAGCATCCCCTGTTCTAAAAGCAGAACCTATATTATTCATGCTTCTAATGTCATCTAAAACGATCACATACGGAAACTTTTCTGTGTTTTTATAAGTGGATACATCGAGCCTATTCAGCTCATCCATCGATAATTTCTTCGACATAATTGCTAGGCTATCCACGAGAAAGGATACGCTAACTCAGGCACCTTTACTCGATCTGCTAATTTTTCCAAACGGGCAGGTAAATTAGCCACATAATCACGTGCTTTCTCAGCAGTTTCATTTAATCCGGTTAAATTTTCAATATTCCAATCACTAATCAACCCTTTCATGATTGTCACATAATCTTGCGTCGTATATACGCCTAATCGTTGTGCTGCGTCAGAAAAATGTTCAAACAAGGAGCTTTTCGCACCATTGATTTCACGTAAAAAGTGTGCCGGCATTACAATCTTCTTCTTCATCATATCCGCAAAAGCAAGCATCATTTCATTCGGATCAAGATTAAAGATCTCTGAAACGAAGGCACGGTAGGCTTTATGATGACGTAACTCATCTGCGGCGATTTGCGCACACATCCGAGATAAAAGTGAATTTCCGTGTTGCTTGGCTAGGGAGGCTGTGCGACGGTGAGAAATGTTCGTTGCTAATTCTTGAAACGAAGTGTAAACGAAATTACGGTAAGGATCAGCTGATGTACCGATATCAAAACCGTCTGCAATTAAGTATTGAGTGGAAACTGCTACCGCTTTCATGTCCACCTTCCCTGATAAATACAGGTAGGTTCCTAATAAATTACCGTGGCGATTCTCCTCTGCTGTCCAAGTGCGAATCCAGCGTGCCCAACCATCATTTTGATCCAAATGATTAACTGAATCCATGGCTAATAACCATGATTCATAGGTAGGCAAAGCCTCTTCCGTAATCGTATCACCCACTAAAACTGCCCAATAATCATAGGGCAATTCGTTCGCTGCCTCTTGCAAAGCTTTCACATCAGCAAAGAAAGAATCCTTTGTCGAATCCGGTAACATATCTGCTGGCTGCCAATTGGTTTCGATCGGGACTAAATAATCCTTCACGTAGGTGTCCATGTTTTTGGCCAATTCAGTCATGACCTCTAAGCGTGTGTGAAATTGCGACATTCGTTTTTTGGTTATTTAAATAGTACCCGAAGATACTAATAAATCCCTATTTAACCTCCCAAATACGTAATTCCTTTATCCTGAGCTCTCCTCCTGAAGCCACTAAACGAACCGATTCTTTTTTCTTAGGGAAGCGCAAAGAGCTGATGGCCACCACGCCATCCTGAGCTAATAATTCTACGGTCGAGCGATCCACCACTAATTGCATTATTTTTTCTTCACCAGGTATAAATGGTGCCGACTGAATCATATCAAAGCCAGGAGCTGGAACTACACCGCTCAATCGGCGATCAACAAACCAATCTTGACTCTTTTCATCAAAACCGATACGCGTCAATTCTGGATTCTCTTTCGCCTCATCACCTATTTCAATACCCCATTGTTTAGCATTCGTGGCATCTACATTAAGTTCTATGACATAGGTCTTATTTTGAAGAAATTTAATCCCTGACAATGTTTTACTGCCTTTAAGGACCAAATTTTTTGCTTCATAGCTCGGTTTTTGTTTCGTCAAATCAGGCTTTAACACTTGTCTTAATTTTAAACCTTGTGAGGTTTGTTGTAAGGAAAGTGTTCGCGCTAATGACATTTGACCTTTCCATGGAAAAGTTGGCTGCTCTTTCGCATACGACCAACTTAACATCCAGCCTAACCAAAAAGCCTCCTTATTCACTGTATTGTAGAAGGGAATTGCCGCATAAAAATCACGACCAAAGTCAACGTAATTTACCTGCTCCTTGGGAGCATCGTTCGTAAAGGTCTTACCATCAAAATTCCCCACAAAATACTGCATGCCTACCGTTTTCTTATAAGGCCCTTGACTCGATAAAGCTAAGACCCACTTCGTTTTCTTTGATTTTTCTACCGGCAATTCTAACAAAGAAGGACATTCCCAAATCATGTCCACATCCCCTTGTTTCCCAAATTCACTCAATAGATCCCAATGGATTAAATCCTTTGACCCATAAAACTGCACTGTGTATTCCCATGGTTTCGCCACTGTCATGACAAACTGTTTAGATGGAGTATGGTAAATAATATTAGGGTCTCTAAAGTCCTTTAAATTGATGTTTAATACGGGGTTTTGAGCATATTTCGTCCAAGTCAACCCTTCGTCGTTCGAAAAGGCTAAATGCTGCTCCTCTCTCGTGTATGGATAATCTGCCGTGTAAATGGCAATCAACAGGGGCTTGGTAGGATCTCCCAGCCCTGAAACATGATCTTTATCGTACACTACGCAACCGGAGAATATGAATTCTTTCCCATTCGGAATCGCTACTGGCAATTCTTCCCAATGCAATAAGTCTTTGCTTTTAGCATGTCCCCAACTCATATTTCCCCATTCATTTCCTTTGGGATTGTGCTGAAAAAATAAGTGGTAATTACCATTTATGTAGATCAAGCCATTGGGGTCATTCGTCCAATTTTTCTTGGGTGTAAAGTGGATGGTAGGACGCCATTGTTCAGTAGCAGTTTGAGAAAAAGAATTAAACGCGATCAGCGTTAAAATGAATAAAGTGGATTTTATTTTCATCTATTTGGAGATAATATGCATTCTTGAAATGGGGATTAAACCAATCCCCTAGATTGTAATAAGTCGCACTCGAGGGTAGCGGATAAGCAATAGGATAGTGTCGATGTCCAAAAACAAAGGCCTCCACCGATGGGTTCGATGCAGCCGTTTCACGCACATAAGACAAAATATAATCAGTTTCTGAATCAAAAGCTTGCTCGCCTTTCTTCTGTGTACTTTCCTTACGAGTAGAAGACCAAAAATTCGCTAAGCTAATCCCCACATTAGGATGTAAGAATCCAAAAAACCATTGCGCTAATGGATTTGTAAATACCCGTTTTAAAAGCTTATATCCTATATCTCCTGGGCCTAAACCATCACCGTGACCGATGTGTAAGTGATAGTTCCTATTTGCTGCACTAATTTTTAAATCACGAGGTTCTCTGTAAATTTTAGCACCAAGTTCGCGTTCTAGATAATCCCACATCCACAAATCATGGTTACCCACAAAAATATGAATAGCAATTCCTTGATCCGCTAATGCGGCTAATTTGCCTAAAAAACGCACGAAACCGCGAGGGACTGCTGTTTTATACTCGAACCAAAAATCAAATAAATCCCCTAAAAGAAATAAATCTTGGGCATCTGATTGAACCTGATCTAACCAAGAAACCAAGGCTTTCTCCCGCTCTCTGGAGGTTTTTTCATCAGGAAAACCCAAATGAAAATCCGAGGCGAAATATACTTTTTTCCCAGAAGTCAGATTAATTTGAATCATATAAAAAAATGGGGCGATTGTTAGGCGCCCCAATTAATTAACTATCAGTACCTGTGGATTTAGGCTTTCTTGTTCTAGGCTTTGCCGCAACATCCTTCGAAGCAGCAGGCTTTTTAGCCGTCGTTTTTTTAGCTGGAGCTTTCGCTACTACCTCTGCTTTCTTAGCGGCAGAGGCTTTTTTAGGCGCATTCTTTTTCTCCTCAGCTAAGTCACGTTCATCTTTAGCCACCTTGCGTTTTTTCTCAGTCTCCCCCTTGATAAACTCTTGGTAAGAGGTTAACTGCTCGAATGGACGAGGACCTACTAGCGCCTCTAAATCACTTTGAAACAATACCTCTTTTTGCAATAATTGCTCTGCTAAAATTGTCAATTTATCTTGTTTCGATTTCAACAATTTCTTTGTGCGATCATAGGCCTCTTTGATAATTTTACGAACCTCCTCATCAATTTCACGTGCCGTCGTTTCTGAATACGGTTTATTGAATTGATATTCTGACCCTTTCGAATCGTAATACGAAATGTTCCCTAATTTATCGTTCATACCATAAATGGTCACTATGGAGTAAGCTAATTTAGTAATTCGCTCTAAGTCGTTTTGTGCACCTGTTGAAATCTTGCCAAAGACAATTTCCTCCGCCGCACGACCACCTAAAGTCACACACATCTCATCCATCAACTGCTCTGTGCGATACAAAAACTGCTCTTTAGGCAAATATTGTGCATAACCTAGTGCTGCCACCCCACGAGGAACGATTGATACTTTCACTAATGGATTAGCATGCTCTAAGAACCAACCTGCAATCGCGTGCCCAGCTTCGTGGAACGCAACTATTTTCTTCTCTTCTGGAGAGATTAACTTATTTTTCTTCTCTAAACCACCAATTACACGATCCATCGCTTCTTGGAAGTCATTCATGTCAACCGCTGACTTAGAACGACGTGCAGCAATTAAGGCTGCCTCGTTACATACGTTTGCAATCTCAGCACCTGCAAAACCTGGAGTCTGCGCAGCTAATTCCTTAGGATCTGTATCTTCTGCTAATTTCAAAGGCTTTAAATGTACTTTGAAAATCGCCTCACGACCGATGATATCGGGTTTGTCGATGGAGATTTGACGATCAAAACGACCTGGACGCAATAAAGCAGAATCTAACACATCTGGACGGTTTGTAGCCGCCATAATGATGATACCTGAATCTGTAGCAAAACCATCCATCTCCACTAATAGGGAGTTCAAGGTGTTTTCGCGTTCGTCATTTCCCCCTGGCATCGACCCACGTCCACGAGAACGACCTACCGCATCAATCTCATCAATAAAGATGATACAAGGCGCTTTTTCCTTTGCTTGCTTGAATAAATCACGTACACGCGCTGCACCCACGCCCACAAACATCTCCACAAAATCAGAACCTGATAAAGAGAAGAACGGAACACCAGCTTCCCCTGCAACTGCTTTTGCAAGCAAAGTTTTACCTGTACCTGGAGGGCCTACTAACAAAGCACCTTTCGGTATTTTACCCCCTAAATCAGTGAATTTTTTAGGGAATTTTAAGAACTCTACAATCTCTTGAATTTCTTCTTTAGCCTCGTCTAAACCAGCTACATCATTGAATGTAATCTTCACTTTAGACTCCCCTTCGATCAAAGTAGCACGTGAACGACCAATATTGAAAATTTGGCCACCACCGCCAGCTCCTCCCCCCATTCTGAAGAATAAGAAATAGAAACTTAAACCCATTAAAATAAAGAAGCCCCAGGTACCTAACCAGTCCAATGGACCGGTTCTCGTCTCCGGAGAAGCCATTATTTGTTCATTACGCGGGAAGTCTTTTTGGCGATCTTCTAAGAAACGCTCGAAACTCTCTTTCGAATTAATCTCAAATTCAAAGTGGGGAACTTGAGCCGCAGGAACTAATTTCTGCGTCGTATTTTTCTTGAAATACTTCGGAATAAAAGTAGGCTTTAAGCTTACCTCAACCGTCTTATCATTCACAATGACCACCTTCTCCACCTCTTTTTGAATCAACATAGACTCAAACTGCTTGATGGTGATCGGCTGTAATGTTGTTTCCTTAGAAAAGAAAAACAGACTGATTACGGCGATAACTAACCCTACTACCATCCAACTTTGAAATCCTCCTGCTGGTTTTTTAGGCATTCTTGGTTGTAAGCCAGAGCGCTTCGCATTTTTAAAATTATTCCCTTGTTTCGCCATTTTGAAATTTATTGTTGGGCATTAAACACCATGATCAGTGCAAAGGTTCTATAAAACTAAAATATTATTAATCCGGAATGACAGTAAACTTAGCATCACCCCATAACTCCTCTAATTTGAAAAAAGAACGCTTTTCTTTTAGAAAAACGTGCACGATGACATCATAATAATCCATCAAAATCCACTCCCGATTTGCCTTGCCTTCTACCGCATGAACATGAATTTTACCAGACTCCCACACTTCCTTATCCACTGAATCAGCGATTGCATCGATTTGAGTATCAGAAGTACCTGAACATATCACAAAAAAATCGGTGAAAGCATTATCGACTTTACGCAAATCTAGCACGGTTATTTCTTGTGCTTTTTTATCCTGCATACCTTTTACCACCCAGCTCACGATTTCCTCAGACGCATCTACTTGCTTTGCGGCTTTCTTTAGAGTTTTACTCATAAATGTTTTTTCTGTATTAATTTGTGTAACAAGAAACCAATAACGAATAAAAATCTAAATTTGTTCTTGTAACCCTAAAATTACAAATAATAATTGAACAATTACCAAGCTCATACCCGCTTCGTCGGCAAAAACAGTAAATATCTTGACATTTGTCCATCCACTAATTCTTTAGCCTTTTCCGAGGCTTTAAATAGCGATTTACCAGAAGGTTTTGCTTGGATTGCGGGTCATCAAACAGCTGGTAGAGGACAGCGAGGAAATACGTGGAGCGCAGAACCCAATCAAAATCTAACCCTCTCCTATTTATTAAGGCCACCGCATCCATTGGTGGAGAAACAATTTTATTTAAGTAAGGCCATAGCGAATGGCATTTTAGCTGGATTAGAGACTTGGTCGCGTGCCACCCAAGGCGAAAATTTCAATTTCGAAATTAAATGGCCAAATGACATATACTTGGATGGAATCAAAATGGGAGGTATCCTTATAGAAAATAATTTTCAAGCAGGACAATGGAGTTTTGCTATCATCGGAATAGGGCTAAATATCAATCAAAAACAATTTGGCCCCATTAGAGGAACCTCACTTCTTTCTTATCTTCAGCTTAGCCAAGAGATTCCACTAGAAGTAATATACAAGTACATCTCTCAGGGCATTGAAGAATCGTATGATCTCTTCCTGAGTAGACAATTTTCGAAGATAGACGAAATTTACCATGAACGATTATTCAGACGTGGTCAATGGGCCTTATATGAAACCGAAAAGGAAAAATTTGAAGGTAAAATTATAGGCGTAAATGAACAGGGTTTATTAGAAATAGAAAAAGAATTCACGGTAGAATCCTATGATTTAAAGGAAATAAGTTTTATTTTTCCCTCCTAATTTACCCTAAACCACCTGTATGATCTCCCATTACCAAAGCAATTTGGAGAATTTTCTTCATTGGGCACAACACACTCCTAATCAACTCTATTTAAGACAACCTACTGGAGACCACTACATTGACTATTCTTATGCTACAGCTGCCGTCGAGGTAAAGAAAGTTGCCCAATTCATTCAGAATACGCTAACTGAAGGATCTAAAAATGTAGGTATTCTATCTAAAAACTCAGCCCATTGGATGATGGCAGATTTAGCCATTGCGGCGGCAGGTGGAATATCCGTTCCGTTTTATGCCACATTGACTAAAGAGCAATTGCATCAGGTTTTAGTTCATTCTGAATGCCAAATTTTAATCGTGGGGAAATTAGATCATTGGGAGAAAATAAAAGACGGTATTCCAGAGCGCATTCAATTAATTCACACTCCGGAGAGCTCAGAAAAAACAGGTACTCAATGGATTGATATCCTAAAAAACACAAAGGAAATTAAGTCATTGCCTAAACCTAAGCCAGAAGACATCGCCACGATTGTCTATACCTCAGGCACCACTGGAATGCCTAAAGGGGTCATGATTACCTATGGCGGCATCGAGGCGGGAATTAACATGGCACGCGAAATCGCTTTATTGGACCAACCTAACACCCGGTTTATCTCCTATTTACCTTTGTGCCACATTGCAGAAAGAAATTTTGTTGAATTTGCAGCAACGGCAGCAGGTGGCACTATCCATTTTGTTGAAAATTTAGATACCTTTTCTACGAATTTAGCCCGCGCTAGACCTACCCATTTCTTAGCTGTGCCCCGTATTTGGGCGAAATTTCAGGAGGGTATTTTGCAAAAAATAGGAGGCCAAAAGAAGCTAAGTCTACTTTTGGGTATCCCTATTGTCAATAAACTAATTCAGAAAAAAATTCAAAAAGGACTTGGATTGGACCAAACTTCTTTAGCCGTTACTGGGGCAGCACCTATCTCAGCAGAATTGTTGATTTGGTTCCAAAAACTAGGAATCTTTATCCAAGAAGCCTATGGAATGACTGAGAATATGGGTTTAAATGCCGTAATGCCACGTAACCAAATAAAACTAGGTACCGTAGGACGAATCCATCCTGACTGTGAAACGCGCATCGATCCTGAAACACAGGAAATCCAAATGCGTGCACCTTACAATACTGTTGGGTATTTTAAAGAGCCTAGGCTAAGCCAAGAATTATTTACAGAAGATGGCTGGCTGAAAACTGGAGATCAAGGCAAATTAGATACAGACGGATTTATATCAATCATAGGACGGGTAAAAGATAATTTCAAAACAGCCAAAGGCCACTATGTCGCCCCAGCACCCATCGAAAATAAATTAAACACCCACGATTTCGTTGAACAAGTTTGTGTGGTAGGAGTTAACTTACCCCAACCGATTGTGCTTATCGTATTAAGTGCACTAGGGAAATCGATGGAGCAAGCTGAAATTAAGACTGCATTTGAAGCTCTTCTCAATGAAGTTAACCCTACATTAAAAAATTATGAACATTTGCGCAAAATGGTCATCGTAGATGAAGATTGGACCATCGAAAACGAGTGTCTAACGCCCACAATGAAGATTAAAAGGCCCTCTATTGAGCAAAAGTACCAAGCTAACTTTGACTATTGGTATGCTCATCCAGAAACGATTATTATAAACTAATGGATTAAAATTTTTACCTTGCGGGGTGAAAAATTACCGCCTATATCTGTTAGCACTAACCTGCTTTTTTATTCAAGAAGCAGCTCAAGCTCAGTACGTAATAGTGGACAGTGTCATTTTCAAAGGAAATGAAAAAACACGTGAGAATATTCTGATTAGGGAGCTGGATTTTTCATCGGGCGATACTATTCAGGTATCCGCACTTGATAGTCGACTTGAGTTTAACAGACGCAAATTAACTAACACAAACTTGTTCATTTGGGTCAAAGGAGATTACCACCAAAATAGGCCTGAACATATCGTCATCACCTATGAATTCTTAGAGCAGTGGTATTTATTAGGTTATCCCATCTTTCAATTAGCAGATCGTAATTTAAATGATTGGTGGTCTCGAGGTCATTCGATGGAACGCACGATTTATGGTGCCCATCTCATCCATAATAACTTCATGGGAAGGAACGAAAAAGTAAGCTTTAAAGCAGAAACAGGCTTTACACAACGACTTGAGCTTGGCTATTCGAACCCCTACTTGGATCGAAAAAAAACCATTGGGATGGGCGCTTCACTTTCCTATACTACAAACAAAAACCTAGCCTTCAGGACCATCAACGATACCTTAAATACATTGAGTAGCGAAAAGGTTTTAAGGGAGCGCTGGAGCGGTGCTTTAAGCCTTCGGAAGAGAGTAAAATTTTACGATTTCCATTTCGCGGAAATTCGCTACAGCCATTCCGTTGTGGCAGACACCATAAGGCAGTTAAACCCCAATTACTATTACAAGGGGTCGAACGAACAAAACTTCTTGCAATTAACTTACGCCTACTCCTACGATTTTAGAGATTATGCCCCCTACCCTTTGCGCGGCAGGAAGTTAGACTTTGCTTATAACTATTTTGGCATTTTAGCCCAAGACGCATTGAATTATTGGGACCTAAGAGCATCTATCGCCTACTTTTTTGACTTAGGATCAAATTTCTTTGTTACTACCCAATGGAAAGGTAAAATAACCCAAGAGAACAAAAACATACCCTATGCTAATTTGCAGGCACTCGGATATGGCAGTGATAACGTAAGGGGCTATGAATTAAATGTGATCGATGGCACTAATTATGTACTATCTAAAAACACCTTTAAATACCAGTTATTCAGTAAAATCATTCCTATCCGATTTATACCCTACAAGCAATTTAATCAAATGCCCATCGCCATTTATCCTACAGCATTCTTTGATTTTGCCTATGTGTACCAGCCCAAACCGGAATTAACAGCTAGTCGTTATTCTAATCGCTGGATCTATGGAATGGGATTAGGATTCGACTTAGTGACCTATTATAATTTTGTTTGTAAACTGGGAGTGCCCGTGGTAGGAAGTGGCAGATCTGGTCTTGTGGTTAGTATTGGTAGAGAATTTTAGCCAAAAAAAAAGCCAGTCAAAGACCAGCTCATTTTAAAAATACCTAACCACTAATAATCTTATATATCTTGTAGGCAAAAGCCTATTAAAAGCATAATTTTTCCAAAAATAACATTTTTTATTATCAATGGCGAAATTCATTTATTTTTGACAAATAAAATTCCTTCTTTCTAGCCAAAATCACATGAACAAACCGTTAAATAAGCTATTCATATCTATATTCGCTATTTTCGTTTTTGCTATCTCCTGTAGTCAAGAGAAACAAAATGAGAATAAGGAAAGTGGCCAGCAAGAAGCCATTACTGCTGCCTGGGAAGATAGTGGTGACTGGGTTCAAAAACTAAGCCTAAGCCCTAATCAAGTGATTCGAAATGCCACATGGGGACAAGATATGGAAAGTATAAAGGATACACTGGAATTAGCGGAAACTCAACCAGAAAAAGGCAAATCGTTCACCCTCTATTTCGACGATACAGATTTAAACTTCAGTGATATCACCTACATCCCTGATGAACAGAATAAATTACAAGCAATTGAATTCGATATCTTTGTTGAAACTGGAGCCGAGGTACAACCTTTAATTGATCACTGGAAGGCATATTTAGATGCCAAATTTGGCCCATCTCAGAAAAAAGACAAAACCATTCTCTGGTCTAAAAACAAAAATACCCGAATCCAATTAGAGAATGTGAGTACTCCCAAGGATCCGGGTATCAAAATCAGCTTTGCAGCTGCTCATTAAATTTTATAAATCCAGCCGCGCGTATCAACGATTTCACCTAATCGAATCTGGCTGATTTCGTTATAAACTTTTGCTGAAAAATCAGTCTCTTTACGCTCTGGTAATTCATAATCCTTTCCATCAAAACCAATCGTCTGGATAGGAGCAATAACGGCAGCCGTTCCTGCACCAAACGCTTCAGTCACCGCTCCTGAGCTAATCCCCTCTACTAGTTCCTTCACGGATAAAAGACGCTCCTGAACATCCACGCCCCAGTCTTTAGCAATCTGAATAACCGACTTACGTGTCACGCCATCCAAAATCGTGTCCCCTGTAGGTGCTGTCACCAAGGCTCCATTGATGATAAACATTAGGTTCATTGTACCCGCTTCTTCCACATATTGATGAGTGGCCGCATCGGTCCAAATAATTTGATCGTAACCTGCTTTATTCGCTTCTATCGTAGGATAAAGTGAACCACCGTAATTACCGGCATTCTTCGCAAAACCTACCCCACCTTTTGCGGCACGTATGTATTCAGTCTCTACTCGAACACGCAAAGGCTTCGAATAATAAGAACCCACCGGGCAAAGGAAAATGATAAACTTATAGGTTGTTGAAGGAGAAACTCCCACGTATTCATCTGTCGCAAACATAAATGGACGGATATACAAAGAGCAGCCTTCTTTTTCTGGCACCCAAGCATTATCCAATTGGATCAATTGCTTTAATCCACCCAAGAAAATCTCTTCAGGTACCTCAGGCATGCACATACGAAGCGCAGACTTATTGAAACGCTTCATATTCTCCTCAGGCCGAAAAACTAATACCTCTCCTTTCTTGGAACGATACGCTTTCATTCCTTCAAAGATAGCTTGACCATAATGAATCGACATCATGGCTGGCTGATAGGACAATGGCCCGTAAGGTTGAATTTGGACGGATTTCCAAGCTCCATCAGCATATTCAGCGACAAGCATGTGATCAGCAAAGCTTCGGCCAAAAGCCAAATTGTCGAAATCAACCTCGCTTAGACGAGATTTAGGCGTTTTTTGAATGGTAATTTGCATAAGTTTTTGTTTCTACTTGCCGGAATTCCATGGTATCTCAGGGATATCTAATGAATGGTGCAAATAACGGCACATCATAAATAAGTAATCGGATAATCTATTCAAATAGGCGATCGCAGTCGCATAATCTTCTTTTTCTTCTTCTTGCACCCAACGAATCAAGCTGCGTTCAGCTCGACGGCAAACGGTACGGGTAATTTGGGCAGCGGCGATGGTGGGATGTCCACCCGGCAAAATAAAAAAGCGCATAGGCGCAATCTTGCCCTCTATTTCATCAATCATTTCCTCAATAGCCACGATATCGTGCAAGGATATGAGTTTCATATTACCTAAATACTCTTTGGAATCACTGGCCACGTGGGCCCCCAAAACGAATAAACTCGATTGAATGGATTGTAACTTTTCTGCCAGCGGTCCCTCTATGTGGCAAACTAAAGCACCGATGTGGCAATTTAATTCATCGATATCACCGATCGCATCCATCCGAACATTGGATTTAGACACTCCTTTGCCATCCGCCAAGCGGGTAAATCCACCATCTCCGTTCTTCGTGTAAATTGCCATTTTATTGGGGTTATCTACAAAAATAATAGAAATAAAGATTAGGTCGGTATGATTTTCAAAACTAATTTTGCAGACATTTTAATCAACTATGTCGATAGACCATTTTGCATCTCGAGTTTGGCGAATTTTGTCCTTAGTGGCATTCGGAATCTCCTTGTTATTTATTTACCGAGGGCTTCCTGATCCTACGGCGGTGCATTTTGGAGAAACAGGACGCGGTGATGGCTTTTTACCTAAAGAAGAAGTATTCTATCTAGTGGCAGGAATCATCACGGTTTTGAACGTTTTAGCTTTGTCATTAATTAAGGCCATTGATAAAATTCCCACAGAAAAATGGGGCACTGTCCTACCTGTCTTCGCAGACAAAGGAAATGAAACAATCAAAAACACCTTTGTAAATTGGCTACATTTCTTTCCTGCACTCATTAATACATACTTGATCTTTGTGATGAGAGCGTTATTACTGTTAAATGATGAAAGAACTTACCAAAGTGATTACAGCTACATTCCTTTGCTAGGAATCGTATTCTTGCTTGTTTGGTTTATTTACTTGCCTGTTCGTTTATTAGCTAGCCCTAAATTCATAGAAGAGCTATGAGCATTCAAATGCCGAATATTCTCATTCAGGCTTTTGATTACCCCTTACCTGAATCAAAAATTGCCCAATTCCCCTTAGTTAATCGGCACGATTCGAAACTATTAGTCTATCAAGATGGTGTAATTAAACACAAAGCTTTCCGACAATTAGCACAGCAACTTCCCGAGAATGCTTTACTAATATTCAATAATACCAAAGTTATTCCGGCCCGCATACCGCTCTTTAAGGAGAATGGTGTGGCCATTGAACTCTTTTTGTTGCATCCTCTTTCAGATTCTGTGCCTACTGAACAATTAATGGAAAGCAAGGGAGAAACCTGCTGGGAATGTTTAGTGGGAAACAAGAAGAGATGGAAAGAGGGGGATGTCCTTTATAAAGGGGATTTAGCTTTCACCTGGATTTCTCGCGATAAAAATCACATTAGAATCACTTGGGACACGGAGAAAAGTTTCGCTCAGATTTTGGAAGATATTGGGAAAATCCCACTTCCTCCCTACATGGAGAGAGAAGCTCAAGTTTCAGATGCAGAACGGTACCAAACTTTGTTTTCAGAAAAACAAGGTGCAGTAGCGGCTCCTACTGCCAGTTTACACTTTTCAGAGGAAGTTTTAGCAGATTTAGACAAAATCAACATACAAAAAGCCTACCTTACCTTGCACGTGGGTGCAGGCACCTTTTTACCTGTTAAAGAAGAAGATGTCAGCAAACACCCCATGCACCGGGAACAAATAGTCTTTACACCTGCCTTAATTGAAACCTTGAAAGCACATCAGGGACCTTACATACCGGTAGGAACAACCTCTTTACGGGCTCTAGAAAGTTTGTATTGGAGTGGGGTTTGGTTAATCGAAAAACGACCCATGGATAATGGTGTACTCGTATTGCCTAAAGATTTTGCTTATGAAGAACGCTCCTATATACCCTCTATTCAAGAAGCTCTAGATGCCGTATTAGAGTTTCTAGAGGAGGAGAAGAAAAATTATTGGGTGGCTGAGACTGAATTATTAATTATGCCGGGCTACACCTTGCATTTCTGTGACGGCATTATCACTAATTTCCACCAGCCTAAATCCACACTTTTAGTGTTAGTCTCCGCCTTGATTGGGGATGATTGGAAGCGGGTGTATGATGCCGCTTTGGCAAACAATTACCGCTTCTTAAGTTACGGTGATTCGTCGCTATTATTTAAAAAGAAGGATATTTAGTACTTTTGCAAAAAAGAATATTTTATGACAAATTTCATTGAAGAATTACGTTGGAGAGGGATGTTACACGATATGATTCCAGGTTTAGAGGATCAACTTGCCAAAGAAATGACGGCAGCTTATATCGGTTTTGACCCTACTGCACCTAGTCTTCATATTGGAAATTTAGCCGCAATTATGCTATTAAAGCATTTTCAATTAGCAGGCCATAAACCTATCGCTTTAGTAGGTGGCGCCACCGGCATGATCGGTGATCCATCAGGCAAATCAGCTGAACGCGATTTTCTTTCAGAAGACACTTTACGTGAAAATCAAGTAGGGATTCAAGCACAACTGGAGAAATTCTTAGAGTTCCACAACGGGGCTAATTCGGCAGAAGTAGTCAATAATTATGATTGGTTTAAAGAATTCAGCTTCCTAGGCTTCTTGCGGGAGGCGGGTAAATTCTTAACCGTTAATTATATGATGTCCAAAGACTCCGTAAAGAAGCGCCTCGAAACCGGCATTTCTTTCACCGAGTTCTCTTACCAATTATTACAGGGATACGATTTCTATCATTTATACAAGACAAAAAACGTGCGTCTTCAAATGGGTGGTTCTGATCAGTGGGGAAATATTACTACTGGCACAGAAATTATCCGTCGAAAAGAAGGTCATGACGAAGATGCTACGGAACGTGCTGCCTTCGCTTTAACCACTCCCTTAGTTACTAAAGCAGATGGCACGAAATTTGGTAAGTCTGAATCAGGTAATGTTTGGCTAGATGCCACAAAAACATCTCCATTCGCCTTTTACCAATTCTGGTTAAATGCAGCTGATGCTGACGTTCCACGACTCATCCGCGTATTCACTTTATATACAAAGCAACAAATTGAAGAAATGGAGCGTGCCCATGCTGAAGCACCTCACTTACGAATTTTACAAAAGGCGGTTGCTGAGGAAGTAACGACTCGTGTACATGGCGCAGATGTATGTGCTCTAGTGATAGAAGCTTCAGCCCTACTTTTTTCAAAAGATGCCGTTGAATTACTCAGTAATGCCTCAGATGCTTTAATTGCACAATTACCAGTCTATGAAGTCTCTGCTCCTTTATTAGCTGAATGCCAAAACCTCACCGACCTAATTAGCGTTGGAACAGAAAATTTAATTTGTTCATCTAAAGGCGAGGCGAGAAAAGCTATCCAAGGAAACGCTATCAGTGTAAACAAAATTAAAATTACCGACCCAGCCACACCCCTCCATTTCGACAAAATCAAAGGTCAATTCCTATTAATCGGAAATGGAAAGCAAAAAAATTATATTTTATCCTTCAAATAGTCTAGGATTTAGGTCGCCCACAAAAAAAAATGAAAAAATTAGAGTGCAGGTTTGTAGAATATAAAATAATCCTACATCTTTGCACTCCCAATCGCTAGGAACAGAAGGTTTCTAGAGCTAGACTGAGAGTGAATCAGGTGATTAAGTTCACGACGAAGCGGGTTGCTTTGTGGGATTTACTTAAGGTACAAGAGTTCTTTGACGTGTTGATAGAAATAAAGAAGAGATGCTGTGTTTAAATCACAGTGTCGAAATAGTAGCATTCAAGACAAGGATAATGACAATTTTCTTATATTTATAAGAGCAGTCAAACATCCAAAGATTATTTACAATGGAGAGTTTGATCCTGGCTCAGGATGAACGCTAGCGGCAGGCCTAATACATGCAAGTCGAACGGTGTCTTCGGACATAGTGGCGCACGGGTGCGTAACACGT
>DLPD01000010.1:0-637 GCA_002479785.1 Cytophagaceae bacterium UBA7467
GACCAGCGCTTGATTTCAAAGGCAATTCCCCCGCGTTCCACTGTTTCTGTAGGCACTAAATTAGCTAGGACATAAGTGGGATTGAAGAAATCCAACACTAATAATCCGTTTTCTTTTAGACCTCCGGCAAAGGTGTTGAAGGCTTTTTGGTTGTCTTGTTGATCGTCAAAATAGCCGAAACTCGTGAAAAAATTAAAGATTGCATCGTAGTGGTTTTGCAAGGGTAAAGGTTTTCGCAAATCGTGTACGAAGAAAAGAAGATTTTTAGTTTCAAAAGCCTGAGCCGCTTCAATATTGGATGGAGATAAATCGAACGCATCCACTGAAAAACCTAATTGTTCTAGGGTAATCGCATGACGCCCTTTTCCACATGCAGCATCTAGAACCCGTGCGCCGGGTGAAAGATATAAATTACGCAGAAGCGAACCGATAAAATCAGCGGCTTCTGTCTCATCCCGTTTTGCATATAGGATATGGTAATAAGGGGAATCAAACCAGGTACTAAACCACTCCTTCTCCTCCATTATTTGCGAATACTTACATTCGTTAAGAAGTCTTGGTAAGCCAAAGCGATTCCTTCTTTCAATTCAATTTTATGTTTCCAGCCTAATGAATGCAATTTAGATACATCCATCAG
>DLPD01000010.1:720-1088 GCA_002479785.1 Cytophagaceae bacterium UBA7467
TCCCATTGAATGCTGCCCGTGAAGCCCACTATTTCTTTTACCGTTTCAGCTAGTTCTTTAATCGTCACATCAATTCCTGTTCCGATATTCACTAGCTCTGAGTCGCTGTAGGTCTCCATTAAATAGACACATGCTTCCGCTAAATCATCTGCGTGCAAAAACTCACGCATGGGCGAACCAGTTCCCCAAAGTGTCATGGCAGCATCTCCCCGCTCTTTTGCCTCGTGAAACTTGCGAATCATGGCAGGCAAGACGTGAGAGTTTTCTAGGTCGTAATTATCGTTCGGACCATATAGGTTAGTAGGCATCACGGAGATAAAATCGCAGCCATATTGTGCGCGGTAGGCCTCGCACATTTTGATGCCAGC
>DLPD01000010.1:1178-1538 GCA_002479785.1 Cytophagaceae bacterium UBA7467
ATAACCACTCAATAAATAGGTCTCCTTCAGCGGCTGAGGAGCTAATTTAGGGTAGATACAAGAGGATCCTAAGAACTGTAATTTCTTAACTTTATGGACAAAGGAAGAGTGAATGATGTTATTTTGGATGGCCAAATTCTCATACAAGAAATCTGCGCGGTACGTATTATTCGCCACGATTCCACCCACTTTAGCTGCTGCTAAAAAGACGTAATCCGGTTTTTCTGTCGCAAAGAACTGGGCTACTTTTACTTGATCTCGTAAATCCAATTCTGCTGATGTCTTCAGCACTAAATTCGTGTACCCTTCTTTTTGTAATTTACGCACGATGGCAGATCCCACCATTCCACGGTGACCTGC
>DLPD01000010.1:1589-1726 GCA_002479785.1 Cytophagaceae bacterium UBA7467
CGGTGACCTGCTACATATATTTTTGCTTGTTTTTCCAATGAATGATTCAAATAAGGCCTCAAAAATCCATGCAAAAATACACAAAGTCCTTCAGGTAATAAGTTTAATTCGTAGTTTTGGGAAATATTTTTAGGTCA
>DLPD01000010.1:1837-2438 GCA_002479785.1 Cytophagaceae bacterium UBA7467
ATAAGGCTATTACCGTAAATAAACCGCTCATAGACACCTCCGTTCACGAAAAGGGTTTATTAAACGGGCGTCTCTCTACCGGGATTGAAAGCAAAGCGGCCGAGGCAAAGAAATTCAAAGAAGATAGCAAGGCTTTTATTGAGAGTTTGGGCGTTAAGGATTTAGGCAAAAAAATAGTCAAAACTGCGAAGAAAAAACTCCAGCCGCGCGACGAATATGCGGGTACAAAGACCGAACGCAAACTGGGAAATTACGGTAGTGGGGTCAGGATGACTGTGGAGGAGGTAAACGTGGTTAAATACGTGGAAGACGAAGCACTAAGCCCCTATGCCTCGGAGATTTTTATCTTTGACCCCTCGCAATCTCGTGTTGTTTCCATCCCCACGAAAGACGCAAAAAATGCGCAAATCTGCCACGGCCCCTTTAAAAAATATGTCAACCAAAGACTCATCGAAGAGGGCTTCTACTACATGGGGGTAAAAGATGGACGCTGGGAAAGTTATGGCCCGGATAATGAGCTTGAGAATAAAATATATTACGAGAAAGGATACACTGCTGGATCGCATATCGTGTATTATGATGCGGCGAAAAAGAAAATCAA
>DLPD01000010.1:2535-2667 GCA_002479785.1 Cytophagaceae bacterium UBA7467
AGCGGTAGTTTGAAAGAGGATGGTCGACTAGACGACAGTGTAAAAGTGGGTCGTTGGAGAGAATACCACGAGTTTGGAAGTGGTGGTCGCTTGAAGAAAGAGTGGCGATTTGGGAAAGATAAATTCGACCCA
>DLPD01000010.1:2717-3930 GCA_002479785.1 Cytophagaceae bacterium UBA7467
CAGAGCCTTTGTTGATTCAGGAAAGAGACCAACAGTCGAAGGTTATTTTTCAGACCAAAGAGCCCATTTCTCACCATAAGCCTTTGCAAATACCGCCCATGGACTCTGATGATGATTCAGAGGATGAGGACGGTTCAGAGGAAAGTGGAATCGTTCGACCACTACCCAGCTATGTATTTACATGCAGCCTGTCCTTAAAAATAGGTACAGAATTACACATTTTGCTTTCTGCAGGATTTCAAAATAACCCTTTAACCCCGCCTGACTTCGTTGTTTAATACCCATTTATACATCATTAATTAAACAACCTTATGAAACAGTCAGAATACATTCAATCCTTTATCAAAGGGGATTGGAAATCAGGAATCGCGGTCTTTTTAGTCGCTTTACCCCTTTGCTTGGGAATTGCACTAGCCTCAGGTGCTCCACTTTTAGCTGGCCTTATTGCAGGTATCGTAGGAGGAACATTAGTATCCTTACTATCCGGCTCTGAACTTTCAGTTAGTGGGCCAGCTGCCGGTTTAACGATTATTGTAGCTACTGCAATAGCAGACTTAGGGTCATTCCCTGGGTTTTTAGTAGCTGTTATTATAGCAGGCTTAATTCAGGTCACATTAGGCTTATTAAAATGGGGGAAAATTGGCGGATTTTTCCCCTCATCGGTCATACGCGGAATGCTAGTAGCGATCGGAATAGTCATCATTTTAAAGCAAATACCGCATGCGATTGGAGATGATTTGGACTTTATTGGAGAGTTTGAGTTTGACCAAAAAGATGGCGAAAATACCTTTTCAGAGATCTTACTATCACTGTCTTCGATCAAAATGGGAGCCTTAGTTATCTCCGTCGCAGGGCTTGTTATCTTGTTTTCGTGGACAAAACTAGGACAGAAATTCTCCTGGATGAATGCACTACCCGCCTCTTTATTTGTGGTTTTAGTAGGAGTAGGAATGAATGAAGGATTAGCCATTTGGAATCCAGCATGGTTCTTAGGTGACTCTAAAGATCACATGGTTAACCTACCACTGTTTGCGTCTAGTAGTGAACTATTTGCCGGCTTAACAACACCTGATTGGAGTTTCCTAAGCCATCCGAAGGTCTATTCGATTGCCTTGACCCTGGCCATCGTCGCTACCTTAGAATCGCTCTTATCGTTAGAAGCTACCGACTCCTTAGACCCACTAAAGAGAATTTCTTCTCCTGATCGTGAACT
>DLPD01000010.1:4020-4876 GCA_002479785.1 Cytophagaceae bacterium UBA7467
GGTGGTTTACCCATTACGTCCGTGATTGTGCGTTCCTCTACGAATATCTATGCGGGAGGAAAAAGTCGGATGTCAGGATTTTTCCATGGCGTCTTATTAATCGTAGCCGTAGTGCTTTTACCCCTTTATTTGAACAAGATTCCGTTAGCGTGTTTAGCGAGTATTTTATTATACACCGGATACAAATTAGCTCACCCGAAAGAGTTCAAAAAAATATTTGCCGAGGGCTGGAAGCAATGGGTCCCCTTTTTAGTGACGGTAGCCGTGGTGGTGGGAGTCGATTTGCTTTGGGGAATTTTTGTGGGAACTTTAGTGGGATTAATCTTTGTGGTCATTACGAATTATTCCTCCGTATTTACCGTATTCAAAAATGGGAATGAGATTTTAATTAAATTTCAAAAAGATGTAACCTTCTTGCATAAAATGCAATTAAAAGAAGCCTTACGCAAAATACCAGAAGGGGCAGAAGTATTTATTGATACCACTAAAGTGCATTTTATGGACCATGACATCCACTTATTAATTCAGGAATTTGTCAGCACTGCACATGAACGCGGTATTGAAGTCGACCTTAAAAAGAAATAAACATGAAAGAATATAAAAAATTACTTTTAAGTAATAAGGCTTGGGCTAGCGAAAGGCTAGAACTAGATCCTACCTATTTCGATAATCTATCGAAAGACCAAAACCCCTTGTTCCTTTGGATTGGATGTGCAGATAGCCGAGTTCCAGCAGAAGAAATCACGCACGCGGACCCAGGCGACATTTTCGTTCACCGCAATGTAGCCAATATGGTGGTGCATACAGACATCAACCTATTGTCCGTTTTGCAATACGCCGTAGAAGTTTTAGAGGT
>DLPD01000010.1:4929-5379 GCA_002479785.1 Cytophagaceae bacterium UBA7467
AAGCACATCATCGTATGCGGCCACTACAACTGTGGTGGGGTGAAAGCGGCAATGACAAACCATGATTTTGGACTAATCAATAAGTGGCTACGTAACATCAAAGAGGTATATGAGAAACACTATACGGACTTACATGAAATTGCGGACGAAACTTCCCGTTTCAATCGTCTCGTCGAATTGAATGTGGCGGAGCAGATTCAGAATTTGGCTAAAACAACCATCGTCCAGAAAGCCTGGGAGAAACGCAAATTCCCCCACCTACATGGCTGGGTTTTTGATATTCACCATGGTGAAATCAAGGAGGTGTTGAATATCAACGCAGGAGAATGGACGAGCCCTGTCTTCCATTATGATTTTTAACAAAAAAAAGAGGGGCCGCTGCGCGGCCCCTCTTTTTCCTATCTAATCGACTAAACCGTCGTCTTAATCTTCAATTCATCTAGCTGTGCT
>DLPD01000006.1 GCA_002479785.1 Cytophagaceae bacterium UBA7467
ATCCTTCGTGGTGTTTCGAGGTCAACACGACATATTTTGCCCCCGCATTTTCGAACATTTTCGCCCACTCATCCGGTTGAAAAAGCTCGGCTTTAAATTGATTTGTGAAGTCTTGGTATTTCACATTAGGCCCAAAAGCCTTGTTGTGAAAATCCGTAAAGAAATGTTGGGTCTTGTTCGGCTCTTGCCAACGGCGCCAATACCATTCCGCATAGCGATCATACACCCCCACCTTATCTCTTGCGGTAGGACTATAAGCCGGCACAGAATACAACCCCCAGTGAATAAAGATGCCAAATTTTGCATCTTCGAACCAGGCCGGCACAGGGCGGCTGTCGATGGATTCCCAGTTGTTTTGGTAGGTTTTTTGAGCAAATGCCTTGCCGGCGAAAAGGCAAAATGCCAGAATTAATAACTTGATTTTCATAAGGTTTAGATTTTATCAAGCCTAATTTAATAAAAATGGTTAATTTCAACCCTATGCAACAATGGATATGTCATCAGCCCGGAACACTGAGCCTTCAAGAAGCAGAAATGCCTCAGCGCACGCTCGGATCTTCCCTGCTTCGCGTCCGCAACATAGGCATCTGCGGAACAGATATTCACGCCTTCGCTGGCAATCAACCCTTCTTTTCCTATCCCCGAATTTTAGGCCATGAGCTGGCGGTAGAAATCGTGGAATCGGATACTTTCAAAGCCGGAGAATTAGCGACGATTATCCCCTATTTTAATTGTGCTACCTGCGGCGCATGCACAGCAGGGAAACCGAATTGCTGTGAAAATATCCAAGTTTTTGGGGTACATACGGACGGCGGAATGCGTGAATATATCGTGGTGGAAGATCGCTACATTTTACCAGGCAATGGCCTTACAGCTGACGAACTAGCCCTAGTCGAACCGCTTTCCATCGCTGCTCACGGACTTCGTCGCGCGGATCTGAAAGCAGGCGAAAAAGTCCTCGTGATGGGCGCCGGACCCATCGGTCTTTTTACGATTTTATTGGCTAAAATTCAAGGTGCTTTAGTCGAAGTGGCGGAACCTAATACTTCACGTCTACAATTTTGTCTCGAGAATTTAGGGGTTTCGGAAGCCTCCTCTACGTCCTACAGCACGGTCATCGATGCCACCGGAAATCTGCTGGCCATAGAATCAGGGTTCGTAAAAATGGCTCACGGAGGAAAATACGTATTAATCGGATTGCAAAAACAAGCGATCTCCTTTTCACATCCAGAATTCCACAAACGCGAAGCGACGCTGATGAGTAGCCGAAACGCGACGCTAGAAGACTTTGAATATATTTTGAATTTATTCCGCAATCAGATGATTCAGGCAGACCTATTTATCTCTCATCGCTTCTCAAAAAATCAGGTTCCTGGTATTTTTACAAAAATTAACGAGCCCGCTGAACAAGTTATCAAAGCGATGATTAGTTTAGCAGTATGAAACCACTACTACTATTTTGCCTGCTATTAGGTGCTTGTAAATCCCAAGAGGTCTTGCCTGATAATTGTTATAAAGGACGTCTTTCTCTAAAAGGTATTTGTAATAATTACGTGATTGAACTTGTTGAAGGTTCTATCGATACAACGAGGCTAGAAGTGAAGTGGAAAAATCCAGACACAGGCAAAATGTATTCCAACGCTTTTGCGCTTTCAAATCCCTGCGCTTTGCCTGTTAGTTTAAACGAAGGGGATGAATTCTTATTTAAATTAGATTCTTCGCAGCTGACCGCTGAATGCATTACGTGCAAAGCCTACAGTCCCACACCTAAAAAATCCTTGCCTATCTCTATCTGTCCTTAATTGATTTTGAAATTGGTCACTTCATAACCAATCTCATCATCCGCCATTTGTTCTGAAAAATCGAAAAATACGTTGGTAGGATAACCATAGGAAGGATTGAAATTGAGTGTCTGTCTGATGGGTTTTTTGTCAATGTGCGATTTGATAGTTAAAAGCAATTCTGGAATCGTCGGGATCACTCCGTATTGGTTATTCGAGGAATTATAAGCGGCTCCATTCACGGTCACCACTTTTCCATTTTGCACTACGACTTGATTAGGCCCCACATACTCTACAGTACAAAAACAGATGCGCTTGAAACTAAAAGAGTAATTCTCAATCTTCTTTTCGTTCCAAAGATTCAGATTCGCCGACGCGTCATCTAGCGGTTCTACCGTTTTGCAACCCCATAAACTAAAACAAAAAAGGACAAGTAATTTCTTCATTAGAGTGCTAAACGGGTGAATAGACCTACATTATCTTTCTCCATCTTCATGGGACCATAATAATCGAAATTAGCTCCTAAACCTACGGTGAATTTTCCCTTGGTTATACCAGCACGCAACATCAAGGCACTACGGGCGTGAGTTCCTTCACTTAGACTTGCGACATGTAAAATCTGCGCTTTGGAATAAAAAGAAAGTTCCTTCGAAATAGCCGGCTTAAATTCCACGATGCCTATAGTAGACATGTTTCGCGAAGGTTGGAAATTTATATTAGGATTCAATAAA
The DNA here is from genome assembly GCA_002479785.1 of Cytophagaceae bacterium UBA7467. Lineage (GTDB taxonomy): Bacteria > Bacteroidota > Bacteroidia > Cytophagales > Spirosomataceae > Aquirufa. Next base: position 2,513 of record DLPD01000006.1, read on the forward strand.
AATAACCACGTTCGATTTGCCTTAAAAAACTGCAACCCTACCTGTGGCACTAAGCCTAATTTATAATGCCACTCGGCCCCAGCTGTCGCTCGAATATTTCCAAAAAGTTTATACGTGAGGTTATTCACAATCACTAATTCCGTCTCTGAAGCGGTGTTATTATAATCTACCATCCCAGTGCTGAGATTAAAATAACTCAACTTCCCATCCGCTGAAACGGGTCGATTAATAACCCCTATAAACTGAATACGGTTATTGCCAAAAGTCGCCTCCACCGGAAGAGGCGGAAGGGGAGCATGGTTTTCTTGCGCGTAAGTAGCACTAGCAAAGAGCAAAGAGCAAAGCAAAAAGAAAAAATATCCCCCCTTCGCGCTTTGAACTTTGATCTTTGAACTTTGATCTTTGATTTTCATACAAAATAATAAAATACCCAAGCAACGATCCCGCCAATTGCTAACCAAAGCATACCGTTCGTGCGTTTTTTCTTTAAAAATAATAACAAAATTAATCCAGTTAAGGAAATAACAATCATAAAGATGGCAGAGAAATCAATCACCCAAGACCACGATTTTCCGGTGTCCCGCCCTTTGTGCAAGTCGTTAATCACGGCGATGAGGCCCATCTTTGTTTCCGTTAATTCATATTTCCCGTCAGCGCGATTCACAAAGAAATCAGCGGTATAACCAGGCCCTTGAAAAGAAATCGAAATTTCTTCGTCGTCGATTCTAAAATCGTTCAATTGGCCTTTGATACTATGGTTCGCACGCAATTGCTCTACGATTTCGAGTTTAGGGATTTTGGCAGTATCAGCCACCGAAACCCAGGTAGCGTTTACGCCTCCCTTTAGCTCAGAAACCACCGTACTTTCTGGAAACCAATCCACGTGATTCAGGGTCAAACCCGTCACTGAAAAGAACAATACAATAATGAAGCTAAACATCGACAAATAGATGTGCAGCCACCTCGACCACGTCGCTAAATCTCTCATTTACTTTGCTTTATAGACCAAAGATGCCGCTGTCATCTCCTCGCCACCTGGCAATGTTTGGCTAGCAGATTTCCCGTTAAACTTCATTTCTTGCTTTATCAACTGATACGTTCCGTGCTCGCGAGCCGCCTCAATGAACACGGTATATTTTCCCAAAGGTACATATTCCCCCGCATCATTCTTGCCATCCCACACTAAAGTATATTGCCCAGGGGCACGTGTTGCACCCGTCACCGAGGCCGCATCGAATTCCACTTCTCGTTTCGCAGCGAACCATGAACGCAAATCTGGCAACCAACGTGGCTTGTTATACCAAACAGCTATTCTTTTCACCGGCTTGTGGTTCTCATCTTCAATCCAAACCGCCACAAACGGGCGACGCGCGCGACCCTCGAATCGGGCTAATTCGAAATTGATGTCTAATGTCTGGCCAGCAGTCCACAATTTCTCTTTGACATTCACTAAACTGATTGCAGACTTCTCCGTGGAAGTTGCTGGCCAGTTATCACTTCTGTACTCCGCCCCGTCTTTATCCACGATTAAATAAGATGCCTCTGGATACTGCACCGCTAAATCAATCGAAGCCGCCACGCCTAATACATTAAATGCCGTTGCTAAAGCCCCTGCCGTCACCGCATCTTTGTGCGCCACCGTTGCCGAAATCACTTCCGATGCCGGTTCCGCCGTCCGCGGATCCATAATGTGCGAATAATGTATGCCATCGATATCGGAACCTCTGCGGTAATCGCCAGAAGTCGCCACCGCCTTATTGTTTACTTGTATATAGCCCAAAACCTCCGCGTTCTCCCCCGGATTTCTCGGATCAGAAACCCCTATTTTCTCCGTCCAATCCCCTTTCACCACAAAATCACCCCCAATATTCACGACCACAGCAGCGACTCCTTCTTCTTTCATCGCCTCGTTCGTGGCTTTCTCCATCACATAGGACTTCGTGAAGCTGTGTAATTTCAATTCAGTTTCAGTTAAACGCGTAGCCCCATTTTCGTCTAGCGACCAATGCGGCTGATTTACTTCCTTCACCGCCAGTGCTAAGTCTGACGCAGAAGGAATTTCAGATGCCCACATTTTGGCAATATGCTCCGAGGCCGGATTCAAGGCTCCGTTCGTTTTTACATTCCATTCTTCGAAATGCTGTAACACCTCGCGTAATTCTGCAGAAATTTCGATGGATTCTCCGCGCGTTTCGCTCCAGGATGTAAACTCCGAGGAGGACATCGAAGACAAAAGTTCATTTAAGCGATTAATCTCCGCTAATACCTTGGATTCTGCGATGTTAGCCGCGGCTTCAGAAGAAGCGATAATCTTGAGGTCTAATGAAGTGCCTAATACATTTTCAAAATGAGCGGTTAATAAACCGTTAGCGGAGGACGCGCTAGGCGTTAAACCAAGTAGACTTAGAGCGATTGAATGGATCATAGGGTTTTTATTTAGACCACAATATTGAAAAATAAACTGTTTTAAGGAATGATTTTTGCGATAAAGCATGGAGATTTGTAGATATAATCGGTGAAATAATGAAAATCGAGATTTGGAGTGATATCATGTGTCCGTTTTGCTACATTGGCAAAAGGCATTTGGAAAAGGCACTAGAAACATTTCCGGGCAAGGACAAAGTGGAGATTGAGTGGAAGAGTTTCCAATTAGATCCTACCATTCCGATGGACCTGGGCGAAGAGACCAATGTGTACGATTATTTAGCTGCCAGAAAAGGCATCTCCTTAGAACAAGTGAAGTTGATGCACGACCGCGTTTCAGACATGGCAGAAGCTGTGGGTCTGCACTATGATTTTGATCAGGCTAAAGTCGCTAATTCCCTCAAATCCCACCACCTTATTCAATTCGCGAAAGACCATGGCAAAGGTGATGCCATCGAAGAACGCTTATTTCAAGCCTATTTTATGGAGGGCAAGAACCTTGCACTGGATGATGTATTGGTAGCATGTGGAGAAGATGTTGGGTTAAAGCGGGAGGGAATTCTCGAAGCCTTACAAGACGAAAATTACGCATACCGCGTGAAACAAGATATACAAGAGGGAGAAAATCTAGGTGTTCGAGGTGTTCCCTTCTTCGTTTTTGACAGAAAATACGGCATTTCTGGGGCAGAACCCATCGAAGTGTTTACGAAAACGTTAATACAAACAGCAGCAGAATGAAACAGCTCCTCTTTTTTTTACTCCTTCTACTATCGACTGCTACCATAGCACAAGATTCGACTTATGTCTCCGTCGAACTGAAAAATGGAAAAAGTGTATCAGGGCAGTTAATCCATAAATCAGAGGCAGAGGTGACTGTCGCTACCAAGGATATAGGCAAAGTTACCCTAGCCTGGTCTGCCATCAAGTCAATTAACATGATTTCAAAGGAGGGGAAAGGGCAAAACACGCACTCCACTCGTTATTTCTTTGCCCCATCTGCTATTCCTTTAAAAAAAGGAGACAAATATTACCAAAATGCCCTTTTTCTAGTCAATTCTTTCCAGGCAGGATTAACAGATCACTTCTCCATAGGGGGAGGATTAGTCGTCCCTTTCGCGCTTTTCATTACCCCTAAAATAGGGTACCAGGTAGCAGACAAAGTCCATGTGGGTGGAGGGATTTTATTTGCGACTTCTCTGATCGGAGGTTTGAATTTTGGAGTGGGAACCGTTTATGGATCGGTCACCTACGGAACAAAAGAAAGCAATTTAACCCTAAATACAGGATTAGGCGCCTATAATGAGAATACCGGATTTGGTAGAGATGATTATCATTGGAAATTTGCCAACAATCCGATGTTCACTTTGTCTGGAATGAAACGCATTTCAACTAAAGTCATGTTAATAACGGAGAATTGGTTTTTCTCGAATAAGACCGTTAATTATGACGCGAATGGTCAATTCCTAAATTCTTCGACAGCCTATAACGGGATATTGTCCGGAGGAGTAAGAATCACATTAGAACGCTCCGCCTTCGATGTGGGTTTTTTAGTTCCTACCAGCATTGAAGATGGAGCGATTCCTTATTTAGCTTATAACATTACGTTTTAAAGACTCTTTAAGTACTTAATACTAATCGGAACGAATTGCTCCTCTTGATTACTTTCATCCTCAATGAAGCAATGCTCGATGCCATTCTTCTTGGCTAACTTGATGATCGCCTTCCAATTTCCTTGACCCGTTCCCACCGGCACATCGTTTTCCGCTGGAGTGCCACCGGTTAAATCGCCTGCCACGCCTTTGCGTAGATCTTTCACGTGCATTAGTTTGAATCGTGTTGGGTATTTCTTCAATAATTTCTCTGGCATCGCAGCGCCACCGCCATGCATAGTCCATAATACGTCCATTTCGAAAGAAACGTATTCCGGATTCGTATTTTGGATAATGTAATCTAATAGTGTCTCATCTTTGCCAAATGGCTGGAATTCATAACCGTGGTCGTGATAACAAAGTGTCAATCCGTTTTCTTTGAATTGCTTTCCTGCCTTATTGAATAAAGCAACTGCCTTTTCTGCTTCCTCAAGGGTAAATCCACCACGTACTTTGTGCGGAATCCAAGCACACATCACGAATTTTGCGCCCAGGGTTTTGGCATTCGCAATGGCCTCCGCTGGATTCTCTAATTGCTCATAACCCACGCCAGTAGACGGAACGCTGATCCCGCGATCGGCACACATTTGCTTGAACTCTGCTGCGGTCTGTCCCTTTTGAGCACCCCCTTCAATTTCGGTGATACCCATCGATTTAATCAAGTCAAGTGTCTTCGCTACATCTTTAGGAAATTGATTTCGGAAAGTATAGGCTTGAACACCTAGAGGGTAGGTGTATAATTTTTGCGCTTGTAGGAAAGCAGGTAATGCCAAAAGGCATACGGTAACAAGGTGTTTAATTTTCATATTAGTATAGGTTTTGTGTAAAAATGACTTTTTTTTGTGAATAATTCGAGAAACTCAAAAAATATTTTAAGATGACTATCCGCTATATCCCACAGCCTAAAATTAGCGTTCAAGATTTCGTCGAGATCTTAGAAAAATCAACCTTGGGCTTGCGACGTCCACTACAAGACTTAGCGGCGATGCAAACGATGTTCGACCATGGGAATGTCTATGTGGGAGCATACGATGACGACAAATTAGTGGGTCTAGCGCGTGTAATGACTGATTTTGTCTACACAAGCTACCTGTCAGATCTGGCAGTTGATATGGACTACCAGCACCAAGGTATAGGAAGGCAACTGATTATAGAGGTAAAAAAATTCATTCCAAGAGCTAAAGTTATCCTGTTAGCAGCCCCTGCCGCCGAGGGCTATTATCCTAAAATAGGGATGAGAAAACATAGCCATTGTTATGTTTTAGACGACGTGGACGAAATCAAATAGTTTGGGGATTTCTTTGATTTTTAAACATTCTGTGCGATTTTTCGGTTTGAAAACCAAATAAACGTTTGGCTTTCAGTTTAAAACCCAAATTAATTCTATCATTTTTTAACCCAATTTTTGCAAAATTCATCACTTATGAAAACAAAAATTACTAGCCTTTTGACACTAATATTAGTGTTCATGATGCAGGTATCGTTCGCCCAGAAAGCAACGAAAACTGTAACAGGTACGGTAGCAGATGAGAACGGCCAACCATTAGTGGGCGCAACTGTTATCGTAAATGGAACAAAAACGGGAACAAACACAGACAAGTCTGGTAAGTTCTCGATCGCGGCCGCGGATGGCCAAACGTTAACATTCAGCTTCGTTGGTTACAACAAATCAACTGTAGCTGTAACAAGTGCCACTTCATCAGTTCAAGTGTCCTTGACATCTGACAATACGTTAGATGAAGTTATTGTGACGTCTTACAGCACGTCTACAAAACAATCCTTTACAGGTACGGCGAAAGTCGTAGATGCAAAAAACATCGAGCGTAAAAACTTCTCTAACATCTCTAAGGGATTAGCGGGTGAAGCAGCCGGTGTGACTGTCATCAACTCTTCTGGTCAACCAGGTACTTCAGCGGCTATTCGTATCCGTGGTATCGGTACTGTTAACGGTAGCCGTGGCCCACTTTATGTATTAGATGGTGTGCCTTTTGAAGGAAACATTAACTCGATTAACCCAGGTGATATCGAAAACACAACGATCTTGAAAGATGCGGCTGCAACAGCAATCTACGGTTCTCGTGGTGCGAATGGTGTGGTTGTAATCAACACAAAGAAAGGTAGCAAAACAGGTGATGCAGTGATTGAACTAGAATTAAAGTCTGGTCAAAACATGAGCTTATTGCCTCGTTACAGTACCATCCGTAACCCAGAACAATACATTGGCTTGACTTGGGAAGGTTGGTATAACAGAGGTGTTGCTTTAGCCAATGCTAACCCGACTGCTTACGCGAACACAAACTTGTTTGCAAACATGCCTAACTACAACATGTGGACTGTTCCTGCGGCTCAACTAATTGATCCTACCACAAGACAAGTAGTTCCGGGTACACCACGTCGTTACAACCCAGAAAATTGGGCTGATTTTGCTTTCCAAAACTCAAACCGTAACGAAGCAAACTTGAAAATCTCTGGAGGAAATAGCAAAACACGTTATTTCGCTTCATATGGCGCATTAGAAGATGTAGGTTACTCTGTAAACACAGATTACAAGCGTTATTCTACTCGTTTGAACTTGACACACAACCCTAAGTCTTGGTTAAGCTCTACGACTAACATTGGTTACTCGTATGGTGTGACAAACAACCCAGGTCAAACATCTGACTCAGGTTCCGTATTCTGGTTTGTAGATAACTTGCCACCGATCTATCCATTATTCTTACACGATAACACAACATCTCAATACGTACGTGATCCATACTACAATGGATACCAATACGATTACGGTGTGGGTCGTGGTTTCGGTGCTTTAACAAACTCGATTGCTGATGCTAAATTAGGTATCCGCAACACGAAGTCTCATGATGTGAATGCATCTACTTCATTGAATATTCAAATTACTCCAGGTTTGTCATTAGAAAACAAATTAGGTTTACAGTATTCAAATGCTTCTTTGGATAACCAAAACAACCCTTTCTACGGTCCTAACGCAGGTCAAGGGGGTTATATCTACAAGCAGAAGACAGAAAACTTAAACTACAACTTGTTAAACTTATTACGTTACAAGAAGTCGTTTGACCTACACAATGTAGAGGCATTCGTCGCACACGAAAGTTATGCAACGGAAACGAAGTTCATGTGGGCTTCGATGTACAAGTTAGTTATGCCGGACGGAGTTGAGTTCAACAACGCGGTTATCTCTAACCCTCCAGGATCGTATACGAATAACTATTCATTAGAATCGTATTTTGGTCAATTGAGCTATGATTATGACGGAAAATACTTCTTGTCTGCTACGGTAAGACGTGATGGATCGTCTCGTTTCTTGAAAAACAAATGGGGTGATTTCGGTTCAGTGGGTGCTGCATGGTTAGTATCTAAAGAAGCGTTCATGGAAAATATTCCATTGATTAAAGATTTGAAGTTAAAAGCTTCTTATGGTCTAATTGGAGAGCAAGGTGGTATCGGTCTTTATCCTGGATATGACTTATTCCAAGTACAAAACTTGAACTCAAACATCTCTTTATCTTTCGTGTCTAAAGGTAACCCAGATTTAACGTGGGAGATTTCGAAGCAAATGCAGGTAGGTGCTGAATTCAAATTAGGCAAATATGTAGACGTAGCTATCGATTACTACACGAAGACAACTGATAACTTGATTTTTGATCGCCGTGTAGGACCTTCAGTAGGTTATGCATCACTTCGTGTGAACGATGGTGCCTTACGTAACACAGGTCTTGAATTTGATATCACAGCGCACTTGTTACAGTCTAAGAAGAACTATTTAGACTTCACTATCAACGGTGAGATGATCGAAAACCGCATGTTACGCTTACCAATCGACCCAGCAACGGGTAAGGAGAAAATCATCGATATCGATGGTATCTACGGTAGAGCAGTAGGTCACTCCATCTTCGATTTCTACACTCGTGAATTCGCAGGAGTTAACCCTGAGACAGGGGTTTCTGAGTGGAACGTATATTGGGTAGATTCAAATGCAGATGGTATTCGTCAAACCGCAGAAAACATCAAGTCAATGGCTGATTTTGAGGCAACTGCAACGGCAGAAACCTTGAAAAATGTAAAAGTTTCTCGTACAGCTACGTACGCAGATGGTACGACTAAGTTCATTAACAAGTCCCCATTCCCTAAAGTAAGAGGAGCGTTCACATTAAATGGTGGATTAGGAAATTTTGACATCAGTGCACAATTCCTTTACAGCTTAGGTGGCTATGCGTATGATGGAGCTTATGCTAACTTAATGAACTCAGGTGGTGCTGCAGGTGGTAACAACTACCATACAGATATCTTAGCTCGTTGGACAGCAAAAGGTCAGGCGACTGATGTACCTCGTTTATCTGCAGGTCAAGATGCGAACGTAAACTCAGCATCGACACGTTTCATTACGAAATCAGATTTCTTAACGTTGAATAATATTCAGATTGGATATAAAGTCCCTAGCAAATTCTTCACAAACAGCCCTATTTCAGGTGTTTACATCTGGGTGTCTGGAGATAACTTGTTCTTAGCTTCTGCTAGAAATGGTTTTAACCCTAGCTCGGCAGAAACTGGAAGTTCTGATCAATACCGTTATTCACCATTGTCTACATTGACAGCTGGTTTACGCGTTAAGTTTTAATTTTTTAAACGAAATAGAAAGATGAAAACAGTATATAAATTTTTATTTGCGGCTGTCCTAATGGGAACAGTTAGTTGTAAAGAAGAATTTTTACAGACAGAACCGACCGAATTGATTTCAGCGAATCAAATCGCAGAAGCGTCTGCTTTAAATCCTAGTTTACAATCTGCGAACGTAGCAGGTATTTATGCAACGATGTATGGCGCGGGAACGGGCGGTACTACGGGACACGATGACTTCGGTCATAAGTCTTACGATATGTATGGGGACTTATTATCAGGTGATATGGCCTTAACTTCAGTTATCTATGGCTGGTTCAGAACGATCACAGAATTCCAAACAACGGTAGATTATACTTTCCAAGATAACTACCAAGTATGGCGTTTCTACTACCGCCTTATCTTTGCTGCAAACACCGTAATCGACGGTTTAGGTGGAAGTGATGCAATCCCTGCAACAGCAGCAGGTCGTTGGTACATGGGTCAGGCTAAAGCAATGCGTGCTTTCTCTTATTTCTACTTAGCGCAGTATTTCCAAAACGAATACAACCCTTCTGAGAAGATTTTACCATTGTATACAAACACGAAAGATCCAAACTTGCCTAAGAGCACAGCTGCGGATGTCTACGCGTTAATGGTAAAAGATTTAACAGATGCACAAACTTTATTAGCTGACTTTAATCGCGCTAATAAATCGGAAGTAAACGCTGCTGTAGCGAAAGGTATGTTAGCGTATGTTCATGGTGCGATGGGTAACAACGCAGCAATGAAAACGGTTACGGCTGATGTCATTGCAAACGGTGGTTTCAAAATCATGACAGCTGCTGAAGTGACTGGAGGATTTAACAACTTATCCACTAGCCAATGGATGTGGGGTGTTGATATCACGACTGACTCAAAACTAAACTTGATCTCTTGGTGGGGCCAAATGGACGTATTTACCTACTCCTATGCCTGGGCTGGAGACATTAAAGGTATAGACAAAGGTCTTTATGACCTAATTCCAGCTAGTGACGTGAGAAAAGGCCAATTCGAGGTGGCTAGAAAATTAGCTCCAACTGGTAAATTCTATCACCCTAATCGTGTAATCGGTGGTCAGAGAACAATCGACGCGGATTACATCTACATGCGTGTAGAAGAGATGTACTTGTTAAATGCTGAAGCTTGTGCGAAAACAGGTGACGAAGCAGGTGCAAGAAAGTCTTTAAAAGCAATTATGGCACTACGTGTTCCTGATGCGTCTTACATCGATGCATTAACTGGAAAAGCGTTATTAGATGAGATTTATTTGCAGACTCGTATTGAGCTTTGGGGTGAAGGAAAGTCTTACTTATCATTGAAGCGTAATAAGGGAATTACAAACCGTGGATCAAACCACTTGAAGTTTGTAGGTACACCTATTCCTCACAACGATACACGTTTAACTTTCAAGATTCCTATCGAAGAAGTTCAAAACAACCCGAACTTGAACAAGTAATCAGGTTTAAACTAAAAAGCCGCTCCTTTACGGGGGCGGCTTTTTTTACAACTATGAAAAAGAAATGGATTTTTAGCCTGGTTGGTTTTGTTCTAACTACAGCCATGATGCAGTGGCAAGGGGCCAGCTTAAAAAATGTTGCCGCTCCTGGCGGGATCTTAGGACTAGAATTTGCACGAAATAGTGAAAGCTTACAACTGTTGCTTATGTCCTGGAAATCGAATGATGTATGGACAAATATACTCCTTGACTTTATTTATATTCCTTCATACACGTTCTTCTTTGTCGCTTCACTTAGGCTTTTAAGAGCCGCCAACTTTACGGTTGTCTTGGCCTCGCTTGCAGCCCTATTCGACCTGGCTGAAAATAGTTTAATGATGTTATCGCTCGCGGGCCATTATTCCTCTATTTCTTTACAAGCTACAGCCCTGTTAGCTGGCCTTAAATTCTTTTGCCTAGGATTTTGTGCCGCAGTTATTATTGCCAAAAGTCTTAATCAAGCTTGGTTGTATCTACGCGGCTAGGCGTATCTTGTCCAGAAATAATACTTGTCGCGCTCTTCGCGATAGCCTTTATAATCTCGGTCATATTGTCTAAGTCTAACGTCTGTACCTCATCACTCGGCTTATGGTAATTAGGTTCACTGTCCATTTTCGACGTGGAAATCGTATGCGCCGGAACGCCTAGTTCTGCTAGCGTGGCGTTGTCAGAGCGGTAGAACAATTTTTGGTCTGGGTAAGGATCAGGATAAAACGTAAATGGGGATCCTACTAAATTTTTCTTCAGAATTTCACCCATCGAAGACTTTTCGTATCCCGTGATATAAGCACTGCTTTTCCCCCATTTACTTTCTGTACCAATCATCTCCAAATTAAACATCGCCATAACTTGATCCGGATTAAATTGCTTCGAGAAATAGACGCTGCCGTGTCCCCCACTTTCTTCTGCCGTGAAAGCGGCGAAGATCAAAGTGCGTTCATTGTCACGTTTTTTAGCGTAGTACTTAGCGAGCATCATTACTGCCGTAGTTCCTGCAGCATCGTCATTCGCGCCGTTGTAGATAGAGTCCCCTTGTACTGGTTTGCCTATGCCTAAATGGTCATAATGGCCAGAGAAAATCACGTATTCCTTTGGCCGGCTTTTACCAGGAAGGATGCCCACCACGTTAGATAGTTGTAATTTCTCTACTTGCTGAGAAGCACTCACTTTAAACTTCGCTGGAACGGAATTCGCAACCACGAAAATAAGCGTGGTTTGATTTTCACTCAGTGGACCTCTGCCCGAAAGGCGCGGGATGTATTTTGCAAAGCTCTCATGCAAAAAGGCAATCGTTGGTTTCTTCGCGGTCATAACGCGGTAGGCATTTTGGCCAAAATTATCCCCTTCCTTAATGCTCACCACTTCGAAACCCGATCTCTCGTCTAGTTCAATGGATGATTCTTTAGAAATAAGGGCGACCTTTTTTGCATCTACTAATTGGTCATCAAGTGTAACTGAAACGGCATTCAGTTCTGCTTTAAACATGGGGAAAGTCTGCAAATAGGAGCCATTCGTCTTCTGCAAACCCACTTTCTCGAATTCAGCAGCAATAAATTTTGCCGCCTTTTCGATACCTGGCGTGAACGGTTTTCTACCCGCCAGTTCATCAGAAGCTAAATAGGTTTCAATACGCTCGGTTTCTGAGCGTGTAATGATTTTGTCGATTTGCTGCGCTTGAGCTAAGAAGGGCAGCGCTAAGAGTAAGAAAATTTTTTTCATTTTTCATTTATTAATTCAAAGTCCAAAGGTAATAATTCTGCCATCCCTATCTTGCTCATTTCTCCACGCATTTCGATCGAATAGGGATTCATCAAATCGCCAGAGTTCGTTACCTGAATCTGGCCTTTAGGAATTAATATCGTGTAAGGATAAGGGGCATCCATAAAGATGGGGCGCGAAGTACGTTTTTTGTTAAACACAATTTCCATGGGTATTCGCCATTCCAACGTGGTCAAGCCTTCTGCAGACGTGACGCCTATTAAATCAGACGCTTTAAAAGCCACATGCCGTTCATTATTTCGGTCAAAGAACAATCCACGGCGCAAATTATTCAAGTATTCAGGCTTCAGCAAAAAGGCATTGAATCCTTCCTCTTCTAATCGATTATCCACCAAGGCCTTCAAAAAATGCTTCATCGAACCCTCGTAAGCCTCCACCCGATTTCGCTGCCACCTCCGCTCCTGCTTCGCATCTTCTGGCACTAATTTCTCAAAACTCGCCAAACCCTTGTACGCAGTCAAACTGTTTGTTTTCTGAAAATTGTCCATAAAATACGTGATCTTATAGCCTAGCGTCTTGTTGACAATTTGGACAGGTTGCGTGGCCTTGGCGGTAAAGACGTCCTCATTTTCGGAAAAATCGACTACTTCCCGATTCGTGATATAGACCTCTTTTCGATTATGACTTTCCCCTAAAAATCCCTTCTCAAACGCCCTAAATTGCTTTTCCCAGGTCTTGTCCTGCGAACCCACTACCCGTACTTCGTCCAATGTTTTATTGTCTTCCTCTAAATTGAAATTCAGATTCAAAATTTTTGCCGGGAATTCCAAAGAAACTAGTTTAGGTAAATACCCCACCATCGAAGCTACTAAACGGTGCCTACCCGGTGGAATATTCTTCAAAAAATAATGCCCATTCGCATCCGTCTGAGTGCCTATAGTAGTGCCTTCCAGGAACACACTGGCTCCGGGCACAGCCGTATTTCCTTTCTCTACGACAGATCCTGTTAACTGATATTTTTGCTGTGCGAAGAGGAAAAAGGGGACAAGAAGCAGGGTGATTAGCAGGCGCATCATTTATCTTTGACTAAATTTAAGCAAATAAATTCAAGAATGATTAACCGCCTATTTTACGAGCCCCTAACGCCTGATAACAGTATCACGCTGGATCTAAGCGCAAAGAACAAGGAGCTAAAACGCCGTATTTATTCGAAAATCGACGCTTTTTGTGCGTATATGGAAGAAAAATTAGGGCCCAAATACGGTGTAGGCGGTTACCTCGAACACCGGGTCATCTACGAGGCACATGAGAATTTTGCGACGAATGCGGATGATTTCAGGAACATTCACTTGGGGATTGATCTATGGGCACCCGCTGGAACACCCGTTTTCGCGCCTTTAGCAGGTATCGTTCACAGCTTTCAAGTCAATCGCGGATCTGGGAATTATGGGCCTACCATTATTCTTTACCATCCAGCTGAAAACATCTACAGTTTATATGGCCATCTAGGCATGGAAGATATGGCCGAAATAGACGAGGGAATGCCCGTTGCCGCTGGAGACCTGCTTTGCCACCTAGGCAACTCGGACGAAAATGGCGGCTGGCCTCCCCACCTGCATTTTCAGCTCATTCGCGATCTGCAAGGCTATCGTGGCGATTATCCAGGCGTTTGTGCTAAGCGGGATTTAGCATTTTTTGCTAGCAATTGTCCCGACCCTTTGACTTTTTGAAATCCCCCAGTAAATAGCCTCCTCGATTAATTTTACAAAATTAGGATTCGCCCAAACCTCCTTCGAGTGACCCATCGACGTATAAAAGGTTTTCCCCTTTCCTACTTCTTTATGCCATGCCACCGGATGGTTTTTCCCCATCCCAAAATTCTTATCCTTCATCCACAGCATATTCCCACTTGGCAAAATCTTATCACCATCAATGGAATAGACAATTGTGGCATTCGTAGGTTGATGGAAGAATACATACCATTCGTCATTACCCTCAAATTCCTTAGAAATCATAGCAGAAAAAGTTGTGTCCTGTAGGCTCACTTTTGCTTTTTGGAACTGCGGATTTAAAGGATGGTGCGAAAAACGTGTTCCTAATAGGTTTTGCTCATACCATTGAAACTCGTGATGCGAATCGTCTCCGGCTCCGTGAATTCCTAGCAAGGTTCCTCCATTCTCCACGTATTTTTGTAAGGTCATTTGCTGTTCTTCATTCAGCACAGGCCCTGTAGAATTATCAAAAATCACCACTTCGAATTGCGCAATTTGCTCTGGATTAAATATGCCGCCCTCTTCTGTTTCATACACAAACCAGCCGTTTTTAGAGGATAAATCTTTCAACACTGACTTAGAGGCATCGATCGATTCGCCGTGACGAAAGCCCGTCGTTTTTGAGAATAATAATACTGCCGGTTTATCTGAAGGAATCGAAATGGCAGGCTTCTCTGTTTCGTACGTAACGGGAAAACCATTTTTCACTTTGTAGATAAATAGACTGCCTGCCGCAAATAAAAGAACGACAAAAGTCAATAAGGTCCAGCCCAGGATTTTAAAGAATTTTTTCACAGTTTTTCGGTTTTATTTCGCAAGGTAAAGGTTCTGACTAATTATTACAACTAGGCCTAAACGGTAATAGCCTGGTGAAAATCACCGGCTATTACATAATTCTATCATTTTTTAAACTCGTTTTCGCTAGGGCTTTTTAGTCGTAATTTCGATTACGCCATTCGCCCCTTTTTCAGCATATTTTGCCTTCGCGCCTTCTCCCTTCAAGACATTCATCGATTGAATGTTACTAGGATTAAGGTCGTTTAGATTTAGATTTGTAGCGATAACACCATCGATGACGATGAGCGGCTTGATATTGTCTCCTGAAGATGGCTTCAATACTATGCCTGATTTTTCACTAGGCGAAGTAGCGGTATTACCTACTTTCTCTGCTCGAAATACCATCTGCTTGCCTTCACTATTTGTACCTTTGAATTCTACCGTGGTTGAATCGAGATAGATCAATTTGACGTCAGAACCAGAGCCATGTAAAGTGAGAACAGGTGGAGCCGGTGGTGCTGGCGCACCAGCAGGTGGCGGCGGAGGTGGCATGTCACGGGTGGCTACAGAAAACACTTTTTTACCTGTTTTAGGGTCTGAAAAAGTGGTCGAATCTGGTCGCATCGTGACCGTGTACTGTGTTGCCAATTCCTTTTTAGGCTTAGGCTTTTGAGCGCTTAATTGGATCGAGAATAAGACCAAAGAAATCGCCACTAGAGGCAATACGGCCACCCTTCTTAGGTAGGCGTATTTAGGGGCTTGTGAGGTTGTTAACATAATAATTCTTCGTTTAATGGATGAGTAATAAAATGAGTGACTCGGGTTTAAAAAATGATTACCGTAATAGGTTTGTAAGAGCATTTTGGCAAAAGCATCCACCTTCCCGCTGCCCACCGCATCGCGATCAGCAATAAATTCATGAATGTTTTGCAACTCTTTTTGAATGATCCAATTGAAAGGGTTCATCCAAAAAATAGCACAAATCAATTGAGAGAACAGGCGATCCCACGAGTGTTTATCACGCATGTGAACGAGCTCATGTTGCAGCATTTTTTGGCCACTTTCGTCTTCTATGGAAATGGATTTTTTCCAAAAAAGGTTTGAAAAAAAGGAGAACGGCGCCTCGTCTAATTCTGTTTCGATGAAGGTAAATTCCCCCATCTGCTTTTGGGCACTAACCGCTTTCAAACGGAAAACTTTCAGAATAGAATAGGCTAAATAGCCCACAAATAAGGTACTAATGCTGGCAATAAGAAGGAATTCCCAAGCAATGCTCTCTTCTTGTGCTTGCGCTGCGGGAAGCTGTGTAAAATAGATCAGCACCTGCTTTGCACTTGCCGCCTGCTCCTCAGAAACAGTAAACGTGGACAGTTTAAAGAAAGGAATGGCAAGACTCAAGGCCATCGACGCTAACAGGTAAAAACGATTATACGAATGGTAAATCGTGTTCTTCAAAAACAGCGTGTAGTATCCGAAGAAAATCCCTGATAAAATCATCGACTTCAACAGGTAGATAAAAAGTTCCATCTTATTCATCGCCTTTGGATTTTAAGTTTTGTAACAAGAGTTCTAAATCCTCTATCGACATTTGCTTTTTGTCCACTAAATAGGACACCACATTCGCGTAAGATCCGTCGAAAAACGATTCTGTTAAACCGGCCATTCGCAGGCCTGAATAGTCGCGTTTCGAGACTTTCGCGGAATACAAGTTGTTCCGATTCGGATTAGTGATTTGGACAAAATCTTTCTCCACTAAAATCTTTAACAGCGTGGCCACCGTATTCGAGTGTGGCTTCGGCTCCGGCAACTGTTCAATGATGTCCTTTAAGAATCCGCCTTGCGGCAAATTCCAAATGACCTGCATGACCTGCTCCTCTGCTTGTGTTAGTTTTTTCATTTGTTCAATGTTTCATTATGCTCTTCGATGAGGCAAATGTATAACTAAATTTTTAGTTACAAAATATTTCTAACTATTTTTTTAGTTATTATATTTTGCCAAGAAGCTGTTTAAATAGCGAAGAATTAATGTGGACATTTGGAAATACAAATATTAAACGTAACTTTAAAGTTACAATTTCAAATGGAGACAATCCGACAAATAATTGCCTATAAAAACTATTTTGAAGACTTTCTTTTGGCATTAGATATTCGTACCCAGAACAAAATTTATAAAATAATCAGTCTCCTGGAAACGATGGAAAAAGTGCCATCAAATTACTTTAAACACATTTCGGGGACGAAAGGGCTCTATGAAGCTAGGGTTCAATTAGGTAGTAATACATGGCGGATATTTTGTTTTTTAGACGAGGGAAATTTAGTCGTCTTGTTAAATGGATTCACTAAAAAAACAGAGAAAACTCCGAGAACAGAAATTGAAAAAGCTAAAATTTTAATGAGTACTTATTACGAAGAAAAAAATGGAAACTAAATCGTGGAAAAAAATAAAAGACTCCGTCTATGGCGAAATAGGTACAGAGCGCAGAGATGGACTTGAGAGAGATTTTGAATCTTTTAAAATTGGTCTTCTTTTACGTCAAGCAAGAGAACAAAAAAGAATGACTCAGGAACAGTTAGGGACTATAATAAACAAAAAGCGATCCTACATTTCTAGAGTTGAGAATGACGGAAGCAACGTCACAATGAAGACCTTGTATGATATTGTGGAAATAGGTTTAGGCGGAAAAGTCAATATTTCTATCGAAATTTAAACCACTATGATACACGAAATCGCTACCTGCCTCTGGTTTGACAAGAACGCAAAAGAGGCTGCAGACTTTTATCAAAGCACTTTTCCAGACTTTGAGCCCCTTTCTGAAAACCCGATGGCGGTGAATTACCGCCTCTTTGATCGACGATTTATGCACCTGAATGGCGGTCCTGGTTATCCGATTAATCCGTCTATTTCCTTCTTTGTCAATCTAGAAGATGAAGAGGAAATCAAACAGGTATGGGGGAAATTAACCGAAAAGGGTACTGTACTGATGGACCTCAATACGTATCCTTGGAGCCCTTTATATGGCTGGTGCGCGGATCAGTTTGGGGTGAATTGGCAAATCATGAAAAACCACGAATCGCATGCAAAACTGGCGCCTAATTTCATGTTTAATGGGGTTAATAATGGCAAAGCAACGGAAGCCATTGATTTCTATACGTCTCTTTTTCCTAATTCTGAAATACTATACAAAGCACTTTATGAAAAAGGCGAGCATGACACAGAGGGAAATGTAAAGTATTCTCAGTTTACGTTAAACGGCAAGCCTTTCCATTTAATGGAAAGCTCGATGGCTCATCAACATAATTTTAACGAGGGGGTTTCGATGATGGTGACAGTCGATACACAGGAAGAAATTGACCACCTGTGGGACCAATTAGTGGCTGGAGGTTCGCCGGGAAGATGCGGTTGGTTGAAGGA
This sequence comes from Cytophagaceae bacterium UBA7467, assembly GCA_002479785.1. GTDB lineage: Bacteria > Bacteroidota > Bacteroidia > Cytophagales > Spirosomataceae > Aquirufa. Next base: position 20,417 of record DLPD01000006.1, read on the forward strand.
TAAGTACGGGGTTTCTTGGCAGATTGTGCCTTCGGTTTTGGGAAAATTAATGAGCAATCCGGAGACGGCACCTAAGGCTACGTATGCCTTTTTACAGATGTCTAAATTTGTGATTGCTGATTTAGAAGCAGCTGTCAACTAAAAAACGGGGGCACTAACAGCGCCCCCATTTCTAAACCCTTTTCAACAAAAAATTTCTTATTTTTTCTCTGCAGCCTGCATAGCTGCATACTCATCCATCGCGAATTTCGTGTCATAAAAATGGATTTCTTGCGCGATTTTATCATTCTCCCATTTCAAGGCTTGGTGGATGTTCATTACCATTTCTTTCCCTGTGAACTTCCCTTTTGTGTGCCATGTGCCCCAAATGTTTGTCCAAGTTTCTCCATTGTTCATTTTCAAGGTAACTACACGAAAGAAGGTAAAGCGAGGATCACCCCAAAGTTTGCCATTCAATGCAAAATCCTCCAAGTATGCTTTCTTTCCCTGAATATCTGGAATTGTGTCACTCGGGAAATAAACAGCAATGTTATCCGCAATTTCGTCCCACTTGTATGTTGTGTCATTAGCTAAAGACGCTTTAATCAAATTTTGAACAATCTGAGATTTTTCATCCGTAGAGGTAAATGTTCCTCCTAATGAATCTGTACTTGCTTCTGTAGAAGTAGACGCTGCCTCTTGCTTTTGACCGCAAGAAAATAAGGCTGTAGCCACAGCCATGATCATGATAATTTTTTTCATTTAGCGAGTTTATTTAGTAGATAAGGCAATTTTCGTAATCATTGTCGAATTAATAGCTCTTTTCACAGTTGCTTGTTTCATGAACTCTTCAGGAGAAATACCTAGAGCCTTTGGAATTGCTTTGTAATAGCTATCCATCATTTCATCCAATTTTGATAATTTTTCAATACTTTGAACAGTGGTGTAATTAAACTTCACCTCATCAGAAGAAGGATAAAGGTTCTTATAGAAAGACCAGCCGGAAATATTTCCCGCTGAAACTCGTTCTTCGTGTACTTTTAATACTTTCTGCTCAAACGCTTCGTAAGCTGCAGCGTCTGTTACTTTCATCATATCAAAAATGATAAAATGGTCTTTATTTGTACCTTTTGCTGTGCCCGTAATTTTCTTACCTATTGAGTGACGAAGAATTGTTTGAGTGCTAATAGTAGAGGCTGATAATTTCTTTAAACCTGGATCTGTTTTTAAGATGTTGCCGAATAATTCCATCGGATAAAGATGAATTTTGTCTAAATCGGAACCCCAGTTTACAGTCATATAATCGAAGTCAATTCCTTCAGATTTGATATTATTGTATGGGACATACATGGCCCAGCCATCAATAATACCAGCCGACTTACGGGCTTCATGAATAGGCAAATATTGCTTTTCCAATGCGATGGCATCGTCCATCGTTTTTCCCGGTTGTAATTTGTGGTACGCTACCATCGTGTAACGAGTTTGCGCAAAAGTCGCTGCAGATACCAGCAGGACTAGCGCAAGAGAGGTGAGTAGTTTTTTCATTTTGTTTAAGGTTAATGTTTCTCAAACCTAAAAACATTGCCCTCAAAAGAAAATGGTAGGCGATTAGAAGATGTTCCAAAATCCGTAAAGGGAACAAATCCTCTTCTCTACTGCAACGATTGAATCCAGGATCGAACTAATTCAACTCCCTCATGGTGAGTGAGTTGCCTGCCTAATTCCGGCATCATCACGCCTGGATCGCGCGATGCCATTCGATAGTGTAAAATACTCTGTTCCGGCTTACCAGGAACAATGTCATAACTCAGATTCCCAGATCCACGACCTGCAGCGACCGGTGATTTTAAAAAACCGTAGGCGGTTCGATCTTTAGAATCCCACGTTAAATAGAGGCCAGAAGAACGAGCAGGGCCGGTGGGATTATGGCAGTGTGCACAATTGATATCGAGGTAAGCCTTCACGCGATCGTCTACCGAGGCCGTTGTATTCGAATAATTGACAAGGGCGGGAATGTGATCTTTAGGTAAGCCTTTTAAGATGCCCGCCGTCTCCCAATGTTGCAACTGCTGGCCATCGTTTAACTGGCGAACGGAGGGCCCGATGGGCGTTAGATTGCCGGAACGTTCATGGCAACCTTTGCATTGGTTCATATTAGGCACTTGGTATTCGAAGGATTGCTTTTTACCAGAGGCATCGATCCAGGCTACTTGATCACTGCCTCCAGCCACTTCCAACATGGCCTCCGTTTGTTCTTTGTTCCAAATATAAGGAAGCGCCACCCAGCCTTTCGCTTCATGCAATAAAACGCGGGTTTCCATCAGGCGACGACCTTTCTTAGGATTACGTTCGTCAATGGGATAGTAGAAGGTTTTGACGATGGCGGTGCCCACCGGGAATTGTAACACGGAATCGGGATTGTAAGAGACTGATTGTCCAGGAGGCAGTTTAACAAAACGCAGTTTGGAGGCATAATCAGAAAAAAGTGGGGAATTCAAGGCATAGGGAACCACGCCGTCAGCCGGGATTTGATCCTTTAAGCTGCCTTTGAAAAACCCATAATCAGACAGGTTTTCTCTGTAATTCGTTTCTGCCGAAATAAGCCCAATAAACGCTACCAATAAAACGACTAGTTTTCGCATTAGAATTTTGTCGATTTCACGTGTTCAAAATCGCAATCAAACAAGTCTTTGCCTTGCTTCAAACCCTTGAAATTATGCTCGGCATCGAGGAATGCGGTGCTTTGGTTTACATTATCCCGCACGCAAATGGAATAGTCTAAGGGATACTTCCCGTCTGGTCCCACCTTCGTTGGATTTAAAATGCCATCGTAAACGACCGCAGGCACCTGGCGACCGAAACGCAAAACGAAACGGTACATTTTGCCAAAACGGCTGTCCATAGGCACCCTCCTCGGCTTACGCTCGAAGGTATTATGGTGAATCGAAACTGCCGTCGGATAAGGGTCGTAATCCTTGTCCTTAATGGCATTTTCGGTCATATAATAGGAGATAATGGCGACGCCTATCGTGGCGTTGTTAATGATTTGGTTCTCAAAAAACTCGACATTGCTCGCCGCTAGCACCATCATCCCGGTTCCACGAGGCACATTCCCCACGATATTTCCTTTAGGGGCAAAGTTCTTCAAATTATTTTCCTTCACCAGGTTATGGTGGACACGAACATAGCCCCCCTTTTTTTGGACTAAATCCGGTAAATCAAACACCAAAATGCCGCCCGTATTTCCTATTGCCTTGTTATTATAAACATCCGCATACAGTGAATTTTCAATCTCAATGCCTGCCACGTTTTCGTATGCCTCTGAATTACGCACAATAATGTGTTTAGATTGCCCTACATAAATGCCCGCATCTGAAGCTCCAATCGCGATACACGAGTCGATCAAGACATTCTCACATAAAACGGGATAGAGCGCATAGGATCCATTTGTGGACTTAGGGCCACCGGTCCAAGCCGCTTTTACCCGGCGAAAAGTGATGCCTTTTACCTGCATCGTTTTGATCAAATCGCCTTTCGAATCCTCCGTCGTCATATCCTCAATGACGATGTTTTCGCAGTTCGAAACCCGGATGCCTTCTGCGCCTTGGGTTTGACCTTTAAAGCTCAAGATGGTCTTGTCGATGCCCTTTCCGCGCAAAGTGATCTTCTTCTTCCCCTCTAAAGACAAGGATTTAGTTAGTTGAAAGCGGCCTGCCTCGATCTCGATGGTTGAACCATCTTCGGCTAATATAAGGCGCTTTTGCAGGCTTTTTTCAAAATCTGCTTGAGCTAAAGCGGTAAAGCTCAAAAGGCTGAACAAAAAAGTCAATCGTTTCATCAAATAGGATTAAGGTATTCGAAATTAGGAATAATTTCATAATATTACCGCTAACAACCCTTTTACCTATGAAATTCAGTATGTTAAGCGTTCTATGCGCCTGGGCTTTTTGTGCTACTGCACAACAAGTGGAAAAAGCCGCTTTTATCTACGACACTGCTCCCTACCCTTCTTGCCACGCTTCCACGCTGGCTGAAACACCCACGGGTTTAGTGGGCGCTTGGTTTGGGGGAAAGCATGAGAAAAGTCCGGATGTAGGGATTTGGTTTAGCCATTATGTGAATGGAAGATGGGATACCCCGGTGGAAATCGCGAATGGAATTCAAGGGGATGGTCGCCGTTATCCGCTTTGGAACCCCGTATTATACCAAGTTCCCGGAAAAGAATTAATCTTGTTCTACAAAGACGGACCAGCCCCAGATGAGTGGTGGGGGATGTTAAAACGATCTTTTGACGGGGGAAAAACCTGGTCCGCGGCTGAACGCTTGCCAAAAGACATCTATGGCCCCATTAAAAATAAGGCAGTATTATTAGCAGATGGCACTTTGTTATGCCCATCGAGTTCCGAAGACGACGATTGGAAATTGCACATGGAATTCACCCGCGACTTAGGGAAAACTTGGTCCAGAACGGGACCATTGAACGATGGCGTGACCACCTCAGCAATTCAACCAAGTATTTTATTCCTACCGGATGGACGATTACAATTAGTTTGCCGCTCTGAAAATGGCTACATTTTACAAGCCTTTTCTAGCGATCAAGGTCATACTTGGTCAGCGCTAGAGCCCTCAACCTTAGTGAACCCTAATTCAGGAATCGACGCAGTTACCTTGAAAGATGGCCGACACGTCATCGTCTACAATCCCACAAAAAGAGGCCGCTCTCCTATCAGCGTGGCCATTTCTAGTGATGGAAAGACTTGGAAAGATATTGTAACCTTAGAGAATGAACCCGGGGAAGAATTCTCCTATCCGGCGGTTATTCAAACAAGTGATGGGAAAGTACACATCAGCTATACTTGGAAACGTAAGAAAATAAAACACGTCATTCTATCGCTCTAATGGCTGTACTTGACCTCTTGTTGATTCTCTTTTACCTGCTGGCCATGGTGGGTATAGGAGTCTATTTTTCACGAAAGAATAAGAGTTCGGAACAATTTACGACTGCCTCCGGATCAATTCCAGGATGGGCTTTAGGCTTAAGTTTTTATGCCACTTTTCTAAGTGCGATTACTTTTTTAGGGGATCCGGGGAAGTCCTTTGGGGCGAATTGGAACCCCTTTGTTTTTAGTCTATCGATTCCGCTCGCGGCCATCGTCGCCACGAAATGGTTTGTTCCATTTTACCGAGAAAGTGGTGAAATTAGTGCGTATACCCATTTAGAGAAGCGGTTTGGGAATTGGGCTAGGACCTATGCAATGGTGTGTTTTATCATGACGCAGCTGGCGAGAATGGGAACCATTTTTTATGGCATCGCCCTGACTCTAAACGCGCTGACTGGGATCGATATGCGCCTAATTATTCTGGTGGCGGGGCTTTGTATTATTCTGTATACGGTGTTAGGTGGGATGAAAGCGGTGATTTGGACAGAGGTAATTCAGGCTGTTTTAAAGACGATGGGAGCTGTGATGATTTTGTATTTGATTACGTTGCAAACACCCCTTAGCAGGATCATTGAAAGGGGGATGAAGGAGGATAAATTCAGCCTAGGGACCTTTGATTTCGATTTTCAGAGTAGTTCCTTTTGGGTGATTTTAACGTATGGATTTTTTATCAATCTGACGAATTTTGGGATAGACCAAAACTACATTCAGCGTTACCACACCGCGCAGAATCCAAACGATGCGGCGAAAAGCATTTGGCTTTGCGTGCTGTATTATGTGCCTGTTTCGTTTCTGTTTTTCTTTATTGGGACTGCGCTGTATAGTTTTTATGCAGAGAATCCGGCGCTGATTTGGGAACTGAAACAACAGGTTTCTATGGAGAAAAACATTCCGCTGGATTCCTTGCAAGCGAGTGATTATGGCGATCGGGTATTGCCGTATTTTATGAAGACCCAAATTCCCGCCGGGTTCCTCGGCTTGCTTATCGCCGCCCTTTTATCTGCGGGAATGAGCACGATGAGTAGCGGGATGAATAGTTCCGCAACCGTGTTTTTGAAAGACATCTATTTACGATACATCGATCCGGCAGCGGGCGCAAAAATACAGTTTCGAGTTTTGTTAATCGCCACAACCTGTATGGGCGGATTGGGCATCGTTTTTGGGATAAGTATGATCGGGGTAAAAAGCCTTTTAGATGTGTGGTGGAAGCTATCTGGGATTTTTGCGGGGGGTATGTTAGGGATCTTTTTGCTGGGTTTTTTGGCGAAAAATGTACGCAATTTCGAGGCTAAAATCGCTGCCGTTGTGGGGCTAATCTTGATTGCCTTAATGTCCTTCAAAGAGGCCTTGCCTTCCTTTTTGCAAATTCCTTTAGATAGTAAAATGACCGTGGCAGTGGGCACAGTAAGTATTGTAAGCATAGGCGTCCTCGTTCAAAAAATGAGCAAAAAATGAAAACGTAACCTCCATATATTCTCCTAAAATTTTTGAATAGCGCTGACAACTAGTAAATTGAGCTAAAATCTAAACCTATGAAAAAAGTACTTTTACTATCGCTGCTACTCGTGAGCACGCTGACTTACAGCCAAACTTACACCCCTTCTCCGGCTAATCTAGCGGCAAGAACGGAATTCCAAAACAATAAATACGGTCTTTTCATCCACTGGGGCATCTCTTCAATGCTGGCAGATGGCGAATGGGTAATGAATAACCGCAAGATTCAAAAGAAGGATTACCAACGCCTCTTGAAGGGCTTTTATCCGTCTGAATTCAACGCCGCCGAATGGGTTTCTATGGCTAAGAATTCCGGCATGAAATACATCATTTTCATCACACGCCACCATGATGGTTTCTCGAATTGGGACACACAGCAATCGGATTGGAAGATCACGAATACGCCTTTTAAGCGCGACGTGCTGAAGGAATTAGCGGCAGAATGCAAGAAGCAGGGGGTTAAACTAGGTTTATACTATTCGACTTTAGACTGGTACCGCGATGATTATCCACGGGAAACCGGGCGCACGGGACAAAACTCCGGAAGAACAGGGAAGAGTGATTACGCGTCTTATTTGAAATTTATGAAGGCGCAGTTAACCGAGTTATTGACGAACTATGGGGAGATTTCGAATATCTGGTTTGATGGGCATTGGGACCAAACGAATCCAGAGGGAAATAAGGATCGCAGTTCGCGGATCGATTGGAAGTACGAGGAGATTTATGGCCTGATTCACTCCATCCAGCCGGCGTGTATGATTGGGAATAACCACCATTTGGATCCGATTCCGGGGGAGGATTTCCAAATGTTTGAGCGGGATTTGCCAGGTGAAAATCTGCATGGCTTGAGCTTCCAAAAGGCCTCAGCTTTGCCTTTGGAAACTTGCGAAACCATCAACGGAGCTTGGGGATACAACATGAACGACCACCAATACAAAACGCCTGAAAAAATTCACCAACTACTGGTGGGCGCGGCGGGCCGCAATGCGAACTTATTATTAAATGTGGGGCCCATGCCTACGGGAAAAATTCAGCCGGAGTTCACAGATAGTTTAGCCGTTGTAGGCAAATGGCTAGAGGCGAACGGCCGTTCGGTTTATGGAACACGCGGAGGCCCTTTGAAACCTCAAGCCTGGGGAGTAACGACAGAAAATCCGACGAGCGTCTTCGTGCATTTATTCACTAAACCAAGCGAAGAAAGCCTGTTCATTCCGGGCAAATACAAGAAGGCTTCTATTTTAAATGGCGCCGAATTAAAGGCCAAAATCGAGAAGGAAGGAATACGGATTATGGTGGCGGATGTTCCGGTAGGAACACAGGTAATTGAACTTAACAAATAGAAAGAAGGGCCGCTCTAAAAAGAAGCGGCCCCACCTTTTTTATCTCAATGCTCCGTAGATAATATTCTCTACTTTTTCTTGGTAATCACCGTGGGAGTTAGGCGTGTGCTGGGTCATAATCAAGACAATCATTTTCTCCTTCGGATCTGCCCAATAGGTGGTTCCGTAGTAACCGCCCCAAGCGAATGATCCTTTGTTGCGCATTCTGCGGTTAGCGGTTTTTTCGCCGGTGATTTGGAAACCTAAACCGTAATCGTCGTTACCCATGTTAAAGTTCGGACTCACCATCAATTCTGCGGTGCGACGGCCAATGATTTGTTTGCCATTGTATTTTCCTCCATTCAATATGCATTGCAAGAAGATGGCATAGTCAAAGGCGGTAGAGGAAAGTCCTGCGCCACCCGAGAAGAATTTCTTCTTAAACAAAGGGTAGTTCGGGTTAATGCCGCGGTAGGTAGGCGACCAAGTGATAATTTCATTCTTTTCATTTTCCGTATATACCGTAGGCAAACGGGATCCTTTATCCGCAGGCACATTGAAGTAGGTATCCTTCATGCCTAATGGGATGAAAATGTGGTTAGTTAAATAGGCTTCCAAAGTCTCTCCGCTAATCACCTCAATCAAACAACCTAACACATCCGTGTTCAATCCATAAGTGAATTTTTCACCTGGATTGTGAATCAAAGGCAAGGTGCCTAATTTCGTGATAGCCTGCAATAATGTGGTTTCATTGTCGCCTAGGCCAGAGGGAACACCGGCTTTTGCATAAATCGCCTTCATTTTTTCGGATCCGATTCCCGCATAGTCTATGCCGGAAGAGTGCGTTAATAAATCGCGGAAAGTAATCTCGCGCTTCGCTGGCTCTGAAGTGTAGCTCGTGTCAGCGGCATTGAAATCCTTCAAGACGCGGGGTGATTTGAAGGATGGAAGGAAGTCTGAGATCGGTTGATCTAAGCGCAATTTACCTTGTTCGAAAAGCTGCAAGATGCCTAAGCTGGTTAAGGCTTTTGTCTGGGACATGATACGGAAGATCGCGTCAGCCGGCATCGGTTTTTTACTTGCCAAATCCGCGTAGCCATGGCCCTTGTAATGCACCAATTGGTTGTTTTTCACGATCAAAGTAACCGCACCTACGAGGTGGTTTTTCTCCACGTAGGATTTTAGTAGCGCATCTACCGCTTCCAGTTTTTTGGTATCAAAATCTGCCGTGGGTTGCACCACCGGCGATAACACTTGCGCCGCTAGAGAAAGCGGAAGCAAGAAGAGGATAAAAAGTTTTTTCATTCGTCTGTTTTAATTTTCGAGTTAAAAGGAAGGTTTAGTTGATAGGCAAAGGATTGGTCTTTGTCGTTTTCTAACACGTCAAGGCCGTAGGTAATTTTATCCATCGGTGTAGCATCAAAGGTGCCGAATAAACGATCCCAAAACGCGAAGATATTTCCATAGTTTGAATCCGTCTGTGGGCGCTCAAAGTGGTGGTGCACCTTGTGCATATTAGGCGAAATGATCACGTATGAAAGAGCCTTGTCTAGCCAAAGTGGCAAACGGATATTCGCGTGATTAAACTGGGAAAGAACGACGCTGAGGCTTTGGTACAAAAACACAATCCACATAGGTGCGCCACACACTAAAATCGCCAAAATCGCAAAGACCGCGCGAATCACACTCTCGCCCGGATGGTGGCGGTTCGCCGTGGTCGTATCCACCTGCGTATCCGCGTGATGCACCATGTGGAACTTCCAAAGCACCTTGACTTTATGTTCGATCAGGTGAACTAAATAGGCTCCCACTAAATCCATCAGCAATAAACCCACGATTAAATAGGCCCAGCTGGGCATTGCAAACCAGTGCAAAATGCCAAAATTCGCCTCCTCCGTCCAATCGCTAGCCGCTACTAATAGGCGTGCGAATGGAAAATTAATCGCAATCGTCGTAAAGGTCAAAAAGAGGTTCAACTTTGCGTGCGCCCATTTATTTCCCTTGAAATTCACTAAAGGTATTCCGGTCTCAATCAACCAAAATAACATAATTCCCGCTGCTAAAATCAAGCCGCGGTGTGCGCTAGGGATGGTAGCAAAATAGGATTCAATCATCATCTTTTCTCGTTACGTAAAACATAGACAAAATTCTTCACGGTAGGCCTTTTGTCATAAAAGTCCAAAATATAGTAGTAAGTTCCATCTGGAACTTGACCTGTTTTCTCAAACAAAGAAGTGCCCTTGGATGTTTCGCCGGCCCAATTGTTTTGGTAATTATCCGTCTCATACACTAAATTCCCAATCCGATCAAAGATCGAAATGTGATTCGGAATAGGCTTTGTTAATAGCCCCTCAAAGATCAAGGCATCATTTTTCCCGTCTCCATTAGGCGAAATCCCTTGCGGTTCAAAGAACGGACAAGGATCTGGGTCTAAGCGGTTTTCGATCCCATCACCATCGCAATCCGGTTTGTACTTCAATGGGTTTTCCTCGTCCTCGTCATAAATCCCATCACCATCCGTGTCCAAAGTCCCTGCAGATAAAACCGTCACTGTCAAGGATGTCGTGCTGTTACAACCCGTATTGTTTGTTCCTTTAATCGAATAGGTCGTCGTCTTGATCGGATTCGCAATGACGACCGCTTTGTCTACCGCCGAAAGTCCATAACGCGGCGACCAAGCATAACGATCTGCGCCAGAAGCGGTAATGGTGATACTAGACCAGCGAACCACTTCCGCCGGATTTGGCACAAATGTAATGACAGGAATAGGGTTAATGACGACCACCGTTCCGGAGCTATAGGCCGTTCCACAGACCGGCTGGGTAATCACCGCGCGGAAGTATTTCGTATTAGGCAAGTTTGTGGCCGTATAGCTAGAATCCGTATTTGCAATATCCGCAACCCCTACTAAGAAATCTGGTGTATCCGCGGATTGCCATTTAGCGATTGTACCTATGTGTCCACTGAGTTTCATTAATTGGCTATTCTTATCCCCACAGAAAGTGCCGGTGCCTGTTAATTTCCCACCCGCAATTTCCTCCGTTCGAATGACGACAGCATTCGTAAATTCTAAACTGTCCACGGTGGATCGTGCCCCCCGGCGATAGTAATACACTATTTTCGAAAGGGGTGGCGTATAGGTTTTTGCGGTAGCTCCCGGAATCTGGGTAAAATTGATATTATCCGTACTCACTTGCCATATATAGCTAATAGGCCTAGGAACGCCATAGGCGTCTATTTTAGAGGTGAGAGGTACGGGTTTTGCAGGATAACAGAGTGCCTGATCCGAGGCAATTTCGCCCGGCCAAAGATAAGGCAATATCGTCACCGTGTCCTTTTGGACGGCATTCGATCCATTAATTGTGAAACTAATAATCGCCGTTCCTGCGGTAAGTCCCCCTGTTAAAATAGCCGTGTAGGTTCCGTTGTTATTGTTCACCACCGCAGAAACCGTTCCTAAGGTAGAGGAGATCGTAACCAAGCCTCCATTCCCCGTTAAATTATTGCCTTTGAAATCTTTTAATTGGACAAAAATCGTGGAATAATCCTTATTGTTTGCCTTGATGATTTTAGGGCTTGCATTAATCGTCGAATTAGTGGTATCGGCCACATTAGGAACAGAGCCACAAAGGTCTATGGTAGGCGTTTGGTCGCAATTAAAGATAGGTTCTTTGGCATCAAAGGATGTGCCATCCCCCATGGATCCATTAATGCGGTGACCCACATAGCAAAACTTAGAGCTTCCCTCTTTTACGTACAAAAGGGTATGCCCACCCATTTCCGCAAAGAGCGCTTTGTCCACACCTTGGTTAAATCCTCCTGCCAAGCCCGGATCGTAGGACGCATTCTCAATAGGTCGGCCAAGCATGTTACGTGCATTATAGCCCCAAGAATATAAATCTCCTGCTTTCGTGATGGCCGACGCCGCCGGTACGGAATTACTGTGTTCTTGTACCGTTACAAAAATGACGTTTGTGAGGAAATCATTAGGGGCTGCTGATTTTTGGGCCTGAACCCACGTTAAGTGGACTAAATCCCGTGTAAATGCACCGCATTGGTAATTTTTATTGTCCCCCATGGCATACAGGTTACCTGAATTACTCAGAACATAATAGGTGTTGTATGAGCTACCACCCATAACTCCACCAGTTACCCCTATCATGCGAATTCCCTTGTTTTTAACGTCGTCAGGTAAAGTCATCTCCGTTGCATAGGACCTGTAAGCCACCCCTGAACCATCCCCTAAAAATGTAGTACGTCCCCAGGTATATAATTTACCATCGTTCGTTTCCGCTACCAATGCATTCAAGTTCGTATTTCCCACATGCCCTCTAACTGATTTTACCCCCGTTAAATAGGTATTTGCATCTATTTTAACTCGCTGCCAAACATTCGATCCCGCCGTTCCTTGTATGGCCCCATTCCCATCTAATGCCCCTGATATATACCCTAAAACATAGACATCTCCTGACTTACTTAATAGAATCAAGGTTCTATACATCGCAAAAAGCATTTTAACATCCGAGGGCTCTAGCCCTACAGGTAAACCAATAGGAGAAGATCCTACAGGCGGGGTAATTTGAGCAACTCCAGGGGAGGTGGTCAATGTGGGGCTAAAAAGAGAGCCCACAGCACCCCAAGCAAAAAGACCTGTCGATGTTAGTACGACCGCTTGATCTATTGAGTTGCCTGTATAAGAGCCGCCTATCCCTGCTTTGTAGATGGTTCCTGATATTCCACCATAATTCGTTGAGTTGATTTCCAAAGGAGTTAATTGCCCTGTCAATCCAGAAGGAGCCATGTTCGCCCCCCAAATCGAATATTCCCCTGAACTTTTAATCGCTACAGAGGCATGGTATCCACTGATTAGCTTGTCATAAGGGTCGTTTACGTTACATTGGGCTGCTGCTGTGAACATCCCACAAAAAAATAGGATCATCCAGCCCCATACCCTAAAGTAAAAGTGTGTACTAGATGATCCCATTTATAAATATCAAATTTTTTAGAGCCTAAATATAGCCTTAAAATATTGAAATTTATTATTTGATGATTCTAATTTCAATTCGGCGATTCAGTGCCATTCCTGCTTTGGTTTTATTCGACGCCACAGGCTTATCTTCTCCATACGCATTTACTTTCAAGCGAGAAGCCGCGATTCCGCTTTTCACAAGGAATTTCGCAGCGCCTTGTGCTCTAAAGCGTGAGGCCTTCAAGTTGTTTTTCGAAGTTCCATAGGCATCCGAATGGCCATCAATGCGCACATTGATTTCTGGACGAGCCGTTAATGCAGAAGCTACGACTTTCAACTTAGCCTGCGATTCTGCCGTTAATTCCCATTGGTTATTCATGTAGAGAATGGTCGTTTCTGCCATGGCTTCTTGATCCGCTTTTAACTGCGCAGCTGCTTTAGCTTCAGCGTCCGCCTTTGCGATCGAATCTGCTTTTGCTTTTGCTTCTGCTTCTGCTTTTGCCAAAGCCTCTGCCTTTTCTTTCGCGTCAGCTGCTGCTTTTTTAGCTGCCGTCTCACGTGCGATTCGATCTTGCTCTGCCGCCTCCGCTGCTGCTTTCGCTGCTGCTTCTTCTGCCGCTTTTGCTGCTGCTAAAGCTGCTGCCTCTTCCGCTTTCTTCTTCGCTGATTTCCAGCCGAAGTGGTACACGACACCGAAAGAAGTACTATTATTAGACCCTCTCACGGACGCGACCTTCACTCCTGCTTCCGTAGACTGTGCCATGGGAATAGCTAAGTTTGATTGGAAGAGGAAGGAGAAATCTTTCGCGATTTTTATATCAATTCCCAAGCCGCCTAAAGCACTTAATTCGTAGGCGTTTCCTGGGAAACCGTAATCACGGCGCGCGAATGCATCCGCACCGATTTGGAAGAAGGGATTAAGAATGGACGTTTTTTTGCGCGGCATAATGAAATAACGCATGTTCACTCCGGCAGAAATAAATTTTCCATTCCAGCTTCCTGGACTAAAGAAATCCCCTTTAAATCCAGCTAAAGAAGTATAAACCACGTCCATGTTCGCGGATTTACGCTTCGAGAATTGTAGGCCTAGGTTCGTGTAAGCATTGAACTCATCTTTCCCCGTTAGGCGGTTATTCGTCCACAAATCCGTAGGACCTCCTATAATGACAAGCGTTTTGTCATTTTCTTGCGCAGCGAGTGTGCCGCTTAGCAACAATAGAAAAAGTATAATTTTCTTCATAATGGATTATTTACAGTGCTGCGCTATCGCCGCTGCAGCATCTGGATAGCCTTTTGCTTGTGATCTGTTAAAACTGGCACAGGCATCTGCTTTCTTACCTGTTGAAAGCTGAGACATACCTGCAAAGTACGCTGATTTTCCGGTATTATTTCCGGGGTGTTGTTCGGATTTGGCAAAATAGAACAAACTTTCTGCGAATTTACGACCCGCGTAATAACAGATTCCCACATTTTCTAAGTGAGAAAAATTACCCGGATCCAGTTGTGAAAGTTCCTGGTAAACGGCTGCCGCTTGCACGTATTTTCCTTTCACGAATAGGGCATTCCCTTTTGTCATTAAACCTTGCAAGTCTCGGTTGCCTCCGCGCAACAAGTTTTTCGTTGGATTTAATAAGGCCGTATCTGCCGGGAACTTTTTCAAAGTCATTTCTAATTGCGCGAGCAAATTTTTATCAGCGCCTTGTTTTACTTCTAACATGCCTAATAAGTATTGATTCCAAACCAAAGCGTTATCGTTATGTACGTCCAAAGAAACCTGCAAAGCACGCTTAATTTCATTTGTGTCTTTGCGTTTCGCGGAAGTGAAAATGATGTTCTTGTAATAACTCGATGCGCGTGGCCAAGCATCAAAGGCACGTTTCGCGTAAAAATGAGCGGAATCCATTTTATTCAAAGACGCGTAAATGGAGGTGCGTAAAAAGTCGTTATAATGCAAGAATGGATTATCCTTCTCGCTCTCGTTTAATACCCGAAGTGCATCTTCCCACCGTTTGTCTCGGATATAATAACGGGATAACATTGCCTTCATGGGCAAGGTGGACGAAGATAGATTCGGAATGTCAGGCAACTTTTCCACCTCGATGGTCGCCATTTTAGGATCAGCGTTTACTTCGCCCATCACGAATTTTTGGATCTTCAAGGATTCGAAGGTTTCATTCGCGATGTAGATGGATGGAACTAATAAGGCGACGCCTATGACCGTAAATCCAATAGGTAAAGCGCGCAGATTTAGGGAGGTTTTGTCCAAAGGAAT
>DLPD01000036.1 GCA_002479785.1 Cytophagaceae bacterium UBA7467
GCGATGAAGTAATTCGCGATATTCTCTTTGCCTAAAATCTCATAGCCAGAACGACCATAGTAAGCCGTGATCAAATAATTCCAATCTATGCCAAAGCTCACTGAAGCCCCTGATTTCAACGGAGTAGGCAAGTCGATGCGCATCATGGTTTGGTTAATCGTGTGACGTAAAGGATTGCCTTTTGCATCTTTCACGGCCGTGATTTTATAACCATAATCCTTTGGGTCTGTTAATTCTTGAAAAGCACCAGCGCTGATGCCATTCTTAATTTCACCTGTCTTTGTGGTTTTACCAGGGGAATTTTTTTCAAATAGATTTTGGTCTAATTGAATCCATAAATAGGGTAAATCATCCGGAGAATTGTTGTAGTACGTGATCGTTTCTGATCCAATGATCTTGCGATTAATATCATCTAGTTCTACTTTGATGTCATAATCCGCGCGTTGTTGCCAATAATCTTTTCCAGGGGAACCACTCGCGGTACGGTAGGAATTAGGCGTAGGTAAAGTCGATTCTAATTGCTCGAATCGGTTGTTTGCATTGAATGAGGTTTGGGCTTTCGCGGGCAAAATCAAGATTACCAGTGTGATGAGCTGGAGTAGTTTTTTAAGCATGTTGAAAAAGGTTATTTTGTGCAAAATAGGAAATTTTATTTGATTTTGTAGCTGTGCTAATCTGTGCTAAAATAAATTTGTATATAATAGGATGATTATGTAGTTTTGGCACACACAGAATTAAAATCTTTAAGCATTATCTATTATGAGTGTCATCATTGGTCAAAAAGAATATTTCAAAGGCATTGGTCAAATCAAATTTGAAGGTGCAGAATCAGACAATCCTTTCGCTTTCCGTTATTATGACGAGAATCGCATAGTTGCCGGTAAGAGCATGAAAGAACACCTTCGTTTTGCAATTGCCTATTGGCATTCGTTTTGCGGTGATGGATCGGATCCTTTTGGACCAGGTACACACCATTATCCTTGGGATGTTGCATCTGACGCACGCCAGCGTGCGGCGGACAAAGCGGATGCGGCATTTGAATTTATCACAAAGATAGGTGCACCCTATTATTGTTTCCACGATGTGGACGCGATTGATGGACATAATGATCCGAAAGAATTTGGCGATCGCGTGAAATTCATCACAGATATATTCGCTAAAAAACAAGCAGAAAGCGGTGTGAAGCTTTTATGGGGAACAGCAAATCTATTCTCGAACGAGCGTTACATGAACGGAGCTTCTACGAACCCGAATTTTGAAGTTGTGGCTCACGCTGGAGCTCAATTGAAAGGAGCCATTGATGCGACGATTACCCTTGGCGGCGAAGGCTATGTGTTCTGGGGAGGTCGTGAGGGTTACATGAGCTTGTTAAATACGAATATGAAATTAGAGCGTGAAAATTTCGCACGCATGTTACATACTTGCGTGGAATATGCGCGCCGTAATGGTTTCAAAGGTAAGTTCTTCATCGAACCTAAACCTTGTGAGCCTACGAAACACCAATATGATTATGATGCGGCAACGGTGATAGGTTTCTTACGTGAATTCGATTTATTATCTGAATTTGGCCTAAACTTAGAAGTAAACCACGCAACTTTAGCTGGGCATACCTTTGCGCATGAATGTCAAGTGGCTTCAGACGCGGGTATGTTAGCTTCGATCGATGCGAACCGCGGAGATACGCAAAATGGCTGGGATACGGATCAATTCCCGACGGACATTTACGAATGGGCGGAGGCAATGGCCATTATTTTGAAACAAGGCGGTTTAGCTGGTGGAGGAATTAACTTTGATGCAAAACGTCGTCGTAATTCAACCGATATGGCTGATTTATTCTATGCGCACATTGGTGGAATGGATACGATTGCTCGTGCTTTATTGATCGCTGAAAAAATCGCGAAACATGGCGAAATGGATCGTTTGAAAGCGGAACGTTATGCGAGCTTTAACTCGGGTAAAGGAGCTGATTATACAGCGGGCAAATTGAAATTAGAAGATTTATACAAAATTGCGATCGAAGTGGGCGAGCCTGCTCAGATCTCTGGCAAGCAAGAATACTTAGAAAATTTGTTAGGCCGTTTTGTTTAAAAATACGTAATTCGAGGTATGAAAAGAATTGTTTTTCTCCTCCTGTTATTTACCTCTAGATTTATAGCGACAGCAGGGTCATCTGATCCTGCTGTTTTTTCTACGGCTAAACCCTGGGCTTATTGGTGGTGGCCAGGGAGTGCGGTGACGGAAAAGGGGATTACGCATAATTTGGAAAATTTTGCCAAAGCTGGTTTTGGCGGTCTCCACATCATCCCCATCTATGGGGCGAAGGGCTCAGAAGCCTTATTTCAAAATTATTTAAGTCCGGGCTGGCAAGCGAAATTCTTCTTTACTTTAAAAGAGGCGAAGCGTCTAGGCCTTGGAATAGACATGACGATGGGAACGGGTTGGCCTTTAGGCGGACCTAGCATCACGGAGAAAGAGGCGGCGAAAAAATACCAATTCGTGGATGGGGTATTTACGACAGGATTAACTGGTCAAAAAGTCAAACGCGCTGCTCCCGGCGGAGAGGGATTAGTCCTTGATCACTTTGATATGAAGGCCTTTGCGAAATACAGCCATACCTTTGTTCCGCTGTTAAAGAAAGCGTATTCACCTCTTCGAGCCATTTACAATGATTCCTACGAAGCCTATGGGTCGAATTATACGCCGGAATTATTTTCTGCTTTCCAGCGATTGAATGGATATGATCTACGTAAACATTTTGATGTTTTGTCGAAGAAGAAGGCGGAATCAGAGGAGGAAAACCAGATTTTTGCCGACTACCATCGGACGATGTCGACATTGTTGCAACATAACTTCGCATTGCCTTTTGATCATTGGATTAATTCGATGGGATTTACCTCTCGAAATCAAGCCCACGGTTCTCCTGGAAATTTATTGGACCTGTATGCGGCGGCGGATATTCCGGAGGCGGAGTTTTTTGGTTCGAAACCCTTTGACATTCCGGGTTACCGCGTGGATCCAGCATACGATTCGACCACTTTTGGGATACCAGACATCCGTGCATTAAAACTGGCGAGTTCGGCGGCGAATTTGACAGGAAAGAAATTGGTTTCTGCGGAAACAGCAACTTGGTTAGGGAATCACTTCAAGGTGTCGATCGCGCAGGTGAAACCCGTGTTAGACCAGGTTTTTGTGGGTGGTGTGAACCACGTATTTTTCCATGGAGCAACTTATTCTCCGCCAGAAGTTGCTTGGCCAGGTTGGTTGTTTTATGCGAGTACGAACTTTAATCCCCAAAGCCATTTTTGGGAGGCAATGCCCGCCCTGAATAAATACATCGAAAATGTCCAAACCATATTGCAGTCGAATCCGACGGATAGCGACGCGCTTTTGTATTTCCCCATGGAAGATGTTTGGCATAACCATAACGGGTCTGGCAAATTGCATACGCTGGAATTGCATGCCAATAGTCGGGAATGGTTGAAAAATACGTCTTTTGGACATTGGGCGGGATTACTGCAGGATAAAGGCTTTTCCGTGGATTATATATCGGACGATTTATTGTCTGATTTGGAATTATCACCATCGAAAACCTTTAAAACGCGGGCGGGCGGGAACTATAAAGTCTTGCTAATTCCGGCGGCTCATTACATTTCAGTGGAGACCTTGGAACGTTTGGCAAAATGGGTAAAACAAGGCTATCCGGTCTATTTCTTAGAACATTTGCCGCTGCATTTGAATACCTATAACCAGACGAAAGAGGCCAAAGAACGTTGGGAAATTGCCCGTACCGCTCTTTTAATGCGCGTACTTTCAGACCCGGCAGATCAACTGTCCCGATTGGGCGTTTCGGTAGAATCGATGGCTGCGAAAGGCTTATCTTTTATACGTAAGAAAACTCCGAAGGGTGCTGCTTATTTCATTACAAATTTGAATGCCCAATTCACGGAGGGTAGCGTCTCTTTAAAGAAATTAGCGGGTAGTTATGAGCTTTGGGACCCCTTGACAGATGCGAAAAGCTATGGTAAGAAAGGATCAGACGCTTGGTTATCTTTGGCACCTGGTCAAAGTGTGATCATACAGCCTGTGGCGAAAACTCCTTCTGTTTTAGTGTCAGTTGTGCCTAAAGTTAGAACAGAAATCGAACCTGGGAATTTGCGCGTTCAGATAGGTGAAAAGTCGGTTTCGATACCTGAATTTACCTACTACACTTTTGTAGATACGACAAAAGCTGACACCCCATCCGCCAGATATACGTTCGATCTCACCTTGTCCTCCGATCAAATCGCTCAAGCTAAAGTACTTCATTTGGCAGAATTACGAGATATGGCCAAGGTGCGCATTAATGGGAAAGACTTAGGAATGATCTGGTCACTGCCTTTCCAACTTGCTATTCCAGAGGGTATTTTGCAGGAGCAAAATACGGTTGAGATCGAGGTGATTTCGAATGCTGCGAATCGCATTCGCAAGATGGATCAACAAGGAGTAGTGTGGAAGAATTTCTATGAGATCAATTTTGTGGATATTCGCTACAAGCCTTTTGATGCGTCCAAATGGGCGATCGAAGCCGGTGGGATGCAAGGTAAACTCTATTTTACGAATCGATGAAGCCCTTTATTAAAGCCATAACAGAAGCCCTACGAGACTTGGCGGATGCAGAAAATGCACATTGGATGCACAAATACATGCGCGAAAAATACCCATTTTTAGGGGTGAAGAAACCGGAACGGGAAGAGGTATTCAAAGCATTATATAAGCAACATGGATCTGCTGAAGATTGGTTTGATGTATCTACTGAATTGTTTGCCATGTCGGAGCGGGAGTTTCAATATGTAGCAATGGACTATGTGATAAAGGCTAAAAAATCTTGGGATGGCCGCGTGCCCGCCTTGTGTGAACAATGGATAGGCGAGGAATCTTGGTGGGATGTGGTGGATAATTTGGCGCCTAAGATTTTAGGCCCCTATTTTTTGCAATTTCCGGCAGAGCGCGATTACTGGATTCAGCGCTGGATGAACTCTGGGAATTTTTGGTTGCAGCGCGTTTGTTTGGTATTCTCTTTAGGATATAAAGAAAAAACGGACACTGTTTTGCTGGCTACAACCATTCAGGCCTTGAGTACTTCGAAGGAGTTTTTTATTCAAAAAGCCATTGGCTGGGCCCTTAGACAATATGCGCGGACGGATCCGGAATGGGTATTAGATTTCGTAGCGAATAATGCTTTGGCCCCGCTGAGTAAACGCGAGGCCTTGAAGCATCTCTAATTATCTCTTCTTTTTGATCAGGGCTAATTCATGCGCTGTGTCGTAGTAAGATCGTAGGTTTGACCAGTCAAACGTATCTGCAATACTCTCCACCCGGTTACGCTGGGTGATGCGATCACGCTGCGTTTGCTGCACGAATTTGAATAAGAGATTAGCTAATTGTTCCGCCGCTTCCTGGTAGTTTTGTGTCTTGCGATTCACTACGCTCACGCCCCATTGTTCGTAATCGCGCATAATCTGCATCATGTAATCGCCAAAACCCGAAAGGTCTGATGTTACTGTAGGTACCCCACGCGCCATACATTCAAGTGGTGTATACCCCCAAGGTTCGTAATAGCTCGGGAAAACGCCCAAATGGCAACCACGCACAAATTGACCATAATCTAATCCAAAAAGTGGATTCGTAGAAACGATAAAGTCTGGGTGGTACACTACTTTTACTTTGTCGTCAGGATTATTCAAAAGATTCGTCCGGTGTAAATTTCGGATGATATCGTCTTCTTGTTTTAACAAATGGGTCACCACTTTAGGTCGCGCATTGGTCTTCCACGTTTGAACCGTTCTCCGCAAACGCATCCGCCAATATTCATCCACAAACGCGTTTAAATCCGGCATCTGCAGATCGCTCGACGATGCGGAGGCCTTGAATAAATGTTCACCTACTTCTTTCTCAATTGCGTGGCAGTTCTCTCTAATTTCATCCAAAACCGCTCGTGAATGTAATACCTCTGGGTCGATGGAATGATAGGGTTGCTTCGTCACGAAGAACATAACTACTGTTTTCTTCGATCCCGCCTCTTTCATTCTGCGATTCAAAATAGCCAAAGCATCTAGGGTAATATCATATCCCTTATTCGAGTACTCGAAACGTCCAGAGGTAAACAGGTAAAGGGTTTGATCCAGGTCAAAGGGTTGACTTTGGAAGAAGTGCCCCATCACGAAGTTTGAAATGCTCTCTTTGTATTTCGAGTGCAAGTTTTGGTGTTCATGTAAGGCAGCAAAACGTTGAATGTTTAAGCCGTTTGGTAAAATTAATTCCGGAATACGACCTAAAAAATACTGGCATTCCCTCGCCGTAATATCGCTGACGGTGGTTAATACATCCGCTTTTTGAGCTGCAGCGCGCTCGAAACAAGCCTGCGCCTCGATGCCATAATGCTTTGCCTCTTTGAACCAATCAAAGTGTTCGATGACATCATAGAAATTAGGCACATTTCCAGCTAAATAACGGCCTAGCATCGTCGCATGCGTGGTAAAGACGGTCGAAATTTTGACCTTATCTTTCTTCAGGTCCGGTAAGCCCGTAGAGGCCATCCATTCATGGAAATGAGCTACCAGTTGCGTTTTATTCTTATTTTCTTCGGCCACCTCGGTTAAAAGGAGTCGGATCATTTCCCCAAAAACAATCGTTTGGTCCACTAAGTCCTCCACCCCTAAAGTCGAAATCTTGTGATTATCCCAAATCCGTCCTTTAATCTCGTTGACTTTAGGTAACAAAGTTTCCAATTCAAAGAGTACGATTTTAGGCTTACCCGTGATCAACCAATAGCCATAATGAACACCTAAGCCTGCCTTGCGTAGTTTTAAGACAGCTCTTTCTAGAGGGGTGTCCTCTGTCACCTGAATGGGTTCAAACTCTGCAGCTGCGGTTTGTGGGAAATAAGGCCCTAATAAGGCATAATCATCGCCCCATTTTTCGACCATCGACGGTACTTTCGTTCTGATAACCGTGTAAATACCGCCCACCTGATTGCAGGTTTCCCAAGCAATCTCAAATAAATATTTTTTCTTCTCTACTGCCATAATATCGCTTACATATAGGACGCACTCTCGATAACCTGTGTTTTCCCGTTTTTAGTAATAGTGTAATTAAATCCTTTTTGGATGGCATAGGCGCCATATTCTCCCTTTTTATTGAGGGCCAAATACCCGATTTGGAATTCCTTGTATTTATAGCGTTTCACAATCCGCATAATAGCCTCCTCACAAGCTTTTTGAGGGGACATGCCTTGTCTCATTAATTCTACGATTAAAAAGGACCCCAAGGTCTTCATCACAAATTCTCCTAAGCCCGTCGCACAAGCTCCTCCTACCTCATCATCGCAAAAAACAGCACCGCCTATGATAGGGGAGTCCCCCACGCGGCCATGCATTTTAAACGCTAAACCACTCGTTGTGCAAGCTCCGGCAATTTCTCCTGCCTTACCAATCCCTAATAGTCCAATGGTGTCATGACGTTCAATATTAATAACAGGCTCGTATTTAGCTTCTTTTTTCCACTCTTCCCACGCTTTTTTAGAAGACTCCGTCAATAGATTCTCCACTTTAAATCCTTGGTCTAGCGCGAATTTTAAAGCACCAGCACCCGATAACATCACATGAGGCGTTTTTTCCATCACCGCTCTAGCTACTGAAATGGGATGCATAATACCCTCTAAAAAGGTTACAGAACCTGCATTCCCCAAATGGTCCATAATGCAGGCGTCTAACGTAACGTGGCCGTCGCGGTCCGGATATCCTCCGTAACCTACCGAAGTGTCATTGGGATCTGCTTCCGGGATGCGTGCACCTGCTTCGACGCCATCGAGCGCTTTGCCTGTTTCCATCAATTTAGTCCAACCCGCGATGGTCGCTTTTTCATTTTTCCAAGTCGCTATTATTAGCGGCTCGGATGTAAGTGCTTGGGCGGTTGCTCCCAGACTAGCGCCTAACAGGGTAGAAGTTTGAAGGAAGGTGCGTCTTTTCATGTAGCTTTAAAGATAATTTATTTGGGTGTAAAGCAACAATTTTGTAAAATTGTCTTTCTAAAATAGAAAAAAATCTTCGGATATTTCATTTATCTACCCCTATTTCATCAATGAAAATCATTAAATCTGCATTTCCTCTGGTAATCGCCCTGTTTTTAACCTATGCGATGAACCAAAGCTGGGGAACCATACCACCTTTTGGTAAATTGTTAAGTCCTTATCATGGATTTTGGATTAACGCTGAACAGGCCGGATCTGAGGAAATGAGCGAAGAGGAGCTTACAATTTCAGGGTTAATCAAGCCTGTCAAAATTGTGTATGATGAGATGGCTATACCGCATATTTTCGCTGAGAATGACCATGATTTGTTTTTAGCACAGGGGTATGTAACGGCTAAAGATCGATTATGGCAAATGGAGTTTCAGACACACTTTGCCGGTGGCCGCATTTCTGAAATTGTCGGTGAAAAAGGTTTGGCATCTGATCAATTCCAACGTCGCATGGGTTCCGTTTATGGTGCTGAACAATCCTTCGAGGGTATGAAGGAAGATCCACAAGCCAAGGTAGCATTGGAAGCTTATTCGGAGGGGGTAAATGCCTACATAAATTCGCTTTCTGAACGAGAATTGCCTTTGGAATATAAATTATTGAATTATAAACCAGAGCCTTGGACACCCATTAAAAGCGCCCTATTCCTAAAAAATATGTCATTTGTATTAGCTTCTGGCACAGATGATTTGAAGATGACTAACATCCTTCGTAAATATGGTAGGGAAGTAGCGGAAGATTTATTCCCTAATTATCCGTTTGAGGAGAGTCCAATCATTCCAACTGGATCCCCTGTTGATTTTAAGCCTGTACCTATTCCTGCGGCACCAGCTGCCTTTACAGGTTTAGGAAGTTCAATGTCCACTCCAGAAAAAGATCCTAACATTGGTTCAAATAATTGGGCTGTTTCAGGTAATAAGACCGTTTCGGGTATGCCCATTTTAGCCAATGATCCGCATTTAACCTTGTCTTTACCGTCGATTTGGTACCAGGTACAGTTAGTTGCTCCTGGTGTCAATGTGTATGGTTCTACGATGCCTGGAACTCCGAATGTCATTACCGGTTTCAATAAAAACATTGCCTGGGGAGTAACAAATGTTGGGTCTGATGTATTAGACTGGTATCAAGTAAAGTTTAAAGATGCCTCTAAATTGGAATACTGGCATGATGGTCAATGGAAGAAAACCAAATTGCGTATAGAGACCTTTAAAGTTAAAGGTAAAAAGGATTTTGTGGATACAGTTTTCTTCACACACCATGGTCCTATTGTTTATTTGACTCATGAAAAACCATTTAAATCGAATATTCCTGTAGGACATGCTTTGCGTTGGATTGCCCACGAGAAATCGCAAGAATTAACGACTTTTTATCGATTGAACCGTGCTAAAAACTACGTGGATTATAAAGAGGCATTGCGCTATTTTTCTGCACCTGCACAGAACTTTGTGTTTGCAAGTAACGAAGGAGATATTGCGCTTTGGGTTAATGGGAAGTTTCCTCTGAAATCAAAGTTACAAGGTAAATATTTGATGGATGGGACGGATGCTGCGGCAGATTGGCAAGGATTTATACCACAGGAGCATAATCCTCATGTATTGAATCCGGTTCGTGGTTTCGTAAGTTCAGCAAATCAATTTTCAACGGATCCCTCTTACCCCTATTATCTAGGTTGGCAATATGCTCCATCTGAACGGGGACGGCGTATCAATGAGCGTTTAACTGTTATGCATAAAGTGACCATTGATTCCTTGCGTGGACTACAGAATGATAACATGAATATTCGTGCTCGAAAATTATTGCCATTGTTATTGCGTTCGGTAAAATCAAATGAAAAGGCTTTGGGTATTTTGAAATCTTGGAATTTGCAAAATAGCCCTGAATCCATTGGGGCCACGATTTTTGAGACATGGGTGGTCAATTTACAAGCTTTTTTATGGGATGATGAATTTGCATCGGATGATAAGATCCCTATGAATCGTCCTTCTATTGATCGTACAATACACCTGATTGAACAGGAAGCTAATGCTCGTTGGTGGGATAATGTCAAAACAAAAGCCAAAAAGGAAACAATGGATCAGATTATCAATACTTCCTTCAAGGCAACCTTAGATACACTTGTGAAACAGCATGGGGCATTGGGTTCAGAGTGGGCTTGGTACAAACACAAGCAAACGGGTGTTCGTCACTTGATTCCAGGAATGGATGCTTTGAGCAGGTTAAATATACCAATTGGAGGGGGAAGTTCTATTGTAAATGCTTCAACGACTAAAACAGGTCCTTCATGGCGATTTATTGTCGAATTATCTAAAACGGGTAATCCCAAAGCCTTTGGCGTTTACCCCGGAGGTCAGTCTGGAAACCCCGGTAGTGTGCATTATGATGATTTGATAGATACTTGGGCAAAAGGTGAGCTTCGCCCATTGTTATATTTGGATAATGCGAATCAATCAACGAGTCGTATTCGTAAGAAAATTACTTTATCAAAATAAAATCATGAAAAGCACTATTTTATCTATCATTATATTAATCATCGTAGGGGCACTAGTGGGTTTCTATCTACCTTGGTACGCAATGGGAATTCAAGCGGGTATTTTAGCTTTTTTGTTGCGTTTCCCCACAAAGAGGGCCTTTATTACAGGATTTATTTCAGGATTATTGCTTTGGGGTGGCTCTGCATGGTGGTTGAATATTTCAAATCCAAGTGCTTTGCCCGCGCGAATGGCTTTTTTGTTACCGTTAAAGGGAAGTATTATTCTACTTTATATTTTTACTGGCCTAATTGGAGGGATTCTGTTAGGCATTTGGACCTGGGCTGGGGCTAGATTAAGACAGAAATAATAAATTTTTAGGACAAACGATACAGACCTTGTATATTTGCCGTCAATCCAATTAATAAAATAAATACACGTGAAAAATTTACCATACGCTTGGTTGGGCGTTTTAACCATCGCAATTGCTTTTTTATTTTACCAAAATTCAGGTAGCTCGTCTACAGGCTTAGGTGCTTCGACAGCTGATGGAAAACGTATTGTATTCGTAAACTCGGATTCGTTATTAACGAATTACCAGTTTTACAAGGACGCTCAGAAAGAGTTTGAGAACAAAGGATACCGTTTACAAGTGGACTTAGGTCAAAAAGAGCAAGCTTTACAAGGTGAATTGCAAGCGATTCAACAACGTGCATCTGCTATGACTCAAGCCGAGTTGCAAGCTGCTGATATGATGTTGAAAAAGAAGGGTGCTCAATTGCAACAATATTCACAACAAAAACAAGCGGAGTTAGGACAAGAGCAAGCGAAGAAAAACGAAGAGTTGTACAACAACATTCGTGACTATATCTCGAAGACAAACAAAGCAAACAAATATGAGTTTGTGTTAGGTTATTCTAAAGTGGGTGGCGGTATTTTATTTGCTGATCCTTCTGTAGACGTAACACAAAAAATCATCGAAGGATTGAACAAAGAGTACGCTGCAACGAAAGGCGAGAAAAAAGAAGATAAATAAAAGCGAATAGCTTAATTTAGCCACGCAGTGTTTCGCTGTGTGGCTTTTTTTATTCCAATGGCAAAAGAGAAAATCCAAAAGTCTGTTGAAATCAAGAACCGTAGGGCATCCTTTGAATACGCATTCATTGATACCTTCACGGCTGGCTTGGTATTGACCGGTACCGAGATCAAATCCATCCGCCAAGGGAAAGCCAATTTGACTGATGCGTATTGTCTATTCTTTCAGGACG
Organism: Cytophagaceae bacterium UBA7467; assembly: GCA_002479785.1. Classification (GTDB taxonomy): domain Bacteria; phylum Bacteroidota; class Bacteroidia; order Cytophagales; family Spirosomataceae; genus Aquirufa. Next base: position 11,793 of record DLPD01000036.1, read on the forward strand.
AACTCTTCGTTCGCAATATGCACATTTCTGCCTATGACGAGGGTACACATTACAACCATGACCCATTACGTGATCGAAAGTTACTGTTATCGAAACGCGAGTTAGGCAAATTACAGAAGGAGCTGAAGAACGTGGGTTTGACGATTATTCCCACTCGTCTATTCATCTCAGATAAAGGCTTTGCTAAACTAAACATTGCGCTTTCGAAAGGGAAAAAGACCTTTGACAAACGAGATGACATTAAAGAAAAAGATGTAAAGCGGGATATGGATCGATCCCTGTCTTAGTTAGACCTGTGTCTGATTTTCTTAACGATACTTACTGCCGCCATGATGACGATGGCGAAAATCACAAATCCTCCCAATCCATACATCCAGTCTAAGGTATTTTTTGCTACAACTAAGAATACCACGGCCACTAAAAGAATGGTCGCTATTTCGTTATAAAGCCTCAATTGCGTTCCTGATAGCACAAAATTCCCTTTTCTAAATTGTAGAATCAGGTATCTACAAACAAAATGATAAACCGTAATAGCTACGACGAAGCCTAATTTCAAATGCAACCAGCCTTGAGATCCGAAGCTACTTAACCATGCCACATATATCAACGATAAACCCGTGATCCAAGTCAAGAACATCGCTGGAATCATGATGGCATTGAAGAGGATTTTCTCCATTTTCTCGAACTGCTTCGATAAAATACCTTTCTCTGGTTCTTCCTTCGCTTGTGATTCAGCGTGGTAAACCAACAAACGAGGAAGGTAAAACAGGCCTGCAAACCAGCTGACAACGAATATGATATGAATGGATTTTAAGACCGTATAGCTCATATTAGGCTTGGTAACGCTTGAACAAACTATTGATTTTCATTTGGATTACTCCAAAAATCGCTTCTTTAAAAATATTCGCTGACATCTTACTCGTTCCTTTCGTGCGATCTGTAAAGATGATAGGTACTTCTACGAGTTTGAAGCCATATTTCCAGGTGGTGAATTTCATTTCTACTTGGAAGGCGTAACCGATGAATTTGATCTGATCCAATGGAATAGTTTCCAATGTCTTTTTACGATAACAAACGAATCCAGCGGTAGCATCTTGCACTTTCATTCCTGTAATAAAGCGAACATAAAATCCGGCAAAATAGGACATCAATACGCGACCCATAGGCCAGTTAACTACATTGACCCCATTAATGTAGCGGGATCCGATGGACATATCTCCGTTTCCGGCTTCTGATTCATTTAATTTTTCCGCCTTTAATTCTGCAGGAGTTGCACAGGCTTTAAATAGACGAATTAAATCATCTGGATTGTGAGAAAAGTCCGCATCCATCTCAAAGATGAAGTCATAGCCTTTAGCCAGGGCGATTTTAAAGCCTTCGATGTACGCGGTGCCTAAACCTAATTTGCCTTTTCTTTCTAGCAGGTGAATTCGTCCTTCATTCGCTTTTTGGAGGCGTTTTACTTCCTGTGCTGTTCCATCAGGTGAACCATCATCCACAATTAAGACATCAAAAACGGGATCCAAGCTCAAGACCTTCAAAAGGATGGCTTCGATGTTTTCAATCTCATTGTAGGTAGGGATAATGACTATCCTTTTGTTCATTTAGTTATTGTTAGGATGGCGAAAACAGTCGGTCGTATGATCGTTCACTAATCCAGCGGCCTGCATCAACGCATAACAAATGGTAGGGCCGACAAATCGGAATCCATTCTTTTTTAGAGATTTGCTCAATAAGACAGAAATTTCTGTGCTAGCGGGTAATTCTCCGTGATGGGCAAAGTGGTTTAGGATAGGCGTATGGCCCACAAACTCCCAAATATATTGGTTAAAGCTACCAAATTTTTCCTGAATTTTAATAAAAGACTGTGCATTCGTTCGAACGGCGCTGATTTTTAGGCGATTTCGAATGATTAGTTCGTTTTGCATTTGGGCTTCTAGTTGCTCATTCGACCAGGTTGCTAAGGCGTGGTAGTCGAAATGCGCGAAGGCTTCTCTGAAGGCTTCGCGTCGCTTCAAAATGGTGATCCAAGAAAGACCAGCTTGGAAGCCTTCTAGGATGAGGAGCTCAAAAAGTGCTTCATCGCGGTGTTCCGGATTACCCCATTCGAGGTCGTGGTAGGTTTGGTATAATTCGTCTGAACCACACCAGCGGCAGCGTATTTTAGTGTCCATTTTTCGAGTTTCTTTTTACAAAATAGGAGAATTAATTTCGAAAATTTGGCTCAAGAAATTGATAAAATAGAAATTGAACTACCTTTGTGGCAGCGAAAGGTTCTGCGCCGCTTCGAACGGTGTTGATTAATAGGGAATTTGGTGGAAATCCGAAACTGTCCCCGCAACTGTAAATTTTCAAAAAGCTTTTCAATCTAGGGTCACTGGCAATGCTGGGAAGGCCGAAAAGCAATGGAAGTGAGTCAGGAGACCTGCCTTTTACTATTCTTGACCTTGCATTACGGAGGATGATCCGAGGTCGAGCGTTCGATTACCTTTTTATTTCATAGGCCTGAAAGGGCAAAAAACATGTTAAACGTAGTATTTATTGCGGCCACGATGTGGTCTGCGGTGGGAAGTGGACAGTCGCTAGTCGACAGTCGTCAGTGGACAGTGGACAGTGGGCAGGGAAAAATCTCTACTCTATACTCTCCTCTCTCTACTTTAAAAAGAGATTCTACTTTGAGTGAGGTTACCATCTCTGCTCCCAAGTACCCAGAAAAGCTGGCGCGATCGGGGAAGGTGGTTTCGGTTATTTCGGCCGAAATGATTCAGGCTAACCAAGGGAAAAGTCTAGGTGAATTACTCCAACAAAGTGTGGGTATCTCGGTAGTAGGCGCGCGCAGCGCGCCGGGTACGAACCAGGAAATTTATGTAAGAGGGGCGAATACGGGTCATGTCCTTTTATTAATGGACGGATTTCCTCTAAACGATCCTTCGCATATTTCGTCTGTGATGGATTGGAACTTGATTTCTTTGGCAAACATCGAACGTATTGAAATCCTAAAAGGAGGCCAATCCACGCTGTATGGGTCGGATGCGATGGCGGCAGTGATCAATTTAGTCACTAAGAAAAATGCGAAAGGATTACAGGTGGTACTTCAGGCAGGAGGCTTAGGCACACACCAAGAGCAGATTTCTTGGTCCACTACGAAAGGAAAAAATCAGTTTCAAATACAAGCTCAAAATTACGGGACGGATGGTTTCTCTTCGGCCAAAATAGCCCAAGGAAAAGCGGAGGCTGACGGATTTAAGCAGCAAAGCTGGGGTTTGAAATGGGGGCGAGATATGGGCAAATTAGGTAACCTAGATTTCGCTTATTCTTCGCAGTTATATCAAGGGAATTTAGATAATGGCCCCTTTGTAGATGACCGAGATTTTACTTCGAAGGCTGTAAGTCATTCGTTTAGAGTACAATACCAGTTGAATAAATGGACGATTCGCGCCTTCCAAGATTTGATACATCGGGAGTTTCGAAACGATTCGACGGATATCCCAGCAAATGCGTGGTCGAAATATAGCTTATCAACGTATGCAGGATTGAACCAAGGAATAGAAGCGTTTGTTAAAATTCCAGTAAAAGAAAATGCGACCTTGTTGATTGGTTCTGAATTTAGACGCCAAAAAACGGAGCAAAACGACTTTTCCATCAGCGACTACGGGCCGTATTCGTCTCCTGAATTATCAGAGAAACAAAAGACCCAGCAGATTGTGGGTTCCTATGCTACGTTCCAGCAGAGCTGGGGTGAGGTAGGTTATGAGGTGGGTACGCGCTGGAATGCGCAATCGACTTTTGGAAACTATTTTACTTATAATTTGAATCCTTATTGGGCTATTTCGAAGACGGCAAAGGTCTTTGGGAATTATTATACGAGTTTTAAAACGCCATCGATTTATCAATTAGCGTCTCCTTATGGTAATCTGAATTTACAACCGGAGCAGGGAAAAACAATCGAATTGGGGGTTGAAAAAAAGATGAAATCGTGGAAAATTCGCGCTGTTGCCTTTGAAAATCAAGTGAATCAGGGGATCGTATTTCAGGCGATGGATACGGAGCCTTTTGGTAAATACCAAAACATCTCCCAGCAGCATACCCGCGGAGTCGAATTCGAGATCAATTATCAAACGGCGAAATTTCAAGCTGATTTCAATTACACCTATTTGAAAGGAGAGATGACAGATCGTGATTCGACTTATTCTTCCTTGATTCGACGTCCTTCAAATGCTTGGAATCTTTATTTACAGGCCAAATTGACAAATAAATGGTCGGTCGGATTAGCGAATCAATATGTAGGCCAAAGAACGGACTATTTCTATGACGAGGCCACCTACTCCGTTCAACCGAATCCCATGTCAGCTTACCTATGGACGGATATTTCGATTCACTACCGAATTAATTCCAAATGGAAGCTATCTGCCTTGTTGAAAAATGCGTTGAATCAAGAAATAATGGAGATTACGGGTTATAGCGGTCAACCGAGGAACTTACAAATTTCCCTTTCAGGGGCATTTTAAATTTCAAATAGCAAAGTTCAAAGAGCAAAGTTCAAAGGAGGAATCTCCTAAGGAGATACATTTTGGACTTTGTTTTTTGTTTTCGCTAAACTTTTAGCTTTGAACTTTGCTCTTTGCTATTTGAGCATTGCTCCGCAAAATCTATGGCTTGAATTTTTCATACACATCCTTTCCCGTCACCGGGTCCTTCCCAAAAAGTTCAATGTAATTCACCGTAGTCATAAACTTCGAATCATCTACGCTGACAAATACGCGTTTCAGGATTTGCATCTTGCCATTGATAGGGAAAAGAGCAATGGGGTCTCCACCGGCATCTTGTTTGACCATAAACTTACGCTTTCGGTAAGCTAAAAAATGTCCTTCATAGGAATTAGGCACGCCTGCTACCGCTGTGGTGTAAAGTCCGTAGGCTAAGGTACGCTGGATGGCAGTTAATTCCTCTTTTTGTCCCTTTTCTCCGTAGCGATACCAATACGTATGAACCGGATCTTTTGCATTCAATTTCCCCCCAACTAAGTTCGCATCGTACACTACCACGTTTGCGTTTGTACTTCTTTGAATAAAGAACAGGCGATTAGGGGCATCTGGAGGAGAGGGGAATCGGTCACCTCCTAGGCAATAAAATGTGATGAAAAGAAGGTATGACGCTAATTTCATTTGGAAAGAATTGAATGTGCAAATAACGAAAAAAATGGCAATCTGTTTTTGTATAAAGACTCTATAGTGGACCAAATACTTTGTTTTTCTAAAATTATGCGTATCTTTGTAAAGAATTTAAGGAAAAGAAGAGGGGTTTTTGATCCCTCTTTTTGTTTTCATAGCCCTGAAGGAAGATGGATTTAACGAGTAAACTGAAAGAATGGACATTAGCGTATATAGGCGAAGGCCCGTTGCGTCTTGTTGATTTTTCCGTGTCTCAGGGGCCTAAAAGAACCTTAATTACGATTCTAGTGGATACACTAGAGGGCGTGACAATCGATGAATGTGCCTTAATGAGCCGTAAATTAGCTCACTTCATAGAAGAGGGGATGTTGATAGAAGAAGCATATAATTTAGAAGTGTCTTCGCCGGGGTTGGACTTTCCATTGAGCCAAGGCTGGCAATTTCAGAAGAATTTGGGACGTAAGGTCAAAGTTTGGATGAAAAAGAAGGACGCAGAAAATGTGGAGGGGACCTTGGTTTCCTATACGGAAGAAGCGGTGGAGATCTTAACAGAAAAGACCGTTAAACATAGAAAAATGGTGGCTAAAGAGTCCACGTGGTTCCCTTTAGCTGAGGTAGATAAAATAAAAGTACAAGTGTCATTTCAATAAACAAAGAAGAGATAGCAATGAACAGTGTTGAATTAATTTCGTCATTTTCAGACTTTGCTCGGGAGAAAAACATTGACAAGCCGACGATGATCGCGGTATTGGAAGAGGTTTTTCGTACGATGATTCGCAAGAAATTCGGGGCAGACGAAAATTTTAATGTCATTATCAATGCCGAAAGCGGCGACTTAGAGATGTGGCGTAGCCGCGAGATCGTAGACGATAACTCAGAAGATATTTGGGATTTTGACAAAATACCTTTGAGCGAAGCGAAGTTAATCGAGCCCGATTTTGAAATCGGTGAAGAGGTAGCGGAACTAGTGAAGTTAGAGGATTTCGGTCGTCGTGTAGTTCAAACCGCTCGTCAAACATTGATTCAAAAGATCAAGGACATTGAAAAAGAAGGTTTGTACGAAAAATACAAAGACTTAGTAGGTGAATTAGTGACTTCAGAGGTTTACCAGATCTTAGGTCGCGAATTAATTTTATTAGACAGCGAGGACAATGAGTTAGTGTTGCCTAAGACGGAAATGATTTCTAAAGATCGTTTCAAGAAAGGGGAAACTATCAAGGCCATCATTCACAAAGTGGAAATGGCAAATGGTACGCCTCGTATCATTTTATCCCGTGTTTCTCCGGTATTCTTAGAGCGTTTATTCGAGCAAGAAATTCCTGAGATCTATGATGGTACGATCACGATTCGTAAGATTGTGCGTGAACCAGGTGAACGTGCGAAAGTGGCGGTAGAGTCATTCGATGACCGCATTGATCCAGTAGGAGCTTGCGTAGGTATGAAAGGTTCTCGTATTCACGGAATCGTTCGTGAATTACAAAATGAAAATATTGACGTGATTAACTTCACGGATAATTTAGAATTATTGGTTGCGCGTACGTTAAGCCCAGCGAAATTAAACTCGATGGCGATTGACAAAGAGCGTCGTCGTATTTCGGTGTATTTAAATTCAGATCAGGTTTCTATGGCCATCGGTCGTGGAGGCCAAAACATCAAATTAGCTGGTAAATTAGTAGGTTACGAAATCGATGTATTCCGTGATGTACCTAAGGATGAGCTTGATGATGAGGATGTAGAATTGACAGAATTCTCTAACGAAATTGAGTCTTGGATTTTAGATGAGCTTCATAAAATTGGTTTAGATACGGCGAAACAAGTTTTGGCCTTATCTAAAGAAGAGTTAGAGCGTAGAACGGAACTAGAAGAGGGGACGATCGATGAGATCCTAGCGGTATTACGTTCTGAGTTTGAGTAATTTATAGTAAATAAAAGGAATTTAGTTTTTTGTAATTTTTTATGGCAGAAGAAAAAACAATGCGGTTGAGCCTTGTAGCAAAGCAAATTAACGTGGGGACGTCTACGATCCTACAGTTTCTCTCTGCGAAAGGTCACAAAATTGACAATAACCCCAACGCCAAACTGAACTTTGAGCAGTTGACCTTGTTAGCGAAGGAATATGGTGCGAACCATATTTTGGAATCCTCTGTAGAGGCTCCTAAGCCAGCTCCAGCCCCTGAACCAGAGGCTGTTGCACCGGCTCCTAAGCCAGCGCCAGCACCAGAGCCAGTGGTTGAAAAGCCGGCACCAGTTGCGCAAACGCCTAAGGCACCAGAAGCACCAGCTCCTGTGGTAGAGGCTCCAGCTGAAGAAAAGCAGGTGGGATTGAAGATTTTGGGAAAAATCGAATTGGATAAAAAAGGAAATCCAGTAGCTCCTAAGGCTGAAAAGGCTCCTGAACCAGCTCCTGCACCTAAGCCGGAGCCTGTGGCTGAAAAGCCTGCTCCTGCCCCTGCTCCTGAGCCAGTTGAGCCAACACCAGCGGCAGAAGTAGATGATATCGAGTTAATTGAAGCTCGTGGAGAAACCTTAAAAGGATTAACCGTTTTAGGGAAAATTGAACTGCCAGCAGCAGGTGATCGCGGAAATAACGCGAAACACAAGCGCAAGCGTATCATCAAGGAGGAGAAAAAACCAGCTCCATCTGTTCCGGGGACAGGCGGACGTCCAGGCGATAAGAAAGATTTCAATAAGAAAGCGGCTCCAGGTGCAAAACCAGCACCTAAAGGAGAATTGTCAGATAAAGACATCCAAGAGCAAATCAAAGCCACTATGGCTCGCTTGCAGGGTGCGACTAATAAGCAAAGTTTTGGGGCTGAAAAGCGTCGGGAGAAGCGTAAGGGTCGTGCGGAGGCAGAAGAGGCTCGTATGATGGCGGAAGATGAGGAAGCAAAAGTATTGAAGGTGACGGAATTTATTTCGGCCTCAGACTTAGCCTCTTTAATGGATGTGTCAGTGAACGAAGTAATCTCTGCTTGTATGAGCTTAGGTATGTTCGTTTCGATTAACCAACGTTTAGATGCTGAAGCCATTACGGTAATCGCGGATGAATTTGGATTTGAAGTGAGTTTTGTTTCTGCAGAAGAGGAAATCGACGTTGTAGAAACGGAAGTAGAGGATTCTCCTGAAGATTTAGTGCCTCGTGCCCCTATCGTTACGATTATGGGTCACGTCGATCACGGTAAAACATCCTTACTAGATTATATTCGACGGGCTAAAGTAGCGGCTGGTGAAGCGGGTGGTATCACCCAGCACATCGGTGCTTACTCCGTAGAGACGAAATCAGGAAAGAAAGTGACTTTCCTTGATACGCCTGGTCACGAAGCCTTTACAGCGATGCGTGCCCGTGGTGCGAAAGTTACCGATATCGTTATTATCGTTATTGCTGCGGACGACTCAGTGATGCCTCAAACAAAAGAAGCAATCAACCACTCAATGGTGGCGGGTGTTCCTATTGTTTTTGCCTTCTCTAAAATCGATAAAGACGGTGCTAATGCGGATAAAGTTCGTGAAGAATTAGCAACGATGAATATGTTAGTCGAAGATTGGGGTGGTAAATACCAGTGCCAAGAAATTTCGTCTAAATCAGGTCAAGGTATCGATGATTTATTAGAAAAAGTATTGTTAGAAGCTGAGATGCTTGAATTAACGGCAAATCCGAATAAGAAAGCGGTAGGTTCAGTAATCGAGGCTGAGTTAGATAAAGGACGTGGTTATGTGACTACCTTGTTAGTTCAAGCAGGTACATTAAATGTGGGGGACATGATGTTAGCGGGTGATAATTACGGTCGTGTGAAAGCGATGTTTGACCACCACGGTAATAAGATCAAAAAAGCAGGTCCATCTACTCCAGTTCAGGTATTAGGTCTTAATGGTGCACCACAAGCGGGTGACAAGTTACTCTGCTTAGAAAACGAGCGTGAGGCACGTGAAATTGCCAACAAGCGTGAGCAGATTCTACGTGAACAAACATTACGTACCCGCAAGCATATCACCTTAGAAGAGATTGGTCGTCGTAAGGCTATCGGAACTTTCCGTGAGTTGAACGTGATTGTGAAAGGTGACGTGGATGGTTCAGTCGAGGCCCTTTCGGATTCCTTGATGAAGTTATCGACGGAAGAAGTTCAAGTTCGTATAATTCACAAAGGAGTAGGACAGGTGTCTGAATCTGATGTGGCGTTAGCGTCTACCTCAGATGCGGTTATCATTGCTTTCCAAGTTCGTCCATCACAAAATGCACGTCGTTTAGCTGATGCAGAACAAATTGAGATTCGTAATTATTCCATCATCTACCAAGCGATTGATGAGATTAAGGCGGCGATGGAAGGTCTATTAGCGCCTACGTTTGAAGAAGTGATTACTTCTAACATCGAAATTCGTGATGTGTTTAAGATTACCAAAATAGGAACGGTAGCAGGTTGCTACGTATTAGATGGTACGGTTAAACGTGCACACAAGATTCGGGTCATTCGTGACTTCGTAGTTATTCACGATGGAGAAATTTCTGCCTTGAAACGTTTCAAAGACGATGTGGCTGAAGTTAAATTCGGTTACGAATGCGGTCTATCGATCAAGAACTTCAACGATTTAGAAGTAGGCGATATGTTAGAGTGCTACGAAATGAAAGAAGTAAAAAGAACATTGAAATAAGTTTTCAAATCAGAAAATGGCCTACGGCCTATTTTCTACCATTTGAAATCTCATTTCAGTGTCTAACTGAAAATAGGGCAAAAAGGGAGCATTGGCTCCCTTTTTACATTTCATATGTAGAGTAATGTAAACATTTCTGTATGCATCCCCGCAGGGGATTCCACTACTACACTCTACACTCTTTCCCGCTCCGGACTCATTCCCTCCGGACTCATTCCCTCCGGACTTATTACTGCCCACCGCTAAAACTTCGGACAAGCGAAGCTTTGGCGGTAGCGTTTGAATGATTTTCTTTGGCCAAAATCCCAGTTTAATACATAGGAAAAACTTAATTCATGGGCACCTCCGGATCCGGATCCTAAACCTGAAACCGTAAAATCATAGGAATAGCCAAACGAGTAGCGATTATTTTGTATGCCAATGAGGCCGATAAGGGATTCTCGACTGCTGGATGAAGACTCTGATGTGTTTTTGTTCAAAGGTAATCCGCGGTACCAGAAACCGATAACCAGAGGTTCTACTTGTAGATAAGTACCTAAGTCTAATTGGCTAAAGGCTCCTTGGTTTTTCAGGTAAAGAGCTGGTTTTAGGCTTTTCCCTTCCGAGATAGGCAGGCTTATTCCGGCCATCAGGGCATATTTAGGAGCAATTAAATCGTCGCTGGAGCGAATGAGGGATTGATTCGGTCGATTTATATGATGAGCAGAGGCGCCAAGCCAGTAATTCGAATGATTAAGCAATAATCCCGCCGAAAGATCCAGGTAGTTCGTTCTGTTTACAAAGGAAACGGCCGTGGGATCAAACGTGTTTCCAAGCGTGCCATTCACTAAAAAAGAACCCAGTTGGTCACCATAGGTTAAATGGCTGTAATCTAAACTGCGAAATACACCTGAACCTTGGATACCCATAGAAAGTAAAGTTGTCTCATTCAAATTAGCATGATAGGCATACTGAAGGCTTATTGCCGATGTCTGAAGATTCGAAAACTGTTTGTCTGATGAGAAAAATAGTCCTAGCCCGCTATTAATTTTACCTAAACTAACTTCTAAAGCAGCAGCAGAAAATTGGTAATTGGCTGCTTGGTTTGGCCATTGGTTTCGATGGGTTAAATAGACTTTATTTTGGTCGAGTAAACCGGCGAAAGCTGGGGAGTTAAGTAAGGGGTTGGCTAGGTTTTGGGATAATTGGGGATCTTGCGCTGAGAGCGCAAGCGTACCCAGTGTAAAAATCAAACAGAAAAAATGGGAGAAACGAGTCCACATAGCTCAGCAATTTACATTCATGCAACGCAATAACCAATTTATTGACTTATTTTGTGGGTAATTCCAATACCATGTACCGGATCTTGTTTTTTCTTCTTGTTTCCTTGTCAGCTATCGCTCAAGTTCCCAGAATGATTGAGGTGCGCAATAATTGCATCAATCAATGCAATAATTGTAGCGATGCCCCGGCCGGAACTGTTTTCGAAATTCGGGATGTTTATCCGGCGAGTGCGACCTATTTGTGGGATTTTGGGGAGGCGGGAGCGACCTCTAGTGCTAGAACTGGTGTCTACCAATATTGTAACCCTGGGACGAAAAAAGTTTCTTTGACAGTGACATCAGGAGGTGTTACAACGGTTTATGGGCCGCAAGAGGTAAAAATAGGTGCATTGCCTGATTTTATTTTGGGTAAAGATGCGAATGATACGACGCTGATGATTTGCAAAGGCGATCCGGTTGTATTAAATGCTTTTGGCTCGGTTGCTAAGCCGGCTTTTCCTGTAGGGGTTTCCTGGTTTCCAAAAGGCCAAAGTTCTGATACGATACATGTATCAGAATCTGGGTGTTATTCGGTGGTGGTAACTGATTTAGCGTCTGGTTGTGCGGCGGAGGCTAAAATGGAGGTAAAGATTTGTGGGGAGAAACCGAAGGCAGGAGGAGAAGATGGCTGGAATTTTGGTAACAATGTTGCCTTGAAATTTACCGGTGGATCTTCCACTCCCACGGCAGGGAGAGGTCCCATGAGGACTCCAGAGGGTGTGGCTAAGATGACAGACGAGAACAATGAGTTGATATTCTATACGAATGGTTCCAGGGTCTATGCGAAGGATAATTCCTTGGTCGCACAAGGATTAAATGGGGATACAACCATGATTCAAGGGGTCGCTATTCTCCCTAAAACGACATGCAAAGGCTGTCAAGCAGAATATTACATTTTTACCATGCGCAAGAATACGGTTGGCCAAAACCAGCTGTATTACAGTATTTACGATCGGAAACTGAATGGGGGAAAGGGCGGAGTATCGATCAAAAATCAATTTCTTAGTCCGGCTCCTTCGGCTGAGCGATTAGGCATCGCGGTAGGTAGTGGGGATTATTATTGGCTACAAACCCAAGACATGGATTCCACCATTTTACGAACGTTTAAAGTGTCTAATGCGGGTATTTCAGCTCCTATTGAATCGAGTGCGAAGACTCCTGTAAAGGGGCCTTCGGCATCCTCTCATTTTTCTCGGGATGGCAAGGTATTAGCTATTGCTTATGTTAGTCCACCGTCGAATCAAGTGGATATCTATGATTTTGATGTAGCGACCGGAAAAACCACCTTTAGGTATCGGATATCACTTGCGAATAGTCCCTATGGAGTCGAGTTTTCGGCTGATGGTAAAATAGTGTATGCCTCTGTGAATGTGGGTCCTAATGCCCAGATTTGGCAGTATTCCATTGCGTCGAAAGATTCAGTTGCCATGCAAAACTCGAAGAGTCTTTTGTGGTCTGGTCCAGGAAAAATAGGAGCTCTTCAGGGAGATCCTTCCAGCGGTTCGATTATTTATGCGGCTTTTCAGGGAAGTTCTAGTTTAGGTAAAATTGTGAATCCAGACATATCGCTAAAGGACTCCACGCGCACAACTAGAGCGTCTTTTGTTCGAAATGGCTTGAATCTAGCAGCTGGAACTACGAGTGGTTTGGGATTACCATTATCCATAGTGTTAACGCCAAAGCCATCTTCGACGCCTAGTATTCAACAAAGTTGCGATGGGACTACTTATCATTTTAAAGTGAGTCAAGATTTGTGTGATCCGATTAAAAATGACCGCTTAGATTGGAAAATTTACCGTAGCACCTTAGATCCTACGCGGAATGCAGATGGTTTATTAGTTCCATTGAATCCTTCCGGTACCTTGCTCTATTCCTACACCGGCACCGAAATGACCTATGATTTTAAGCAGGCGGGGGATTATGTGGTTACGGTAGCTATTAGTAATTCCTGTTTGACGAATTATCTGCTGGACGCATCCGCTTATCATGTGGAGCTATTAGATCCATTCATTTTGCCTGCCTCCTACACGTTAATTTGTAAGGAAGATGCCTTAATAGGTCCTACATCCGTTCCTCCAGTAGCCTCTTTTAGCTACAACTGGAGTACGGGAGAGTCTTCTCGGTTTATTCGTGTGCCTAAGCCGAGTGGTAAGTACACCCTAGAAATTAAGGAGGATGCCTCAGGTTGCTCTATTAAGAAGGAAACTCAGGTGAATTTTACGACGAATCCTTTGGCAGTGAAAAAGGCCGATGGAATTATTTGTAATGATAAACCGCTTTCCCCTTATATCGTTCCTATTACCCCCATACCTGCGAACTTACAGGTTGCCTGGCAAGCTAATCCGGGAATTGTCTCAGGTTGGAATTCAAAAGAGCTAGAGATTAATCGCAGTGGAATCTATTCCTTTACGTTGCGGGATAGCGATGGCTGTGAGCTAAAAGATAGCGTTAGGATTGAAGATAAGTGTGATGCGGTGTTGATCGCTCCCACGGTATTTACGCCTAACGGGGATGGTCATAACGATGTTTTTGAGCCCTCTTATAATTGGAATGAACTAAATTCGACTTATCCTAAATCAAGGACTCAGGTGATTTCCTTAGAAATTTATAACCGCTGGGGAGAGCAACTCTATAGCACGAAAGGACCTACGTTTACGTGGGATGGTACGTATAATGGGGCCAAAGTCCCGCAAGAGACCTATGCCTATATCATTCGCTACCAGGCGATTGATTATCCTGAAAAGGGTGTGCAAGAAAAACGCGGGGCGGTCGTGGTCGCGTATTAATACGCGCGAACCTCGATACCTTTCATAAAATTCACAAAGGCTTTATTCACCACTTGATTACCACCCGGTGTAGGGAAGTTTCCGGTGAAATACCAATCGCCTAAATGATCTGGGCAGGCTTTGTTCAAATTTTCTACCGTTTGGTAAACGATCGAAAGTTCTGCTTTTAGGCCTTTAGGGCGCACTATTTCCGCGATTTTATTTGAGATTTCTTCGTCAGTGAATGGTGCATAGATGGCTTTTACAAAGTTTTCTTCTGTCGCTGTTCCACTTTCTAGGGCATTTAAGCAACGTAAATTCACTTCATCTAATATGTGCTCTAATCCACGTTCTTGCAAGAGAGCTAGTGCAGCACGGAAGGCAACGAATTCCTTCATTTTCGACATATCGATACCATAGCAATCGGGGTAACGAATTTGTGGAGCAGAAGAAACAATAACGATTTTCTTAGGGGATAATTTATCCAATAATTTCAGGATACTTTTTTCCAAAGTGGTTCCGCGAACGATGGAATCATCGATAATCACGACTGAATCGACATCCTTATTAATTACCTCGTAGGTGGTATCGTATACGTGGGCTACCATATCGTCACGTTGTTCATCAGAGGTGATGAAGGTACGCACTTTCACGTCTTTAGAAATTAACTTTTCCACGCGTGGGCGGAAAGTGAGTAATTCCTCTAACTCTTCTTCGAAAAGGATGCCTTCCATGATGGCATTCTTACGTTCTTTGGCCAAATGATCTTCTAAGCCATCGATCATTCCTAAGAAAGCAGTTTCCGCCGTGTTAGGGATGTAAGAGAATACCGTATGTTTTAGGTCGTGATTTACCTCACTTAAAATTTGAGGAATCAATAACTGTCCTAATTTCTTGCGCTCATGGTAGATATCTGGATCAGATCCACGGGAGAAATAAATGCGTTCGAAAGAACACGATTTTTGTTCTAAACGGTCAATGAATGGGACTTCTTTGACGTTTCCATCTATGTCGATGATGAGGGCGTGTCCCGGAGTAATCTCCTTAATTTGATCGTAAGCGCAATTGAAAGAGGTTTTAATCGCCTGTTTTTCTGAAGCTACTACAGCCACCTCTTCGTCTACATAGTAGAAGGCCGGGCGAATTCCTGCTGGGTCACGCGCTACAAAAGAAGCTCCATAACCAGTCATTCCCACCATCGCATATCCTCCATCAAAATCCTTGCAAGAACGCTCTAAAACGCGTTTCAAGTCAATTTCTTGGGCGATTATATCGGATAATTCAGGGTTTTCGTATTGGTCTTTGTATTTGCCAAATTGGCGTTGATTCTCTTCATCTAAAAAGTGACCGATCTTTTCCATCACGGTAACGGTGTCCACTTTTTCTTTCGGGTGCTGACCTAGGGAAACGAGTTTGTTGAATAAATCGTCCACATTGGTCATGTTGAAATTACCCGCCATCACGAGGTTACGGCTTCTCCAGTTGTTTTGACGCAACATCGGGTGGCAGTTTTCGATCTCATTTTGGCCATGTGTACCGTAGCGCAAGTGGCCTAAAAGTACTTCCCCAGTGAAAGCGACATTTTCTTGCCACCAATCTGCATCGTGAACGGCATCAATGCCCGTTTCCCGCTTAACGGATTTAGCTAATTTGTGTGCTTTACTGAATTTTTTATTGATTTTTCCAAAAATATCTGCCACGGCTTGTGGCTCTACTGAACGGTATCTGGAAATGTAACGGTGCCCTGGTTTTACGTTGATTTTGATGTTTGCTACCCCAGCTCCATCTTGTCCTCTGTTGACTTGCTTCTCCATCATTAGATAAAGTTTGCTCAGTCCGTAAGTAGGTGTTTTATAAGTGTCTAAGTAGTACTGAAAAGGCTTTCGTAGGCGGATGAGGGCAATTCCGCATTCGTGCTTAATAGAATCAGACATGGAAACGTGGGGCTATTTTGAAAATCAAGCTCAAAATTAGCCAAAATAAATGACCAACAAGCTGATTTTTTTATTTTTTTATCGACTATTTCCAAAGGTTCGTTAAGACCGCTGGGAATAAGATAGATGCGATTAAAATCGCTGTTAAAAATCCGTAAGAGTAGATTTCAAGGGAAGTCAACTCCTTCCACAAATCCGATTTTTCAGTCGATTTTTTGAAATACAAATGGAACGGAATTTTCAAATAATAAAACAATGAAATGGCCGTCACTAAAATGGCTATAATGAGTAGAACGAGTATGCCAATGGAAGTCGTCATTTCATAGTTTGACCACAATAAACTGAAGTAGGTCATTTTCGCAAGGAAGGTTCCGGCTGGCGGTAGTCCCACTAATGCAATAAGTCCTGTTAATAAGAAAAAGGCAGGCAAGGGTTTCTCTGCACCTAGCCCAGCAAAAGACTTCACTTCGTTTGCCCCGACCTCGTCGATCAGGTAAAAAACCAAAAGACTGGCGATGCTGTACAAGAAGCCATAAAATAGAATGGCATCTAATGCCTGAATCGGTTGAAAGAACCAAGCTATCGCTAAAAAACCACCATGCGCGATGCTGGAATAGGCGAGGAGTCGTTTGGTATTGTTTTGGCCTAATGCCCCTAAATTGCCCACTAAAAGCGTTAAGATCGCTAATACAGCTAATTCATTCGTAAACGAAACAGGTAAAGTGGGTAACAAGCGCACACCCACAAAGGCGATGGCTAGCTTAGGCGCGGTCGAAATCCAGGTCATCCAAGCAGCCGGTAATTGCTGCATCACATCGGGATTCCAAGGATGAAAGGGCGCCCAAGACATCTTAAATAATAATCCTACAGCAAAAAGTCCTAAGGCAAAACCGCGTAAATAGGGGTCTGCTACTGAAATTCCCCGGGAGAAATCGACGCTTGTAAAGTCCAGTGTTCCCGTTAAACCATATAGCAAAGAAATTCCGTAGATAAACAGCGCTGAGGATCCTAATCCAAATAAAACATAAGGTAAACTAGCTCTAGAGGACTCTTTACGAAGACTCACTAACACATAAGTCCCCATCGACATAAACTCAATGGACAAGAATAAACTCAGCGCATTGGAGCTCAAACTGCTCAATAAAGCGCCTAATAAAATGGATAGGAAACCAGTCAACTCCTCGAAACTGAGGGATTTTTTGTGGATTTGGTTCATCATAATGAGCAAAAATCCAATACCCAGCACCAAGGTGTTGAGGGCGTTCGATCCTACATTTGCTTCAAACAAACCGGAGGCAAAAGAACCATTTAATCCCAATTCATTTCGTTGAAAGCTGAGTGATAAGGCTAATAAAAGAGGTATTTGACAGGTGAAATAGCGCCATGACGTGCTAAATTTCTCCGTTTTGCCATGTAAAAACAATTCAATGAACAGGCTGAATAATATTGTCCCTGCCACGATCAATTCAGGAATCGCCAGGTGTAATCCGGCCGTGATAGACTGGATTCTTTCTGGGAGCTGAGCGATAGTAGGGATCAATGACATGGTTAAATTTACAGTTTTTGGCTTAAATAATGAGCGGTTGGGTTGTTTTTCAGGCCTTTCATCTCTTCGGGAGTACCTTGGAATGTAATATAGCCGCCATTTTCGCCACCTTCAGGACCTAAATCAATAATGTGATCGGCACATTTGATGACTTCCATGTTGTGCTCGATGATCACTACCGAATCCCCTTGTTCCACTAAATCATTCATGGCCTTTAACAGCTTTTTGATGTCGTGGAAGTGAAGACCCGTAGTAGGTTCGTCAAAAATAAACAGGGTCTTGCCTTTGTTCGGGTTGCCTTTGCCTAGGAAGCTCGCGAGTTTCACCCGCTGTGCTTCCCCTCCTGAAAGCGAATTCGAAGATTGACCTAATTTGATATAGCCTAAACCTACTTGGAAGAGTGGATCGATTTTATCCGCAATGCGAGGTTGTTTATCACGGAAGAACTCCACTGCTTCTTCGACGGTTAAATCGAGGATTTCAGCAATGTTTTTATCCTGGAATTTGACGTCTAAAATTTCCTGCTTAAAACGGGCTCCTCCACAGGATTCACACGGCAATTTAATGTCTGCCATGAATTGCATTTCAATGGTGATTTCCCCTTCCCCTTGGCAAACCTCGCAGCGTCCACCTTCTACATTGAAGGAGAAATGGGCGGGTTTATAGCCACGGGCTTTTGCCACCGGTAATTCGGAATACAAGGCTCTGATTGCATCATAGGCCTTGATGTAGGTCACAGGATTCGAACGAGACGATTTTCCAATAGGTTGTTGGTCGACCATTTCGATGCTCGCAATTTTGTTCGTGCTGCCTTTAATCTCTCGGAATCGCCCGGTTTCTTCGGTGCCTTGTTGCAATAAGCGAAGCATCGCAGGATACAAAATTTTGCGGATTAACGTTGATTTTCCAGAACCACTCACCCCTGTCACAACCGTCATGATGCCTAATGGGATAGCGACGTCTACGTTTTTTAAATTATTTTCAGAGGCACCTGTGATTTCGATGTGGGCCAATGGCTTGCGTCTGAAATAAGGCACCTCGATGCGATCTTGACCACTGAGGAAACGTAGGGTATGGCTATAGGTAGTTTTGTCTGCTAAAGCCTCTGTCAAATTCCCTTGAAAAATCAAATTCCCTCCATGTCGTCCCGCTTCTGGGCCTATATCAATGATTTGGTCTGCAGCACGCATTACTTCCTCTTCGTGTTCTACCACAATGACGGTGTTTCCCATGTTTTTCAACATCTCTAACACGGAAATCAACCGCTCTGTATCCCGAGGATGCAAACCAATACTCGGTTCATCTAAAATATACATAGAACCCACCAAGGCACTGCCTAAGGAAGTGGCTAATTTAATGCGCTGAAATTCGCCGCCGGATAAGGTCGAGCTGAGGCGATTTAAGGTCAAATACCCTAAACCCACGCGATCCATATAGTCTAAGCGGTTATTAATCTCGATTAAAATTCGTCTGGAAACCTGCTGGTCGTGTTCGTTTAATTCCAGATTTTCAAAGAAGGCTTTTGTTTTCGATAAGGGCCAAAGCACTAAATCGACTAAGGACGTTCCTGCAATCTTCACATAACCTGCATCCATCCGCAATCGCGAGCCTTGGCATTCCGGGCAATTAGTTTTCCCGCGGTAACGCGAGAGCATCACGCGGTATTGGATTTTATAGGTCTCTTTTTCTAGGTGATCAAAAAATTGAGTCAATCCGGCAAAATACTTGTTCCCAGTCCACAATACTTTCTTCTCCGCTGCAGTTAAATCCTTGTAAGGACGGTGAATTGGAAAATCGAATTGAACTCCGTTGCGAAGCAATGGACTTAACCATTCACTCATTCGCTCGCTGCGCCACGGTGCAATGGCTCCTTCATAGATGGATAAATCATGATCTGGAAAAACCAAATCAGGGTCTAAACCCAGCACTTTTCCGTATCCCTCGCAACGGCGACACGCGCCATAAGGATTGTTAAAGGAAAAGAGATTTAAACTCGGCTCCTCAAAAACCATCCCGTCTAATTCGAATTTATTCGAGAAAATATCCCGTTTGCGTCCCTCGATTTCAATCCAGCAGACGCCTTCTCCCTCGAAATAGGCAGTCTGGACGGAATCGCCTACACGGAATTGCGTTTCTTCATCATCTTTCTTGGAGACTAAACGGTCTATTAATATCGCGATTTCGGTCGGTTTTTTTGCCAAATGCTGCAACTGAGTTGGATCCTCCACTAATTCCTCCAATGCGATAATTTCGCCCTGAAATTGTAGACGAGAATACCCTTTCTGGATCAGTAATTGACATTCGTTTTCAAGACTTCTGTCTTCGTGGTGAATAAGCGGAGCCAATATGAGGACTTTTTTGCCATCATGCTGGGCGATAAAGTCTACAATATGGGAAACTGAATCTTTACGCACTTCTTTGCCGGAAATGGGTGAAATGGTGCGACCGATGCGGGCAAAAAGTAATTTTAAATAATCGTAAATTTCAGTCGTGGTGCCCACCGTTGAACGTGGGTTCTTTGTATTCACCTTTTGTTCAATGGCGATGGCTGGCGAAACGCCTTTAATGTAATCCACCGCTGGCTTTTCCATTCGCCCTAAGAATTGACGGGCGTAGCTATTAAGGCTTTCTACGTACATTCTTTGGCCTTCCGCAAATAAGGTATCAAAGGCTAATGAGGACTTCCCTGAACCCGATAAACCCGTGATGACAACAAGTTCATTTCGCGGAATCGCCACATCCACCCCTTTCAAATTGTGCACGCGCGCACCTTTAATAATGATGTGCGTTTTCGGATCACAATTATCTATGTTATGCTTAGCCTGTGGGGAGTTCATTTTACAAAAATATCCTTTAATTTTGGTAATCAATTTAAGCCAAATGAAAAAACTACTTTTATTCTTTTCACTCCTGACTTTTGTTGGAGTTTCAGAGGTATTTGCACAAGAACCGGTGGTCATTAAAGAGGAAGGAGCAGAGGGAGATCTGGATGTGGAAAAAGACGTGCGTGATTTGCCTTTTCGCCAACGCTTGAATTTTGGGGGTGGAATCAGCGGTTTAAGTTTTGGAAATCCTACGAGTATAGGGGTTTCACCTATGGTGGGTTATTCGCTTACGAATAATGCGATTGTAGGGGTGGGCATCACTTATCAATACTATGCCATCGGGAACTATTCAAGTAATTTGCTTGGAGAAAGAGTTTTCATTCGCCAGCATGTACCCGCGTTAAGTCAAATAATAGGTCAAGGGTATCTCACGGCGCAAGTGGAAAATTATTCCAACTTATCCGATAACACGGGAATCACTTATTCAAATCCAGTCTTGGTGGGCGTGGGAATTGGCTCTAAAATTGGGCTTAATTTTAATGTGATGTATGATCTAAATTACACCTCAGGACGTTCTCCTTACGGTTCAGCACTAGTTGTCCAAATAGGCGGATTTTTCTTTTAAAATTTAAAACAATTTTAGCCCTTTATCAGTCTTGTATATCAGGTAGAATTTCTTAATTTCGAGTTCAATTAAATTTATATGTCAACGATAGCAGTAGAACCCTTATTGGTTGAGGATCCCAACCGTTTTGTGCTTTTTCCAATTAAGCACGATGATATTTGGCAATTTTATAAGAAGGCGGAAGCGTCTTTCTGGACGGCAGAAGAGATCGATTTATCGCAAGATGTAGCTGACTGGAAAAAGATGAATGATGGGGAACGTCACTTCGTTTCACACGTTCTAGCTTTCTTCGCTGCATCGGATGGTATTGTGAATGAAAATTTAGCGAACAACTTCCTAAAAGAAGTGCAATATGCAGAGGCGAAATGTTTCTATGGGTTCCAAGTCATGATGGAAAATATCCACTCAGAAACGTATTCCCTTTTGATTGATACCTACATCAGTGATCCTAAAGAGAAAGATCACTTACTGCGCGCCATCGAGACGATTGATTGTGTGAAGAAAAAGGCGGATTGGGCCTTGAAATGGATCGAATCTGACAACTTCGTAGAGCGTTTAATTTCATTTGCAGCGGTAGAAGGTATTTTCTTCTCTGGTTCATTCTGCTCTATTTTCTGGTTAAAGAAACGTGGTTTAATGCCAGGTCTTTCGTTCTCTAACGAATTGATCTCACGCGATGAAGGCTTACACTGTGATTTTGCTTGTCTGTTGTACATGGATCACATTAAAAATAAACTATCTCAAGAACGCATTTATGAAATTATTCTAAACGCTGTTGAAATTGAGAAGGAATTCGTAACAGTGGCCTTACCTGTGTCATTAATTGGTATGAACGCAGAAATGATGTGTCAGTACATTGAATTTGTAGCGGATCGTCTATTAGTTTCACTAGGATGCCAGAAGCACTACAATGCAACAAATCCGTTCGACTTTATGGAGATGATCTCTTTACAAGGAAAAACAAACTTCTTTGAGAAGCGTGTGGCGGAATACCAAAAATCAGGCGTTATGTCTGACAAGGAATCTATGTCATTCTCTTTAGACGAAGATTTTTAGTCTATTGAAATAGCAAGAAAAGGCCTCGATGAAAATCGGGGCTTTTTTATGGCCAACGCTCCAGGATCATGGGTAATACCAATCCGATGGTGATGCCTGAAACGACTTGGATATAGGCTTTTTGTTTCCAATGGAGAATGTGAATAGATACGATTGAAGATGCTAGAATTAAAGCAACTACTACTAATTGTCCTAATTCAAGTCCCAGATTAAAAGCCAGTAAGGGATTGAAAATCGAATTTTCTGCGCCTAGCAAGCTTTGCAAATAATTGGAGAAACCTAGGCCGTGGATCAAGCCAAAGCAGGCTACCACACCATACTTATAGCGTTGCTCAGTTTGTATCAGGTTACTGATGGCTGCCACTAAAATCGTACAAGGAATCAGGAATTCTACCCAAGTGATATTGACTTGAATGAAGTGAAGGGTCGCCAAGGCTAGGGTTATGGAATGCCCCAGCGTGAATGCTGTGACTAGCCAAAGCAGTTTTTTATAATCTGTCACTACGTAAACGCAAGTCAGTGAGAGGATAAACAAAAGATGGTCTAAAGCGGCCCAATTCAGGATATGTCCTAGACCCAAAGAAAAGTAGACAGAAAAATTGCTCACAAGGAATTGTTTATTGGTCAAAAATAGGGATATTCAAAGAGAAAATGGTAGACCTATTCTATGAAATTTGATTACATCATTGTGGGAGCCGGTACAGCAGGCTGTGTATTAGCTCACCGTTTATCCGAAAATCCGCTGAACCAAGTTTTGTTAATTGAAGCAGGGGGTGATTTTCGTGATCCCCGGATTTCGATGCCATCGGCCTATTCCTTGTTAAATCACACCTATTTGAACTGGAATTTTTATACAGAACCCCAGCCTCATTTAGGAGGTCGTCAAATTTACCAGCCTCGAGGTAAAACCGTGGGCGGAAGTTCCGCGATTAATTGCATGGCCTATATCCGTGGTAATAAAGCAGATTATGATCAATGGTCGGACTGGGGATGTGCAGGTTGGTCTTACCAAGATGTACTTCCTTATTTCAAAAAGTCAGAAGACAACGAAGATTTTCAAAACGAATACCATGGCCAAGGCGGTTTGCATCGCGTGGCAAAGAATCGACACTTAACCGTCTTTGGTGATGCCTTTATTAAAGGCTGTGCCTCGGTAGGAATCCCTGCAAATCCTGATTTTAACGGGGCGAAACAGGTGGGAGCCGGCTTGTTTCAGTTTAATATACAGGATGGCGAAAGAGCTTCTGGGGCGAAGGCCTTCATTCAGCCGGCGCTTTCACGAAAGAATTTACATATTCAAACTTCTTTTCAAGTTGCCTCCTTGGTGATACAAGGAGAAAGAGTGACTGGGCTAAAAGGATACAAAGGGGGGTCTAAAAAAACCATCGAATTCGAAGGATCTGAAGTGATTTTGTCAGCGGGAGCTTTCCAAAGTCCGCAAATCTTACAACTATCCGGTATAGGCGATGCGGCTGCATTGAAAGCCCTTGGAATCGATTCTCGTGTAGACCTAGCTGGTGTGGGCAAGAATTTGTCTGATCACTTGTTTGTGAATATGAACGCTCAGGCTAGCACAAAAGGGCAGTCCTATAATGTGGCCTTGGGGGTAAAAAACTACCTGGATTATACACTTAAGAAACAAGGACCATTGGCATCGAGTCCTTTAGAGGCCGCGGCTTTCTTCGATTCGGTGAATCAATCGGATGTACCGGATTTACAGTTTCATTTCTCCTCAGCTTGGGCTTATGACATGTACGATTATGGAAAAATGCCCTTGAGCGACGGATTTACCATTTTACCTACCTTATTAAAGCCCAAAAGTCGTGGCACCGTTAGCCTTCGTTCTGCAGACTTTCACGATTCACCAGTGATCGATCCTAGGTATTTATCAGAAAAAGAAGACCTCGAAACCTTAAAACGTGGGGTGCGCATCGCACGAGATATTGTGTTGTCTACAGCGTTTGACGGATTAAGGAAAGGCTCGGAGCTGAATTATCCTGCGGGTACTTGGAGCGAGGAGTTAATCGAAAATCACATAGAACAAGCGACAGAATGCGTTTACCATCCGGTGGGAACCTGCAAAATGGGAACGGATGCGGAAGCCGTTTGTGATCCACGGACATTGCGCGTGAGAGGTGTGCAAGGGTTGCGAGTGGCGGATGCTTCGATTATGCCGGATGTGATTTCGGGGAATACGAATGCCGCGGTGGTGATGATTGCGGAGAAGGCAGCTGATTTAATTTTGAGTAAATAAACTGAGCGAAAGCGTTTTAAAAGAAAAAAACTATGAAAAATGGATTGATTTTATTTTGTCTTTTGGCACCCATAATTAGCTTCGCTCAAAACGAAGAATCCCTTAAAGAAGCGGAATTAAACCGATTTAAGGTGATGGTCGCAAAAGATATTCCTGGATTGCAAGCCGTATTGCACAAGGATTTAGTGTATTTCCATTCGAGTGGCATGCAAGATTCGAAGGATACTTATATTGCTTCGATTGCTTCCGGAAAGTCCAGCTATGTGGCAATCACTCCAGAGGAAATGCAGCAACGCGTGTATGGCAAGACGGGAATAAACACCGGAATCGTATCCATCTTACAGCAAGCAGCGGATGGCGCACAAACCACGATTCGCTTACGCTTCACGGATGTGTTTGTCTATGCAGACAAGCGTTGGCAAATGGTATCGTGGCAGTCCACTAAATTAGTCCCTGCGCAAAAGCCGTAATTTTCTCGTAGATATATGCTAGATCCTCGTCCTCGATGCAATAGGGGGCGAGGACATAGATAGTGTTTCCTAAAGGGCGCATTAAAATCCCTTGCTCTAAGAAGTAGCGGTAAATATCATCTCGGATGGAGTGTAAATAGCCATCCGTTTCACCGGTTTCTACTTCCATGGCTAAAATCGTGCCATGAATTCGTACATTTTTTAGTATGGAATGATTTTCCAGCGTGGCTGCAAAAGCCCGATGACATGCTTCCACACGCGCAATCGACTCCCAGGTTTCCTCTTTTTCCATCAAATCCATACTGGCATTTGCCGCGGCACAAGCTAATGGATTTGCGGTGAAGGAGTGCGAATGGAACATCATCTTTCGACGGTCATCCGATAAGAAGGATTGAAAAATTGTCTCGCTACAAAGGGTTAATCCCATGGCCATCATTCCGCCAGTAAGGCCTTTAGAGAAACAAACAATGTCTGGTTTTTCTGCTAAATAATCCATCGCAAACCACTTCCCCGTACGACCAAATCCGGTCATGATTTCATCAGCAATACAAAACATCCCTTTTTCATGTGCCATTCCAATCAGCGTATCCAAGGTAGACGCCTCGTACATTTTCATTCCTCCCGCACCCTGAATCAATGGCTCAAAGATAAAAGCCGCGTAATTGTCTGCATTTAAAGAGGACATCGCAGCAAGACAAGCTTCCCTATCTTGAGGACTTGGAAGGAATTCTACCTCGAAAAGCATATCCTGAAAGGGGTCATTGAAGGAGCTTGGCGCACCTAAACTCATCGCCCCAAAGGTATCTCCGTGGTAGGCATCCGCAAAAGCAATAATTTTTCTGCGTTGTGTATTCCCTTGATTATGGAAGAATTGCAAAGCCATTTTGATAGCCACCTCCACGGCCGTGGAACCGTTATCTGAGAAGAAAACCCGTTCAAAATTAGCCGGAAGATGACCTAATAAGCGTTCTGAAAGTCGAACCGCTGGTTCATGCGTAAATCCCGCGAAGATGACTTGTTCTAGCTGGAGCGCTTGTTCGTATACTTTTTGGGCTAAATAGGGATGCCCATGACCGTGTGTATTCACCCACCAAGACGAAATCGCATCAATGTATTTTTTACCCTCCGTATCAAATAAGTGCGCGCCTTTACCACTCGCAATAGGAATCGAAATAGGTTCGATCTGGTGTTGCGTAAAAGGATGCCAAACAACCGCCGCGTCCCGGGATGACAAATTCGAATTAGACATTGACTTTATTTGCATACGAAGCGATGACAGCTTCATTGATTTCTGATTCTTGATTCACGCGCAAAATAAGGGGCAAACCGGTGTGATTCAAAATAAACTTTTCGCCTGAAGAATTTTCGGGTCCATTGAACACGATTCCGGCCATTGGAATTCCGTGTTGCTTTAAAATCTCATAACTTAAAATCGTATGATTAATGCTGCCTAAATAGTTTTTACTGACTAAAATAACGGGCAAATTAAAATGCGTAATGAGGTCTAAATTTGTATCACGATCGTTTAAGGGGACCATGATTCCTCCCGCTAACTCAATGATTAAGGTTTGGTCTGTAGGGATTTTAAAATCTTGTACTTGAATAGTGACACCATCTATTTCAGCCGCAGAGTGTGGAGATAAGGGTTGAGAAAGCGCATAAGTGGATGGATGAACGGTAGCCGATGGAACCCAATGACGGATCCAATAGGCATCTCCCGTAGCTATATCCCCCGATTGTACGGGTTTCCAATAGTCAGCTTTTAAACCAGCCGTTAAGATGGCTGATGTGACTGTTTTTCCGATTTCTGTGCCGATTCCAGCGACGACAAATTGTTTCATTCGAGTGTATTTATTAGTGATTTAATTTGTTCTGTTGTATGTTTTGCGCTCAAGGTGATCCTAATACGCTCTTTGCCCTTCGCTACCGTAGGGAAAACGATGGGCTTGATGGCAAATTCACTGGCGGAGGCGGCTTTCGCCCGCACGGCCTTATTTCCGGTTACGAAAAAGGTTTGGATGGCGGTTTGGCTTTTTCCCCAAGCATCAGAACGGCAATTTGCGCGAAAGAAGGCGATGTTTTCTTGTAGTTTTTGTCTGGCTTCGTTTTGAGTAGGCAAATAGTGCAAGGTGCTTAAAAGTGCAGAAACATGTGCTGGTGTGGGTGCGGTGGAATAGATGAAGGGTCTAGCGAAGTTCACGAGGTATTCTTTGAGGGCTGAAGATCCGAGTACTACTGCTCCCGCATTTCCCCACGCTTTCCCGAACGTGATTACTCGCGCAAAAACTTCCTCGCATAGCTCTAATTCATAGACTAATCCTTGGCCTGCTGGCCCATATACTCCGCCGGAATGTGCCTCGTCTACGATAAGTTCTGCCTGGTATTTATGCTTTAATTCGACCAAAGCACGCAATGGCGCCACATCGCCATCCATCGAATAAAGCGATTCCACGACGATCCACTTGCGAGTTTGGGCGGGATATTGATCTAATAGTTGCACTAGGTCATCTAAATTATTGTGTTTGAAAATGCGACGTTCTGCCTTCGAGAGACGTAAACCATCAATCAAACTTGCGTGCAATAGTTTATCGCAGAAAATAACGTCGCCTTCTTGGGGTAGAGATGAGATTAGACCGATGTTTGCATCGTATCCTGAACTAAACAGCAAGGCGGCTTCTGAACCGTGGAATGCAGCGCATTCTTTTTCGAATTGATCGATTAAAGTGGAGTGTCCTGATATGAGTCGAGACCCGGTCGCCCCATTTTTACGTGCCTGAGAAGGCAAAGCCTCAAAATCGCGCGAGATAGACGCAGCGAGCACAGGATCCGATGCTAATCCCAGGTAGTCATTAGAGCAGAAATCCGTGCGATCATCCAGCACGGATAATTGCCTCAATAAGCCCTCTTTACGGCGGGATTCCAAAAGGCCAATAAGCTGTTGCTGAATGTTTTCCATAGATTCTTGTGCTGCAAAACTACGAAATAATCGCTGTGGACGTGTATTTTATCATTTAATTGATTTTATAGCCTAATTTTTACCTCAAAATCTTGACAATTACCCGCTAAAAGCGTAGTATTGCATGTCGATTCTGACAATTCAACGAGTAAACGTCCCCTAATTTTCTCATTTGACACTCATCCTGACAGAAATGTCTGTTGTCAATCTTAATTAATCATTCCCCCTTTATGGAAGATAAGCCTATCAAAAGAGTAAAAAAAGCACAAGAAGAAGATTCATCATCAAACGAACGACCTAAACGTCAACGAATTAAGAAGAGCAACGAAGCAGCCCCTTTGTTACCAATGGAGGCAAAAAATTCGTCTGAAGAAGCGCCCATCGAATACAAAGAAGTGGCGGCTCCTGAAGAATTCCTAGTCGATACTTCCTTCATCACAAGCACAGAAAACACGAAAGACGAGGTTTCCCCTACGGACGCGCCAGTCGATGTAGATAAATTACCTAAGGAAGAGACACCCGCACCGGTTCACCACCACAATAAACACCGTTCGAATTACAATCAAGTTATCAAGGAATTAGATGGTTTGATCGAAAATGAGGGGGTGTTAGAAATTATGCAAGAGGGCGGTTACGGATTTATGCGTTCGTCCGATTACAATTATTTGGCTTCCCCAGATGATATTTATGTGTCGCCATCCCAAATCAAAATGTTTGGTTTGAAGACAGGGGATACGATTTTAGGTAAGATTCGTCCGCCGAAAGAAGGCGAGAAGTATTTCGCTTTATTAAAAGTCGAGTCCGTGAACGGTAAAACAACAGATGAGATTCGCGATCGGATCAATTTTGAATATTTGACGCCGTTGTTTCCAGAGGAAAAACTGAACTTGTCTTCGACGCCGGATAATTATTCGACGCGTATTTTGGATTTGTTCGCGCCTATAGGTAAGGGCCAAAGGGGTATGATCGTTGCCCAGCCTAAAACAGGTAAAACGGTACTTTTAAAAGACATCGCAAACGCGATTTCCCGCAACCACCCAGAGGTGTATTTGATCATTTTATTGATCGATGAGCGTCCTGAGGAGGTAACAGATATGCAGCGTTCCGTACGTGCAGAAGTTATTTCATCTACTTTCGATGAGCAAGCAGAGCGTCATGTGAAAGTGGCTAATCTAGTTTTAGAGAAGGCCAAAAGAATGGTGGAATGCGGCCACGATGTGGTTATCCTATTAGATTCGATCACACGTCTAGCACGTGCTTATAATACAGTGGTTCCATCATCCGGTAAGATTTTATCCGGTGGTGTGGATGCAAATGCCCTTCACAAACCGAAGCGCTTCTTCGGAGCAGCTCGTAACGTCGAAAATGGCGGATCTTTAACCATCATCGCCACAGCCTTGATTGAGACAGGTTCTAAAATGGACGAGGTAATCTTTGAGGAATTCAAAGGTACAGGTAACATGGAATTACAATTAGATCGCAAGCTTGCGAACCGCCGAATCTATCCATCGATCGATGTGACGGCTTCTGGTACACGTCGCGAGGATTTATTGATGGATCCAGCGGTGCTACAACGTGTTTGGATCTTGCGCAAGCACATGTCTGACATGAACTCAGTGGAGGCGATGGAATTCTTGCAACAGCAAATGAAAGGTACAAGGAACAACGAAGAGTTCTTAGTGTCTATGAATCGTTAAAAGGAATCGCTAATATATATGTCAAACATACAACCAGTTTGGTTCATTGGGCACGGTAGCCCAATGAACGCACTGGCAGACAATCCTTTTACAGCTTCATTAAATTCGCTTGGGGCGTCCATTGCGCCACCTAAAGCCATTCTCATTGTGTCTGCTCACTGGTTAACGCGCGGTATTACCCAAGTACAAGCGTCGCCTATGCCGGAGACGATCCACGATTTTGGTGGATTTCCACGTGCCCTGCACGAATTTCAATATCCTGCACCGGGAAGCCCTGAAACGGCGAAAATGCTCGCATCTGGCTCTCAAAAAATCCAAGAAACAACTGAATGGGGTTTAGATCACGGAGCCTGGTCGGTACTTTGCCATCTGTTTCCGAATCACAACATTCCCTGTTTTGAGATGTCCATTGACTATTCTCAACCATTGGCCTATCACGTCACGCTCGCTCAGGAATTACAATTCTTGCGAGAGAGAGGTGTTTTGATCGTGGGAAGTGGGAATATCGTACACAATTTACAGGCTAGTATCCCAAATCTCTCGATAGGCCAAGAGCATTTCGCCTATGATTGGGCACAAGAATTTGACGCTTGGACCACGCAGAAATTACTGGATAAAGATATCTCGAGTTTAGTAGATTATACGCGTGCACCGGGAGGATTAAAGTCTGTTCCTACGCCGGATCACTACATTCCGATGTTGTATGCGCTGGCTTTGGCACGGAAAGACGAGACGGTTCGATTCACTTACGAAGAACTCGTGTATGGGGGAATCTCGATGCGCTGCTTCGAAATCGCTTAATAGCCCAGAAAAACTTGGTCGATGATGCTGCAAGCTTGATCCATCTCCGCACCGGTGATGGTGAGAGGAGGAGCTAAACGGATTTTATTGCCGTGTGTGGGCTTCGCCAATAAACCCTTTTTCATCAGATCTAAACAGATTTCCCAAGCCACCTTGCTATCTTCATCCGTGTCGATTTCGATGGCACATAAAAGCCCTTTTCCTCTTACGGATTTAATTAAGGCGGTTTTATCGCGCAGACTTTCTAGGAATGTTAGTAATTGCTGACCACGAACGCTTGCATTTTCAACTAAATCCTCATCTTCGATGATATCCAGGGCTACGTTTGCAACAGCGCAGGCTAATGGATTTCCACCATAGGTAGATCCATGTTCGCCTGGTTTGATGGTGAGCATGATTTCATCATTACAGAGCACTGCTGATACGGGCATAAATCCGCCCGAGAGCGCTTTACCCAGCAATAAAATATCCGGGTGCACTAATTCGTGGTGACAAGCTAACCAAGCACCTGTGCGCCCTAAGCCGGTTTGGATCTCATCTGCGATGAAAAGTACGCGGTGTTTTTTACACAAAGCAGCCGCTTTTTTCAAATAACCCGGCGACGGAATAACGACTCCGGCTTCGCCTTGAATGGGCTCTACCATGAAAGCTGCTACATGGGGATTTTGTAATTTCTCTTCTAATGCGGCTAAATCATTGTAGGGAATGCGGCTAAAACCCGGAACAAAGGGTCCAAAGTTATGAAAAGAGGAGGGGTCATTCGAAGACGAAACCGCCGCAATCGTTCTCCCCCAAAAATTCCCTTCCGCAAAAATAATTTCTGCTTGATTTGCCGGAACGCCTTTCACCTCATAAGCCCATTTACGTGCTAATTTGATGGCAGATTCGCCAGCTTCCACGCCTGTATTCATTAACAGGACTTTTTGGTAGCCAAATTTCTCCGCTAATTTCTTCTCCGTGGAACCCAGTAGATTCGTGTGAAAAGCACGGGAGCTGAGCGTTAACTTAGCCGCCTGATCTGAAATCGCCTTGACTAAACGGGGATGGCAATGTCCCTGATTCACTGCGCTATAGGCAGAAAGAAAATCCAGGTATTTTTTCCCGGTTACATCATACACATGCACCCCTTCTCCGCGTTCTAAAACAACCGGTAATGGATGGTAATTATGTGCCCCAAAATCAGACTCTAAATCAATATACTCTTGTGGGGTCATAGCAATTCGTAAATTCCCGCTACACCTTGACCACCACCTACGCAGGCCGTGACCATACCGTATTTCTGGTTGCGCAGGCGCATTTCGTTGAATAATTGGATGGATAATTTAGCCCCAGAACAGCCCAGTGGGTGGCCTAATGCTATGGCTCCTCCGTTCACATTCACGATAGTTGGATCGATATCGAGGGTTTTCATAACGGCCAAAGACTGCGCTGCGAACGCCTCGTTCAATTCAATTTGTTGAATATCTTTCAGTGTCAAACCGGCCTTTTTCAAGGCAATCGGAATCGCCTCTACCGGTCCAATTCCCATCAGGCTAGGTTCCACCCCCGCTGTAGCATAGGAAACTAGGCGAGCGATAGGCTCTAAATGGAGTTCTTTCACCAGTTTTTCGGAAACAACTAAAACGAAAGCTGCTCCATCAGAAGTTTGGGACGCATTTCCCGCGGTAACCGTTCCGCCCATCGCGAAGGCCGGTTTTAATTTACCTAAAGCCTCGATCGTTGTATCTGCACGTGGCCCCTCGTCTACAGACACGGTCCAGCTGCGAGATTGTTTCTTACCTGATTTGGCATCGAAATAATTCTCTGTTACTTCTACTGGTACGATTTGCGAGGTGAATTTACCCGCCTTTTGTGCCTCTAATGCTTTCATGTGAGAAGCAAAGGCAAACGCATCTTGCTCATCGCGTGTCACGTTGTATTTCTTACTTACTTCCTCTGCCGTTAGACCCATTCCGATATAATAATCCGGATGTTCACTCGCGATTCCGTAGTTCAAGACCGTTTTGTGCCCCATCATCGGTAACATGGTCATCGATTCAGTTCCACCGGCGATCACACAATCGGCCATGCCAGAAGCAACTTTAGCGGAGGCTAAAGCAATGGCTTCTAAACCAGAACCACAATAACGGTTGATGATGAAACCTGGAACGTTTTTAGGGAGTGATAAAAGGGAAATGTAGCGCGCCATTTGCATCCCTTGCTCAGCTTCGGGAATGGCATTGCCCACAATTAAATCGTCCACACGTGCCGGATCTAAATTAGGCACTTGCTTCATCAAATGTTTAATGACTTCCGCCGCTAAATCATCTGGACGCATCGTTCTGAAACCTCCTCTTTTGGCTTTTGCAACTGCTGTGCGGTAACCTGCTATGATATATGCATTCATCTTCTTACGATTTAATTTCTGAGTGGTTTGCCGCCACCTAATAAACTTTGGATTCTGTCCATGGTCTTTTTCTCGCCACATAAAGAAAGGAAGGCCTCTCTTTCTAGATCGAGTAAGTACGTTTCGCTCACCACTTGTGGAGCGTCTAAATCGCCTCCGCAGATAGCGTAAGCTAATTTATTCGCAATTAAGGCGTCGTGTTCAGAGATGTAACGTCCCATTAACATACCTTGGATACCTGCTTTGAATAGGGCCAAACCTTGTTTTCCTTCCACCCAGACATCATTTCGTCTCGCTTTTTGGACATATCCTGCGTCTGCTAAGGCCAAAGCCTCTCTTTTTGCTTCCGATATCACCTGGTTACGATTCAGTACAATGCGATCCTGAGCACGTAAATAATTCATTTCTCTTGCCTCGTGTGCTGAGGTACTCACACGCGCCGTTGCGATATTCATAAAGGCCTCTTGCAATCGGTTTAACTCCACATCGCCTGCGCGACGGGCATCTCCCATCCGCAAGGCCATCTCTTTCGTTCCACCACCCGCAGGAATCAAACCAACGCCTACTTCTACTAGACCCATATACAACTCAGCATGCGCGACAATCTTGTCAGCGTGTAAGTTGATTTCGCAACCACCGCCTAGCGCTAACGTGTGCGGTGCCACCACTACTGGAATGCCCGAGTAGCGTACACGCATCATCGTCTCTTGGAACGTCGCGATCATGTTGTTAATGTCGTCGAATTTCTGTTCCATCGCGAACATGAACAACATCCCTAGATTAGCGCCTGCAGAGAATGCCTCGTTCGATTCATTTCCAATGACTAAACCTTGGAAATCTTTTTCCGCTGTCGCGATAGCCTCTTGAATGCCTTCCAACACTCCTTGGCCCATCGTATTCATCTTCGAGTGGAATTCTAAGCCTAAAATGCCATCGCCTAAATCCACGATGTGCATGTCCTCATTAGAAGAAACGGTATTAGTAGGTTTTATAATTTGCAAATTGATTTGCTTTTCCGCCCCTGCTATGGCTTGGTACTTTTTAGACGCAATGTCGTAGAACAAACGCTTTCCACCTTCTACTTTATAGAAAGAAGTATGGCCAGCTGCGACCATCTCCGTTACCCAAGCTGCCGGTGCAAGACCTTCCGCTTTCATTAATTCGATTCCATTCACGACACCTATGGCATCCCAAGTTTCGAAAATACCCATCTCCCAGCCAAAACCCGCACAGATGGCTTGGTCAATTTTGACTAAATCATCTGCGATCTCCGGAATGCGATTCGACGCATAACGGAATCCATCGAGGATGGTTTTTCGGTAGAATTCACCGGCTACATCTTTTCCCGCTAATAAAAGTGCGAATCGATCGGCAAGGTTATCAATCGCTTTCGAGCGATCTAATGTTTCAAAATTCACCCGTTCTGCTGCGCGGTATTCAAACGTACGAAGGTCCAGGCTCAGGATCACCGTCTTGCCTTTTTCGTCTTTGGTCTTTTTATAAAATCCTTGACCCGTTTTATCGCCCAGCCATTTGTTTTCCATCAAACGCTGTAACATCACCGGCAAATTGAAAATGTCTTTGCTTTCGTCATTTACGAGTGCAGCTTTTAAATTGTTCGCTACATGAACAGTGGTATCTAAACCGACTACATCCGAAAGGCGGAACGTTCCTGATTTAGGGCGACCTACAACTTTGGACGTCAATTTATCGACCTGCTCCACTGTTAATCCTAATTCCTCCACCACTTTCATTGTCTGCATCATCGAATAAACACCGATGCGGTTCGCGATAAAGGCTGGCGTATCTTTGCAAAGAACGGCCGTTTTACCTAACTGGGTTTCGCCGTAGCCTAACAAAAAGTCGATGATGGCTGGATCCGTTTTAGGACCAGGAATCACTTCAAATAAACGTAGGTAGCGAGGAGGGTTGAAGAAGTGGGTTCCGCAGAAATGTTGTTGAAAATCTTCACTTCTACCTGCTGACATCAAATGAATTGGAATACCCGACGTATTCGAGGTAACCAAGGTGCCCGGTGTGCGGAACTTCTCCACCTTTTCGTAGAGTGATTGTTTAATGGCTAGGTTTTCTACGACTACTTCCATAATCCAGTCCGCCGAACTGATTTCTGACAGGTTGTCTTCGAAGTTGCCTAGCGTGATGTTATTCGCAAAGCCCGACTCATAGAGCGATGCGGGCTTTGCTTTTATAGTTTGTTGAAATGCTGCGTTGACAATTCGGTTACGTACCGAAGGGTGTTCTAAACGAAGACCTTTGGCCTCTTCCTCCGGGCTCAAAGTCTGTGGTGCAATGTCCAATAACAGGACCTGAACCCCAATATTTGCGAAATGACAGGCTATTCTGGAGCCCATAATTCCTGAGCCTAAAATGGCTACTTTTTTAATGGCACGATTCATATCTACGTTTTTAAATCTCGTTGTGTAAATATAAATAAAAGGAATTATGTTATGCAAGCATACTAAATTTTATTTATTCAAAAAAAGGCGACCGCGCAGCGGTCGCCTTTTTAATGAGGTCAATGCGGCCGTTTCGGTCGCACTCAAGAATCAAAAATTACACATAACT
>DLPD01000012.1:0-30741 GCA_002479785.1 Cytophagaceae bacterium UBA7467
CAACCAAAAAAACATTAAATATTTATTAAAAATTTGGAAATCTATTTCTGTTTTATTTCCCGATTGGAAATTATTTCTTTTGGGTGATGGACCTGATAAAGAAATACTTTTTAATTATTCAGTTAAAACAAATTTATCAAATATTGTCTTTTTAGGTAATACATCGCCAATAGATTATTATAAATCTGCAAGTTTTCTATTACTTACTAGTCGTTTCGAAGGATGGCCAATGGTTATTCCTGAATCAATGAGTTTTGGATGTATACCATGTGTTTTAAATTCTTTTACAAGTTCTTACGATATGATATTAAATGGTAAAAATGGATTTTTATTAGATCAGTTTAATTTTAAGAAAAATATTGAGTTGTTAATATATCTTTTAAATAATTATTCAAATTTAAAAGAGCTTAGAAACAACTGCATTCAATATTCAAAACATTTTCAAATAGAAAGATTAGGTATAAAATGGCAGGAACTGCTAGAATTTAAAAAATGAAATTAAAAGTTTTAATTTTACAAGATACATTATCTAATTATAACGAGCCTGTTTATAGTATTCTATCAAAAATTTATGATTTAACATTAGCTTATGCTAATAATTTAGAATTTCAAAAATCTTCAAGCTACAATATTGTTAAATTAGAGCGCATAAATATTTTAGGTATTTTCATAATAAGGAATTCTTTTTTTAGCTTTTGTAAAAAATTTGATGTTATAATATTTTCTGCAGATTTACATTATTTTTCTTTTTGTTTATTGCCGTTTTTGCCTAACAAATCTTTCAAAGTAATTTCATGGACTTTGGGAATAAGAGCTTCTTATAAATTAAGATATGATTTATTCCGAAAAAAAAACCTTCTGGATTATTTTTATGGACTTGTACTAAAAAAGTGCGATGCTCTTATTTTTTATATGAGTCAACCTATTGATTTTTGGGGTAATTTTTTAAATCCTGAAAAAATCTTTATAGCGCACAATACTATTAAAGTTAATACACAGTTAGTTTCAAAAAATGTAAAAAAAGATACATTACTTTTTGTCGGCACTTTATATAAAGAAAAGAAAATATATGAATTATTAAATACATTTTTGACTGTAAAAAATAATAACTCTACAAATACAATATTAAAGTTAGAGATAATTGGTGATGGTGTAGAGTTTAATAATATCATTGAATTTATTAACAAAAACAACCTGGAAAATTATGTATTGTTGAGAGGCAAAATATCAAATGAAACAGAATTAGCAGAAGCTTTTAATCGATCAATATTATGCATCTCTCCTGATCAAGCTGGATTATCTGTTTTGATGTCAATGGGTTATGGTGTACCATTTGTTACAAGAATAAATGCTATAACTGGGGGGGAAAGATTAAATATTTTAAATGGTGAAAATGGAATACTCTATAAAAATGAAATAAATCTAATTGAAATACTTAATGATGCATATTTGGCACCAGAAAAATATTTACATATGGGAATTAATGCACAGGATTATTATATAAATAATGCTACAATCGAAATTATGGCTCTTGGATTTGAACAAGCAATTGAGTATGTCACAAAAAATAAACTTTAATATAATATGGCACATTTAATCAATTTATCAACTTTTACAGATTCTAGAGGTAATCTAACTGTAATTGAAAAAGTCTTACCATTTGATATAAAAAGAGTTTTTTATATATATGGAGTGAATGATTCTTTAAGAGGAAATCATCGGCACAAAAAAACAATACAAGCTGCAATTGCAATTAAAGGCTCATGCGATATTTTTATTCAGGATAAAGGCTCTGATTTAGTATTTAATTTGAGTGACCCTTCAAAATGTTTGATTTTAAATCCTCAGGATTTTCATTGGATGAATAACTTTACAAATGACTGTATTTTAATGGTATTCGCGTCTGAATATTTTGATAAAAATGACTATATATATGAAAGATACATTTATTGATTATGAAAATTTAGCGAAATTAAACGCTCCATTTTTTGAACAATATCAAGAATGTTTCAAAAAGGTACTTCATTCTGGATGGTATGTTTTGGGATCAAACGTTGTTGAATTTGAACAAAATTTTTCTGCCTATAATAATTCTAAATATTGTGTGGGAGTTGCTTCTGGCTTAGATGCACTTATCTTATCAATAAATTGTTTAGATTTTGAGCCAGGATCTGAAATTATAGTACCATCAAATACATATATCGCGACAATATTGGCTATAGTTAGGAATGGTATGAAACCAATTTTAGTTGAACCAAATATAAATACTTATAATATTGATACTGACAAGATAGTTGAGAAAATTACAAATAAGACGAGAGCAATAGTTGTTGTTCATTTATATGGAAAATCTTGTGATATGGATGGTGTTTTAAATATTGCAAACAATTATAATTTAAAAATTATTGAAGATTGTGCCCAAGCTCAAGGAGCAATGTTTAGAAACAAAAAAACTGGTACTTTAGGAGATTTAGGTGCACATAGCTTTTATCCTACTAAAAATTTAGGTGCGCTTGGAGATGCGGGTGCCATAACTACAAATGACGAAGGTCTCTATTTAAAATTAAAAGCGCTTAGGAATTATGGTTCTTTTGAAAAATATATAAATAAATATGTTGGTTTCAATTCCAGATTAGATGAAATCCAAGCTGGATTTTTAAATGTCAAATTAAAGGCATTAGATATTATTAATAATCATAAAAGAAAGCTTGCGGACTTATATCATAAGGGGATAAATAAAAATTTTATTAAACCTATAGTCAATGAAAACTATTTTGACGTTTATCACATATATAATATAAGGCACAATGAAAGAGATAAGCTAAAAAAATATTTGTTTGAAAATGGTATTGGAACAGAGATTCATTATCCTATTCCGCCCCAAAATCAAGCTGCTATGGTTAATGTTTTATCAGGCAATTACCCGATCGCAGAAGAAATTCATAGAACTACATTGAGTTTGCCAATTTCTTTTTTTCATACTGAGGATGATATTTTATATGTTATTGAATGTTTAAATGCTTTTGATGCGTTATAATTTTTGTACTTTATTTGATTCAAATTATTTTTCTAGAGGATTATCACTTTATAATTCTTTAAATAATTTAAATATTGATTTTCATCTGTATGTTTTTGCATTTGATGATGACTGTTATTCCAAACTAAGAAATAAAAATCTAATTAATCTAACTGTAATTTCACTTTCTGAATTTGAAGATGTAGAATTATTAAATATTAAAAACACAAGAACAAAAGCCGAATATTGTTGGACATCAACTCCAAGTACGATTTTATATTGTTTAAAGAAATTTAATCTAGAAAGTTGTACTTATTTAGATGCTGATTTATTTTTTTATAATACACCTGCCGCAATTTATGAAGAAATTGGCCCAGCGTCAATTGCATTATCGCCTCATAATTATACTCCTATTTACGATCAAATAAAAACAAGCGGAATTTATTGTGTTCAGTTTGTTTATTTTAAAAATGATACAGAAGGTATTTTAGCTCTAAACTGGTGGAGAGATAGATGTATTGAATGGTGTTTTGCAAGATTAGAAAGTGGAAAATTTGGAGATCAGAAATATCTTGATGATTGGCCTATGCGATTTAATAATGTTCATATAATAAAAAATTTAGGTGCAGGAGTAGCTCCATGGAATATACAAAAATATTCATTTATTAATAATTCTCAATTCATTGAAAATGGTGATAATAATCCAAAAGTTAATGATTTAATATTTTACCATTTCCATTATTTGAAATTTCAAAAAATTGATAATTTCATAATGGTAAGTCCATCTAAATTTAAATTAAATCAATTTGTAGAGCAGCAATTGTATATGCCATATATCTATAATCTAATTACTAATGAACAAGATATGACAATACACACTAGTCATAAGATTGTGTTTAATAAGAATACAATTTTTCGTAATATTATAAATTGGCTTAGATTAAAGTTTAAGAAATTGAGTCTATTTAGACTTATTAATAGATTAATTTATAAATCTTCAAGATAAATGTTGTTTTCGATAATAACAGTTTGCTTTAATTCTGAAAAAACAATAAGAAGTACAATTGAATCTGTAATTAATCAAAATTACACCGAAATCGAGTATATAATTGTAGATGGTGGATCAACTGATAACACTTTAAATATTATTAAAGAATATCAAACTAGTATTCATAAACTAATATCAGAAAAAGATGAGGGGATGTACGATGCAATAAATAAAGGTATCAAAATTTCTAAAGGGGAATTCGTAGGTATTTTAAATTCAGATGATGAGTTTTATTCTAATGACACAATTAGCAAAATCACGAATTTTTTAAATACAAATCCACAACTTGATGCAATATATGGCGACATAATTTTCGAAAATAAAGGCAAAACTATCAGACATTATAGTGCTAATAATTGGAATAAAAATAAGTTTGAATGGGGATTCATGCCACCACATCCATCTTTCTATTGCAAGAGAGAGCTTTTTTTCAAATTAGGTTTTTATAGACTTGATTTTGAAATTGCATCTGATTATGAATTGCTAATTAGATATTTAAGAATTTCTAAAATCAATTATTCCTATTTTCCTAATATAATTGTTAAAATGAAATTAGGGGGTAAGAGTACAAAAAATATATTAGCTAACATAAAGCTTAATATTGAAATTAAGAAAGCCTGTAAATTAAATGGTTTGAATACTAATTACTTCAAACTCTTCAGTAAATATTTTACAAAAATATTTGAATTTATATAAGTGGCAAAATTAAAAATTTGTGTTTCTGGTTCTACGGGTTTTGTAGGAAAAAATCTGATTGATAATTTTAACGATAAATATAATATTATAAGCCAACATCGAAATGCTGACATAAATATGGATGTTAATTGTTACATACATTTGGCAGGCAAGGCACATGATCTTAAACAAGTATCCTCTATTGAAGATTATTATGAAGTAAATACAGAATTAACTAAGAAAACTTATGATGCTTTTATTTCCTCTAAGGCACAAGTATTTATAACTCTTAGTTCGGTAAAAGCTGTTGCAGATCATGTAGATGACAAGTTAACTGAAGATTTTTTTCCTAATCCACATACTCATTATGGCAAGAGCAAGTTATTAGCCGAAAAATATATTCTTTCACAAGAAATTCCTCATGGAAAGAGAGTATATATTTTACGTCCATGTATGATTCATGGACCTGGTAACAAGGGAAATCTTAATCTACTATTTAAATTTGTTTCAAAGGGTATTCCTTGGCCTTTAGGAAAATATTTGAATATGCGTTCATACCTTTCAATAGACAACCTTTGTTTTATAATAAATGAATTAATAGAAAGAGAAGATATACCAACAGGTGTTTACAATGTTGCTGACGATATACCGCTATCTACAAATGAAGTAATTTTTCAAATTGCAGATTCAAAAGGGCTTAAAGTGAAAATATATCATATTAATAAGTCACTTATTTCAATTATGGCACTAATTGGGGATTATCTGAAATTACCTTTTAATTCTGAGCGTTTGCAAAAGTTAACAGATAGTTATGTGGTTTGCAATAACAAAATTAAAAATGCAATAGGTAAACCATTGCCTGTTTCTTCCAAAGAAGGGCTTTTAAAAACATTTCAATCTTTTTCATCAAATGTTTAATCGATTGTTTGCATTAGTTGTTTTCATTATTTTTTGCCCAATCTTTATTCTTATATCAATAGCAATATTATTGGAAGATGGATCACCCATATTTTTCAAACAAAAAAGGATAGGTGTAAATTATACTTTCTTCTACATCTATAAGTTTAGAAGCATGAAGAATAATACCCCAAACGTTGCAACACATTTACTAACTAACCCCGAAAAATATTTACTTAAGATAGGTGGAATTTTAAGAAAGTTGAGTCTAGATGAATTACCTAACTTGATTAATATTATCAGAGGAGAGATGGTATTTGTTGGTCCGAGGCCAGCATTATATAATCAAGACGATTTAATGGCTTTACGTGTTGCGACTGGGGTTGACAAATTAAAACCTGGAATTACAGGATGGGCGCAAATAAACGGAAGAGATGATATTTCAATAGAAAAGAAGGTTCAGCTTGAACAGGAGTACATGTATAGACGATCTACTCTTTTTGATATTGAGATTATAATAAAGACCTTCACTAATGTATTATTTAGTAAAGGCGTTAGTCACTAGGAGGAAGAGCAGAAGATTTTTAAGATACTATGAATCAAAGAAACAATAATTTGGGGTCATTGTAAAAGCTTGCATTGCGCGAGCTTTTTTTGTTTTATGGAGATACTTTCTTACATGTGGAATTTATACGCAAGTTTGAAATAAAAGTATCAACAAGTAATAAATACTTTTGATGATTTGTGAGAGAAAAATTAATTATGCAAAACAAACCTTCGGTTATCTGCCTGATAATGGGTCTATATACTAAGGTTTGTTTCGTATTTACACAAGTTGGCTCCAAACTTAACGAACGATAACAATTATAATGACTAACGACTTAAAAACTGCTTTTGAAAAAGACACTTTGAGACTCTGTTGGACTTGGTTAAACACCAACAGTGACAATAATTATAAATCCTATTTCAGGGGCTTATATAAAGCATATAGTCTGGCATTAGAAGAAAATATCGACAAACTTCACACAGAGTTAAAGTGCCACAGGTATAAAACCGAACTTACAAGTAAACTTTATATACCTAAGAAATCTGGAATTTTAAGACCTTTTACATTTTTAAATTTAAATGACCAAATTGTATACTTAGCTTTGATTTTTGTAATTGCTGAAAAACTACATAAAAAGGCTAAAAAAAACTATCATAAATCTGTATTTGGACACTTATATGCGGGCAAATCAAGCCGTTTTTTCTATAAAAAATGGACCGATGGTTATGTGAAATATAATCATGCAATAAATGACTCATATAATAATGGATTTAAATGGACTGCTTCATTTGACTTAACTGCATTCTATGACAGTATTGACCATAAAGTTTTAACACACTTTCTAATCGAGTTAGGAATCACAAAGGAGTTTTCAAAATATTTAACAGACTGCTTGGAAACTTGGACTGCTTCTTCACCAAATAGAATTTATCACGGACACGGTATACCCCAAGGGCCATTACCTTCTGGCCTCCTTTCGGAAGTTATATTGCAGCACTTTGATGAGCATAAAAGCTTTAAAAAATCAAGTGTAAAATATTTTAGGTACGTAGATGATATTAGATTGTTAGGAAAGGCAGAAGATGATGTTAGAAAAGCACTATTAGAACTTGATTATATAAGTAAAGAAATTGGCTTGTTCCCTCAATCGAGTAAAATTAACATTCATGAAATAGTAGATATTGATGAAGAAATTAAAACTATTAGTTTACCACCTGAACCAATTGATTTTAAGCTAATATTTGACCAAAAGAAAGTTCAAGGGAGAGTTGTTGAATTAAGCAAAGGATATAAGATTGAGAATGAAACTAGGTTCAAATATGTTTTAGCACATGCTGACCCAAGTGAAAAATTAGCAAAGCGATTACTTGCTATCTTGAAAAAAAACCCACATTTGTATCAGTCAATTCTTAAACATTTTAGTAAGTACAAGAAATTTTCTAAAACTGTATCTAAGACACTTCTTGAACAAATACAAACTCAAGAACTTTATGAAGAAATCACAGCTTCATATTTAATATGCAGTTTAAACAAAGTTCATAAAGACATTAAGCCAGATTTTAAAAAATATTGCGAAATATTGCATAAAAAGAGGAAAGTGATTAACTCGCCAAATCTTAGGTCTATTGTATTTGTATGGCTATTAAGCGAAAATCACTTTAAGTTCAAAGAGATTGAATCCATTTA
Organism: Cytophagaceae bacterium UBA7467; assembly: GCA_002479785.1. GTDB lineage: Bacteria > Bacteroidota > Bacteroidia > Cytophagales > Spirosomataceae > Aquirufa. The sequence goes on from DLPD01000012.1 coordinate 7,870, forward strand.
TAAAAGTAAAGAATGGTGGCTTATACATAATTCCTTAGAATATATTGATATCGATTTATTCGGAGAACCTTCTTATGAAGCTATTTTGAATGTTCTGCTAAAATCTGCCTCTTTTGAAGTATCAATCAAAGCTGCATTCTTGTTAGTAGAAAACAACTTAAAAGTAAGAACGCCATTAAAAGAAATTAATGATGCTGCTCAAATTATACTTCGTAAAGCAAACCTAATTGGAAAGACTTATCTGAAAAAGAGTTCAATTAATCTAAAACTTGAAGAAATATGTGGGACAAAATTCCCTACAATGAACTGGAATACTTTTCTTAATTCAGAATTAAAAAACTGCGAAAGATTATGTTATTTATTAACAAGTTACATTAAAACAGATGCCAATGCATTTATAAACGAGCTAGATGTGTTTAATGATATTATTCTTTATGCTTTATTTAGGCATGACACAACTATTGGAACATACATTCTTGGCAAAATTGGTAGTTGCTTGACTCCTGGAAATAGATTTGCAACAAAATATCCTAATCTTTTTAAACTATGTGAGACAGTTCATACACTAAGATTGGAAAGTGATTTATCACACCCAAAAGTAAGTAGCACTGGAAAACCAACGAGAAGAATAAAGTTTGATGAAATACAAAAATTAAAACTGTTAATTGAAAATGGATATAAAGAACTTATTTCGTCAATTTAGACACGCTGAAAAATGCAGTAGCCAACATATAAGGATTAGCCGCAGCTTAATTTCGGCTTTAGTCTGATGTTGACATGGCGTAGTAAGCCTTTAGCCTAGTTTATTACGGGTGTTCAAAAAATTACTTGGTTCCGCAAGATATTCATTCCAAATCGAAGTGAATTTTTAGGTTTTTCAGCGTTCACTTCGGCAGGTTCAGCCCCTTGAATTTTGCATTTAGCAACCACTTTTTCGGTGGTTTTTCTGTTTTAAGAGTGATAAATCTAATTTTGTAAAACACTTGTATTTAATGACGCCCACACAAATCATCCGCATCCGAACAAAAATTATCAAGCTGCGCAAAATACTTGCTGCAGAACGGGCTCGGTTTGGCGACTATGATGATAGCGCCGGTAGGCGTTATTCCATATTAAACTTGTACGTCAGCATTGTAGATTACAAAGGTGCATTAATCTATTTGCGTTGGTTTTTTAAGAACTTTCCAGATGATACTGGCTTTCCCTTTTTCTGGGTAGAGGCTTGCATGACCTATTTTTACAACAGCAAATTAGATCAGGCACGTTCCATGGCTTTTAATGCGTTTATGGCAAATCCCTATATTTGGGAAGTGTTTTTTACGGGTACTGCCACTGCGGTGCCAGGAATAGAACCCAGCTCAAATTGGGAGGGACAGGAATTGGCTTTGCAATTACCTTATAGGGCCGATCAAGAGCAATTTTCTGAATTTGCCACCTGGTTACAAACCTGTTTGGCAGAACCTAAGATTCAAGAATTGATTCAGACTTATTTTGAACTTAACATCAAGCTATCCGACACGCCTGTTGGGCCATTGCGTACCTCATTGGTAGAACAGCTTTATGGGCTTAAAATATAATGGTGTAATGTCGCTTAATATAGTGTTTTCTATAGGAGGAATATGTTTTTCTAGCTTAAATCAAATTTTGCTATCTTTTCTATCCTTTTTTAATCTGGTGATGATTTTATTTACCAGCATTTTTGCTTGAGTTTCCGTAATTAAAATAATCTTTTGCTTTTTCATAATGTGTTTTTTTTAAATAAATACTTCAAAATTGGACCTGTTTTAAAACAGGGTTTACTTTTTTGATTTTTTCATTTATTATGTTTTACACCTATTTTAAAAAAGGTGTTTATAGATATGATAAATATTAAAAGAGTTATTGAAGAGGTTTGGGATTTTTAGGGTCCCAGAGGAATTTACCCTAATCATTTTAATAATGCGCTAACTAAGGACCAAGTTGAAGATTCGGTAATTCTAGTCGTTGATTATTTTAATAATCATGACATTGAATTTGAAGAAGGTTCATATGAACGAGGGGTGATATTAGATGTAATGATTCAACGGAATGAATACGATGGTCTTCCACCAAGAACTATTGAATATGTTTTAGGCTTGGATCCCTACGCTGAATTTATTAATGATATTGTAAAATGGGCATATTAAGATTATATAGCCTATTTTGACTTTAAATTTCTGAGTAAATGAAAATCAGTTTAATTACCACTTTACTTTTTTAAAAATAGTTGATATCATTTCATATAAACAATAAATTATATGAAATATTTTAGCATGATACCACGAATGTCGGTAAAAAAACTAATCTCATTGGGGCTTGAAGTTGAATTAAGCCAAGATCGAAGGATCCTACAAATAAAGGTTTCTGATAAAGAGTTAACCAAATTCAAATGCAATTTGATTGAGGAGGATTATCCGAATGAATTTCCTGATACATTTTCAATTCTGGAGCTTAATTTTGATCATCCCCCAAAAAGAAAGGATTCAACCTTAAGTTACTTTTCTTCCATTCAATCCGAAGATTTGATCTTTGGTTATTTCCAGTATGGTCTCATGCAATCCTTTGGGATAGAGGTTTGTGAGGTCCAAATGTATTATTTATAAAATACAGTGATGATTTGCAAAAGGATGGCTTTTCACCATCCTTTTTTCATTTTTTAAAAATAAATTTCAACTATCGATTTTAAGGTCAAAATCCAGCCTTTGTGTTTTCTAAGTTGTTACAATGATGCCAAAAGAGGACTACACCAATATTCTTTAGCAAATACGACACAAATGGTACTAATAATTGGGTATTTATCAACTAAAATTGAACTTATCGGTCATTAATAAAGGGAAATTCGAAAATACCTGAACTTGTGCATCAGTTCTAATGGTTCTAGCTCTTCCAATAGCCTGAATAAGTTCCCCTTCGATTAAATGCAATTGTATATTCCTTAAATCTGTATTATTGAAAGTCTGAAACTTGAATTGCATCCCTTTCCATTGGATGGTTTGATATTCCATCTTTTTATCAATTGCATTGGTATCAATGCCCATATATTCGGCATGGAAATAATATACGATTGGGTTAATATGTGGTGTGCCGATTACTAATAAATCTTTCCCCTTTAGCTCATTATAACCTCTGGTATTTCCAAAATAGATATTTAAATCACCATTATTTTTCGAGTATTCCGTGTTCAATTCTTTAGATTCAGACATGAAAGTAATTACTGGATGATCTCCTATTATTTCCTTAAAATTATCTTTATCTCTCTTTTTTATGGATTGTCTAGAATTGGAATATTTGGTATGCTGAATTACAACACCTTTATTTTCAACCGTTGGTATTTTAATTGTTTTAATCTGATTACTAAATACCCTCTCATAAAACTTAAGATTGCATGTTGCTGATAAGATAATGATCTTTTTATTTGCTGGGAAATGATTGAATTTAGCATAGTGGATGGTCATTATTGTTTGACCCTTTTTATTTTTGTGAACTTCCTTATAATATTTACTAGCAGTAAAGAATTCAACCAAATTTGACAATAAGGGTTCTGACTTTATTTTTTCGACCAATAAGTGAATTGGTACTTCGTCTAGGTTTATTGTATGCATAATGTTTGCATCTGCTTTCAGCAGATCATTATAGCAATCATTAAAATAGAGCACTACATCCGGATAATTAATGATAAGATGCCCTAAATCATTTAATTGAAAGGATTTAAGGCTGATTAAACTGTGTATGCAATCTTCGTCATAAATTAAGACCTTCTGTTGCATTTCTTGATGGAGTGAACGCTCATGAGTCGTTAATAAAGTGCCCTTCCATGCTTTAGCGAGTTCCAATTCTTCCAGATATTGTTTTGCAGCCCGACCATCATTGGTATCATTATTTGCGGTTATTCTCAGCAAATCTAAGACAGCAGATCTTAATCCACTTTTATAGTAATTAAATATGGAATTATTCAGCGAAGTGTTTTCAAATATTGGTAATTCGGGTACCATTTTGCTTTCTACGTTCATTTGATTAAATAGCTCTTCCTTCAGTTTATGGGTTGGTAAGCAGATGGCCACATCTTGTATATTTTTAAGTATATGACTCTTTCCAATTCCAACTGGAGCCTTTACAATGTTGATTTGTTCATTAGCCATCATTGCTTTAACAAACGCTTCTTCAAATAGCCTTTCTCCTTCTTCTAAACTTATTTTATTAGGTGGTTCAGAGATAAAAACTACACCTCTTGGGTTAATTACGCAACTAATTAGATTTTTATATTGTTCATCTTCAGAATATGGTGAAAATTTGTCTAGAGATTGCGGGAATAGCTTATGTTTATTAACCTGTTTTATTACTTCAAAATGTCTGTCATAATATAAGGTAGCATCTTCCGAATTGGTATGTAAAGCGTTGTAGGCTTCCATTGTTTTCTTTAGTAATAACATCCCTCCTTGTAGCCAATGCAGGTTCGTGGCTAATCCAAATAGCACCAAGTAATCAAATCTCTTTTCAAGGGTAATAAATTCTCTAAATACTTTTACTTTTTCAGAAATAATAGAAAAATCACAATTGTTGTTTCTTAATTTATTAAGGAATTCAAACTCTGGGTCCTGATGCAACAAGTATGTGGTGTGTGTTTTTTTCTTATTTCCTGTAAACTTATTATTAGAATATAATAGTTTTACAGGTTTTGATGAATCAAATTTGAGTTCGGCTTTTTTTACTTTCCAAGTATCTTCATTTAACAAATGGTCAACCCTAACAGGTTCTTCAGTTAGATATGTAACCTCCTTACCACCATAGAAAATTCTTGCAGCATCTCTGCATGCTATATCCGCTGGGAAATGGTAGAAAAGCTGACTGTAAATACTTCCGATCAAATTGAGTTCAGCTATTTCATGATCTAACATGATTGCAACCCGAAATTTTCTGTACTCAGGTGAATCGGAGAATGATGCATACCAAAAATTTGGAAATATTTCTAATTCATTAAATCGATTTAGGACCTCATCAGGATCCGAATTGAGGTCAAAGTCAAGAAAAAATCCGCTTGTTCCAATGAAGCTACTTTTTGATGGTTTATTATCAGAATAAAGATTTGGAGTTAATGTGTATCCATATCCATTACCAATGTAGTTACATATATTTTCTATGCTAGTACCTGTTAGCACCATGTTCTGATAAATTATGTTTTTTTCTGCAGCATTTTCTGGTTTTCGGTTCAGAGTAGTTGGGTGATAGGTAAATTGATAAATTCTGTCTTTCATAATATTCTTTTTTATAATAAATATGTAGGACATTTATAAAAAGTTTCCCCTTTACAGAAATATTTTCAATTCTTGTAGTATTTATATGGTAAAAGGAAGACTATGCAAAAAACTAAATCTCGAAGATCAGAATTCATAAGAATCAGATTATCCCCAGAAGAGAGAAGAATTATAGATGGAATAAATGCTTACGATTATACAAATGTTAGCGAGCATGTTCGAAGAACATTGAATTATTATGCGCGAAATGTTTATCCTAATGTTTTGGATAAACTGAAGGAGGGATCATATGAGAAGTAAAATTTTGACCCACTACATTCGTGTGCGAATTAGTGACGCAGATCATGATTTTTTGAAGCAGTATTTAAAAATCAAAAATATTTCTGTTTCTGAGATGCTTCGAGATTTCATAGCAAATCTTCGCCACTCTATTTCTGGTGGCGGGAAACATGAAGAAATGGGTAGTTAACTAAAACTTGTCACGGTGCTTTGAATCGTTATCTATCAAACCGGGGGGGCTATACGGCAGGGAGGATACCTTATAAAATTGGACAAGCAGGAAAGCCGGCCCTGTTTCAATGAGACAACCTCACATTCTAGAGTACCTGACCCCACTTCTTTTCGACGTTTACAATACAATGTACTGACCGGTTTTGCTTTGCACTAATAAGCATGGCTAATAGCTTTACATTTATGAACCATTTACGTGTTTTCTTAAATAACTATGTAAAGGACTTTCGATGGATAATCGTGAACCCATATTTAAGTAGCTCACTTTTTGCGGAAATTGCACGCTATTTAACAAAATATAAAATTTCAAAAAAAAATATTAACATTATAAAGCGCTAAAAAACAGGATATTAAGAAAAATATATCTGCCAATTTAAAAATTTATTTGTGTGAAAAATAAAAATTACATATCTTTGTATTCAATTAATAGCTAATTATGATTGTATCACTTACTACTTCGGCTCTATTGGTGGCAAAAACGGCCTTCTTTTGGTTTTTTGCGAATATTGAAGATAATCAGGAAGATCATGATAAGAGAACTGAAGACTTTTTGATTAATGATGGTTTTACGAAGGAGACTGAAAGTGACCCTTTGAATAAAAGTCTAATAAAAGTTCTCCAGGATTTAAAAGAAGATTATAGGAAAAATTATTACTCGCAATTGAGCGATCTATCTTTTAATACTTCAGCTTATACCTACAATCAAATAGATCGAATTTTTCAATTTAATAGAGTACAGATTATGCGCCTTAGATTGCTTATACAGCCTGATACCATTGTAAGCATTAATAAATCTTACAATCGTGAACATAAGTATTCCGTTATGCGAGCATATTGGGTTGATGATTCTGGAAAAAAGGTTTTGAAATTTAATGTCAATTTGGGAAATACTGAGAAAGTAATGTTTAAGAATGGAAATTATGACCAAGTTGTTATAACTAGTGCAGCAAAGGAATTGAAGTTAAAAATTAAAGGGTTATATGAGGAAATATATGGCCCTATGAGGGAGTAGAATTTTTTTGCAATAAAAATATGAAAAAAATAAATTTCACATAATTAAATCTAATATTATGCAAACACAATTCGTAACAATTACCGTTGACGACTTGGTCAATGTTATGACACAAGTGGTTAGAGCAGAAGTACAATCTTTAGCAACCAACCCAATGATTGGCGAAGGTTTCACGGATGAACTTTGGGACAGAAAAAAAGCAGCTGAATTTTTAGGAATCAGCGAGCAAACGCTTACTAAAGTTTATTTGGAAGGTAGAATAGCCGGACAAAAAAGTGGTCGAAAATATCATTTTCTTAAGTCATCAATAATACAATTTTTAAAAAGGTCAAATTAAAAAATCAATAAAACCCCTGGCGGTGGGTGAACCGTTGTCAACATGAAAAATAAAAAAAACAAACTATTGATGGTATTACAAGGTAATATTAATCAAAAAATGCAGCTAGTTGAACAATACTTAGAGACAAGGGCAAATCAAGAGAATGTAAAATGGGAACTAAGCAACCAATATTTAGTCGATCATTTCGAAATGGGTTGTCGAGATTTCTTTGGTGTTAAATTAAATGAGATGTGTTTTCCTATTTACGATGTAAACGAACCTTCTCCTGGATTCCTCAATAATTTCATTTATTGGTTTCTCATTACCAATGTTAATAATCATTCAAAATAAAAAAATCAACATGAAAAAGAAGTTAATATTAGAAGAAGTAAAAAAGATAGAGAGTAAATATTGTGACCTGGTATGGTATGCTCGCTCTTCTTCAAAGCATGATTCAATACCAGGTGTTTTAGAAAATCGGACGAGAATTGAAGAAGCATATCCCGCCGAGGTTGCTAAACTTAAAAGTAAAACAGATTCAGATTGGGCTCATGGATTCAATAGTGGGATGCTTGCAGGTATGCGCTATGTTATGGATCTGTTTACGGAGGGAAAAGAAGAAGCTGAAGATTTATTTCCTGATTTAGATTCTTAATTTATTCATCATAAAAACATATTATGGGAGTTTCATTTTCACTTGCGAGACCAAAAGCACGAAAAAGTAGCATTCGTGTAAAAATCTCAACTCAAGGCGCCAATTTCTTTGTATATACAGGGAAAACTATTTCGCCAGAAATTTGGGATTTCAAGAAGTCATTTATTAAATCTCAGCTTGGGAATACCACTGCGGCTAAAGCAAGTAAGTATCTGCGAAAAATTCAAATGGATTTGACTGAAGTATTTGATGATTATCGGTTTAAAACTTCAAAGATGACTTTCTTAGAACTTCAAGCCAAAATGCACGAGGTGGTTGGAAATCCTAGGGCCAAAATGATTAAAGAAAATTTGGCTTTAACAATGCCAACCAAATCCTTAATTGATTTTGTTGATCACTTTATCTCCGATTGTGAGAAAGGAATTCGTCTTAGTCCTCAAAGGCAAAAGTTGAAAGAATCAACAATAAAATCATTCAGGACTTCGAAAGCCTATCTCCAATCTTATCAAGAGCATTATAAGCAGTTATTACTTATTAATGAGATAACGCAGAAAGATATTGATCAGATAAGTGACTTTGTGGTGAAAGTGAAAAAACACTCTTTGAATACGCATTCCAAATTCATGATGGATCTCAATCAAATATTGAAATATGCTTTAAAAAATAAAGTGATAACCCAAGCTCAAATGGGAGAACTTTCTTTTGACACCAGACGTGAAGAAACGGATAGTATTTATTTGAACGAGGAAGAAATCAGGGAGATGTATGACCTGCAAAATTTGCCTTCTGCAAATCACGAAATTGTTCGGGATGTATTCGTTGCAGCATGTTATATGGGGCTAAGATTTTCGGATTATTCAACTTTAAATCTTGCAAAGATTCACAATAACCGACTTGAAGTCATTCAAAAAAAGACTGGAAAAAAAATCACCTTGCCAATTCATCCTCTGGTAAATGAAATTTTCAAAAAGTATAATTATCGATTACCTAGGGTTCCTAAAAATAATGAGTTCAATAGGTTAATTAAAGAAGTTGGTGCATTGATGCCATCGATGCAAGTTGAGTTTTCAAAGCAAATTACGTATGAGAGAGAGAAAGTGGTGATTACGAAGCCAAAGTATGAATTTTTACAAGGGCATTGTAGTCGTCGAAGCGCTATAACCAATGAATTTTTGAAAGGCACGGATATTCCAACCATTATGCATTCTTTGTCTGGCCATCGATCCTACAAGAGTCTATTAAGGTATATAAAAGCGAGTGGAGAAGAATTTGCGGATAAGTTGGAGAAAATATGGCAGGAACGATATTCTGATATAAGTTAAAAAATATCTCTATGGAACAGCTTAAACAACTTAATCAATTCCGTATTGATGCTGAAAGAAATTTCGAAGAACTTAATCATATACGGGATCGACACATGAATTCTCCTGGTAGGGTAGATTCCAAAATGGATGAATATTATAATTTAATAAATGCCCTAAGAACTGAAATACGATTAATTATCACAAGCAATGAAATTAATATTTCTGTGGAGGTTTTGAATCTTTTTGACGCGGATGATAATCAAGTTTTAATGGCGAAAATTGATATCCCAGAATTCCCAACTATATATAAAACATTCTTTGGGATTAGTTATTCATTGTTTCAAATATCTCGTAGTGATACTATGAATGGTTTTTCAATACAAGGAAGAATTAAGGAGCTCGCATTGGAATGGTTGAGTGAAAAGGAAGAATATGCTGGCTTGTTTAATCAACCATGGAAAAATTCTGAATGTATTATCGATCGGTTTTTAAATGATGAGGCGGTGTTTCATTATTTTAAAAGGAGACCGATTATGTTGTGATTTGCGCCTACTATTTATGCAAACATGCCTTTTGCGCCCATAATTATTTTCAAGCGCTCCATTTCAAGCATGAAGAATACCTATTAAAGCCTTAGTTTTATTTAGCTTGTTAATTCGTAACAAATAATAACGTGAATTTGTTACGAGCAAAATATATTTAAAATAGTGTAACTAGCAGATAAACAATTAATTGCAAGAATTAGGGCTAATGGCAGAGGTTTTGTTTTTACAGTAAAGCTCTTTTCTGGATTAACAGTCGATCCAGCCAACGTGAGAAGAGCTTTAACTCGGTTAGTACAATAAGATCTATTTTACAATATTTAAGCTAAACTGAAATTAGAATAATTGTTGTATAAATTAGCATGCGTCACAATAATTCGTATATTTGTGACATGAATGAGTCTATAAGCAATCAAATTGAGAACAAAATTAAGCGGTCGAAGCCAGGTCAAATTATTCTTCCTTCCGACTTTAAGGACTTGGGCACTTCAACGGCCATAAGGAAAACGCTCTCTCGATTAGTTGATCAGAAAGTGTTAGTTCGTATGGGACAAGGTGTCTATGTAGTTCCCATTCATGATAAATTGTTTGGCGAAGTGCTTCCATCCATGGAAGAAATTGCGGCGTCATTAGCGGAAAAAGAACATGTTAAAATCATGCCTACTGGTCAATATGCATTAAACAAAATTGGACTTTCTAATCAGGTTCCAATGAAAATGGTTTTTCTAACAAATGGAACAAAGAAAAATATAACTATTGGGAAGAGTTCAATTGTGTTCCAGCCAACTACAACCAAAAAATTAGCCATGGTAGGAAGTATATCAAGCTTGTTATTTTTGGGATTAGAGGAATTGGATTTAAATCGGCTGACAGAATCAGAGCTAGAAAAAATCATCGCCTTACTCAAAAAGGAAGATCAAAACAATTTGAAGCATGATTTGAAATTAGCACCTGCAAGAATAAGCGATTTTGTCATTAAGAACTTCTTAAAACAAACAGTATGATTGGATGGCTTCAAAATCTTAATGATGATGCTCGCAGAATCTCATTGAATCAAGCTTCATTGAATTCAGGTATAAATTCAAAGGCAATAGAGAAGGATTGGTGGGTTACACTTGTTTTGAGATTGTTGTTCACTTCAAAGTATGCGACGTATTTTGCTTTTAAGGGGGGAACTTCTTTAAGCAAAGGATGGGGCATTATAGATCGATTTTCAGAAGATATCGATATTGCATTGAGTTCAGAAGCATTCGGAATGCCATATAAAGATAAACCTTCAAAAACATTTATAGAGCAATTGCGAAGAGAAGGTTGCCTATTTACAAGTAATGAAATAGCAACTGAGTTACGGAACCAATTTGAAAAGCTGCAAATCCCAATAGAGCTTTATTCTGTTGAGGTAGAAACCATAAGAAGAGACATACCCGACACAGATCCTCAAACAATCTATGTAAGCTATAAATCTTTATTTGAACCAAATCCATATTTGCCCGATAGGGTTAAAATTGAATTTAGTGTTCGATCACAGAAAGATCCGAACGACTATCGCGCAATGCAAACCCTATTGAATAATTACTTTCCTAATGATATTTATGGAGAGGTGTTATTTGAGGTTGCAACCATACAACCCAACAGAACTTTTATTGAGAAAATCCTTTTACTACATGAGGAGTACAATCGAAAGGATGAGAGCAAAATGAGGACCTATCGAATGTCTCGTCATTACTACGACTTGTATCGAATTAATAAGGAATATTCAAAAACATTATCTGACGTTCCATTTATTGAGCACATCATTGAACATCGTAAATTTTATTCTAGACTGAGGCATTTCGATTACAATTCACTTTGTATTGGTCAAATAGCAATCATACCTTCGGAAACTATACTAATAAAATTAAAAAGTGATTATGAAGAAATGGCTAACGAAATGATGTATGGTACTGTACCAACTTTTGATGATGTGGTCGATACTGTGAAAATAATTCAAGATGCCTTCAATCAAAAAGCGTAATGTTATTAAAAGATATTATCAATAGTTTATCCGGTGCGCAATTTAGTGCGCAATTGAAACCTAACTAACTGATAATCAAGAGTAAAATACCCTATAATTAGTGTGGTCCACACTAACATACCAAAGTGTAGCTCATTAAGTGATGAGCTTTTTTATTTTAAGATGGGGCTTATTAATTACCATTAGATAAAAATCCTAGCAACATTTCTGCTAAAGCATCGCTTATCCTAAATTTTAGCTAAATTTGTTCTAACTATATACGTATTAAAATTCTTGTATGAAATTATTCAGTCGAATTCTTTTGACCCTTTCCTTCATTTTACTTGTTCATGCGGCCTTCTCTCAGGCAAAACGTAAAGTAGAAGATCTTAGTGATGAAGAAATTGCAACTTTCTTCGAACGTGCCCAATCCAGCGGTATGACGGAAGCTCAACTAGAAAAAGCAGCAAAGGCACAGGGTTATACTTCTGCGGATATAGCTAAAATGCGTAGCCGTTTAACGCAGATAGGGGATACGAAAACGAAAGAAAAAACGACAACAGCTAAATCAAAGACTTCTTCTAAAAGAACGGTTTCGGGGAAATTAAGCACGAAAAAGGGGACTAAAAATACAGATGAGGAAGACTCTGAAGAGCTTACAATGGAGGAAGAGGAGATTGATTCTACTCAATTGCCTAAGAAAAAGATTTATGGCGCAAACCTGTTCAATAATAAGAAATTAAACTTCGAGCCGGATTTACGTATCGCCACTCCTGTGAACTATACTTTAGGGCCGGATGATGAGTTGAATATAGACATCTTCGGCGAAGTGATGGATAATTACACGGTTACCGTGAGTCCAGAAGGAACGGTGAAGATTCTAAATTTGAGCCCTATTTATGTGAATGGATTAACGGTGGAAGCAGCGTCGGCGCGCATCGTTAGTCGATTGAGACAATTATACCAAGGATTAAATCGTCCCGGAAGTGGGTCTTCTGCGATCATTACGTTAGGAAATGTGCGCAGTATAAAAGTAACCCTAGTGGGTGAAGTGGAGAATCCGGGTTCGTACACCATCTCTTCTTTGGCAACCGTATTCAACGCTTTATACTTAGCCGGTGGCCCTAACGAAAATGGATCTTACCGTAGTATTCGGGTGATTCGAAACAACAAAGTGGTGCGCACGCTAGACTTATATGACTTCTTATTAAAAGCGGATCAAAAAGACAACATCCAATTAAAAGACCAAGACATCATCCGCGTGGGGGATTTTGATTCCCATGTCGAATTAGCTGGGGAGGTAAGACGTCCCATGGTTTTCGAGGCCGTTAAAGGAGAGACATTAAAAGATATCCTTCGCTATGCGGGAGGCTTCACAGACAAGGCCTACACCTATTCGCTAACTGTCCGTAGAAACACTTCGCGTGAGTTGAAATTATTAAACATTACTCAAGATGAGGTAGCGACTTTCCAGCCTCAGAATGGGGATTCGATTTCCGTGGGTAAAATCATCGAGCGCTATGAAAACCGCGTAACAGTAAGTGGTGCCGTATTTAGACCCGGCGTATTTGCGATAGAAAATGGATTAACGACGGTAAAAGAATTGATCAAACGCGCGGAAGGTCCACGTGAAAACGCGTTCTTAAATCGTGCAACTATATCGCGTAGAAAAGAAAACTACGACCCGGAAATGATCTCTTTTGATTTAGGGAAAGTATTAAGAGGGGAGTTAGCAGACATCGCGCTGCACCGCGAAGATTCCTTAACAGTTTATTCGTTGGATTCCTTGCGGGAATACCAGAAGGTCAGCATTTTTGGTGAGGTAAATAAACCGGGTATTTTTGAATTCCGCGCAGGAATGAAAGTGGCTGATATCATCCTTCTAGCGAAAGGCTTTAAAGAGGCAGCTAGTTATGCTAAAATAGAGTTATCTCGACGTGTGATCACGCATGGTAGCGACAATGCAACGAATGAAAAAATCATCGTGAAGACCTTCGATATTGATGGTAGTTTGAATATCAGTAATGAAGGGAGTCAATATGAATTAAAACCATTTGACATCATCTCCATCCGTCGATCTCCTAATTATGAAGTACAGCGTGGGGTGACCATCGAAGGGATGGTGAACTACCCAGGTCGCTATGCGATTCCGAAGGATGATCAGAAAATTGCTGATTTGATTTTTGAGGCAGGTGGGCTTAAGCCAGAGGGCTATCTTGATGGGGCCATCTTATACCGGGATTCTACGGTTGTGGGGGTAAAGCTTTCGGAGATTTTACGAAACCCTGAATCCAAGAACAATCTATTACTCATGGAAAATGACCGTTTGGTGATTCCACGTGTATTAGAAACGGTTAAATTATCCGGAGGAGTTCAAAATCCGATTGCTATCGCCTTCGTAGAAGGATACAGCCTGCAAGACTATTTAGATGGCGCGGGTGGATATACCGAATACGCGGACAAGAAGAATGTGTATGTGAAAGCACCGAATGGTATTTCTACGAAAAGAAGACGGTTCTTATTCTTTAAGATTAACCCGAAAGTGCTTCCTGGTTCAGAGATTGTCGTTCCAGAATTCCCTACGAATATGAAGAAGGGAATGACTACGGCTGAAGCGGTAGGATTGTCTTCTGCCTTAGTTTCCGTCGCGCTTACGTTGACTACTCTCATTAACAATTTGACCAAATAAGCGCCATGTCTACGATAGAAAATAATCAATTAGAAGATAGCGGGGAAATTTCGATCAATTTTGGGGAGATTTTCCGTACGCTGAAGTCGTATCGGATTTTGATAGCTACTTGTGCAGTGCTTTTTGCTGCCTTAGGAGCTATTTATTCCTTGACGCAACCGAACGAGTATAGCTCTAATGCGAAATTGTTGCCGGAATTAGATTCTAAATCCGGTGGTGCAGGCGGCATGGGTGGATTAAAGTCTTTGGCCGGATTAGCCGGTGTAGATTTAGGTGGAAGTTCTTCTGGAGCAGAAGCGATTCGTCCAGATTTATACCCTAACATTGTGCAGAGTGCTCCTCTTTTGCAGGAAGTTTTGAAGGCGAAGATATACAGCACCAAGCACAAGAAATGGCAAACGGTATTGGACTTCTTATCTGAGAAACAAGACACGGCGCCATTGGATTTAGGGGGTAATCCTTCAGATGAGGATGAGGCCACTGATGTAAAATTAGACAAGGTGCCATCTTCCGCTCTTTCTGCGGATTTAATAAAATTAAACAAGAAAGAACAGGCGGCTATTAAGAAGCTGAGAGCTTCTGTGGTGCTAGAAATTGATAAGAAATCAGGGGTTATCTCTTTAACGACAAAATTAACGAATGCGGTGGCAGCGGCGAATATTACCTCCTTAATTCAGCACTACTTAACTAAGTATGTGACGGATTACCGTACCCAGAAGGCAAGAAAAGAGCTGGCTTTCTTAGAAAATCGTCTTTCAGAATCCCGTTCGCGCTACGATCAAGCCTTATTTACCTTGAGTGCTTACCGTGATCAAAACATGAACTTGTTCTTGAACGTGGCGAAAGACCGGGAGAAGAAGTTACAATACGAGGTAGACATGGCTTACAACTTGTATACAACTATCAGTGGACAATACGAGGAGGCGAAGGTGAAATTACACCGCGAAACACCGGTATTTAAAGTATTGGAGCCAGCTCAGGTCGCTGTTCAGAAGGATGGTCCTAAGCGTAGCCTGATCACGATTGGGTTTATGTTTGTGGGGGTGTTTGCGGCGCTGATTTATGTGTTTTTTAAGGAGGTGAATTTGAAAGAGCTGTTAGGGTAGTCGCCTTCGGCTTAGTCATCGCTACGCGATTTAGTCATCGCTACGCGATTTAGTCATCGCTTCGCGATTTAGTCGTCCTTCGGACTTAGTCACCTGCGGTTTAGTCACGACTTTGTCGTTTAGTCATCGCTACGCGATTTAGTCGTCACTACGTGACTTAGTCACCTGCGGTTTAGTCATCGCTACGCGATTTAGTCGTCCTTCGGACTTAGTCGAATTAATAAAAAGAAGCTCGCTGGAAGGCGGGCTTTTTTGTTTAGGGGATTATCAGTTTGCTGATAGGGATGGCCTGGCTATTTTGTTACCTTTATCTCGAGATGAGATAATCGTGGATTTGCTTATTTCCCGAATTAAATTTAAAAATATGACAATTAATGTAATAAAATATAGTGTAATTCGGAATAAATCCGAATTATATAATTAATTTTGACATATGGATGTCAGAACACTTTTAGCAGAATATGCGGAACAGCCTATAAGCACGCAGATTTTACTAACAATTTTGAAGGATTATAATAGGCCCTATGATAAAATCATGGAATTGATGAGTCAGGGGGATTTAATTCAGTTAAGGAAGGGCCTGTATATGACGAGTACTTTAATAAACTCAAATAGACCAGAGCCATTTCTGCTAGCGAATCATTTGTATGGTCCTAGTTATGTTTCTCTTGACTCAGCTTTGTTTTATTGGGGGTTTATACCTGAGCGTGTTTTTGAAATAACGAGTGTTACGAGTAAACTTTCGAAAAGATCTACTGTTGAAAACACGGTTTTTAGCTTTACCCATTTGCCTTTAGCCTATTATCCGGTAGGGATAAAATCTGCTCGTTTAACGGATAAACAAACGGTTTTAATAGCGAGCCCAGAAAAGTGCATATGCGATAAAGTGATTACGACTGCCGGAGTAAATCTGAGGAGTAAGAAACAAGCCATGGCCTTTCTTATACAAGACCTAAGAATGGATAAAGATCGCTTGAGAGAATTGAATTTACGGGAGATGGTCAAGTGGTTATCAGTTTGCCCTAAAGAGGCTAGTATAAAGAATATAATCGAAGCAATAGCAGAATTATGATAAAGGAATGGATTGAATCCTATGAGCCTAAAAATATTCAAGACACCGAACAGGCGTTGCGAGAGATCATGCAGGAAATTGCTTTGGCAGGCTTATACAGAGCTAATTTTTTCAAACATGCTGCATTTTATGGCGGTACTGCCTTGAGAATTTTTCACGGATTGAACCGATTCTCTGAAGATTTGGACTTTTCCTTATTGCAAAAGGATCCTGATTTTGAATTCGATTATTATTTTAAATCAATTGTGGAAGAGTTTCAAGCTTTGGGAATAAAGGTAAGTTTGAATCAAAAAATGAAATCCACGATTTCTTCTATTGATTCTGCCTTTTTGAAATCAGATACTCTCTGGAGTGAATTGATATTTGAAGATACGATTCCTCAGATCAAACTCTCGATAAAGCCAAGCATTAAAATTAAGTTGGAAATTGATACGAATCCGCTGCTTCGATTTAGCACCGAAAATAAACTCCTGACTAAACCATTCTCGTTTTACGTTAACTGTCTTACACTTCCAGATCTGTTTGCCGGTAAAATGCATGCACTTCTTTTTCGAAAATGGAAGACTAGGGTTAAAGGCCGAGACTGGTATGATTTAGACTGGTACATAAAAAAAGGGGTAAAAATTAACATAACTCATTTTTGCCAAAGAGCGATTGAAAGTGGAGACTGGGCTCAAGAAACGATGACAAAAGATCAATTGCTTGAATTACTAGCGTTAAAAATTACATCCTTAGATATCAATAGGGTAAAAGAGGACGTCATTCGTTTTATTCCCAATCCACAAGATTTAGAAATTTGGTCTCGAGAATATTTTCAGCAATTAGTTGAGAGGCTGGAAGTGAGTTAGCAAAGGTGTTTTTATCCTCCACTCAATAAATTATCAATCATCTTATTAAATAAAATAGTAATTTTATAGGATGGTTTTCTGTCTTCGGACTAGACCTAAATAAATTAGAGATGAAAGCATTCCGCATACTTATATTATTGATCCTAGCGATTCCCGTTTTTGCGCAGGAGATTCCAGTTGACATTAATAACATCAGTGATCAGCAATTAGCGCAGATCATGGTGCGCTATCAATTGCAAGGAAAGGCGCCTGAGGAGATCGAGCAGATTATGAAGGCCAAAGGTCTTCCCGCAGATCAAATCATCATTTTAAATCGCCGCATCGCGGAGATGGATCCCCTAACGGCGACGTCCATTAATGCCTATAAGACGAAGACGAAGGATGAAGTGACGGTTCCTCGCAAAAAAATCGAAATCGCCGGACCTTCTTCTGCTCCTACTGGTTTGCGCGTGTTTGGATCTGAAATTTTTGAAAATCAAAACCTAAGCTTTGAGCCTAATTTAACCATTTCTACGCCGCGCAATTACTCGATTGGGGTAGGCGATGAATTGATCGTGGACATTTATGGATTGAGCGAAAGCACGAAAAAATTAAAGGTTAGCACGGAGGGATACATTCGCTTCCCTAATCTAGGGCCTATTAAAGTAAGTGGTTTAACCATCGAAGAGGCGCAGGTGCGGATTCGAGAAGCTGCTTCGAAAATTTATACGACCATCGCTGGTGGTAGTACGAAAGTGATGGTTTCGTTAGGCCAATTACGTTCTATCAGAGTAACATTAGTGGGTGAAGTGAAGAAGCCGGGTAACTATTCTGTCTCGTCTCTATCTACTTTAATGAATGCGCTTTACGCCTCTGGAGGGCCGTCTGATTTAGGCTCATTCCGCAAGATCGAATTAGTGCGTAATGGAAAAACGATTACCACATTAGACTTATATGACTTCTTATTAAAGGGAGATCTATCAAAAAACAGAATCCTTCAAGATGACGATGTAATTCGCGTGGGAACCTATGAATCTCGTGTGGCGGCGAGTGGCGCTGTGAAGAAAAAGGCTTTGTTCGATGTGAAGAAAGGGGAGAATGCAGCAGACATCTTGCGTTATGCGGGTGGTTTTGCAGATGACGCGTTCAAAGAGCGTATTCGCGTAAAGCGAATGGGTGCAAGTGGATTTGAAATTCAATCTGTGAAGGCTGAGTCTTTAGCTTCGTATAACTTACATTCTGGTGATACGTTGGTGGTGGATGCCTTGCCTAATCGTTTTACAAACAGAGCTTTCATCGATGGGGCAGTTTACTACCCAGGAGAATATGGACTGAATGAATTTGCTAATCTGAAAGACTTATTAACGGCTGTTCGTGTGAAGGAAGATGCCTACACTGAACGTGCTTTATTGAGTCGCTTGAATCCGGATTTAACGCCTGCGGTCTTGCCTTTTAATGTGAAAGATGTGCTTTCTGGGAAGACGGATATTCGTTTACAACGGGAGGATAAAATTCACATTTACCCCATCACGAGCTTACGCGAGGCTTATTCTGTAACGATTAATGGCGAGGTGAATCGTCCAGCGACATTCACGTTTGCAGATAATATGCGCGTGCAAGATTTGATTCTGTTGGCTGATGGCTTTAAAGAGGGAGCATCGCGTTCTCGTATTGAGGTTTCCCGTCGATTAGTATCTTCATCGACATCAGATACAACGGCCTATTCCATCATTCATTCGATTGATTTAGGGTCTGCTAAGGCAGAGGATTTGAACTTTGTTTTACAGCCTTTCGACATCGTATCCGTTCGTAAATCGCCTACCTATCGTTCGCAAATTACGGTTTCTGTAGAAGGGGAAGTACTTTATCCGGGCAATTATACCTTATCAGGAAACAAGGAGCGTCTTTCGGATATCATCGCTCGTTCAGGTGGTTTAAAGCAAACAGGTTACGCAACGGGTGCGATTTTATTGCGCAAGACGCGTGTGAATCAGACATCCGCTGATGAGGCTTTGTTCTCTTCGAAGATCAATGCGATATCGAATCAATCGAAGCGTAGTTCGGGCAATTCATTTGCGGCTACGGATACGGCGAAGATTGCATCGAATGTGAATGGGTTATTAGTGGACCAAAAGCCGGTAGGCATACGCCTAGCGGAGGCGATGGAGAAGCCAGGATCATTGTATGACATAATTTTAGAAGAGGGCGATGTAATCAAAGTTCCTAAATTAACACAGACTGTGCAGACTTTTGGGGCAGTAAACGTACCTCGCCAAATCGCCTACCACAGTGGTTTAGGTTTCCGTCGTTTGATCTCTGAATCAGGCTGGTTTGCGCCTAATGCAGCGAGACGTTATGCTTACATGGTTCGTCCGAATGGCGAGATAAAAACAACAAAGCGATTCCTGTTCTTCCGCTTCTACCCTAGCCTAGAGCCTGGTGCGGAGGTATACGTGCCAGCAAAGAAAGACAAGAGACCTATTTCTACTCCAGAGTATATCGCGATGGGAACAGGCTTAGCGTCGTTAGGAGGATTAATTATCGCATTAATTAACACGGTGAAATAATGGCAGAAAAGAAAACCATCGTTTTAGGAGATGTTATCGAATCGATAAAACGATTCTTCAGTTACTTGCGCTCTCAATTTAAATTGATTGCTTTGTTTGCTGTAATTGGGCTTGTGTTGCCTCTAATTTACCGTGCACTGCAAAAACCTGCCTATGCAGCGTCGACAACTTTTATCTTGGAAGAGAAATCAGCTAATGGCGGAGGCCTAGCGGGTCTTGCTTCGCAAGTGGGTCTGGATTTAGGAAGTCTAGGTAGCGGTTCTAGTTTATTTACTGGCGATAATATTTTAGACATCATCAAGTCCCGGGTGATTATTGAGAAAGTGCTCTTGACGCCTATTTCTGGAAATTCTGGGAAGACTTTGGCCGATTTGTATTTGGAATTTTCGGGTTTAGGGGAGCGTTTGCCTGCTCCTGTTTCATTTGCTATTCCGGCCGCTTCTGTTGTGGCACCGGCCCATACAGTATATCAAGATTCAGTTTTGTACGTCATGTACGAGCAAATCGCGAAGAAAAACGTTTCTGTAGATCGTTTGAACAAGAAAGGTTCCATATTTAAGATTGTGACCGTATCTCAAAACCAAGTGTTTTCGAAAAACTTCGCTGAGCGTTTGTTAAAAGAGACAACCACTTATTACGTGAATGTCAAAACGAGTAATGCAGCAGCGAATGTGAAGCGTTTGCAGGCACGAGGAGATTCTTTATTGCGCGTTTTAAATGCGAAGTCTTACAATGCGGCATCTTTCCAAATCCTAGATCCGAACGTGGCCTTTAAATCGATGTCAGTGCCAGCGGAAGTGAGTTCTCGTGATAAGTCTATCGTTTTCAGTATCTATGCGGAAGTGACGAAAAACTTAGAGATGAGTCGCATCGCCTTGGTCTCTCAGACGCCCGTGATTCAATTATTGGATGTGCCTAAATTCCCATTAATGGATGATCGCAAGTCCTATGTATTCTTAGGATTCGCCGGATTGCTGGGCGGGCTTTTAGTCGGATTCTTCCTTTGCCTCTACCTTTATACGGATAAATAATGCGTCGGGTGTTTCTATTGCGCGCTTACGGAGATTTTGCGATAGCGGTGCAAGCCCTAGCCGCAACAGATGCGATCGTAGCCTCCATGCATTTGAAACCTTTGTATGACGCGTTGATATCTCGAGGCTGTATTTCGCCTCGCTTGATAGATTTTGTTGATTTCGGGATCAAGGGCTCACAATTAAATCTGTTTACGAATAAGGCACTTTTCAGTATTGACACTTTTCGTCAATTATCGAAAATCAAAGATTATATCAGCGCGAATCCAGGTTCGAACGATTTCGTTGAACAAAGCGCACGCCTTAGACTCTTGAATTTCCTCACAGGTCATTCCTTTCAATCGATATTTGAAACGGGGGAGCCGGTTTACGCGGCCAATGGCCTAAAGGCACAAGGCTTAGAAAAACGGGGAGACAAAGTGTTGATTTTGCCAGATGCACGATTAGCTAAGCGTATCATTCCTAACTCGATTTTAGCGAAGATTGACGGGCGAGTGGCACGTTTTGGTTCAGATTATGCTTCATTTGAACAACTAATCGACTTGATTCAGGCGTCAGATTATGTGGTGACCGCAGATTCATTGCCCTTACACCTAGCCTACCTGTGCAACAAGCCTCATTTCATTCTGTACCCAGATGGAGGCAAACAGGATTTCTTTACGCCAGATGCCTTAGCTTCTGGATCTTTCAGCACGTTTAGCCAATTCACCAATGTTTAAGCGCGCCTTTGTACTTTTTGCGGATCACGAGACGGAGCGTAAAGGCCATGTGGAGGCGATGCGATCTGCGCTTCCTGCGTTAGAAGTTGTGGAACCGGTATTTCCGTCACGAGTGCATGTCCCTTTTTTAAAGGCGTTGATGCAGAAATCTTATTCGCGGACCGGGAAGGCCTTATTGACCACCGAAATCGGGGTGATTTTGAGTCACCGCAAATTGTGGCGAATGATTGCACAAGAAAATTCCCAGGAGCATTTCTTAGTACTGGAATCTGATAGTAGAATCCTAAAGCCGGAACTCTTGAAGGCCGAAACAGTGAAGAAATATGATTTGTTCTTCTGGGGGGCATGGAATGGATATGCGAGCCTGAAGAAATCAACGGCTCAGAATGGCGTAGGCGAACCTTTGATTAAATCCGTTTACGGGGCTTATGGCTATTCCTTGAATGCGAAAGCGGCTCGGTATTTATTGCAAAAAACGGCGCGGATTGCCTATCCGGTGGACATGTACAAGCGTTTTGTAGACCCTAGGGAGATTTCAATCGGTGCCATTGTGCCAGAGGTGATTTCAACTTGGCGGACGTCTGATTCGCTGATTCGAAAGGAGAGTCGCAGGCATCTGTTGACCGCTGAATTAATTCGGATGATTTTCTATTGCCGAAACACGATACAATCGTACTTTTGTTAAATATGCGTACACCTAAATCCATCGTTGCGATTACCTGGGACGGCAAGTCTAGCCCCATGGATCACATCCATTTCGATGTGGAGCCCGATTTCGATTGGTGTTTGTACGATTACAGCGGTTCGATTTCAGAGGCTCCTATTCCCGTGGCGCATTATATTTCCCAGAAATCAGAGTGCAAAGGGGATGTGATGCAGTACATTTATGCTAAACTGCAGTCAACTCCGTTGAAATACATCGGCTTTTTAGACGATGACCAAATCATCTCGGTTTCCGACCTCAACAAGCTCTTTTTCATTGCCACTTTGGAAAAATTAGACGTATTTCAGCCTAGCCTAAACCACGATTCCTACTATAATTTACGTCAGTTCATCCACAAGCCGGGCTATTTAGTTCAAGATACCTGGTGGGTGGAAATCATGTCGCCATTTTACAGTGAGGCTGTTTTTCAGGCTGCTGGGCCGCATTTCAAACATTCGATTTCCGGAACTGGACTCGATGTGTATTTGATCCCGACGATTCAACGCTTGATAGGAAAGACCAAAACGGCTGTGGTGCACGGAGTGCAACTAAA
>DLPD01000012.1:30806-30958 GCA_002479785.1 Cytophagaceae bacterium UBA7467
CACGCGCGTCCGATTCGGACGGATAACCGGGTGTTCTCGAATGGGAAGACGAATCTAGAGGAGATTCGCTATGTGCAAGGTGTTTGCCGTCAGATGGCCGCCGAAAACCCACAGCATTTCGACTCGGATTTTCATTATCACGTGTTAGACCG
>DLPD01000012.1:31042-62886 GCA_002479785.1 Cytophagaceae bacterium UBA7467
GGAGTGCCTTTGGCCTATAAAATCCAACGCATTCCGCGGATGATTCGAAACCTGTATAAACTGATCGTGGACGCGAGTTACCGCTAATGGAGACCCGGAAAAATGTCTTTTATAATGTACTTTTAGCGATTACGCAGGTCTTATTCCCGCTGATCACGTTCCCGTATTTAGCGCGGACGCTGGGTCCGGAGCATGTAGGCGTCTTGAATTTTGCGGAGAGTTTTGCCAAATATTTTGTGTTATTAGCCGCCCTCGGTATTCCGATTTATGGGGTGCGCGAAGTAGCAAAAGCAGCCACAGACCGTACTTTATTAACGAAGACCTTTAGCGAAATTTTCCTTATCAATGCGCTAGGAACCTTACTCTTAAGTCTTGTTTTTCTCGCTTTTATTATCGCTCTTCCCCAATTAGCCGCAGAGAAATCCCTATTCTCCTGGGCGCTAGGCTATTTTATGTTACAAGTCTTCCAATTAGAATGGTTCTTTAGCGGGATGAACCAATTCAAATTCATCGCCATTCGATCGCTCGTGATTCGCCTCTGCTTCATCGCCGCGGTGTTTTTGTTCATCCGGAACACGAATGACTACGTGAACTATTTCCAAATGCAGGTGGGATTAGCCGTTATTTTAGCGGCCCTAAATGGGAAAAGGCTGATGGAATTGCTGGACTTTTCGAGTCTTTCTTTCGCGCGTTTAGAATTAAAGAAACACATCAAACCGATGGCCTTGTTGTTTTTAACCATCTTCACTATCTCCGTTTATTTCTCACTCGATACGATATTGCTAGGCTTTTTAGCAGACAATGAAAGCGTGGGTTATTATTCCTCTGCCTTGAAACTTAACCGCCTTTTCATCGGGGTCTTAAGTGCCGTATCGGTGGCTATGTTCCCAGGTCTGGTGAGTTTGTACCACCAAGGGGAGAAAGAAGCCTTTATTATACGGATTAAGCAGTGTTTTTATGTGCTAGTGAGTCTTTCGATGCCTTTGGTCTTAGGGATCGCTACCTGCGCACCAGAAATCATCCATATCTTGTTAGGAACGGCCTTTGATCGAGCAATCTTACCCTTGCAAATCACGGCGCCGCTCATATTGATCATCAGTATGTCCGGGATTTTTGGCTTCCAAATCCTCAGCGCCCTAGGCAAGGACAAGTCCATCCTCATCTCTGCGCTTATCGGGATGTTTATTAGTATAATTTTAGCCTTTCTTTTAGTTCCTACCCTGAAAGAAGAAGGGGCGGCCATCACGATTCTGTTGACGGAATTAGCCGTTTGTATGGCGTTCGTCTTCTTCACCCGCAAGGAGATTTCACTTTCGAATTATACGACAGTTTTCTTTCAACAATTGTTGGGATTGATCCCCTATCTAGGAATCGTGTTCTTATTCAAGCTCTTTGTTCCTACGCTTTTATTGCGTTTGCTGGTGATAGGGGTGTTTGCGCTGGCGTGGTTTGTGGTATTGCAACTATTTATCTTACCAGATACGGTATTTCGTGCGCAATGGAATCGTTTAGCGGATCGCTTTAACAAAGAGGTATAAACTAGCGCACAGCTGGAAATAGGTCTTCCCGTATTCCGCATACAATTCAATTTGATCCTGAATCTTTTCCTTGTTCATATAGGGCAATGCCAAATTCGTATACAGGCGTTTCATCGCCGCCCTCCAAGTTGTAAAATCCTTCATCACCGGAACCCCATCGTACAAGGCTAAGTTAAAGTCTAATAAGGCTTGTCTCTCTTTTATTTTTCCTCCTACTTGCTGGTTCGCATGACTGCGGTACTGAAATAGTATATCTGGGGTAGCTTTGAGGGTATTTTTTGCCGCAAAATAGAGTCCTAACCATCCGTCATGCAATAGCCCAGGAATCTGGGGGATGTCTTTTTCCAAGAGATCTGGATCTCGTTTAAAAGCTAATCCTGCACCCGTCACCACATTGTCCACCCGTCTTTCGAAATCGGCAAGGTCAACTTGGCCATACGGAAAGCCGATAATGTCCCAAAGAGTCATGCCAAATTGCGTTTCTCCTACCTCATCAATGATGTCTGCATTACTAAAAACAGCATCCGCATCAGGGTTCTCTTGAAAAAAAGCAAGCGTTTTTTCGACCTTGTTTGGTAACCAAACATCATCCTGATCTGCTAAGAAAATAAGTTCCCCCGTCGTTTTGCGCAGGCATTGCTGCATATTCGCTACCGTGCCCAGATTTCTTTCGTTAAAATGGAGCTGAATGTGTGGATGGGATGCCGCATAAGTAGCTAAAATCTCCCGTGTGCCATCCGTCGATCCATCATCACAAACGATAATTTCATTTACGGGAACACTTTGGCCTAAAATCGAATCCATTTGCGCCTGTAGATAAGCCGCACCCTGGAAGGTGATCATGGAGACGGAGAGTTTCATAGAATACTTTGAAGGTAGGAAGTTAATACCTGCACTCTTTTTTCCAAAGCACGGGATTTAAATAGGCTCAAATATATCGTAAATTTTTCCCAATCGATCTCCCCTAAAATATCGGCATTTAATCGAAGGGCTTCCATATCTGACACTGTTTGGATTTCAGGATGTAGATACAGGTAATCTAAAATAGCTTTTTCTAATTCCGCCATTATGATGGGCTGAATGCTTGAATAGATTGTTTTGTAGCCAAAAAAGAGGCTATTCTTAATGGATCGATAGGTGAAATTACCTCGATCATTTTCAAAACGGGACGTTTTTTTTGTGGTGACTGAAGTGGTGCTAAATGAAGACTCTGGAATCAGTCCATAGTAGTCAAAAGCAGACTCTAACGAGATATAACTAGGTTTGCACAACAAATTCGCTACCCTTAATTGGGAGAATTCCGAATGCTCCATTTTGGCAAAACAATACCACTTATTTGATAATTTTTGCAAGTAATTTTTCGCTTGCCACTCCACTAGACGCCTCGAGTCGAAGTGTGGAAATGCTTTATAGATGTCTTGCGTGCTGAAAACGCCGAAGACTTCTAATTGTTCCAAGAAGGCCAGAAAATTTATTCTGTTTCTCATAATTGTTATAATTAACAAATATAAGAAACATTATTACAAACTGTATGCATTTCCCCCCTTTTGTTCAGCACCGGATTATTCCTAACTTTGTTTATGAAGTTTTTGCTATCGCTTTGCTGTGTTTTGTGTTTGTCAGGGACTCCTATTTGGGCCCAAAACGCCATCCCCGTCGGATTCTCCGACATCGATGAGCAAGTGCGCAACCTACAGCTTTTAGGTAAAGTAGACGCAAATCAGTCCATGCTAGCCAGGCCCTTTTATTCTACGGGAAAGCAAAGTATGCAAGATTTGTACCGTTTGATCGATCCCTCAGCGAACGACTCCATTAAGAGCTATAAAAAAGGGCTGTTTCAAGCCATTTTATTGCCCGCTTCTCTTACTCAAAAGCTAAATACATCCCGCCCTTATGGTTGGAATGACCAGGCGATGTCCATCTCGAATGGTTATCAAATGCAGGCTAGCGCCGGTATTTATGCGCGTTTTAGCATTTTACATGTGCAATTCAAACCGGAATTTGTTCACACGGGTTCAGCAGATTACGAAACCAGCGATGCCTGGGGACAAGTGAATCCATCACTGGATCGGTTTAGTTTAGGGCAATCCTCCGTGCGTTTAGAGGCGGGAGGTATTTCGCTAGGGCTTTCGAATCAAAATCTGTGGTGGGGCCCTGGGCACTATTCTTCGCTGTTAATGACGAATAATGCGGCGGGCTTTCTACACTATAGTTTGAATACTACCCGTCCCTTGAAAACCCCGATTGGTTCGTTCGAATTTCAATTGATTTTAGGAAGGATGACGCGGGATTCTCTGCAAGGTTTTGAAAATAATGCCTTGAAAAGACGGGATTTATCCTTTAATCCAAAGAATCGCCAATACAACGGAATCATCCTGACTTACCAGCCGCGATTCATGAAAAACGTGTTCTTCTCGGTTTCCCGCTCATTTCAAAACTACGAGGTACCCTTGCCAAATGCGAAGTTCATGAACACCTATTTGCCGGTATTGAACAATCTCTTCAAGAGCGATTATAACGACGATACGTTAAGTAAAGACCAAATTTTGAGTATTTCCACCCGCTGGTTAATGCCGAAGAATCACGCAGAGGTCTATGCGGAATTTGGGTACAATGATGCGAAGCAAAACCTCCGGGATTTGTGGCTGGACATGTCTCATTCTGCTGCCTGGGTGGTCGGATTTAAGAAATTACATCTCCTAAATGACCGAACCTTTATTTCTCTGCAAGCAGAGGCGACCAAGATGTCTGAAACCCCATCTTATCTAATGCGGGGGGCAGGAAACTGGTATGAACATGGACAGGTCTATGAGGGCTTTACGAATAATAATCAGATTATTGCAAACGGGGTGGGGCATGGAAATGATGCGCAATCCTTTGCGGTCAGCTGGAATCAGGGCTGGACGAAGCTGGGATTCACCTTTCAACACGTGGCGAACCGACCTACCACCACAGCTGGAGGGACAGCAGTATATACCCGCAGTGTGAAATGGGATGACTTTGCCTACGGTTTGCAAGGGGGCTACCGTTATAAAAAGCTCTTGTTTACGGCGGATGTGAAATGGGTGAATTCAACGAATTATTTATGGGAAAAGGATCATTCGAAATCGAATGTCTATGCCTTCATTAATACGATTTTCTTATGGTAAAGTACGTTCTAGGCCTTTTATTGCTCTCTTGCTCGGTCTTCGCTCAGACGACTTTACTAGATGACATCAGTCTACAGGATTTGCAGCGTAACGCGCAATTATTACATGGAAAGGATTCATCGAAATACGTGAATCAGTCCTTTATGATTCGCTCCACGTCTCGTCTGCAAGAGTTAGAGGCTGCCTCGCGGGATAAGTTTACATTACAAGGCATTTCGCTTCGACATACCTCGCAAAACAACAATAAAATGCCCTTCGGCTTTAATGAGGGAAACATGTATCCTTCCGTTGGTTTTCAACGTCGCTGGAGTCTGGGCGTGCATTTTACCTGGAAGTTTTTGGATGTGAACCTCCAGCCAGAGTGGGTGGAGGCAGAAAATTCGCCTACCGTTCCATTTGCCGGAAGTCCGCAGGATGGGAACTATTGGACTCGTGTGTTCTTTATCATCAATAATAACATTGATGCCTACAGTCGCTTTGGTACAGAGCCCTTGAAGACTTTTTATCCAGGGCAATCGCGCATCGCATTCCGAGCAGGCAATGTGGCGACGGGTGTTTCTACCGAGAATAATTGGTGGGGTCCGGGCTTTAGAAATAGTTTAGTACTTACGAACGAGGCAAATGGCTTTTTGCATTATTTCGTCCAAAATAGAAAGCCAGTCATTACTCCCATCGGATCTTTTGAGGGGAAAGGAATCATTGGGTTGTTAGAGAATTCGCCTTTTCTTTCACCGGAGGACAAGAACTTCAGACCGATTTGGGCAGGAGGAATTGAAAAAAAGAACGATTCTCAGCGAATGTTAAAGGCTTTTATTGTGAACTGGCAGCCCAAATGGGTGCCTAATTTCTACTTGGGCTATTCCTTTGCACAGCAGAATTATTTTACGAACGAGGGTCCACAACCGGGCAAGCCATTTGTGGAGAATCCCAAAATGCAATTAGGGGCTTTCTTGCTCCGCTTTGCCTTACCTAAAGATCACGCGGAGTTCTATGCAGAACTAGGACAGCCTGATAAGGTGGTAGGACCTGCGAGTTTCTTCGGGGATTCCACAAAGACTGGTTTTGTACTAGGAGGACGGAAGTTATTTCCTTTGGGCAAAAAACAAAAATCCTACCTACAACTGGGCATCGAATTCACGCAATTACAATTGATGGATCCGGGCTTAGTGATCGATAATACGCAGCCGGGGGGAGAACCTCTGCGCAATAGCTGGTATACGAGTACGCAGATGCGCCAGGGCTATACCCAAAACGCAAAATTACTGGGAGCCTCCATCGGGCCGGGTTCGAACAGCCAAACCATTCATTTGAGCTTTCACCGAGGTCGCAGCTTGATCCGATTGCATGCGGAACGAGTGGCTAAAAACAATGATTTCTATGTCTACCAATACTACGGAAGTGGCTATGAGAACCGCTATTGGGTCAATTTGATGACGGGCGTAGAAGCACAAATCGGCCTAACGAAAAACCTTTTATTAGGAGCCTCTTATCTTCAAACCTCCGTGAATAATTATATGTGGGTCCGCATCGAAGATGGGAAAGCGGATTGGTCAGATTCGTCTACGAAGTCAGATTACACGAATCAGCAGTGGCAGGTTTCGCTTAAATACGAAATCAATGGACGCCGTTAAAAAGCTTTATTTACAGGCCTATTTCTTTGTGATGGCACTCTATGTGTTCTTTAACAAGGGGATTGCGTATAGTTTTCTAGCGGAGGCCTTGTGGGCAGGGGGATTTGTGGTCTTGTTTTTGACCCGTAAAGAATACGCTTTTGGCTGGGATAAACGGACGAAGATGTTGGCGTTTTTCTTAGTGGTGACAGTGGGATACATTGGCTGGGGATTGCGTTCTTATGCGCTTTTTGACGTGATCCGCGATTCTTTTGTGATTCAATATGCGTGGTTTGCCTTCTTCGTGTTCCTGTTCAAGGATTTGCGTTCGCAATTATGGGGCTATATCATCTGGATCTATACCTGGTTCCCGTTTTTTGCCTTACTGAATTTCTATTTCCAAAACTTCTCCGAATTCTTCGAGAACTTCATCTTGTTCGGATCCGTGCCTTTCGCACTCTATAAATACGGCGACATGGGGGTGCATTTGTTGATTTCCACTTTGGTTTTAGTGCTCTATCTGAACCATCGCTCGATCCGTTTTCAGGTAACCTTAGCGGTGGCAATTTTGCTGAATCTATTGATCATCACGGCCTATTCTCGGTCAGGAATGTTAGCGTATGTATTAGGATTAGGTCTTTTTGTGGTGTACATGAAACGAGAAGAAATCCGGGATTTAGTCAAGCAATATGCGCGTTACTTGCCTATTATGCTATTGATCGTTTTGCCGCTGTATGCATCGATCAAGGTGAAGGAAAACTTCCAAGGCCGCAAGGTGGGGATGGAGCAGCTGGTGGAGAATGTGGGCTCGATTTTTGGGGTGAGTAAGGATACGACGCTAGATGAAAATAAGTTCTGGCGCTTGGTCTGGTGGGCAAACATTATCGATTATAGTGTGACGCCGGAATATGCGTTGCAGGGGAAGGGATTAGGGATGAGTTTAGCGGAGAGTGATGAGGTGATTACTGAGATAGAGGATTTGCGTTCGCCGCATAATTTCAATTTAACCATTTTAGCGCGCTTCGGCTGGCCACTGTTCTTGCTGTGGAGCTATTGGCTGGTTTGTCTGTTTAGACCGATGTTTAAAAGGCAATTGAACGACCAGCAATTGATGATTTCCTGCGTGTTGTTCACGTTTTGGCTGAACGGTAGCTTCGACGTATTTTTAGAGGGTCCCATGGGTGCATTCCCTTTCTGGACTTGGGTGGGTTTGTATTTTGTAGGGGATTTCTTCCCGGAAACTGAGTCAAACCATGCACCACAGAGTTAATATTTTAGGCACGCCGGTCTCTTCGCTGACGATGGACGAATTGTTCCGCGACTGGGAATCTGTAATCAAAGAAGGGAAAAAGGCGCAGGTGTGTATCACGCCGGTGAATTCGCTATTGGCGGCGCGCGCGACAGCGCGCGTTCAAGCGATTTACCAGCACGCGGATTACGTTCTTTGCGATGGAGTTCCCGTGAAATGGGCCTCGAAATTCGTAGGTGATCCCATTAAGGAGCGCATTACGGGTTTGGACGTGTTGCCGCGGATATTTCCATTTGCCTTGCAAAATAACTTCAGCATTTTCTTACTAGGCGCCTCTCCCGGAGTTGCGGAAACGCTCCAAAAAGTGATGGAGGTGAAGCACCCCGGGGTAAAGATCGTGGGAACCTTTGTACCGCCGTTCAGAGCAGAGTTTTCGAAGGAAGAAAACGAAGAAATGATTGCGGCGATTAACGCCGTGAAGCCGGATATTTTGTTAGTGAGTTTAACAGCGCCTAAACAGGATATTTGGATCGCGGAAAATCTCGAGAAATTAGAAACGCACGTGGCCATCGGAATAGGCGGGGCCTTCGAGGTAGCCGCGGGGATGATTCAACGGGCGCCGCTTTGGATGCAAAAAAGTGGTTTGGAATGGTTCTATCGCTTCCTGCAGGAGCCTAAGCGGATGTTTAAGCGCTATTTCGTGGAGGCACCTTTGTTTATTCCGTTGGTACTAAAACAACGTTTTAGTAAGCATTCTGGTCGCCTCTAAAGAAGTTAATGACGGTCTGAAGGATGATTTGGCAATCTAACCAAAACGACCAGCGGTGAATATAACTCAAATCAAAGTCCACGCGTTCCTGCATATCCTCCGTCGTGCGTGTTTCCCCTCTACACCCATTCACCTGCGCCCAGCCACTGATTCCGGGCAAAACGATGTGGCGCAACATGTAATTATCCACCGTATTCATGGATTCGATATTTAGCGGAGTAGGATGCGGACGCGGTCCCACCACCGACATATTCCCGATTAATACATTCCAAAACTGCGGAATCTCATCCAAATTCGTCTTTCGTAAAAAGGCCCCAATCCTGGTAATCCGTGGGTCATCCTTCTGCGCTTGCTGGTAGTTTCCGTCCTCATCTACATCTTCACTCTCCTGAATCATCGTACGAAACTTATAGCAAATCAAGGTCTCATTATTCAATCCCCAGCGCTCTTGTTTAAAGATTACCGGCCCTTTAGAGGTCAATTTGATCAATAAAGCGATCAGCGGAAAGAGAACTAGGCCAAAGGTCAAAAAGAAAAACAAGGAGAAGCTCACGTCGAAAACGCGTTTCAAAATCCGGTTTTCCACGCGATCCAAAGGCAATCGCCCCACGTTCATTACCGGCACCTGACCAATCGTCTGAATGCTGACCGAGGAGGTAGCGTATTGTTTAAAGTCAGGCAAAATGCGGACTTTGGTCCGGTAATAATCACAAATACTAATACAGCGCTGAATGGTCGAATAATCCTCCGTAGGCAAGGCAATCACCACTTCGTCCACGTAGCGCGACTTTAAAATCAAGTCCAATTGACTGATTTTCCCCAAATACTCGCAACCCGGAATGTTATTCATCTCATCATCGATGATGCCTTCCACCTTATAACCGTAGTAATAATACTTCTGAACGGTGTCAAAGAAATTCTTAGCTGCGGCCGTCGCACCCACTAAAAGCACCACATCGTTCATGCGCCCCTGGTAAAAGGCAGCATGGCGATTCTTCCGTAAAATATACTTGGTAATGGCAGCTAAAACGAAATTAGCGCCTATGAAGTAGGCAAAAAAGGTAAAATGATAATCCCCGCTCGGCTTTAAAAAGAAGAGACTAGAGCTGAGTAAGATGGTAAATAAAATCAGGTGGTAGATAATAAAGATGATCTCCTCCGCGAACTTATTCGAGCGTCTATCCGCATACAATTTCGAAAACGAGGAAACGAAATACCAAATCCCAATCGATAGCCCCGCAAAGGCCGGATTCCACTGATTCAGGTGTCCAAGATTCGCCAGTGCAATCGTGTAGGCTGCGATCACCACCAGGGCATCGTTCACATAGCGAATCAACACAAAACGGTTGGATTTTTTATTCATGGAAATCTTTATCCTTCAAATTTACAAATTGCGGGCATTCCTACCTAAATTTGTCTATGCTTAAAAAGATCTTTTTTTTCTTTCTAACAGCACAAATCTACGCCCAAACCATTCCCGTGGGCCGGCCAGATTTTACTGAAGAACGCTACAGGAATCAGCAATTGATCTCTGGGGCGCATCATTCGTTTACTATCAGGCCCCTAACCGATTCCACGGCAACAGGCCTGCTGCCCGCCTCTGTCCTGACCTCGTTAAATACCTTCGCTCCTGTGGGCTGGAATGACGGCGCGGTGATCCCGGCAAGAGGCTTACAAACTTATCTAACGGCAGGTTTTTTTGCTAAATACAAAGCCCTCAGTCTCCAGCTCATGCCGGAATTCGTGTACGCAGAGAACCGCGAATTTGAGACCTTTTCCCTGCAAGGGGCGTACCGTGCTCCCATGCTGGTCTTGTGGAATAGCACAGACATCCCAGAACGTTTTGGGACCTCTTCTTATTCCCGTTTTCGCCTAGGTCAAAGCGCCCTCCGCCTGTCCTCCCGCTCCGTCTCCGTCGGTATTTCCACCGAAAACCTCTGGTGGGGCCCAGGTTTTAGGAACTCCTTAATTATGTCAAACAATGCCCCAGGCTTCTTGCACGGAACATTTAATAGCGTTAAACCTTTGAAAACCTTCTTGGGCGCTTTTGAATTCCAGCTCATTGGCGGTCGCTTAGAGGGTTCCGGAGTAGCCCCTAACACCCAGGATTACCTGGTGTATGGTGTGAATTACCTAGAACCTAAATCCACGGATGCCCGCTACATTTCGGCCATCACCCTGAACTACCAACCACGCTGGATCCCGGGTTTATTTCTCGGATTTACCCGCGCATTCCACCTCTACACCTCGGACATGGGATCGGGCTTATCGGATGTGTTCCCGTTCTTGCTCCCCTTTGAAAAAAAGAACCTACCCCTGGAGGATGCGAAACGAAGAGATCAGTTAGCCTCCTTTAACCTGCGCTGGGTTTTCCCGGCATCGAATGTCGAAGTCTATGGGGAATTTGGCTATAATGACTACAAGAATAGTTTTTGGGATTGGTTAACGTCCATGGAACATTCTCGTGCCTATCTTTTAGGGATGCGTAAAGTATTCAAACAAGCTCCAGGGCGTTATATTCGCCTTGCCATCGAGAACACCACCATGGAAATGACGGCGGACCGCCTCGTTCGCAATAATGGTCCTTGGTACCGTCACGATTTTGTCCGCCACGGCTACACGAATGAGGGTCAGGTAGTAGGTGCGGGCATAGGTCCTGGATCAAACCTCCAAACCTTCGACCTCGCCTTCGTCCGCCCTTCGTCCATCGCAGGATTCAGCATTGAGCGCTATGCTCACAACATGGATTATTACTACGATGCATTCAAGGACTATGATTCCAAATGGGTCGATTTGATGTGGGGTGGGTATTACCAAAAACGCCTCCGTTCTTATGCCATCACCGGCAAGTTAAATTTCGCCTGGATGCGCAACTACCAATGGGTGCTCGACAATCAGCGCTTGAATGCTCAATGTCAATTATCAGTTACTCGATATTTTTAATTATCAGGATACAGATTCGTTTATTTTTCGGTAATTTAGGTCTTTAAATGCTAAAGCCTAGATGAAAAATTTTGTTATCGTATTGCTAATCAGTGCCTTAAGTTCTTTTGTGGCACCTGCTACCAAGACCATTTCAGTGAAAAGTGACCCTGTGGGTGCAGAAGTTATACTTAACGGTTACTACGTGGGAAAAACCCCCATCGAAATCAAGATTGACGAAAAGCAATACAACTTTATCTCCATATCGAAGTCTGGTTACAAACGCCAGCGTGTTGAATTGAAAGGAATTGATAAAGAAGTAGAGGTGAAATTAGAGAAGGATCTCTAAATCGTCGCAAGGGCTTGTTCTAAGTCCGCCCATAAATCATCCACATGTTCTAGTCCGATCGAGAAACGCAATAAGTTTCCCGGCGTCGTACTTTGCGGACCTTCAATGGATTTGCGGTGTTCCACCAGCGATTCTACACCACCCAAGCTCGTTGCTTGTTGGAAAATCTGCAGTTTACCTGCCATCTCTCGTGTTTGTGTTTCCCCCGTTTTCACCTGCAAAGCGATCATGCCGCTGAATCCCTGAGGCATTTGAGCCATCGCTAACGCATTTTGCGGATGTGATTCCAGGCCAGGGTAATGTACTCTTTCTACTTTTGGGTGTTTTTCTAAACGCTTTGCTAGTTCCAAAGCGTTCGCGCTGTGCTCGCGCATTCTCAACGGCAAGGTCTTCAAGCCTCTCGCTAATAAGTAACAGTCCAACGGATTAGGCGTCGCCCCCATCAAAATCTGCACGCGTTCAATTCGATTCGCCCACTCATCATCTTCTTTCAAGAGCACCGCTCCCCCCATAATATCCGAGTGGCCACCTATGTACTTCGTCGTCGCGTGCATCACGATGTCCGCGCCGTGAGCGATGGGGTTTTGGAGAACGGGCGTCCCCAAGGTATTATCCACGCCTAATTTTAGACCGTGTTTTTTTGCTATGACTGAAAGCCCTTGGATATCTGTGATGCTTAGCATCGGATTCGCCGGCGTTTCCGCCCAGATGAGTTTCGTATTTTTTTGGACCGCTTTATCTACTGCCGCTAAATCCGTCATATCCACCTGCGTCACCTCAAGACCCCAAGGCCCCAAGATTTCTTCCGCCAGTTTGTAGGACGCATAGTAGCCTACTTCCGGCATCAAGATATGGTCTCCGGATTGCAGGCATTGGAAGACGGCGTTGACGGCGGCGAGGCCTGAGCCGAAGGCGAAGCCTCGCGACGCCCCTTCTAAGGCCGCCAGGCCTTTTTCAAGAGCCGTGCGGTTCGGATTCGAGTTACGGGAATACATGTGGCCTTTTGGATAGCTTCCATCCAAAGCCCGTTCAAAAGTCGTCGTCAAAAACACCGGAGCCGCAATCGCCCCCGCCGTCTCATCCTTCAAATGACTCCCATGTACCGCAATCGTCTCCTTTTTCATCCTATTGATTTTCTCTCAACTTAAAGTTTTTACCTAAATACAAACGACGAACTTGTTCGTCATCCGCTAATTCTCGTGGCGTCCCCGCCTTCAAAATCTTTCCCTCAAAAAGCAAATAAGCCCTGTCCGTAATCGACAACGTCTCATCCACATTGTGATCCGTAATCAAGATTCCAATATTCCGGTATTTCAACTTCGACACAATCGTCTGAATCTCCTCCACCGCAATCGGATCAACCCCCGCAAAGGGCTCATCTAACAATATAAACTTAGGATCCACCGCCAGCGCCCTCGCAATCTCCGTTCTTCTCCGCTCTCCCCCAGAAAGTACCTGGCCTAAACTTTTCCGCACATGCGTTAACGAAAATTCCTCTAATAAACTCTCCACCTTCTCTTTCTGCGCCGCTTTCGATAAATCCGTCATCTCAAGCACCGCCTGAATATTTTCCTCCACGCTCAGCGTCCTAAAAACCGACGCCTCCTGGGCTAAATACCCGATCCCGAGTCTTGCCCGCTTATACATAGGCAAGTCTGTTACGTCCAAATCATCCAAGAATACTTTCCCCTCATTCGGCTTCACTAATCCCGTCGCGATGTAAAAAGACGTAGTTTTACCCGCCCCATTTGGCCCTAATAAACCCACAATCTCCCCTTGCTCCACC
Organism: Cytophagaceae bacterium UBA7467; assembly: GCA_002479785.1. Lineage (GTDB taxonomy): Bacteria > Bacteroidota > Bacteroidia > Cytophagales > Spirosomataceae > Aquirufa. The sequence continues at coordinate 44,415 of DLPD01000012.1, forward strand.
TGATACGAAATGTGATCATTCACTAATCGTTGGCCGTATTTCTTGACTAAATTTTCTGTCCGTAAAATCATGCCTTAAAAATACGAATTATTTCCATGTTTTCGCGCTCGCCGTTGAATGGGCGCGTGCTGAATGATTGAAAAGGCTGTTTGTAAATTGTTGGCTAAATCTATAAACTCGATTTTCAGCTATTGACAGATTGTGTCAATAGCGAGAGTATTAGGTGTTGAGCTCTTTTAAATGCTCTTTTTGTGAATAATTAGCCAAATCTATAAACTCGATTTTCAGGTATTGACAAAAAGTGTCAAAACCCGAAACCCTCTTTGCATACCTCGCGGGTATTTTAACACTATGCCGTTTCAGGCATTTCAGGGCAATTATTGTATTGTTAGTAAGAAAGTTTTAACCTAGCCTCTATACTCTCTACTCTATAGTCTAGATTAGATAGAGCCACTGCCCACTGCCGACTGTCCACTACGCTTCGAACAGCGCTACAACACCACTCCACTAACAGAATAGCGAGTAGGCGATGAAAACCAGCGCAAAGCTTGTGATCCTGAAATGGTGTAAGAAACCACGCGACCGGAGATGAGGTGCATGGAGAGTTTTTTGGAAGTATGGTAAATCAAATTCTCAGAAGAGATTTCAAAATCTACCGTTGATGGTCTCCCGGCAGAGTCTAAAGTGATTTGGAAGGAACGAACGGGAAGGTCTTCGCCTTTTTTCAGCACGTAATGGATCAGGCCAGGAGCACTGTGATCCTCATAACTGAGGGCGTAGGCGGGTTTGTTGAGGTCGGCTTCGCGGAAGAGGGCCCATTCTTTGGCCAAATCCACCTGAACCGAATCGATTACTTCAGCTGTTCCGTCTAGGATGACGGTCTTTTTTACCGAAAGAGGGGAAGATGATAGGTGGTTCAGCTCTTTATTCCAGTCATAGAAATGGGTGGCCGGCTCAGGGGAGCTGGTGCACGCGAATAGACTAACTAAAAGTAGAATGCTGAGGCGAATCATCCCCCCAAAGGTAAGAAAAATTTAGGCGGAGAACACATCCTCGATGGGAATCTTCAGAACCTGGATGAGTAGGTAAATTTTAGTGGCGTTTGGATAATGTTTGCCGGATTCCCAATAATTGTAGGCGCTTTGGGAAACTCCTACGGCGGAGGCAACTTCCTGTTGTGTCATCCGAAGTGTCAAGCGCGACTTGATCAAAACGGTCGAAAAGACGAGTTTAGTTTTCATAATGTATTAGCGGTTAGCGTTTTATTTTTGATAATATTCAGAGAATAAAACCAAATTCAAAACTTCAACCGAATTAATACTCAACTTTATGAAAACACTGATAATGATGCGCAATGAGGGTATAATAAAAGTCCCCAAAAGACAAAATCGGCTTTTGAGGACTTTCTAGACTAAACTTTAAATCAATTTATTTCACGTTGTACTTGTACTTATAACGCTCAAATAATTGGGAATGTTTGTTGTCTAAATTCAAGGCGCGACCTTGAATAAAGGCATGGGTTAAAACGCTCGAACGCATATCTAACACATCACCTGTGGTGATGATTACATTCGCATCTTTGCCTGTTTCGATACTGCCGGTACGGTCAGCGATGCCTAGGATTTTAGCAGCGTTCAACGTAATAGCTGAAAGTGCTTCTTCCTTCGTCATTCCATAGGCAGACATAGTTCCAGCGTGGAATGGAAGGTCACGTTGACGCCAGTTTCCGTCCCCGCCTTCAAAGCCCATCGAGAATAAAACGCCGGCTTTTTGGAGCATGCCTGGCGTCTTATACGGCTGATCTACCGCGTCATCCTCAGTAGCTGGTAGGCTATGGATTTCTCCCAAAATAACCGATACCTTATTCTCCTTCAAAATATCTGCAATCATCCAGCTGTCTGTGGCTCCTACGAGGACTAGTTTGAAGTTGAATTCTTTGGCAAAATTAATCGCAGCTAGCATCTCCTTCACTAAGTCGCAGTGCACGAAAAAGGGCTTGCTTCCGTCGAATAAGCCTCTGGTCGCTTCAAACTTCAAGTTCGTGCTTGTATGCGTTTTCTCATTCAGATAGGCTTTTGCTTCCTTAAAAAAGGACCGCGCCTCTTCGAGGCGCGCCAAACCCGCCGCCACTGGATCCGCGTTCGCTCCTCTTCTTTGAAACGCCGCCGGACGATTAATCAAGGCTGGCATCTTAAAGTGAATGCCGTTGTCCATCGCGTAAGCGGCATCTTGCCAGTTCCACGCATCTAATTGCACGACGCTAGAAGAACCGGGAATCATCCCGCCCTGCGGTGTGATTTGCGCTAGTAAAACACCGTTCGAACGCACGGTGTTGATGATTTTCGAATCGGTATTATAAGCAACGATCGAACGGATGTTCGGGTTCATCTCGCCTAATTCTTCGATGTCGATGGTCGACTTCGTGGATGCGAATTCCACTAAACCTAAGCTCGAGTTAGGGGCGATTAGACCTGGATAGACTTGCTTGCCAGTGGCATCGATGCGTTCTGCGTCACCTGAGATAGTTACAGGTGTGGCAGATACGGTTTTGATTTTGCCTTTCTCGAGAACGAGCGTGCCGTTTTCGATGATGGTCCCGTTACCCACGTGGATCGTGCCGCCGGTGATGACGATGGTCTTGCTTTGGGCAGGGGATGGGTGCATAGTTTCTTGCGCGAATGCCGTTAGGCCGCTAAGCGCGAAGAAAAGAGTATATATGATCTGTTTTTTCATCTTGAATCTTAGTTTTCAGTGTTAGCCCAACGGTTCGAAATACGGTCCCAAATGCTGTTTCCGTGGTGGTGATCGTCTTCACATTCGTTCTCCGCCTTGTAGGATGGAGTCGCTGGACGAGTCGATGCGCCGCCTTTTTTAGCGCCTATCATCTTTTGCACTAAGCGTTGTTTTTCTGCTTTCAATTCCGCTTGGCGAACTAAGTCTGCCGCCCGGTCGAAAACAACAGCTCCATCTACGATCGTCTGCTCAGATTTTGCATAAATCGATAAAGGATTGTCTGACCAAACCACGATATCAGCATCTTTGCCCTCCTTGATAGAACCGACGCGGTCAGCGACGTGTAACATTTTGGCAGGATTCAAGGTCACCATTTTCAAGGCTTCTTCCTCTGACATCCCCGCGTATTTCACAGATTTCGCTGCTTCTTGATTCAATCGACGCGCCATTTCCGCATCATCCGAATTAATCGCTACGTTCACGCCTGTCTTTTGCATCAAGTACGCATTTTGCGGAATCGCATCTGTTACCTCGATCTTATAGCTCCACCAATCGGAGAAGGTAGAGGCATTCGCACCGTGTTTGGCCATGATATCAGCTACTTTATAGCCTTCCAAAATGTGGGTAAACGTGTTCACCGTGAAGCCGAAATGATCCGCCACCTTCATCATCGCGTTGATCTCGCTCTGTACATACGAGTGGCAGGTGATGAATCGCTTGTGGTTTAAAATCTCCACCAAGGTCTCTAATTCTAAGTCAATACGCTTGCCAGGACCTTGTTTTTCATAGTCTCTCGCACGCGTAAAGGCATCCATCAACACCTGCTCCACCCCCATACGCGTGTCTGGGAAACGAGGATTCGAAGTATTCCAAGAGCGTTTTACATTCTCTCCTAAGGCGAACTTGATGAACGGATCCCAGTTCGCAAACTTCATCCCTTCTGCGTTAGCACCCCAGCGCAACTTCAATAATTGCGTTTGGCCACCGATCGTGTTACAAGATCCGTGCAAGATGTGGCTGGACGTTACGCCACCGCTTAATTGACGGTAGATATCAATGTCATCTGGGTCGATCACATCTTGAATACGCACCTCTGCAGTTACGGATTGCGAACATTCGTTAATTCCACCCGTTCCGGCAATGTGGGAGTGTTCGTCGATGATACCTGCCGTCACGTGTTTGCCCGTTCCGTCGATGACGCGCGCCGAAGGATCTTTCAACCCTTTGCCGATCGCCGCGATTTTGCCGTTCTTTACAAGCACATCGCTGCCTTTTAAAATGCCTGCTTTTTCATTCGTCCAAACCGTCGCGTTCTTGATCAAGATCGTTTCAGCCGCCGCTGGCTTAGGGGTTCCGTAGCCCGCAAATGGGTAAATCACAGATCCTAATTCCAGTTTATCTTCTTTCTTTCCTGCTTTTTTCGCTACCGTATCTGCCGCGGCGGAAGCCGTTGCTTTCCACGAAATCCAATCGCCATTCGCTAATTGGCCGGTTCCTGTGAAGCTCGCATCTGCGAACGTTCCCGTTAAGCGCGTTCGCTTGCCTTTGTCTGCTTTCGAAGAAAAGCTTAGGTTGATCAGGGATTCTTTTTGGGAGAAGTCAACAGACGTGGTGTCTTTGGCCAAAATCTGTACTTTATAGCCTCCTGGCTCACCTGAGATGCTTAATGTCGCCTTGTTTGCGCCTAAGGTTAAGTCGTATTTTCCGGCTAACGAATTCCATTGCTCCTTCGCAATCGGATACGCTTCACCTTGCACCCAGTTCTCAATGAGGACTGTTTTATCAGCGAAAACGGGACCATTCGTAATCACGAAGTTCGCTAATTTGCCCGCGTCTAAGCTACCCACCATGTCAGAAACGCCTAGGATAGTTGCTGGAGTTGAAGTCAAGGCCTCTAAAGCTTTTTGCTCGCTTAAGCCGTATTGAATCGCCTTACGGAGATTAGGCATAAAACTGCTCACATCTTTTAATCCATTCGCCGTGATCGCGAACGAAAGACCCGCTTTTTCGAAAGTCGCCGGGTTCGTAGGGGCTAATTCCCAGTGTTTCATATCCGCCACGTTCACAAAACGCGCGTCCGTAGGATCCTCTAAATCCATCGCTTGCGGGAAGTCCAATGGCAAAATGAATTTCGCATTGGTCGCTTTCATCTCGTCGATGCGTTGGTATTCGTTACCACTCGCTTTGATAATGTATTGAACACCAAACTCATCGCCTATTTTATCTGCCCGTAAAGCAGACCATTTATCACTTACTTCGAAGATTTGTGGAAGGGATTGGATCTCATTAAAAGAGGCCAAAGACAAATTCGTTCCCTCTTTCGCCGGTTTCGATTTATACCAAGCGGCGTCCAAGAAGTTTTGGCGTAATAACGCAATCGAACCCATCAAAGAGCCTGGATAATCTTGCGTAGACGATCCCTTATTAAAGGAATAATGCGCCGAGGCTTTCTCTTTCAAGACCACCAAGTTTTCTCTTTGCTTCGCTAAGCTCACGAAAACACCAGTTCCACGCGAGATGCCGTCCATTTGGTGCGTTAAGACCGTGCCAAAGCCCAGCTTGCGCAATTCCTTCGCCTTCGATTCATTCACCTCGAATAATTTCGCGTGCGAAACCTCCGATTTAATCGCCTGATTCCAGGAATAAGGGCCTTTTGTGTTCGAAATCATTTGGGAAGGAGAACGGAAATTTCCGCCGCCTGGGCTCACCGCTGACATGCCATAATCACTGTAGATATCGATGAAAGACGGATAAATGTATTTTCCGCCACAGTCGATCACCACTGCATCCTTAGGGACTGCCACCGCACCGACCGATTCGATCTTGCCGTTTTTAATCACCAAAGTCGCCTTGCTTAAAGTTGTTTTTGCATCTTTCACGATAGTCGCGTTCGTGAAGGCATAATAGCCATTCGATGGACTGGCGACGTCATTAATCGGGAAAGTGACTTGAGAAAAGAGAGACGTGCTCACTAAGAGGAACAGGGCTCCCAGCCAAAAGGGTTGAAATTTTTTCATTCGTTGATTTTTGTTGGAGATTAAAGATAGAAAATTTTTGTCTTTGGACTATCTTTGCCTACACATTTTGCCTAAGTCAATCATGAACACCGCTCTTACCATCGCCGCTCTAGTGGCGAATCCTGAATCCCATGCCCGTTTTTTGAACACGCTTTCCTTCATGGAAAATTCCGGGGCTCGCAAGATTTCTAAATTTGAGCACAAAAAAGAGGTCAGCCTGATCATCCTAAAGCACGCCGCGGAAGAACACCGTCACGCCTATTACCTCAAGAAACAAATCAGCAAATTAGTGCCGACCGGTTTCGAGACCTACGACGACTCCTTCTTAATCAACCCGCGCTCATCTCGATTCTATCTAGACGTTCTTGACCTGCGCGTCAGCCAATATGCAAAGAAAAAACTAGGTCTTAGCGGTTACGACGTGAAATGGGCGGCCTATTTATTAGTGACCTACGCCATCGAATTGCGCGCAGACGAATTGTATCCGATCTACCAGCAAATCCTGACCAAGACAAAATCAAAAGTCCAAGTGAAATCCATCATCGTGGAAGAAGAGGGGCACCTAGAGGAGATGATCTCCCAATTAAAAGCTACTTGGCCAGACTGGGAACAGCACGCTGCCGTGGCCGTTCAGATCGAAACGGAATTGTATCAGGACTGGGTGAGTTCGCTGGTGGCGTAGTTTACAAAACGTGAACTTCTCCCGTTTTTATCAATAAACGTTTAATCTCGCCATTCACCTTTACTTTCGCCGTGCTCCCTTTCACTCCTTTCAGGTGTAGGGACGTCACTTTACCCTCTTTCCAGCTCATAGAAACCTCGAATCCGCCACGTGTTTTCAAGCCAGAAACCGAGCCCTCTGAAGCCCACGCCGCCGGTAAGGCTGGAAGAGTTTCGATTAATTCTGGAGTAGATTGAATCAACATTTCTGCCACTGCCGCGGAACCACCAAAGTTTCCGTCGATTTGGAATGGCGGGTGGGCGTCAAATAAGTTCGGATAGGTACCACCGCCGCGGACGTAGTTCACTTTTACGCCGTCCGGTTCTACGTATTTCAAGAGTTCGCGGTACATTTTATAGGCGTGGTCTCCGTCGCGCAGACGAGCCCAAAGGTTAATGCGCCAGCCTTTAGACCAGCCCGTAGTCTCATCTCCCTTGATTTCTAAAGTCTTTTTTGCTGCCGCCGCAATCAATGGCGTCTCTGCCACCGTTACGTGCGTGCCCGGGTACAAACCATATAAATGCGATTGGTGGCGGTGTTTAGGTTCGGGATCTTCCCAGTCGAAATACCATTCTTGTAGATTGCCTTTCGCGCCTATTTGGTAGGGAAGTATACGAGCCAAAGCCTTTTCTAAAGTGGCCTGGAAAGCCGCATCCTTTTTTAGGATTTTTTCAGCCGCGATTAAGTCCAAAAACAACTCGCGAATCATCGCTAAATCCGCCGTCGCTCCATAAGAGGTGGCTCCTTGGTAACCCGTAGGGGTGGTGAATTTATTTTCAGGAGAAGTAGATGGGGACGTGATTAAACGGCCATTTTTATCCTCAATTAACCAATATAGGCAGAATTCTGCCGCACCGCGCATTAAAGGGTAAGCCTTCGCCTCCAGGAATTTCTGGTCTTGTGTGAACAAGTAATGTTCCCATAAATGGGTAGAAGCCCAGGTCGCTCCCATAGGCCAGTTCGCCCAATTAGGTTCCCCGTTACCAAAATCCCCTACGGGATTCGTCATCGCCCAAATGTCCGAATTGTGGTGACACACCCAACCCGGTGCATTGTAAAAGGTCTTCGCCGTAATGCGTCCCGTCTTTTCTAGGTTCTCTAAGAAGCCCAAAAACGGTGCGTGCATCTCACTCAAATTCGTATTTTCTGCCAGCCAATAATTCTCTTCGGCATTAATGTTCATTGTGTAATTACTCGACCAAGGTGGTTGAATGTGTGGATTCCAAAGCCCTTGCAAGTTCGCAGGAACGCCCGGTGTCCGCGAGCTTGAGATCAATAAATACCGCCCAAACTGGAAGTACAAGGTTTCGAGGTAGTTGTCCTTCTCGCCTTTGGCATAACGACGCAAACGTTCATCCGTAGGCAATTCCGGAGCATTGTCCGCCGGCAAACGTAAGTTCACGCGCTTGAAATAGGGCTGGTAATCTGCCAAATGGCGCGCTAGCAATTGCTCCGCCCCCTTAAAGCTGGCCTCTTGCAAACGCTTTTCTGACAACGCGTCCTCATTCAAACCCTCTTTAGACGGGCTTTTATCAAAGCCATTAAAACTCGTTGCCATGGTCACTAGAATCGTCGCGTCCGATCCGCCCACCATCTGCAAGGTCGAATCCGTTCTCAGTACTTTTCCATCCGCCGATTGAATCAAAATATCCGTGGCAAAACGCGTCCCCTTATTCTCATCAAACATAATCGGATTCCCTTTCTTGCGCACATAATTCGGATCTGCCCGCACCGGCGCCGTGCCCTTTGCATGTAGGTGATTAATGGTTGATTTCGTCGAATAACGCAATAGTGACTTGAATTGAACCGTAAAATTCAAGCCTTTTTTCTCCTTACTCGTTAAGTGAATCACGAACACATTGTCCGGATGGGAGAAGAAATATTCCTTGCGAATCTCGTTCGTCCCGGCGTGATAATGCACCGTTGAAACGGCCTTGTCTAGATTCAATTCGCGGCGGTATTCCGTCGGATTCTCGTGATTAAAATCTACATACAAGGTACCCAGCGGCGCATAAGACTCGGAGAATTTACCTTGTAATTTACGGACCAAAGAATCCGCCGCCCGGTAGTTTTCCTTCTGCAATGCCTCGCGAACCGCCGGTAAATGTTTATAAGCCTCCTTGTTCATGTAGGGATCCATGGGCTCCCCAGACCATAAAGTCAGGTCATTTAAGAAGATTTTATCGCTCTTTGTCCCACCAAAAACCGTCGCCCCCTGCTTCCCATTTCCAAGGACAAGCGCCTCTTCAAAATAGGTCGCCGGTTTATCGTACCACAACCGCATGGGTTTCTGTTGTGCAAACGTTGTGAATGCCAGTAAAGTCAAGAAAAGGATGCGCATAGGTTTATTTTTTGATGGCCAAACGACCGGTGTAGTCAATTCTCTGTAATAAAATCGAAGTCTTTTGTTCCGCGAAATACTCGTCCACCGCTTTGCGGCAGCCCTCCCAATGGCCATAATCGTCGATGATTAATACGCCACTTTCGCTTAAGGAAGGATAGAGATGGATCAATTCGTGCTTCGTGGAGGTGTACCAGTCGGTATCTAAACGCAATAACGCGATGGCGCCATTGGGTGTGATTTGTGGAATCGTGTCTTCCACTTTCCCCTCCACATAGTTGATGTTTTCTGCTGGGAATGAGCTGTTTGACATCGTTAATTTAACGTCGTCTAAGTTTGCCAAACACCAAACCGAGGTCTCCTTCTGGTCTTGGGTTTGCTCGAGCATTTGGTCCGCTTTTTGGCCCCTAAAATCCACATCCTCCGCCGTAGGTTCGGACATCCCCTCAAAGGTATCGTATAAATAGAGGTGGCGATCGCTCACTCCGCGGTGCGCTAACACCTGTGCCACCATTAACGACGATCCCCCACGCCACACGCCGCATTCCACAAAATCCCCCGGGATGTGTTGATCAATCACGTAATTTGTCGCCTGGTACAGCGCAAACATCCGCTCCACCGAGGTCATCGTGTAGGGCTGGCATTTCTCATAAAAGCTCCAAAAGGTGTTGTCCTGAATGTCCGCGTAGGGCCCAGCGGCCTTGCGATCGAATTTGGTGACTTTGTAACCGAACTGTTCAATGAGGTTTAGGAGGAATTTGCGCATAGGGGGTAATTTCTCCTAAAAATAGTAAAAATTTTGTGGTTTGGTGTAGGGGGATTTCAGGTATTGACAGTAAAATTTATATTCTTTTAGTGTAGTTTTTTATAGGTTAAAAAAACACTACACCACTATAAGTGATGTAGTGTAGGTAAAATCTGTTCTTAATTTAATCTTGCTTTGGATAAGAGGCTATTTATTTTTAAATAAACCTCTGCATCTGTTAATAATAAATATTGCTTTTTACGGGAGTCATAAGCCTCTGGTACTCTGACGATACATTCTCTAATGTTTAGAAGGACAAATAATTTTGTATTTAATTCTTTAATAACAAGGTGTCTTCTTTGTCTTTGATTTTCTGCACTTTTCCCTTTCAAATTTAATAATTGATTTAGTTGACTTACTGAAATTCCATCATTTCTGTTATTTAATAAGTTTTCTAGGATTTTTTCTTCATGTGGATCAAACTTCCAGGATAAAAAATGATTATCTAGATGTAGAATTTGCAAACTATCAGATTGTTGATTAGGCGTTGATTTAATTTCTGGAACTCTGTACGCTCCATTAAAGAATGGACGCGCAATAAGTATTGTAAGTAGAATTATTATCGCTAAAAGAAATATTATTAATTCCATAGGGTCGGCATTATTTTACCACTTTAATTGCAATAGTAAAATTTTAAAAAATTAAAATATGTTAATTGTGTTATAACGGTTTATAAAATTATTTAACGGTATAATTTACTGTGTTATAACATTTTATGTTTTTTAAAAATAAATTTTGAGATAAAATTGCTGGGGTAATTAAACGTATTAAAATACCCATGGCCGTAAAATCAACGCTCGCCGTTTTATTCCTTTCATTATCTTTTTTTGCAAATGGTCAGAATGTTAATTCTGCACTTCTAGGACAGTTCAGAACAGTATTAGATGCCAAAGGAGTCAGTGAAGAAGACTTAAAGCAGAATTTAATGTCTAAAGGTCTGAACGTAGAAACTATGACGGAAGCTGATGCCTTAAAAAACCGTCCAATCATAGAACAAACGATTAATGAGCTGGAACAAAAGAATAAGCCAAAGAAAATAGAGTTACCTATCGTAGCAAAAGATACTTTAGCAAAAACAGAAAAGAAAACTGAACCTGTCATTGTAAAAAAAGATAGTATTCAGATAAAGAAGACTGCTATCTATGGGCATGCCATGTTTCAAGACAAGTCGCTTGATTTTGCCCGTTTATCCAAAGACGCAAGCCCACCTGACTCTTACGTATTAGCCCCAGGAGATCGTATCAACCTCATCATCTTTGGGAAATCTCAGGCAGATCTGCAATACGAAATTTCAAGTGCAGGATTTATTCTACCAGCTCAGATGCCTAAGATATTCTTGAGTGGGCTTACTTTGAAGCAAGCAAAAGTCTTATTAGCAAATCGCTTCTCTACTTATTATGTATTCAATAGCGACCAGTTTGCCTTGACGTTGAATACGTCAAGGACATTAAACGTGAACATTTTTGGAGAAGTAGAAAAGCCCGCTTCTTACACGACCTCAGCTTTAAATACGGCCATAAATGTGCTTTCTGCGAGTGGAGGACCTAATGAATTAGGAACCGTCCGTTCTATTCAGATTATCCGCGGGAACACGAGAAAGTTATTGGATATCTATGCCTTCATGCGCGATCCCATCCTTCAGTATGATTTCTTCTTACAGAACAACGATATCATCTATGTTCCGCCGGCAGATATTGTCGTGAAGGTAGAGGGTGGCGTAAATCGTCCCATGTTGTATGAGATGAAGAAGAAAGAGACCATTAAAGATTTGATCTCTTTTGCAGGAGGATTTAAAAAAGACGCATACACGGATTTAGTCCAAATCGAGCGATACGAAAATAACCAGGTAGTATTGAAAGACTATTCTTTAACGGATGTACTAGAGAACAAAATCTCTCTTAACTTCTTGAATGGTGATATTGTCAGATTTAAATCCATTTATAGCCCCTTAAAAACGGTTGTAAAAATCAATGGCGCAGTAGCCTATCCTGGTAATTATGCGATTAACAGTGCCAAAACCGTAAAATCATTAATTGAAAAAGCGAAATTAACCCCTGAGGCAAAAGCGGATCAGGTTTTCTTATTCAGGAAAAAATTAGATCAATCTGTTCAAGTACAATCGATGGCTCTTCAAGAAATTCAAACAGGTAAAATAGCTGATATAAACTTAGAGAATGAAGATTCAGTAGTGGTATTTGATCAAGCGCGCTATGTAGAGAAATTCAAGATTTCTGTGGTGGGAGATGTACAGAGTCCCTTCGAACGCTTGTTTGCCTACGGCAATGGATTAAGTGTACAAGAAGCAATCGCATTAGCCGGCGGACTTAAAACAACTGCCTCTACACAAGCTTATGTGTACCGCACGAACCCATTAGAGACAAAGAAAACCATCTATATCCCAGTCGCTACTAACGCTAGCTTTAATCTCTTATCAGGAGACCAATTAGTGGTTTTAAACAAAGAGCAATTCGAGTATGAGTCTTCGATCAATATAGGGGGAGAAGTAAACAAACCTCTACAGCTTCGTTTCGATCCTAGCTTGCAGCTGGCAAATCTATTCCAATTAGCTGGAGGTATAACGCGTGCAGCGGACATTACGCGCGTAGATGTGTTTCGATTAACTTTCTCTACCACAGAAAGCCCTAGAAAAAGCCTCATCTCTCTTCAGATAGACAAGAATTACAAAATAACAGAAGGCCCTAGTGACTTCCAATTATCCCCTTTCGATTATGTGGTGATCAGACGCATAGTAGACTTTCGCTTAAATGAATCTGTCCAAATCGCTGGAGAAGTTAAATACCCTGGCCAATACATCATCAAAGGCGCTAACTACCACTTCTCTGATTTGATTAAAGATGCAGGTGGATTGACAAAAGTATCTGATTTATGGAATGCGAAATTAACACGTTATTCTGACAGTTCTGGCATCGTCGTATTTGATGCCAATAAGGCTTTGAATCACGAAAGAAGCTTTAAATATGACCCCATTCTGTTAGAGAATGATTACGTCGAGGTTCCTAAAATATCTTCTGTTGTTAACATCGAAGTAAATGCAACCAAATACGTTTTAGGGGAAAAACAGAAAAGTCTTCAAATCATTTATCAAGGTGCCCATTCCGCTAAATGGTACATCAATCACTTTGCAGGTGGTCTCGCTAAGAAGGCTGACAAGAAAAGCATCATCGTGATCCGAGAAAACGGTTTAGCCTCAGGAACGCACAAAGTATTAGGAATATTCAAACGATACCCTACGGTTCGCTATGGGGATACAATCAAAGTGAGCTATGAAGTAGAGAAACCAAACGATAAGAAGGATGACAAACCTGTGGATTGGGATAAAATGTTGGCTAAGCTCATTAGTGTAGGAACCCTATACGCCTTGATCGCAAACGCTACGAAATAATGAATATGAACGCAGCAGTTGAAAATAGAGCTCCGGATGAAATAGAAATTGATCTATTCGCTGAATTACAGTTGTTAAAACAACTCATTCGGAAGAATTGGCTTTGGATTGCCTTACTCAGTATGCTAGGTGCAGCAGCGGGTTATTATTATGTATCTAAACAAAAGCCTCAATATACAGCTAAATACAAGTTCTCCGTTAAGCTCTCTGAAATGTCAGGAGCTGGAGCCATGTCTGGATTAGCTTCATTAATAGGCGGAGGTGGTGGAGGTGCTGATCCTTATGCGAAAATCATCGAATTAGCTGGATCTGAGAAAATCATAGGAAAAGCACTTTACAATGTGACTGAAGTGGATGGTAAGAGAGAAATGTTGATTAACCATTTCATTCGACTTGAGGGCTTGAATCAAAAATGGTCGAAAGACAGCACCTTGCAAAAGGTAAAGTTTAAACCGATTCTATATTCTATCGAACGTTTAAGTTACGGAGAAAGAAAAGCCTTGTTTACTATTTTAGGTCAAATTGTAGGAGGAGAAGAGGCTACAGCTCAAGGAGTTTTTGCACGCGAATACGATAAAAAGACAGGCCTGATAAATCTCACCGTCACCCATTGGGATGAGGAGTTTGCCATAGCCTTGTCCCGTTCCATTTACCAAGAACTCATTGATTTTTACACCTACGATTCATTTGATAATATGTCTTTAAATGTCCGTAATGTGAAAAACAAAGTGGATAGCATTCGAAATGCACTCTATGCTACACAGATGGCAGCAGCTAAAAAATCTGATCAAGCCTTAGGACTCATCCTGCGTGAAGATCAAGTAGCCCAAAAGAGTCTCAACATTAAAGAACAAATGTTAATTACCATGCTAGGGGAGGCTCAAAAAAACTACGAGACTTTAAGTATGATGCAGAGAAGTTCTAAACCAGACTTCACTCTGATTAGGGAGCCATTTTCACCATTAACACCTAAAGTTAAAAGTAAAATACTATTCTCTATAGGACCGCTTATTCTAATCGCCTTTGGTTCTGTTGCATTCTTACGCATTCGCCTGTTAATGAAGTCCTTCTTTAGACCTAAAACCAGCCATGAGTAACAAAGTCTCTTCTTACTTGAAACGAGCTATTTTCAAACTCGTCTATTTTAGAGGGATGCCGTTCTCTGTTTTAGCCTCTATTGGCTTTGCTTCAAGGTATAGTTACAAAGAAATGGCTGTGATACTTAGAAGGTGGAAACACTCTACAGAGTTTACGGAATCCAATATAATTGCTAAATGGGAATGCTTCCATACCATCATTTTTATCCGTTACAATTTCAAAGGAGAGTTCTTGTACATCGAAAAAGAAATATGGAAGCACCAATAGATAATTTTAGTACGTATATAGATTGTTATGACAAGACCCTGCTGATAGTGGGGTTTTGTATTTTTCTAAGCATCTTAATTCTGCGATTTTGGAGTTTTGACCACATAGGTCAATAATTGACAATTCCTTTAATAAAAACAAAAGACCCTAACATNNTAGGGGGATTTCAGGTATTGACAAGATTTGTCAAAAACCAAAATGCATAAAAACAAAAGACCCTAACATCTCTGCTAGGGTCTTTATTCATTGAAGTGGTAGATCCCGGACTCGAACCGGGGACACACGGATTTTCAATCCGATGCTCTACCAACTGAGCTAATCCACCTCAATTCCCCGCGTTAATCGGGAGTGCAAAAATAAGTATAATTTTATTTAATCCCAATCTTGGCTTAAAAAAAACAAAGAAATCTCGCAAAGCAGGGATTTATTCGCCGAAAAGTCCGCTTGATAAATAGCGATCTCCGCGGTCGCAAATGATGCAAACAATCACACCTTCCTCTAACTCAGTGGCTAAGCGTAAGCTGGCTAAAACACTGCCGCCACTACTCATGCCTCCAAAGACGCCTTCGACTTTAGCGAGTGCGCGAGTCATTGCCGTTGCATCTGCTTCTGAAATATCCATCACGCGGTCTACGCGGGACGGGTCATAGATTTTAGGTCGGTATTCAATAGGCCAACGGCGAATGCCGGGGATTTTCGAGCCGTCTGTGGGCTGGCAGCCTACGATTTGGATGGCTGGGTTTTGTTCCTTTAAATACATCGAAGTGCCCATGATGGTGCCCGTGGTGCCCATCGAACTCACGAAGTGCGTGATTGTGCCTTTTGTGTCGCGGTAGATTTCGGGACCTGTGGTTTTGTAATGGGCTAAATAATTATCTGGATTCTCGAACTGATTGAGCATAAAGAATTCTCCGGTCGCCGCTTTTTCTACCGCGTAATCACGGGCAGATTCGATGGTTTCTGTCAGCGTTACGGTGGCTCCGAAAGCCTCCATCGTTAACACGCGTTCGCGCGTGGAATTTGCCGGCATCGCTAATTCAATTTCGATGTCATATAAGCGGGCAATCATGGCTAAGGCAATCCCGGTGTTGCCGGAGGTCGCTTCGATAAGCTTCATTCCTGGCTTTAATTCGCCGCGTTGTATGGCGCCTTCGATCATGTTTTTAGCGGCACGGTCTTTCACTGAACCTCCCGGATTATTTCCCTCTAACTTCCCGTAAATCTTGACCTTCGGGTTCGGATTCAAGCGCGATAATTCGACTAAAGGCGTGTTTCCGACTAAATCTAATAACTGGCTCATATTAATCTTGGATAACTTTGACGTTCTCTTGGTGGTAAATCTTCGTATTCGCCGGCACACTGCGCGTTAACCAGACGTTTCCGCCTATGATCGAGTCTTTTCCTACGACTGTGTCGCCGCCTAAAATTGTGGCTCCGGAATAGATCACTACGCCGTCTTCAATCGTAGGATGGCGCTTCGTAGAGGCCATCGATTTATCAACGGAAAGGGCTCCCAAGGTGACGCCTTGGTAGATTTTCACCCGTTCTCCAATGACGGTGGTTTCACCAATCACGATTCCCGTGCCGTGGTCCATGAAGAAATAGCGACCGATGCTGGCGCCGGGGTGGATGTCGATACCGGTTTTGGAATGCGCATATTCTGTCAAAATCCGCGGAATCAACGGCACTTTCTCCTGCTGTAATCCGTGTGCTAGACGGTAAAAGGCCAGAGCATAAAAGCCCGGGTAGCTACGGATCACCTCAAACGAAGTGGTCGCCGCCGGATCGCCCGACACCATCGCTTCTACGTCCGTTTGCAAGAGGTCGTAGATGGCTGGAATACGGTCTAAAAAGCGATGCGCAATGACCGCTGGATCTTCTGAAAGCTGGTCTTTCATCGAATACAACAGGCTTTCTAAGCCATTTTCGATGCTTTCCCAAACGGCCTTTAATTCATCTCTTGTGTGAAAATGCCGGCGCGTTTGTTCCGGAAAAAGTGTCAACACGATTTTCGTGAACAACTTCTTGATATCAGACGTCGCCGGGAAAGGGGGCGTTTGCTGGTGTTGCGCTACTATTTTGTCTAAAAAGTTCTTAGGAAGCATGGCTTAACAGTATTTCGGTTTGTTCGATCGGGTCTAACGTGTGGACCTCGATACGGGTGATTTGTGATTCGTCGCGTAATTCAAGGCCATACATATAGGCCTTATCGTAGTAATGCAGGCTGATTTCCGCGACTAAACTGAAATCCCCGGCATCTAGCGCTTCCATCGCGATGGCGTAGCGGTCCAGGCCTAAGCGTTTTTTTATTTTCCCCAAAGCTTTGGCCAAATCCTCCTTCGGATAGGCCGCATACACCTCCACTAAATGGGGCAATCGATAAACGGGTTCGATGTCTAAAAACATTACCGGAGCCGCGCGAAGCTGATTATACAGCGGAGCACCCATAAATACCTGACCTATGTGGCGACTTTCATCCTCCACCCAGATCACGCGACTATAATCAAAACCGTCTAAAATGCGGTGCACTTCATTCTCAAAATCCTCACTTGTAGGCTGCAACTCTAATCCTAAATGACCAAAAGCCGACCCCCGGTGGTGCGCAATTCCTTCTAAATCCAAGACCTGATGCCCTCTTTTCACTAATTCATGCAAGATTTCAGTCTTGCCGGATCCCGTTTTACCGCCTAAAACACGGAAGGGAATAGGTCGATCAAATAGGGCCAAAACCTCATTTCGATAAGCCTTGTAACCTCCTACGAGGATTTTTACCTTGATTCCAGCCGTCTCAAAAAGCCAGGCCATACTGCCACTTCGCATTCCTCCTCGCCAACAATGAACGAGGACGGTGTTGTCCACGGCCAGTTTTTTTGCCTTCTTTACCCATTTCGCGAGTTGTGGTCCCACAAACTCCAAGCCTAATTCAATCGCTTCATCCTTGCCTTTTTGTTTATAACACGTACCCACCGCGGCACGCTGCGCATCATCAAAAATAGGAAAGGAAATAGCCCCTGGAATTCGAGCCCGCGCATATTCGCCAGGCGATCGCACATCGAGCACCGGGTATGTTTTAGCGGCTTCGAGGAAGTCTGACGGACTCAGTTTTTCAGGCATTACAAGGTTATTTCGTAGAATTCGAAGTTCAATGGATCGAATGTCTTAAGTAAATCGGGTATAAAATGGGGGTGATCGCTCGCGAATTCGAGGAAGTTCGTGTGGCGCTCTTGCCATTCTCCGGCAGGGAATAGGGCTTCTTTTAGGGCCAAAACCTGCCGCACCTCATCCCCCTGATTACGCTCTTCCGCGCGCTTCAATTTCTTTGCTAAACGCTCGAGTCCTTTCATCCAGCGGGCCTGTTCGGCTAATACACTCGCTTCTAGCGTGGGATCGATGGCTTTCGCTCGTGTTGCCAGCTCTGCTAAAATAGGCTGTAAAGCTTTTGCTTCCCCTGCTGTATCCAGCTGATGCGAGGTTCGTCCCGCCACAAAATCACGTCGTAGCGCTAACTCGTTTTTAAACAAATCCGCTAATCTTAATCCGAGTTTTTCCACCTTCTCCGCCTGCTTTTGCGTCTTCACCATGGCAAAATTACGCGGCAATAAAATAGGGAACGGAACTTGGTGTAAATCGAATATCCCTTTTAGTTGTAGCCAATACGCCACTTCCGCGGGGCCACCGATGTAGGCCAGGTTAGGTAAAATCACTTCTTGGTACAAGGGTCGCAAGATGACATTCGGGCTGGCATTCGTTATTTCAACGGAATCCCCTACCTCTAAACGAACGCGATCTTTTTCCGTTAATTCAAACAGGTTCACCGGACGCGCTGAAACCTGCGTTTTATAGCCTAAGGCCTCTAATTTTTCTGTAGTGGCTCGGACAATGGGCTCGTGTATTTGCTGTTTCAAATCCGCCTCCATAATAGGTGCGAAAATCGACTTCAAACGTTTGTCGTCTGCATCGAGGCAGACTAAACCTTCAGCGCCTAAAAGCGCGTGCATATAAATCCGAACCGCTTCCGAAAGGGTTTTCCCTTCTGAATAGGCCTTGTCGAAAATCTCGTTTCTAAAGGGAATCTTGGGGAAATCAC
>DLPD01000013.1 GCA_002479785.1 Cytophagaceae bacterium UBA7467
CGAATTCGATCCCTTTTTTTATGCTTGATTTAGAGAATAAATTGAATTTGAAATTTAGAAATTATTGCGTAGCACAATTTCAAATTACAAATTCAATTTATAAAGCTCCGCTGATAATCGAATCCACCACACTCGGATCTAACAGCGTAGAGGTATCTCCTAAGTTAGAAGTATCACCTTCCGCTACTTTGCGTAAGATACGTCGCATGATTTTGCCGGAACGTGTTTTTGGCAGACCCGTTACGAACTGGATTTTATCTGGTTTTGCAATAGGCCCGATGACCCGTGCCACTGTCGCTAAAATATCTTTACGAGTTAAATCATCATTGAGGGTAGGGTTTTCGCATATGACATACGCGTAAATTCCTTGGCCTTTGATATCATGAGGATAACCTACGACCGCGGATTCAATGACACCTGTGTGCATATTGATGGCGTTCTCCACTTCGGCTGTTCCGATTCGGTGACCAGAAATGTTCATGACATCATCTACACGTCCTGTAATGCGATAGTAACCATCTTCATCTCGCATACATCCATCACCTGTGAAATATAGGCCAGGATAAGTGGAGAAGTAAGTAGATTTGCAACGTTCATGATCACCGTAGGTAGTGCGAATAATCGATGGCCACGGGTATTTAATACATAAATTGCCATTTACGCCATTTCCAGTAATTTCTTTTCCATTCTCATCCACTAGGATGGGTTGAACGCCTGGTAAGGGTAACGTGGCAAAAGCCGGTTTTAACGGAGTAATGCCAGCGATAGGCGAGATCATTAGTCCACCTGTTTCTGTTTGCCACCACGTATCTACGATAGGACAATTACCAAGACCCACATTGTCATTATACCAATGCCATGCTTCTTCATTCAATGGTTCTCCCACGGATCCTAACACACGTAATGAACTTAAGTCTTTACCTTCTAGGTATTCATCGCCAAAACCCATTAACGAACGAATCGCTGTAGGGGCCGTGTAGAAGATGTTAACGGAGTGTCTTTTGATAATATCCCAGAAGCGTCCTGCATCTGGATAAGTAGGAATTCCTTCGAATAATACGGATTTCGCTCCATTTAGAAGCGGTCCGTAAACTAAATAGGAGTGGCCTGTAATCCAGCCTATATCTGCTGTACAAAAGAAGACCTCACCTGGGTTGTATTGGAATACATTAGCGAAAGTGTAGGCCGTGTAAACCATATAGCCACCGCAGGTGTGAACAACTCCTTTGGGCTTTCCAGTAGAACCAGAAGTGTATAAAATAAACAAGGGATCTTCTGCATTCATGGCTTCAGCAGGACAAACTGCTGAAGCTTCGTTTTCTTCTTGTTCCCACCATAGGTCACGACCACCAATCATTGAAACAGGCGTTTTGGTGCGTGTTTTAACAATAACCTTTTCTACGGATGGGCAGGTTATTAAAGCATCATCTACGGTTTCTTTCATGGGAATGGTTTTGTTCCCACGTACTGCTCCGTCTGTGGTGACTACCACTTTGCATTCTGAATCATTGATTCGATCCGCGATAGATTGGGCTGAAAATCCGCCAAAAACCACCGAGTGAATGGCACCTATTCGAGCACAAGCTAGAACGGCGATGGCTAATTCTGGAATCATCGGCATGTAAATACAAACACGATCCCCTTTCACCACGCCTTGTTTTTTAAGCACATTGCTGAACTTACATACGCGAGTGTGTAATTCGCGGTAGGTTAAGGTGATGGCCTCATCGCCGGGTTCGTTTGGTTCGTAAATGATGGCTGCTTGATCTGGAATCGTTTTTAAATGGCGATCAAGTGCATTCGCGGTGATGTTCATTTGGCCATCCTCAAACCATTTGACCGAATAATCATCAAAATTCCAGTCTAATACTTTCGTGAATGGTTTGATCCAATCAAATTGATTTGCGATGCCTGCCCAGAACTTTTCTGGTAGCTGTATGCTTTCCTCGTAGGCCTCGTGGTATTGTTGAAGGGAAGTAATTCTCATAATATGATTAGTTATTGCTTTGTAGGTTTAATTCGTTTACTTTTTTCAAAAGGTCCCGATTAGAAAAAGGTTTCGGGACGTATAAATCGGCTCCTGCTTGGTAACCGCGTTCGATGTCGGAATCGGCTATTTTGGCGGAAATAAAGACGATTTTAGGTTGATAAGTAGGAGACAAGGCTTTCGCTTGCTGGCAAACGCCATAGCCATCAATTTTAGGCATCATAATATCCAAAATAATGACTTCTGGAAGCTCTTTTTCGATCAGTTGGATGGCTTCTTCCCCGTCTCTTGCGACGTAGACTTGATGTCCTTCTTTTCTCATTAAAAAATCGAGGGACATTAAGATCGCGGGTTCATCATCAGCAATTAGTATTCTCATAGTAGGCGGTTTATTCTATTGGTAATTTAATCAAAAATAGGGCTCCTTGTCCTAAAGCACTCTGAACTTGTATGCTTCCATGTAGATGTTCGATGATTTTCTTCGAAATGGACAAGCCTAGACCTGAACTTTCTATTTTGCGATTCGGATTATCTACTTGTTTAAATTTTTCAAATATCTGATCGTGGAATTTGGGATCGATGCCGATGCCGTTATCCTCGATTTCCAAACATATATGGGTTGCGTTTTCTTTTAGTCGAATGGCAATTTTCCCGCTCCCTGGTTCTACATTTTTAATGGCATTGGATACGATATTGATAACCACTTGGACTAATTTTTCAAAGTCTCCTAAAACCTTGCGTTGAGTTCTTTTTTGGCTCAAATCCACCGTCAGGCTCACTTGGTTTTGTTGCGCAATAGCAATGAAGTTTTGGGTAGCTTTTTCAATGATGGCTTCCATTTTGACAGGTTCGATACGGAATTTCTCCTTACCTGCGTCTAATTTTTCTAAGTCCAAAACCTGGTTCACTAATCGACTTAATCGATCTGCTTCTTGAATAATCGTATCCAAAAACTTCTTTCGTTCCTCTGGGCTAATATCTTCGTGATCCACCATGATTTCTGATAAAGAGCGAATAGAGGTAATGGGAGAGCGTATTTCGTGGGTTACAGTCGTTAAAAATTCATTTTTCTGTGCGTCCAGTTTACGTAAGTCGTAATTGCTTTGTTGTAAATCTCTTGATTTCTGGAGTAAATCCACTACTTCAGAAACCCCAATTTTTTCCTCTTTTGAAATAGCAGAAATGATTAATCTAGCGGATGTTGACCCTACAAAACCGGCGAGCATTTTTTCTGTATTATTTACTATACGAGGATCTGCATACGTTTCTTGAAGTGAAATTTGATGTAAGGCAGCAAATTGTTTCAAGTTTGCCTCTGCTTTGATTTTGCCCATAAATCCGGCTAAGGCATTTTTTAAATCCTTTAGTTTTGCTTTTCCTCTCCATAAGGTGGTATTTTCCAGACTTTGTGTGTAGGCAAATACATCAACGAAAAGATAAGCTTGATTGGCTTCTTTGGCAGACTGTTTTGTTAAAATAGAAACACTTAAAAAGGCAAATGTATTCAAGCTGAGGGACCAATAACCCGCGTTCGTGATGGGATTAAAGCCATCAATTCGAAAGGCATTTACGGAGATGCCTAAGCCCGGTAAAAGGAGTAATGCACAACAAATGGAAAATCCGATTAGGATTCCCGCTAGGGCGCCGGCTCTTGTTGCATTTTTCCAATACAATCCGATAATGGTGGCTGGTGCAAATTGAGCTACAATTAAAAAGGAAGTCATTCCGATAGAAACGAGATTAACGAAATCCTCATTTATCCAATAATGGGCATAAGCCATGACCATAATGGCCACAATGAAAAGTCGTCTTAAATTGTGGATAATGGATCCTAGTTTTTCTTGATTCTTTTCCACATAAGTTTTTCTCTGCAAAAGAAGTGGCATAAATAGATTGTTGCTGATCATGGAACTGATGGCGATTGTCTCTATAATTACCATTCCTGTTGCAGCAGAGAAGCCACCTAGGTAAACGAAAGCAGCTAAGGTTTTAGAAGAAAAATGTAGGGGTAATCCTAGAACATATAAGTCAGGATTTAATCCAGATGGGTGTAAATAGATATAACCTGCAAATCCTAAAGGGATCACAAACAGATTAATCAATACCATATACAACGGGAATATCCAAGATGCTTGTTTTAAGTTTTCTTCCTCGTTAATTTCTACGACAGCCACATGGAAAACCCTCGGTAAAAACAGGAATGATACACCGCAAATAACTAATTGGATGAACCAGTTACCATACCCTCCTTGGAATCGAATGGATGGAATGGCAATATTCGCTTTCTGAACGATCTCATCCCAACCTGAATGGATAGAATAAGTAATGTAAATTCCTACGGCTAGAAAGGCCAAAATTTTAATAATGGATTCGATACCAATGGCAAAAATCATGCCTTGGTGCTTCTCAGAAGAATTAAATTTACGTGGTCCTAGCGTCAGGATAAACAAGGTGATTGCTATAAAAAGTAAGAAGGAGGGCTCTTGATAAAAGTAATCACTAGGGTTATTTAGCGTAATTAGGTCAAAGCTTTGGCTAATGGCTTTCAATTGTAATCCGATATAAGGTATCCCCGCTATAACGGAGATTAGTGTAATCAGCTGACCTAAACGGTTGTCTTTCCCAAAACGAGTGGAAATAAAATCTGCAATGTTTGTGATGTGGTGAATTTTTGAAATTCGAATCATTTTGCGCACAAATCCCCACGCTAAAATCATGACTAATGTAGGTCCAAAATAAACCGTTAAAAAGCTGATTCCATTCGTGCTAACTTGACCTACGGAACCGTAAAAAGTCCATGCAGAGCAATATATGGCTAATGAGAGGGCATAAATGAGTGGATTGTTAATTAAGCTCTTCTTGGTGCTTGTTTGCTTTTCTGCCCAAGCGGCTAAGAAGAAAAGTACCCCTAAATAGGTGATAGACAAGATGAAAATTAACCAGGTGCTCATTTCTTGCTCTTAGAATTTAAAATGATTCCTGTAAAGGCAATAACAACTAACCAAACAACTAAACTATAGGCATAGATCACGGGCACCCCTTCAATGGTTTTCGAAGAGTCAACTAGGCTAATGATGGGAAAACTTATCAAGCCTAAGAAAAGAAATGCCACTAAAACTAAGCGATTATAGCGCATAATGGATAAAAACGGCTGCCCTCTATTGCTAGAAGGCAGGCCGTTTGTTTGGTTTGTTGATTAAACGTTGTCGAATTCTCCAGTCAGCGAATAATATCCGAAAACAGACATTCCGATGGAGATCAGCGGTGCTAACACAAAGGTGTAGATGATCGCTGGGACTAAATCATTTCCTCCTTTTTCCCAAAGCGGAACCGCTTGAAAATAGATGAGGTAAACTCCTGCGGATACGCCTAGCGCTATCCAGATCAGGCCTAATATTTTTTTGAGAGCATTCATAATTTTTCTATTAATAGGTTATTAAGCGTGTTTTTTGTCACCCTTGATGTAAATGAAACCAATGATTACACAGACCGTTACTAAGGCAATCGGGTAATTCAAACCCTCTAAGTAAGGCTTGGCGTAGATAGCCGCCTGACCTGCTTCTTCTGCTGCTTTATTCGTATCCTTTGCAGTCGTTACTAAGAATGTAGCAATGGCTGGCATTAATCCACCGAAGATACCATTTCCAATGTGGTAAGGCAATGACATGGATGTGTAACGAATTTTAGTAGGGAATAATTCTACTAAGAAAGCTGCAATCGGGCCATAGGCCATCGTAACAAAGGAAATTAATAAGAATACCATTCCGATTAATGTCCATTT
Source organism: Cytophagaceae bacterium UBA7467 (assembly GCA_002479785.1). GTDB lineage: Bacteria > Bacteroidota > Bacteroidia > Cytophagales > Spirosomataceae > Aquirufa. Next base: position 5,769 of record DLPD01000013.1, read on the forward strand.
GTCTGAATCATTAATGGTAATCGTTTCTTTTACTTCTGCTTTAGGAGCTTCAGCTGTTTTATCAGCTAAGATGACTAATTTGCTCACTTTCTTGTAGGTGGCACCGTCTGTGTAGGTACGGGTTGTTGTCGTTGTAATTAATGAATCAACCGTAGATTTTGCGTTTAATGCACGCGTCTCTTCGATTTTTTCCGATCCTGCTAGTACTTCTTTGTTTTTAACGCTTACTGTTTGATACATTTTATCAAAAATAGGTCTGTAAGCAAAAACGGCGATGGCCATACCGACTAACATAATTCCTTTGCGACCAATTTTATCAGATAGTGCACCAAAGAAGATAAACAACGGCGTACCTAATAATAAACCAATCACTAGAATACTGTTAGTTTGAATATCATCTAGGTTACATATTTTCAACAAGAAGGTCTGGGCGTAGAATTGACCGGTATACCAAACTAATCCTTGACCCATTGTCGCTCCGAATAATGCCAATAAAACGAATTTCAAGTTTAATTTATTTCCAAAAGATTCTTTTAGCGGATTCGTCGAAGTAGCCCCCTCTTTTTTCGCTTTTTCAAACATCGGAGACTCCTCCATGTTGCGTCGAATCAAGAATGAAATAGCCACCATAACGATAGATAGTAAGAATGGAATTCTCCAGCCATACTCATCGAAAGCCTCTTTAGTCATAGATGAACGTGTTAACATAATCACCCCTAAAGAGATCACTAAACCAACAGTGGCGGTGGTTTGAATCCAAGAGGTGAAGAATCCACGTCTTTCTGCTGGACTATGTTCAGCGACATAGGTGGCTGCACCCCCATACTCACCACCTAAGGCTAAACCTTGTAATAAACGAAGTGTCAGAACTAAAAATGGAGCCCATCCGCCAATGGTAGCGTAGGAAGGTACTAAACCGATGGCGAATGTAGCGCCACCCATTAACATTAAAGTAACCATGAACGTGTATTTACGTCCAATCAAGTCGCCTAAACGGCCAAATACCAAGGCACCAAATGGGCGAACCACGAAACCTGCCGCAAATGTGGCAAGGGTATTTAAAAAGGCAGCTGTTGGATTATCCGTTGGAAAAAACTTAGTAGATAATACCGTAGCTAAGCTACCGAAGATGTAAAAATCGTACCACTCAATGAGTGTCCCGACGGACGAGGCGCTAATAATATAGGCCAGGCTTTGTTTTTTTTGTGACATAGTTTTTTAAGTTAAGAATGAATTGAGTTTATAGGTAGTTGGCAAATTGAATAATAAATTCTCCTTTGTAATCACTGATGTTATCTTTTGTAGAATATACGGGTCTAGATGAATACTGTAAGGTGATTTTTGAGTTGTGACCATCGATGTAAAAATTAGATCCGATATCAAAATAGCTACCAGCAGCAGGTAGGGCATCTAATTTTTTCAATGTGTAGGCTACAAATGGTTGAACACGAAGTTTGGGTGCATCAGAACTTTTAGGTAATAATAAACCCGCTTGCGTATACCATATAGATCCAGTTCCCATTAAGGGACGAGCATTTCCTGCACCAGCTAATGCTTTCGTTCCCGTAAAGCTAGCATCTGCCGTTCCAGGATTCATGATTCCTGTGTTGCGTAAGTAATTAGGCCCAAAGTCATTAGAATATAGTACTGAATAAGCCGTTATTGCCATGTTTTTCTTTTTGTCCCCAATAGGCATGTCTACAAAAGCATCTATCGCAAAAGAACGAATATCGTGTTTTGTTTTAATGCCATTCAAGGAGCTAAGCGTTCCCTCTGGTTCGGTGTAAAATCCAGCTCCCAGGTTAAATACCCTTTTAGTCCCCACATATGTACCCACTGTATAGGGTAATAAATTTGACTCTTGGTCTAAAAATTGATACATCGCATAGCCACCTTTAGATAAACGGCTATCACCATTATTATCCACCGCAATAGCTTCGCTTGTGCCGTTTGTAGGAGTCATAGAGGTGGCAAAAGGTTTGTTAATGTTTATTCTATAATCTAATTTTCCCCATTTCCCTTTTGCATAGACACCAAACAGACGAGCAAATTGATCAGAATTCTCAATCAATGGCCAGTTAAAGATAGGTGCATCTACCGCTAAGAAGTTAAGGGTACTAGCTGAAGTCATGCGGGAAATGCCATTGAAGTAATGCAAGCCCGCTCCGAAAGACATGCTGAAATTCTTATCTTTTGCTGGTTGAATTAGCGCGTATTCGCTATATGCATCGTGGAAAAACATTTGTGCTTTTTTCCCAGCACCATATCCGCCTGTACCTGTGGTTCCGGATCCACCTCCTTGGACAAATGATTGGTTATTAATACCAAAATGCAACACAACAAGGTAACGTGGTGAGACTTGAGAATAAGCAAGGATTCGAACACGACGTGCTCCAATGTCGAAGGTATTAGTAGAGGGTGTTCCATTCACTAGGGTCCCTGGATTATTTTCGATTGATCTAGCCCAGATTTGATTCCAAAGTACGAAGCGCATATACTTCGATCCTTTCTCATTAAAATTAATTTTCATACCGGAACCATACTCTGGTGAGCCTTGTCCTCGAAGGCCAAAAGCCCCAAGCAATAGTGCTAAAAGGATAACAGAAGGATTTTTCATCTAATATAAGTTTTTAAGGTTTTATTTGTATTTTTTGGTTGAACAAATATTCGCTTAAATTCTTCTGTTGTCTAATTTAGCTATAGGCTTGCTAATTTTATATAGATTTTATTCGTGTCCATTGAATAACCATGAATTTGTCCCCTAATTCGGTGATAATCATGCCTTTGTTCGAGAGGTTTCCTGGTACGATAACGAACTCCGAAAGCTCTTTGTGATTGAGTATGCGGTAGGTAGGAGTGTAAAACTCTTGTTTAGGGATTTTGATGCGGTACCTCTTTACCCAATTCATGACCGAAACGTGGCTAATGCCCAATAATCGTTCGATTTCCCGGTAACTAACTCCCTCAATATAAAGCTGTAATGCTTTAATAACATAGTAACTATCGATGCTTTTTCCCATTTTCGCTACCGTAAAGTTGTAGCCGCAGGATTTACATTTAAAACGTTGTTTCTCGTTAATGATGCCGTTTTTTGCGATATCATAAGATGAACATTGGGGACAAGGAGTTGTGTTTGCCATGGATAGCTATATTATTTTAGCAAAGCTATAGAAATTTACCAAAAATGGTAATTTTAATGGAATGTTTTTAATTTTGTTTATCTAAAAGTCAACTAAATGAAAGAATTCAACGAATCACAACGCTTCACTCAGTGGTGGTTATGGCTGATATTAATAGGCTCTTGGATAACTATGATGTACTCCATTGCCACTGTATCACCTCCTACAACCTTCTCATTTTTGATATCATTTGTTGTAGGGATGTTATTGCCTGTTTTGTTTTGGCAAATGAAATTAACGACTCGCGTTACTGAAGAAGGCATCTACGTGCGCTTTTTTCCATTCCATTTGAATGAGAAATTCTTCGCTTGGGAAACAATTACAGCAAGCTATATACGAACCTACAGTCCCTTAAAGGAATATGGCGGTTGGGGTATTAAATACGGTTTTAATGGTCAGGGTTTAGTGTATAATGTCGCTGGAAATGTAGGTCTGCAGCTACAATTTAAAAAAGGTGAGGCGGTCTTAATTGGCACCCAAAAGGGGGAGGAGATCAAGCAGGTTTTAACAGCATTAGGTCATTTAAACGAATCTGTTAAATAAAAGGCGTACCTTTGCGCCACATTATGAGGATGTTTGTTAGTATTTCATTGCTCATAACACATCTTTATACAGTTATATGTCATTCGAATCATTGCACCTCATTGAGCCTATTTTAAAGGCGCTCAAAGAAGAGGGTTATACAAATCCCACACCTATTCAAGCCCAATCGATTCCTATTGTCCTTCGTGGCACGGATTTATTAGGTTGCGCCCAAACCGGTACAGGTAAAACGGCAGCCTTTACGCTGCCCATCATTCAACTTTTAGAAGAGAATAAATCGTTTTCAAAAAATAAGAGAATCCGCGCCTTGATTGTGACTCCTACCAGGGAGTTAGCTATTCAGATAGGCGAAAGTTTCAGAGCCTATGCGCGTCATACGGACTTAAAGTATGCGGTTATTTTTGGAGGAGTAGGCCAAAGTCCTCAAGTATCTGCCATTCGCAGCGGAGCTGATGTGGTGATTGCGACGCCTGGACGCCTTTTGGACTTAATGAATCAGCGTTTGCTATCCATTGCAGATGTAGAATACTTTGTCTTGGATGAAGCGGATCGCATGCTCGATATGGGTTTCATTCACGACGTGAAGAAATTATTAGCCGCCTTGCCACACAAACGCCAGTCTTTATTCTTCTCCGCTACCATGCCACCTGAAATCGTAAAACTAGCGGGAAGTATCTTGAAAAACCCGGCTTCTGTTTCGGTAACACCGGTTTCTTCTACGGTTGAAATCATAAATCAATCGGTCTATTTTGTAGATAAAGGCAATAAGAATCACCTATTGCTCGATATCTTACAAGATACCTCCATTAAAACGGCCCTTGTCTTTACTCGTACCAAACATGGTGCAGACAAGGTGGTGAAAATGCTTTTGAAAGCGAGCATCAAGGCAGAAGCGATTCATGGGAATAAGTCCCAAAACGCTCGCCAAACAGCACTTAAAAACTTCAAAGCGCAAACTACGCGTGTGTTAGTCGCCACAGACATCGCCGCACGTGGTATTGATATCGACGAATTAGAATTTGTCATTAATTATGAATTATCAAATATCGCTGAAACCTACGTACACCGTATCGGCCGTACCGGTCGTGCAGGGGCGAAAGGGGCTGCGATTTCATTCTGTGATATCGAGGAGAAAGCGTATTTGAAAGACATCGAGAAATTGATAGGGAAGAAGATTCCAGTCATTGAAGCACACAAATACCCGATGAAAGTCTTGCACGTAGAGAAAGCGGCCAAAAAACCGCAAGGTCAATCACGTCACGGCGGTGGTTCTCGTTCCGGCGCTCCAGTTGCGGCTTCAAAAGACGCTAAACCTGCTCGCTCTTTCGATAAAGCAAGTTCTGGCCGGAAATGGTACGGAAAGAAAAATACCTATTAATCATTGAAAAAATCAGATAAAATATTGCTCGTCATTGTAGGTCCCACGGCTGTGGGTAAAACTGCACTTTGTGTGGATTTAGCGAAGCACCTACAGACGGACATTATTTCAGCGGACTCCCGTCAATTTTACCGAGAACTTTCCATCGGAACAGCCAAACCTTCTGCAGATGAGCAGGGTGGAGTAACCCACCATTTTGTGGATTCACATTCGGTGGAGGACTATTTTTCTCCCGGGGATTTTGAGCGTGAATCGATGAAGTTATTAATGAAACTTTTCAAAAAGCATGATGTGGTAGTTGCTACTGGTGGCTCAGGATTATACTTGAAGGCTTTAATGGAAGGTTTAGACGTGATGCCTGAAGCAGATTTAACTTTGCGGGAGACACTGAATAGGCGTTTGGAAAAAGAAGGGCTATGGGCGTTATTTATGGAATTGAAGCAATTAGATCCTGTTTATGCGGCACAGGTAGATGCTAAAAATCCACAACGTGTAGTGCGCGCACTGGAAGTATGTCTTTCAACTGGTAAACCCTATTCTGAATTTAGACTAGCTCAAAAACCAGCCAGACCTTTTCAAGTCATCAAGATTTGCCTAGAACGTCCTAGGGAAGAATTATATACACGAATCGACTTACGGATGGATCAAATGCTTTTGGCTGGCTTAGTGGACGAAGCGCGTGCTTTCGAGGACAAGCAGCATTTGTATGCCTTGAAAACGCTAGGATACAAAGAGGTTTATGCGTTCTTGAGGGGAGAATACGATGAGGAGGAAATGGTTCGCTTATTAAAGCGCAACAATCGCCATTATGCGAAAAAACAGATGACTTGGTTCAGAAACCAAGACGAGTTTATCTATTTGCATCCATCGAATGCATTTGTCGAAATTTTAAAGTTATTAGAGGCTTAGGTAGGCTTCGAGTCCGCCTTCGAGGTGATCGATTTTTGTAAAGCCTTTGGCCTTCAATAAACGCAAAGCAATCAAGCTCTGTGTCCCATTATAGCAGATAATTACCCAATTTTTCGCTTGAGAAATTTCATCGATACGCTCTAAAAGCGTATCCAATGATATGTGAAAACCTCCTAGATTGAAGTCATCCCATTCTCTGGGCGTTCGTATATCTAAGAGGTTTAAATGGTTTAATTCAGCCTTGAAATCCGAAGCAGTCATCTTAATATCCAGCTGCTTGCCACGCCATCATTCCGCCTAATACATTGCGTACATTTGTGTAGCCTTCTGCTGTTAAATAGTCCTTTGCACGGCCTGAACGAGCTCCGGAGCGGCAATGGATGAGAATTTCATCATTTTTAAGGTGAGCAATCTCGTCTAAACGATCCGGCAATTCGCCTAAAGGAATCAACGTCGCTCCAATATTAAATTCATCGAATTCATATTCCTCGCGCACGTCAATTAAATTCAATTTTTCGCCTTTATCTAAGCGCTCTTTTAATTCTTCAATTGTAATATCCATCTTATTCGTTATTTCCGTCACCCACTACCCAAACATCAATCGTGTCTCCCGGATGAATACTCGTTCCATCGCAAGTCGCACAAGTCTGTTTGAATACGGTTCCAGCTGTTAAATCACTATTTGCCTCGTAAGTCACGTGGCCTAATTTTAAATTCATTCCTGCCAAAATAATCGACACCTCATCTAATGGTTTTCCGATTAAATCGGGTAATTCAATCTCCGCATCCGCCGTTCCATTTCCGATAAACAAATCGACCTCAGTACCCTTAGGAATACTGCTTCCAGCCGCTATTTTTCGTCCCAAAGCCTGCATGTCAATTACCTCTTTCAAACGCGGATCATTCACTTGATGCACGATCCCTTTTTTCAATCCGGCAATGATCAATTGTTGCTCCGCACTACGCACCGATAACCCAATTAAATTAGGCATTCGAATCGTAGGAGGCGTTTCAGAATTAATGGTAATGTAGATCTTACGACCTGATTTGACTAAGGCATTAGGCAATGGATACTGTGACAAGATGGTCAATGGAGGCTTATCTGCCACGAAAGTACAATCTGAAATCTCGTATTCTAGGTTATTCGCATCGACCGATTCCTCCATCTTATCCATCGACATTCCTTTTAAATTAGGCACTTTAATGGTCTCTCCATGATGCGTGCTCCAGGGTAAATACACAAAAAAGAAACCAAAAAACAATACTAAGAATAACGTCACTAAGATTGCGACGTGCAAGTATAAGTCCTTTTTTGATTTAGTCGAAATGATGGCCATAGAGGGGGGAGTCTATTATTCTGCAATTTACAAAATCTTATTAAAGCATAAAGCATAAAGCACAAAGAATAAACTCAATACTACAGCAGTATAACCTATCTATTTACATTAATCATCAAAAAAGAGCTTTTGCTTCTTTATTGGTTCCAACTAATTCGTCCACCTTCTCTACTCTCTACTCTATTATCTTTAATCTACTAAACAAAAAAGGGGCTTGCGCCCCCATTTTGATTACTGTCCACTGCCGACTGTCCACTGTCCACTGCCGACTGTCCACTGCCGACTGTCCACTGCCCACAGTCTAGTACTTAAACACCTTATCTCCCGCCATTACTTCTTGCGTTTTCTCATCGAAAGTAACGCGTTGTCCCGTGCGGTAAGCCGCATTAGACATGATGGTTGCGATGGAGTGTTGGTAACCAGCTTCGATAGGAGCGTTAGGCGTTTTACGAGAACGTACACATTCCATCCAGTTTTTCACGTGGTTGAAAGTTAAGATATCTCCACCTGTATCTGCATCCGTAGCTACTTTTGCGCCTTCGATTTTCATCGTTGGTAATAAGTTCGCTTGAAGGCCCATTGCTTTTGCTTCGCGTTCCCGAAGACCTCCGTTAGGCGAGATGGTATTCGTATCAAGGTTTAATTCACCACCGTTTGAGTAGTAGATTTCTTTTGTTCCACCTGCTGAATTAGAGAAACGAGACGTGAATTGAACTTGGAATCCTTTGTTGCCTTTTCCATAGTCAAATACGACAGTCATCGTATCCGCATTGACACGGCCATCGTTCCATTGGTAAATTCCGCCATTGGCTACAACCGAATTCGGGTGAGATAAACCGGAGAACCAGTGTACTGTATCGATTTGGTGAGACATCCATTGTCCTGGGATTCCGGATGAATAAGGCCAGAATAAGCGGTATTCTAAGTATTTACGGGGATCGAATTTATCTGCTGGGCGATTCATTAAGAAACGTTTCCAGTCGATATCTGATTCTTTTAAGATGCTCGTTAATTCTGGGCGTCTCCAACGACCTGGTTGATTGACGTTCCACATTAATTCCACCATTTTGATATCGCCAAATTTACCTGACTTGATGAATTCATCTGCAGCCCAATAGTTTTCACCTGAGCGACGTTGAGAACCAATTTGAACGATTTTGCCAGATTCTTTCACCGCCTTTAAAACGGCACGGTTATCTTCCATCGTTTCCGCTAATGGCTTTTCTGTGTAGGTATCGCAACCCGCTTTTACCGCCTCAATGGTGTGTAAAGCGTGTTGGAAGTCAGCAGTAGAGATAAAAACGGCATCAATGCCTTTCGCAGAATACAATTCCTCATTATTTCTGTATGTCTGGATAGATCCGCCTAATTCTTTCTCTAAAAAGGCTTTTCCTTCCTCTCTGCGGCGGTTCCAAAGATCTGATAGAGCGACCATTTCGAAGTTCATTCCTTTAGCCAAAGCCTTAAAAGGAGGAACGTGTGAGGCACGGTGGCGATCAGAAAAACCTACGCAAGCTACTCGAACGCGGTCGTTTGCACCAAGAATCTTGCTGTACGATTTTGGGCTAAATGCTAAAGTACCTAGAGAAGCTAGGGCACCTTTGTGTAAAAATTCTCTTCTTTCCATAGGTTGGTTTATTTAATTTCTCTGATTTTGATGTTTTTATAGAATACCGAATCTCCGTGCTCTTGAAAAAGGATAGGTCCTGAATCTTGCATGCCAAAACCATCCCACACTTTATGCTTGCTATGCGCCACTAGCACTTTGAAAATATTGCTCTTGCGTTCATATTCGATTACTTTAAAGCCATTCAACCAGTGTTGAACAATATTATTGGGATACACAATAATTCGACCTTGATTCCATTCGCCTATTTTCTTTTGGAAACGACCATCGATTTTATTGGATGGAATGATGTCGTACAAACTAGCTAATGTACGGTTTCCTACTGTACCTAGTTTTGCATCTGGGTGTTTTGCATCGTCCAAAATTTGGTATTCCAAGCCGATCGCTGACATGCCTGAATTATACGATTCGTTTACGAAATATTTCACTCCAGAATTAGCTCCCTCCGTTAGTTTGAAATCAAAGGTTAATTCAAACGCGGAGAATTTGTCATTGGTCAAAATATCTCCACCATTTCCTGATTCTTTTCCACCTGAGCTATTCACGTGCAATGTTCCCTCTTCTACGGTCCAAACAGATGGAGGAGCCGTGGTTTTAAATGCTGAACGGAAACCAGTCAAGTCTTTTCCGTTGAATAAAAGTCGGAATCCTTGCGCTTGCTCCTGTGGAGAGATGTTATTTAAAGTATAGTTATCAACTACAAATCGGTTATCCAAAGGACGGGGTTGCATGTCCTTTCCTGTTTGGATGCGGATATTTTTCCACATCACCTGCATGCCGGGTTTCATCTCACCATAAATAGCATGTACTTGAAAAGCGATAAATCCTTTTGCCGTCATATCATCCACTAAATAAGTCACAGGATAATCATTAATCCACGTGCGAATCGTGCTTCCGATAGCCTCGATGCGGTAATGGTTCCAAACATCCCCTAATTTAAAGGCTTTCTTTGCCTCTGGTTTTAGTTCGTTGTGAGCTAACCAACCACGTCTTGATTCATCGTAAATACCACCTGACCATCCTCTTGTGGAGGGGTCGATTTCTGCTTGGTATCCATGAACGCGTCCGTTTTGGTATTCAGGGATAGATAAACTCCTGAATTGAACCCCTGAGTTCATCTTGTTGTCTACTTTGACATCAAACTCCAAGATAAAATCACCGTATTCTTGTTCGGTAGCCATAAAGGAGTTAGGGGTATTCGCTACGGTGGTGCCCACCATAACGCCATCCTTTACTTCGTATTTGGCCTGTCCATTGAGTTGTTTGAAACCTTTAAAGGATTTTCCATCAAATAGGTTGGTCCATTTTTGAGCTTGCACGCTCTGCAATCCGATCGCTAAAAACAAGCTTAAAAAGGGGATAATCAATTTTTTCATAGGTTATTATTGTTTTTTTAACAAGGCTTAGTTCTACGAAATTTACTCAATAATCTTTAAATAATTTAGTTATTGTAGGGTGCTGAATCAGGGCAGTAAAATAGTCGTTCACCTAAGGCGGATTTCACGGGTATTCTATTAATTTTGTAGATTATTAATGGAAGATTATGCAAAAACAGACCAAAGCTATCCGTATTCAAGCAGAAAGATCTCAAAATAGAGAACACTCGGTTCCCTTGTATTTAACTTCTAGCTTTACTTTTGAGGATGCAGAGCAGGGGAGAGCGATTTTTGCGGACGAAATGTCAGGCAACATCTACTCTCGTTATATGAACCCCAATGTGGATGAGTTCGTGGAAAAGATGAATATGCTAGAGAATGCAGAAGACGGAATAGCTTTTGCTACGGGAATGGCAGCGATCTTTGCTTCGATGGCTGGTCTATTAAAAGCAGGTGATCATGTAGTAGCATCTAATGCTTTGTTCGGTTCGTGTATCCAAATTTTGACGAAGATTACCACTAAATGGGGTATTGAATGCACTTTTGTTCCTGGTGCTGATATCCAAGCTTGGAAAGCAGCCATTAAGCCTAATACGAAATTTTTATTCTGCGAATCTCCTTCGAATCCGGGTTTAGAGCTGATTGATTTGAAAGAATTAGCCGCTTTAAAAGAGGGGAAAGACTTGATTTTAGCCGTGGATAACTGTTTTGCGACGCCTATCTTACAAACACCATTGGATTTAGGAGCAGATTTAGTGATTCATTCGGCTACGAAATACATTGATGGCCAAGGCCGTGTCTTAGGTGGTGTGATCTGTGGTAAGAAGGTATATATCGACGAGATTCGCTTCTTTGCACGTCATACTGGCCCATCGATGTCACCATTTAATGCATGGGTATTGTCGAAGAGTTTGGAATTGTTGGATTTAAGATTGCAGAAGCATTCTGAAAATGCGATGGCCTTAGCGGAAGCTTTAGAAGGACACAAAGCCTTGAATAATGTCAAATACCCTTATTTGAAATCGCATCCGCAATATGAATTAGCGAAACGACAAATGAAATACGGAGGCGGAATTTTAACCCTCGATATAAAAGGTGGCTTTGAAAAAGTAGTGGCTTTTAGTAAGTTATTGAAAATTGCGTCAATTTCGCCTAATTTAGGTGATTCTCGTACGATTATTACCCATCCTGCTTCTACTACCCATTCGAAATTACCAGCGGAAGAAAAAGCTGCCTTAGGTATTACAGATGGATTAGTCCGCGTTGCTGTGGGTTTAGAATCTATAGAGGATTTAAAGGCCGATTTCTTACAAGCCCTTAATCAAATTAACTAATGTGGATCGCGCTGATCGTTTGTTTGCTTTTGTTGACCGTAAATGTCGTGATTGGCGTTTACGTGGAGCGAAAGCTATCTGCTTTTATGCAGGATCGATTAGGGCCTATGGAGGTAGGTAAATGGGGTTTACTCCAGGTTTTTGCGGATTTATTGAAGTTATTTCAAAAGGAAGATATTGTCCCTGAAAACGCTCAAAAGCGATTATTTCTATTTGCCCCTTGGATTATATTTTTGTCCGTTTTTGGGGCATTTGCGGTCATCCCATTGAGTTCTGGCACTTTCTTGCAAGGCAGTCAAACTGAAATGGGATTGATGCTCTTGATGGGGATCGTTTCGTTAGATAGTTTAGGCATATTATTGGCAGGATGGACTTCGAATAACAAGTATTCCTTGTTAGGGGCTATTCGTTCTGCAGCTCAATTGGTTTCATACGAGATACCTCTTGGACTAACACTTTTGTGCGTTGTACTCATTTCAGGATCATTGAATTTACAAGAAATATCGGTGCAGCAGGGTATTTTCGCCGCGGAACCGCAATACCTGTTCGGTTTAAAAAGAATAGACATTGAGGTAACGCAGGTTGGTGGTTTTTTAAGCTGGAATGTGGTTCGGATGCCTTTGTTTTTCTTTCTGTTTATCATTTATTTCATTGCCTCTTTAGCAGAGGCGAATCGAGCTCCATTCGATATTCCTGAAGCAGAATCGGAATTAGTTGGTGGGTTTCATACGGAATATGCCGGTATGCGCTGGGCGCTATTATTCTTATCGGAATACGGTATGATGCTTCTGGTGAGCATATTAGGGGTAATTTTGTTTTGGGGTTCTTGGTATTCTCCTTTTCCTAATATAGGATCGGTTCGATTAGCTGACTGGACAAATGGCGAGCCAGGTACGATGTATGCTGCCCTGATTGGTTTTGTTTGGCTCATGTTAAAAGCCTATATACTCATTGCTATCCAAATGTGGGTTAGGTGGACGCTACCGCGTCTTAGGGTAGATCAATTGATGTATTTGTGCTGGAAAGTGCTGACCCCCTTTGCCCTGATTTTCGTCGCAATATCCGCACTTTGGTCGCTTTTCATGTAAGGAATCTCCTTTCTTTTTTGTTTATTTACGGCGTTGCTTCTGTTAACCTATATTCTATGATCAAACTCTTACCCAGAGTCTTTTGCCTAGGGCTTCTATTTGCCCTTTCGCATCAAAGCATTGCACAAACTACCTCGCTTCCGGCCATTTTCGGTAAAGTAATCGATGCCTCTACAGGCGAGCCATTAAAAGGCGCTGATATTTCAGTAGATTTTAAAAAGTCAGGTGTAAGCACAGATACCACTGGAAGCTTTCGGGTATATGTTCCCTATGGCGAATGGGTAATCAAAGTCAGTTATGTAGGATATAATCCGTACCGAACAAAAATTTACGTAAAAGCGAATACGGAATTAAATGTGGAATTAAACAACGTAACGAAGCAATTAGAAGAAGTAATTGTTTCGAGTGCGGCGACGAAGCGTGATATTCAGACACCTTCTTTGGGTGTTACTGTGCTTAGTTTAAAAGGAATTAAGAAACTACCTACGATGATGGGAGAGGTGGATGTGATTCGCAGTTTGCAATCATTGCCTGGCGTTTCCTCTGTGGGTGAAGGTGCAAATGGATTGAATATTAGGGGTTCGAATGTGGACCAAAACCTCATCTATATCGATGATACCCCCATTTTTAACCCGACACACATGTTTGGTTTGTTCTCAGTCTTTGCTTCCGATGCGATTCGTGATTTAGAATTGTACAAAGGGGGTGTTCCCTCTCGTTTTGGTGGTCGTACCGCTTCGGTTTTGGACATTAAAATGATCGAACCGAATACGGATAAGTTTAAAATGCAAGGTGGTATTGGTTTGGTCTCTAACCGAGTAATGGCTGAAATTCCGATTATAAAGGAAAAATTAGCTGTTTTAGTGGCGGGACGTCTTTCTGTGAATGATTTTATGTTCAAATGGTTTGCACCTGATTATTTAAAAAACCTACGTGCGAATTTTTCTGATGTAGCTACGAAGATTTATTACCGGCCTAATACGAAAAATACGATTTCGCTTTCGACCTATTTAAGTCATGATTATTACCGCGTAGATTCCCTATTTTCAATTGAGAACGTAGTCGCGAAGCAAACTTCCTTTAATTATGGCCATAAAAATGTGGCTATACATTGGAATCACTATTTCTCACCGAAGTTAAACATGATGGTGAGTGGATCCCTTACGGATTACTCAACGAAAACTTTTGCTCCAGATACGGTGAATACAATTGATTTAAATTCATCGATCTTATACCGCAATTTGACGGCTAGTTTTGATTACCAACCGCGCGATAACCATAAAATGAATTTTGGTATCACAGGAACACGTTACGACATCGATCCCGGTAATTTGAATGAAGGAGTTGTTTCCAGAGTTGCGACGGTTAAATTGCCCTTAGAGCAGTCCTATGAATTAGGTCTATTTGCCGATGATGAGTGGACTATTAGTCCCAAATTTACACTTCAAGCAGGTCTTCGTTATTCACAATATTACCGAATGGGAGCAGGAACGATTAATGAATATGTGCCTGGTCAGGTTCCTTCCTTAAGTTCGATTGTCAAGAAAACATCCTATTCAGATGGAGAAATTATGGCTTCTTACGGAGGATTGGAACCTCGTTTAACGATGAAATATTCGTTAGCAGAGAATACTACGATGAAATTTGGTTATAACCGCCAACAGCAATTCTTCCAATTATTATCGAATAATACGACACCTTTACCGACTTCACGTTGGAAGACGGCTGATACATTTATTAAACCACAACAGAGTGATTTTCTGTCTTTAGGTTTATTTAAAACCTTCAATGAAAATGTCTATGAAGCTTCCATTGAAACCTATTATCGTGACGTGAGAAATACCTTGGATTTTGTTTCAGGAGCTAATTTGCAATTAAATCCGAATATTGAGACCCAATTAATTACAGGTAAAAGCAAAGCTTATGGGATGGAGTTGATGATGCAGAAGAAAAAAGGAGAAGTGTCTGGTTGGGTATCTTATACCTATGCTAGAGCCTTTAATCAAATGATAGGCGATTACCCTGAAGTGCAAGCTATCAATGGTGGAGACTGGTTTGCCACGAATTATGACAAGCCGCATACCTTTAACATGATGTTGAATATTCAACCCACTACACACCATAGCTTCTCCTTTACATTTGCCTATAATACGGGTCGTCCTTTCTCTTCTCCTTCTGGATCCTATGAGATTGGAGGTAAAAAATTCCCCGTTTTTGCTGCACGTAATAATGACCGGGTAAGAGATTACCATCGATTAGATTTCTCTTGGACTATTAATAATCCCTCTATGAGAAAACAACGTTGGGAAGGAAGCTGGGTATTTACGATCTATAATTTATATGGTCGTCAAAACCCCTATTCAGTCTTCTTTAAATCCACTAAGAATGGGTTGAGAGCGTACGAATTAAGTGTGTTTGCTGCTCCGTTTATCTCGTTAACCTATAATTTCAAATTCTTGTAATATGTCTTTATCTACTAAAAATATACTTTTCTATTTGTTACTACTTGGTGTTGTGACTTGGGCTTGCGTGAATCCCATTAAGGATTTTGTGCAAATTGATGCTACCTCATTTACCACCATCGAAGCAGATATTTCAGATGATCCGGAATTAAGTAAAGTGCGTTTAACAAGTTCTTCTAATCGTTTGCAATCCCAGTTAGCACTCCCTATTTCGAAAGCAATAGTGACTGTTATTGATCAAAATGGTACTCAAACCGTATTTACAGAAGGAACCCCTTTGGGTACTTATTATCCACCTAAAGGATTTTTAGGTAAGGTAGGTTCTACCTACAAGTTAAATGTGAAGATGTTGACCGGTCAAATCTATGAAAGTTCGGCTGAGACAATGAAAGCGGTTCCAGAAATCGAAAATGCAATTACCCGTTTTGAGACTTTTGATCAATACGATAAAGTGGATGTGCGTAGGGCCGGATTTACAGTATACTTAGATTTCAAAGACTTGCCTACTGAGGGTGATTATTACCTTTGGAACTGGAAACATTATGAGAAGATTGGTCTTTGTGCTACTTGTACAGATGGAGGAAAATATGATTTTAAAAAGTTGGATTGTGTACAACCTAAATTTCCTACAGATGCCATTTTGAATTATATGTGCGATGGAAATTGTTGGGACATAACAACGAACAATGACCTGAACGTGTTCTCAGATGTATTAACGAATGGACAACGTGTGGTGGGACGCCAAGTAGCCCGTATTCCTTTCGATAATTGGACACCTTATTATTTCCGATTGGAACAACGTTCGATTACGAAAAATGCCTTTGCATTTTATCAATCTTTGATATCTCAAGTTCAGTCTTCTGGTTCGCTTTTTGATGTCCCTGCGGAAACCAGATTTAGTCTAAATATTAAGTCCTTAACTAAGCCTACAGAGCGAGTTCTAGGAATCTTTAATGTATTTGCTGTTCGCAAGAAGATATTTATTATTGATCGTAGAAAAGATATTCCTGCAGGTGAATTACCAATTATTTCAATTATTCCCGGAGAGACTTATGCTTGTCCTCCAGGTTCTGTAGGTTGCCAAGATAAAGTACCTTGTATTGAATCACCCACCCGAACAAAAATTACACCCGAAGGTTGGGTATTCTAGTTTTTTAGGCACAAATTTGTGCTTTAATTAGAACTATGATCGGTGTTTTATTAGTGAACCTGGGAACTCCAGATGATCCAGGTACCTCCAGTGTACGCAAGTATTTACGGGAGTTTTTGATGGATGGTCGTGTCATTGACATTCCTTATCCTTTCCGTTACCTCTTGGTGAATGGAATCATTGCTCCATTTAGAGCACCTAAATCAGCGAAAATCTACCAAGAGTTATGGGAAGAGCGTGGTTCTCCGTTGAAGTTTTATGGTGAAGATGTTTGTGCTTCTTTAGCCACTAACTTAGGAGAAGGTTATATGGTTCGACTGGCGATGCGTTACCAAAGTCCGGATTTGAAGACCGTTTTGGCCGAAATGCAGTCGGCAAATTTGAAGAAATTAATCGTCATTCCCTTCTTCCCACAATATGCTTCAGCAACGACAGGTTCGGTGTATGAGCGTGTGATGGAAATACTAGCTGATTGGCAAATTATACCGTCTCTGTCGATCGTGAGCTATTTTTACCAGCATCCGATTTTTGCCAAATACTTCGCTGATAAAGCCGCGAACTACCAAAAAGACGTTGATTTCGATTACTATTTATTCTCTTATCATGGCGTTCCTGAACGCCATATCCGTAAAGGAGATATCACCAAGAATACCTGCGTTTTTGGAACTTGTTGTGATACCATTACTGAAAAGAATCATAATTGCTACCGGGCACAATGCCATGAAACAACACGCTTGATTGCGAAGGAGATGGGATTAAAACCGGGAACATTTGGTACCGCATTCCAAAGCCGTCTGGGTCGTGACCCTTGGTTACAACCTTACACGGATGAAACCATCAAGAAGTTAGTTAAAGAGGGTAAGAAGAAGATTTTAGCCTTCTCACCCGCGTTCGTTGCGGATTGTTTAGAAACCACGATTGAGGTAGGCGAGGAGTATAAAGAATTATTTGAGGAAGCAGGTGGTGAGCATTGGCAGTTAGTAGAAAGCTTAAATAATTCGCCGGAGTATGTGGCACTTTTAGAAGACCTTGTAAAGAATTCATAAGATGTTAGCTCTCGTTTTAACCATTGTATTCTCCGTATTGTTGTTGGTGAATTTTCGGGCTCATGCAAAATTCAATATTGATACGCGAATTGCCATTCTATTAAACTACCCCGTTTGTTTCCTGACGGGGTATTTCCACCAAATGGATGCCATACCTTTTCATTGGCCTTCATCAGGTTATTCTTTGGGGATCTTAGGTATTGGAGTTGGATTTGTGATTACCTTCTTATTGTCAGGCTATTCGACTGTAAAAAATGGCATGGCACCTACCTCTTTAGCAAATAATATCTCGCTTGTGATTCCGGTGATGGTGAATCTATTCATTTGGAAGACCGGAGGGGATTTGACTTTATCTGTGATTGCAGGACTCATTTTGTCCTTCGCGGCCATCTATTTCTGCAGTCCATCTGGTGCAGGTTCTGTCCAAAAACCAGTTATTTGGGCGTTGGTTGCCGTTTTTTTAGCCTATGGAATCACGAATACAGCCTTTAATTATTTGAATGCTGCGATCGTTCAGCAAGTAGGCGGCAGTATTTCCTTTACCTTGATGCTTTTACTCGGCTCGATGGCAACTTCCGCTATTGTGTTGGTCTATTGGACCATCACCGGAGGAGTGACTTGGTCTTTACGTTCAGTTTTAGCCGCTATTCCTCTGGGTCTCCCTAACTTCTTTTCTTTCTACTTTTTGCTTAAAGCCTTAGATGCTTACCAACAAAATGGAGCAGTGGTTTTGACTATCTACAACCTAGGGGTGATTCTTTTAAGTGCCGTGACAGCCTTGATTTTCTTTAAAGAAAAGTTGACGATGAAACAGTGGGTGGGGATTGGATTAGGGTGTGCTGGTATTGCGTTGATTATACTTTAAAGAATAAAGCACAAAGAATAATGTAGGAGGTTGCTTCGCAACCGTAAAAGAAACATTTCATATACGTATCAAAAAAGGGAGCGAAGCTCCCTTTTTTATGCCAAATTTTTTCTTTGTGCTTTATGCTCTATGCTTTATTTATAAAATTGCTTCGCAATTATAAAACATTCGCCGTCTGCTCCTTAATCTTCTCCAGCTCATCTTTCATATTTACGACTAATCGCTGAATCGCTGAATCATTTGCTTTCGAGCCAATGGTGTTGATTTCACGTCCAATTTCTTGGGCCATAAAGTTGAGTTTCTTTCCATTTCCTTCTTCTAGAATTTCGATAAAGTAATCTAGGTGAGTCGCTAAACGTACTTTTTCTTCGGAAATATCAAACTTCTCGATGTAGTAAACTACTTCTTGTTCGAAGCGATTTTTGTCGAAATCTTCTTTTAAACCTAGTTCTAACAGAGCGTTACGCATCCGTTCACGTATACCCGGCATACGGACTTTGTCTTGCTCTATAACTTGTGCCAGACCTGATTTGATAGAGGTAATGTATTCACGGAATTTGTCTTCGACTACCTTTCCTTCACGGGCGCGAAATTCTTTACATTCTTTTATGGCTTCTTGAACGGCTTCAAAAACGACCTTCCAAAGTGCTTCGATTTCTTCCTCCTCGTCTTGTGTTTGATCAGCTGAATTCAAGCTAGGCATTGACATGGCTTGCAAATACAAAGCGTTTTCGTCCATGTTTTTGATGCCTAATTCAGATGCTAATCGTTTTAATTCCGTGAAATAGGTTACTATTTGGGCTTGTGGCAAAATACTTCGTTCTACATTCTCATTGTTCTTTTGAAGATGCAGATTCAGTTCTATTTTGCCACGCTCTAATTGCTGGGTAAGGTAATTGCGGATATCAATTTCTTTGGCTGATAGCGATTTAGGAAGACGGCAAAATAGATCCGTAAACTTCGAGTTAAGACTTTTAACTTCGACACGGATTTGCAGGTCTTGGAGTTCTTTTTGGGATTTTCCAAAGCCCGTCATAGAGTAGATCATATCGTTTCTTTTTTGGCCTTAGAGGCTTGGTAAAAAGCAAATGCAATAAATAAAAGCATCGCGATCGAAGCTCCTAAGTCAATTTTATTTCCTGTAATTACGGATACAGGTGCAAATTTAAATTCAATCGTATGTTTTCCTGCCGGAATGGCTAAACCACGCAATATATAATCCGCTTGAACGTGATTTGTTTCTTTTCCATCAATATAAGCCTTCCAGTCTTTGTTTCCGCGGTAATAGATTTCCGAGAACACCGCAAAGGCCGCCTGCTTAGAATCAGAAGTATAGGTTAAATGGTTGGGTTTGTAATCTGTCAGTTGAATAATGCCATCCGTTTTGTAGTCCTTAGCAGGGACGAATCCAGCGTCTTTTTGCTCTACCAAAGCCACGTTGCGTGGATCAATTTTGCCAATTCCATTCAAGGCGTCATCCGCTGTAGGGACGACATTTACTGTCGAAACAAACCAAGCATTGCCTAAGGCTCCTGGATTCGTTTGTGGAGCTAATTGACCAGTTGAATCAGGGCTTAAAATGTATTTCGTATTCAGCATGTTCAGGATGTTCATTTGCCCTGGATTACCTGTGAATTGTTTCTCTATTAATTCTTGGTAACGACGTAATTTAGCAGCGTGGTAACCGCCTAATGATTGGTGGTAATAAGATGTAGTCGCATCACTCATAAAGTTCGTCGCCACATTTACCACGCGGTAGTGTGATGAATCCTGTAAGATTTTTTGATCTGCTGGAGTGGGTAAGATTTGTTCCTCTAAAGAGGCTTTAGAAACAAAGAAATCTTTTCCAAAATAGCGTTTCGCAACAGGGGTTAAATCAAAAATGCCAAGCAGCACTAAAGCAATTAGCCAGATTGATTTTTTTACTTTACCGGTACTGGCTAGACCTAAAATACCTGCCCCAATTAAAACAATAAAGAAACTCCGGAAGGCGTCAGACTGAAACAATTCGATTCGGTCAAGCTGAATAGATCGCCAAATTTGGTTATTAAGCGCCGTGTCCTGAATTATAGCTCCTCCAAAGTTGGGTCCTTTAAAATCAAAGAATAAATCGGGTGCCATCCCAAAAAATAACGCAAGGCCACCACTTAATGCGGCCGCATACAGTAAGGGTTTTTTAATTTCAGACCAGCTGGATTTTTGCTGAATGAATCGAATTAAGCCCAGAATTCCCAAGCTTACAAAACCTAATTGAACGAAGGAAAGGACCATCGTAATGGCTCTGAACTTGTTGAATAGGGGGAAGTATTGAAATAAAATTCCATTGAAGAAGAAATATTTACCCCAAGAGAAGGTGATGAATAAGGCTGTGAATCCAATGATCCACCACTTTTCGGCAGATTTGATGAAGAAGGCACCAAACAAAAATAAGAAGATGACCAAGGCTCCTGCATAAGCTGGGCCCGCCGTATAGCTTTGATCTCCCCAATAGGCCGGTCCTTTTTCCACAAATCCTAAGGCCTGTTCGTCAGGAATTCCCGCGTTTGACATCGTTTGGTAGGTGTTTGAGGACGTTCCTCCTAAATCTCCCGCGGAAGCTCCTCCCATGAAATTGGGAATTAATAAAGTACCCGTTTCGGCGATACCATAAGACCAATCGAAAGCGTAGGTTTGGTCTAAACCATCTCCACGTGATTTATTCGCGCTTAGTTCGGAGGCGCCGCGCGTCGTTTCTTTTGCATATTCGTAGTTATTCCAAAGACGCATGGAGTGCGTTCCCAGTGCTAATGCAAGCCCTAAACCTAGTAATAATCCGCGCTTCAACCACTCTACCACTGTTTTGTGAATAATGGCTTGTGATAAGGTGTAGATTTTGTAAAATCCTATGATGAAGAAAAGGTAATAGGTAATTTGAACGTGGTTAGCGTATAATTCTAATGCCATTCCTATGGTAAATAGAGCCGCGCCTAACCATTTGCGATTTCCCCAGCCTAATTTCACACCCGCTAAAACGATAGGAGCGTAAGCTAATGCAATCACTTTAGAAGTATGACCTGCCGGAATAATGACCATGTTATAGGTCGCAAAGGCGTAGAAAACGGCCCCGGCGAACCCTAAAATAGGAGAGGCTCCCATCGTCCACAGCAAAATATACATTCCTAACATCATCAGGACAAGCAAATTGACTGGACTGGGAAGCAGATTGGTTATGAATGAACCGATTTTGGCAGAAATAGAATAGGGATATGACCCGGAAATTTGGTAGGTAGGCATCCCGCCAAACATCGAGTTTGTCCACCACGCATCCTCACCAGTTTTCTCCTTGTATTGTAAGCTCTCCTGTGCCGCCGCTTGGGCTTGCTGAATATCGTGTTGAATCAATACTTTACCTTGTAGAACCGGTCCACAATAGATAAAAGCGATCAATAGGAAACCCAATAGGACAATCCCGTGGGGGGCAAAGGAGCGCAAATTAATTTTCATAGTTTATGAAATCGATACTAATTCTAGTTCAAATGTTAAATCACGACCAGCTAATGGGTGATTCGCATCTAATGTTACGTGAGAGTCTGTTAAATCAGTGATCACTACTTCTACCACATGACCACCATCTTGGTGCATAGATAATGAAGCACCTAATTCTAATTCGATGTGAGGAGGGATTTGAGCGCGCTCTAAGGTAACGGTATTTTCTGGAGAATGTTCGCCATAAGCCTCAGCAGCTGGTATAACAACGGTTTTTTTCTCTCCAATGGTCATACCCGTCACGCCATCATCAAAACCTTTGATGACCATACCTGAACCTAATTGGAATTCAAGGGGAGTTCTTCCTACAGATGAGTCAAAAATAGAACCGTCGGTATGTTTACCTGTGTAGTGTACGGCAACCTTGTCGCCGGTTTTTGCAATAGACATAATGTATCGTTAAAATTTAAAAATAAGCTACAAATAACACGATTTTTCGCAGGCTTTCAAAGCAAAAACTGCTACCATTCACAACATTCAACATTCACCATCATCTCTACTCTCTACTCTATAATCTATAATCTCCTTTATTCTTTATGCTTTATTCTTTACACAAAGAAGTTTGATATTTCAACGAAAGCGTATCCCCCAGCTCTATTGCCGTCTTAAAATCTAAACAGGCATCTTCGATTAAACCTAAATGCATCAAATTTATTCCCCTGTTATAATAGGTTTCAGCATAATAGGGATAGCGAATAATCGATTTAGAGAAATCCCGAATGGCCCCTTTATCGTTTCCGAGTTTGGATTTGAAATAGCCCCGGTAGAAATAGTAATCTGCATTGGTGGAATCTAGTCGAATGGCTTTGGTTAAGTCAGAAATGGCACCTGAATATTCCTCCATCGATCCTCGAGAGAAAGCTCTTGCGAAGTAAATTTCGGGGTTTTTGGGGTCTTTTGTTAAAGCCACCGAAAAATTATACGTTGCTTCCTTGTATTTTTCTTGCTGAATTTGGCTTAATCCAGCGGCATATTGCAACATACAGCTGCTCAAGAAAAAGAGGGCAATAAGGGAGGAAAATAAACGGATCATTTAAAAGTAACGATGGTGATTCCCGCACCGCCACGGTCTGCATGTTCGTCAGTTATGTTTTTAATTTCTCGGTATCGACGTAATTGTTCACGAATCAGGCTTCGAAGAATTCCGTCGCCTTTTCCATGTAAAATTTGAACTTCTGGAACGCCTAACAAGAGACAATCGTTGATATATTGGTCTAAAATAACATAAACTTCCTCGCCACGCTTCCCTCTAATATCCAGTTTGAGCTGAAATTGAGCCATGCGATCATTGATGTCGATTCCGCGAAGTGGAGCTGTACTTTTCTTGGGTTGTTTAGGCGGGACGATTTTTTGGAGGCGATTCAATTTGATTGTACTGCGAATGGCTCCTAAAGAAATGACCGCGTCTTTCCCTTTAAGTTCCATGATTTGTCCCAAAGTAGGTTCCTCGCCACTCCCTTTGATCACCACCCAATCGCCCAAAGCGATAGGGGAGTTAGCGTAAACAATTCCGGGAGTTTCTGAAACAACCTTCAAAGGAGCTTCGGTTTTTAATTCTTTCTGTACAAATTTATCTAGATTAGCGCGTAACTCTTTCGTCTTTTCCTTGTCAGCCTCTTTCTCACGAATCTGTCTGATGGTTTGTTCGATGCGTTGATTTGCCTCTTGAATGATTTTTTTTGCTTCTGCTTTCGCCGCGTTTAACATCGCCTTCTGCTCTTCTTGCAAGTGATTCTTCAGGCGCTCATAGTTTTCCTTAATCGATTGGGCTTGCTCATTAGCGAGAGCTAAACTTGCATTTTTACTCTCCCAAATCTGCTTCTCCGTCTCTGTTTCAAGCAATAACTTGTCAAAATCCACCTGTTTTTTGCCTAGTTTCTTGCGTGCATTTTCAATGATGGCTTTAGGTAATCCAATTTTCTGGGCAATTTCAAAGGCAAAAGAGCTTCCCGGTTTTCCCATATCCAAAATAAATTGGGGTTCTAAGTGCTCGGTATCGTAGCGCATCGCGGCATTGAATAGGCCTTTTTGGCGATCTGCTAAGCTTTTTAAGTTACCAAAGTGCGTGTTTATCGCTCCATAGCACCCTTTATCAGCTAGTTTCTCTAAGATGGATTCTGCGATTGCTCCTCCTAAAGAGGGCTCAGTCCCGGTGCCAAATTCATCTACAAGAATCAAGGTCTTTTCGTTCACATGCTGTAAGAAATACCGCATATTACTTAAATGGGAGGAATAGGTACTTAATTCGTTTTCTAAATTTTGTTCATCTCCCATATCTAAGAAGAGTTGGGAGAAGAAGCCCATGGTGCTGCCTTCTGCTAAGGGTACTAAACAGCCAGATTGAAATAAGAATTGCAATAAGCCAACAGTACTCAGCGTTACGGATTTACCACCTGCATTTGGACCCGAAACGACCATTATTCTTCGATCGTCTTCTAATCGAATGCTTAGGGGTTTAATCTTTTTTCCAATTTTTTCGAGCGATTTCTCCAATAAGGGATGGCGCGCATCGGTCCAATTGACAATCGGTTTATCTTGGATAAACGTCGGTTTTATGGCTTGGTGAGCGCTTGCCCAAAGGGCTTTGGCCCGAATAAAATCAATCAAACCTAGCCAGGAAAAGGCATGCCCTAAAAAAGGCGTTAAAGGTCGAATGCGATCTGATAGTTTCGATAAAATTTGGATGATTTCGCGACGTTCTGCTGACTCTAAAGACTTAATTTCATTATTCATCGCTAGCGCATCCGCGGGCTCTAAAAAAACCGTTTTCCCCGTATCTGATTCATCCTGAACGAAACCTTTAATCTTCCTTTTGTGCTCAGTCGCTAAAGGAATCACCATTCGGCCATTGCGTAAGGTCAAAGAAAAATCCTTGCTCACCCAACCTTCTTTGTAGGCCTGGCTTAAATACGAATCGAGTTTTTTTCGTAAACCTTGCTCCTCTGCTATCCGTTTGCGTCGTAAATCACCTAAAGCAGGGGAGGCTGTTTCCTTGATTTGACCATTTACATCAAATATGCGATCTAAATCTTGAATGATTGGAATGATTTGCCTGAAATCACCATCGCTTTCAGCTCCTTTAGCCAGAAAATGCTGGGTGATTTTATGTATTTCAGGGTATTCCGAAGAGTCAATTGCCGCAAAAAAGCGGATGGTTTCATACAAAACCGTTAATGCCCTTTGCCAATCTCTCCATTCATCTGCTGATAGATAATGGCCTTCCAGCTGCAGTGGATTTAGATAAGAACGTAAATCGTAGTAATCTGTCTGGGGAAATTCGCCGCCATGTTCACCTAAAACACGGCTCATTTCATCGACTTGTTCCACCCATTGTTTGACCAAAGGGAACCGGTCCGAAAACCGCATTTTATCGGCATATTCCAGTCCCATCTGACTTAAACAAAGTTGCTTAATTTCCTCTTTTACCTGGCTGAAGCCCAGTTTTTCGGCAAGATTTACAGGGTAATTCATAGAGAAAAGTGTGCCTTTATTTTATCGAGCAAAACCTCGTTGATTTTATAATAACTTTCTGTCGTCCAACCCGCTACGTGTGGACTGAAAATAGTCGCCGGATAAGCAGCTATTTCGGCGAAAAGCGCTTTTTCAACCGGTGACCAAGTAGTCAATTTTTCATTCGGTAGCACATCCAAGGCCAAGCCCCTGATTTTGCCTGTGCGTAAACCATATAACAAAGGTTCCAGTGGAGCTATCGGCCCACGGGAACTATTGATCAAAATAATGGGCTTCCTGAATGAGTTTAAAAACTCCATGGAAACTAATCCGCGTGTCTCGGATGTCAAAGGAATGTGTAAACTCAACAGGTCAGCTTGTTCGTAAATCTGCTCCATCGTAGCTGGGAAATCGGCTGAAGGAGCGTATTTATCATAGGCTAAAATGCTCATACCGAAACAAGAAAGGCGTGAAGCAACCGCTTTACCCATGTTACCGTAACCGATTATCCCCAAGGTCTTACCTTTCAGTTCAAATCCTCTATTACCTTCCCGTTCCCACAAACCTTGACGAACTTCGGTATCAGAAGTATGGAGTTTGTGTGCTAGGGATAATAATTGACCGATAACATGTTCTGCCACTGCATCTGAATTACCCTCATTAGCGGAAAAAACCGCGATTCCCCGAGATAGGCAGGCATCTACATCTACTAAGTCGAGTCCTGCGCCTGCTCGCGCGATGAAAGTCAAAGAGGTGTCTTTCAGTATTTCAGCTGTGATTTTAAATTTGCTTCGAACGACTAAACCCCCATATGTAGGTAAAACCGATGTGAATTCAGCGAGAGTTAAATCGGTACGCGTTTCCACCACGAATCCCAGATTCGTTAGCCCTTCTGCCATGGAAGGATGAACCTCGTCGACGATTAACACTTTACGCATTCATTCGGTTTTTTACGAGATCTAAAGCTAAAAATAAAGCCTGAAGGAATGAACCTGGGTCAGCTACATTTTGACCCGCAATATCATATGCTGTACCATGATCTGGTGAAGTACGAATAACGGGTAAGCCTGCAGTAAAGTTTACACCAGAGTCAAAGGCGATGTATTTGAAAGGAATTAATCCTTGGTCATGGTACATCCCTAAAACGCCATCAAATTCCTTGAATTGCGCTTTTCCGAAGAATCCATCCGCTGGGTAAGGACCAAAAACCAAGTTTCCTTTCGACCTAAATTCATCTACAACGGGTTGAATAATTTCCAATTCCTCTTGACCTAATAGTCCTGCCTCTCCTGCGTGTGGATTTAAACCTAATACGGCTAATCGAGGTTTGTCTACAGAGAAATCCTCCTTTAAACTCTTTAAGAATAAAGTGATTTTTGTACGAAGTAAATCGGCGTTTAAGGCCTTAGAAACCTCTAATAGAGGAATATGGCCCGTTGCTACGCCCATTCTAAAACCATCAGAAACCATCATCATTAGAGACGATTTAGCTTCGAAACGATCGGTTAAATATTCCGTATGACCCGGGAATGTAAAGTCTTCAGATTGGATATTGTGTTTATTGATAGGAGCCGTAACCAGTGCAGAAATCAATCCACGATCTAAGTCATTTGCGGCTTTTTCTAAACAATCAAAGGCTGCTTTTCCCGCTTCTTTCGTTTCTTTTCCTGGTTCTACTACCGTCGATGTGTCGTCCCAACAGTTGATGACAAAGCTTTCACCCGATTTTGCCTCGGATGCTTCTTTAATTACCGCGATGGACCATTCCTTTAATTCGAATTTTTGGCGGTAAAAATCCAATACCTTGGCAGAACCGTAAATCACAGGTGTACACCACTTTAGCAAGCGTGGGCTGGCTAAGGATTTCAAGATTACTTCGGGTCCGATTCCGTTGTAATCTCCTAACGTGATACCGATGATGGGTTTCATAAAAAGCAATTTTTTGTTCGACCTGCAAGTTAAGAAAAATCGCTAGAAGGCGGTAGAATTATTTTTCTTGGTAACGAACCTAATAAATATAGTATTTTTTTAAGTTTTACCAAATAAAATGCGGTATTTGATGCGAATTTCACAATATATTTAGCATTTTTGTTAGAATCTCCTATTAAACTGATTATGCCAAAATCATACGTCAAAAAAATCTCCAGTTTATTAATTGCTAATCGTGGCGAGATCGCTATTCGAATCATGCGCGCTGCATCCGAATTAGGAATTCGCACCGTTGCTGTTTACACGTTCGAAGATCGCTACTCTCTGCACCGTTACAAGGCGGACGAAGCTTACCAAATCGGGAAAGACGACGAACCTTTAAAGCCCTATCTGGATATTGAAGGTTTGATTTCTTTATGTAAATCGAAGAAAATCGATGCTATCCACCCAGGATATGGTTTCTTGTCTGAAAACGTGGTTTTAGCGACTCGTTGCAGAGAAGAGGGAATCGTTTTTGTGGGCCCTTCACCGGAAGCAATGAATGCCTTGGGAGATAAGGTAGCTGCGAAAGTGGCTGCTTTGAAGGCCAATGTGCCCATGATTGAGGATTCAAAAGGGGATTTATCGGATTATTCATTGGCCCTATCAGAAGCAAGACGTATTAAATTTCCTGTGATGGTGAAAGCGGCTGCCGGAGGTGGTGGTCGAGGAATGCGCGTGGTGAGAACGGAAGAGGAATTAGAAAAGGCCTATCAAGAGGCGAAGAATGAAGCGAAAAACGCTTTTGGAGATGAAACCTTGTTTATCGAAAAATTCATTGACGACCCTAAGCACATCGAAGTTCAATTATTAGGAGATCAGCACGGAAATTTAGTGCATTTGTATGAGCGCGATTGTTCGGTGCAAAGACGTTTCCAGAAAGTGGTTGAAATTGCTCCTTCTTTCGGATTAAAGGAGGAAACCAAGCAAAAATTATATGCTTACGCGCTTTCTATAGGTAAAGCAGTGAATTATTACAACGCGGGAACCGTGGAGTTTTTGGTCGATAAAGATGAAAATATCTACTTTATTGAAGTTAATCCGCGGATCCAAGTAGAACATACTATTACGGAGGAGGTGACAGGGATCGATATTGTCCGCACTCAGATCCTAATTGCACAAAATTACAAGTTGTCGGATCCCGGTATTTTCATTCAAAACCAAGCGGAAATCCCGTTAAAAGGCTTTGCGATTCAATGCCGTATTACAACGGAAGACCCAGCGAATGGATTTAAGCCGGATTTTGGTACCATTATCGCCTACAGAAATGCCGCCGGTTTTGGTATCCGTTTGGACGAAGGTTCCTCCTATCCAGGGGTGAAAATTTCGCCGTATTTCGATTCGATGTTAGTGAAGGTGTCTGCTAAAGGCCGCACCCTCCGCGGTGCGTCCGAGCGCTTGAACCGCGCGCTGACTGAATTCCGAATCCGTGGTGTAAAAACCAATATCCCGTTCTTACGCAACGTAATCACGCACCCTGTCTTCCAAGAAGGCCATTGTACGGTTCCATTTATTGCGAATCACCCGGAATTATTTAACTTCAAACCTACCCGTGATCGCTCTACGAAGGCGATTCGCTACCTAGGAGAAGTCATCGTTAACGGAAATCCGGATGTAAAAGTGAAGCCAACGGCTCCCTTCCGCACTCCGATCATCCCTTACGTGGATCCGATGGCTGAATATCCGAAAGGCAACAAGCAGTTATTAACTGAAATGGGTCCAGAAAAATTTGCGAAGCACATCCGTGATGCGAAGCAAATTTATTTTACGGATACAACCTTCAGGGACGGACATCAATCGCTTTTAGCGACTCGTGTTCGTACCCAAGATATGCTAGCCGTTGCGGACGGTTTTGCAAAATCCTTCCCTCAATTGTTCTCTATGGAGGTTTGGGGAGGGGCCACGTTTGATGTGGCGATGCGTTTCTTACAAGAATCTCCTTGGAAACGCTTGCAGGAGTTTCGCGAGGCAATGCCTAACATGCTGTTGCAAATGCTTTTCCGCGGTTCAAACGCGGTGGGATATTCCGCTTACCCAGATAATTTGATCGAAAAATTCGTAGAAAAATCCTCCGAAGCAGGAGTCGATGTATTCCGAATTTTTGATTCCTTGAACTGGATCGATGCGATGAAAGTATCGATCAAAGCGGTTCGGGAACGCACTCCGGGCCTTGCTGAGGCATCTATTTGCTATACGGGTGACGTCTTCACGAACGAGAAATACAATCTGCAATACTACGTGGATATGGCACGTCAGCTGGAAGATGCCGGCGCTCACCTGTTGTGTATAAAAGATATGGCAGGACTTTTACGCCCTTTTCAAGCGGAGAAATTAGTTGCCGAATTAAAGAAAGCGGTTGATTTACCGGTTCACTTGCATACCCACGATACGGCCTCTGTTCAATCAGCGACCTATTTAAAGGCCATTGAGGCTGGAGTAGATATTGTAGATGGCGCGTTAGGTGCGATGTCAGGTTTGACATCTCAGCCTAACTTGAACTCGTTAGTAGCCATGATGCAGGGTCATCCGAAAGCATCCGATTTGAATTTAGACTTACTAAACGAATACTCGAATTATTGGGAAGCAGTTCGTACGATGTATGCGCCGTTTGAATCCGAATTAAAGGCAGGAACGGCTGAGGTATACAATAATGAGATACCGGGCGGACAATACACGAACTTACGCGGTCAAGCGATTGCCTTAGGAGTAGGCGATAAGTTTGAACAATTAAAACATAATTATTCGGAGGCAAATACACTTTTTGGCGATATCGTTAAAGTGACCCCATCCTCGAAAGTAGTAGGGGATATGGCAATCTTTATGACAGCCAATTCCTTAACGGCGGAGGATGTATATGCCAAAGGTGCTACCTTGTCTTTCCCTGAATCGGTGAAAGACTTCTTCAAAGGTGGATTAGGTCAGCCATACCAAGGCTTCCCAAAACAGTTGCAGGAGATCATCTTAAAAGGAGAACACGCGATCGAAGGTCGTCCAAATGATCATTTAGCTCCGATTGATTTCGACGCTGATTTCAAGTCATTTACTAAGAAATTTCCAGAGGCTGAAGACGGTTTCTTCGATTACTTATCCTACAAAATGTACCCGAAAGTATACGAAGATTATTACAAGAATTCGGCCTTATTTGGTGAATTATCCGCCCTTCCAACTCCGGCCTTTTTCTACGGCCTGAAACAGGATGAGGAGATTATGATTACGATTGAGCCGGGTAAAACAATAATTGTTAAGTTCTTATATATGTCTGAACCTGATGAGTCAGGTTTACGTAATGTAACATTTGAATTGAATGGCCAAGCTCGACGCATTAAGATTTTAGATAAAAACGTCAAAGTCGAACGTGCGCAACACGCGAAAGCAAAAGTAAAAGGCGACATCGGAGCACCATTGCAAGGACGATTGTCCCGTATTTTGGTGAAACCGGGCGATGAGGTGAAATTAAATGCACCACTGTATGTGATTGAGGCGATGAAGATGGAATCGATCGTTTCCGCGCCATTTGAGGGAATTGTGGGAAATGTGATATTAACCGAAGGAACGGTAGTGGAGCAAGAGGATTTGGTATTGACCTTAGAAGAAGCTAAACTGCCAGAGCCAAACGTGGAAGAATACTTATTCGTGTACGGAACTTTGCGTCGTGACTGTGGTAACGATTTACACCGCTTAATTGCCCGAAATTCAGACTACATCGGTATGGCGACTTACCAAGGTCAAATGTACCAAGTAGCTGATTATCCGGGTATTATTCCGTCAAATGATGCGAAAGATCAAGTAATAGGTGAATTGTATTTATTGTCCAATACGATTAAATTATTGAACGTGTTAGACGAGTATGAGGAATACAATGCCGACATGCCTGCAGAAAGCCTATTCGTCCGGGAGCAAGTGAAAGTAAGCTTGAAAGGCAAGGAAATCGAAACGTATGCGTATTTATATAATAAGAAGATCGATCCTAAAACACGCATAGCATCTGGTGATTATGTGAAAGGCTAATGAAAAAAATCGCCCTTTTTTGTTTGTTCTCCATCGCCCTACAAGCGCAAAGTCCGCTATTGAAGGCGCATGCTCATAATGATTACGAACACGAAAGGCCCTTTTTTGATGCTTTTCAATTAGGTTTCGGTTCTATTGAGGCAGACGTTTATGCGGTGAATGGCGAATTATTAGTGGGGCACGAACGCGCCCACCTAAGCCTGAATCGGAATTTAAAGGATTTGTATATCGATCCGATTATTCGCGTTCTGAAAGCCAATAAAGAAGGTAATTTCCATCAATTATTGATTGATTCAAAGACATCAGCTGATTCTACTTTGCCACTTATTATTGCCGCTTTGAAGCCCCATGCGGAAATTATTCAACAAAAAGGTTTTCGGATAGTTATTTCAGGCAATCGACCTACACCTGCTAAGTACATTGAGTCACCCGCTTGGATTACGTTTGATGGGCGCTCAGATGAGCGTTTTCCTACTTCTAAAGTAGTGTTAGAAAGTGAATCGATGTTGAAGTTTGGCTTTTGGAATGGTCAAGGTCCTATCCCTGCCACTTTAAAAGAAAAACTCAAAAACTACGTGGATCAAGTTCATGCAAATGGCCGAAAAGTACGTCTGTGGGCTACCCCAGATTCGCTTTTAGGCTACCAAGCCTTGTTAGCTATTGGAGTAGATTACATCGGGACCGATAAGCTCAGTCTTTTAGCAGATTATTTGAAATTCAGCGAGAGTAAATAAGCTGGGATAGAGGCTTTTAGAATAAAACCTCTTTCTATGACAACTAGACGCGAATTTCTGATTAAATCCTCATTGTTTTCGGTAGCCCTTAGCCTTCCGGCTTTTGGAAAAGCGAAAAAATCCTATTCTATGGGTTATTCTGCCATTACTTGGAGTGGCCAAGATGAACAAGCGATTCAAGAAATTTCAGCACTGGGCTTTAAAGGTATTCAGTTACGTGCAAATACCTATGCGAAATACAAGGATAATGTGGCTGCTTTAAAAGCGTTATTGGATCAATCAGGCTTGCAATTATGCATGTTTTCGAGCGGAAATGTGGAGATTGATCCTGCCAAAGTAGAGGCATCTATCGCCCAGCATGTCAAACATGCTTCTTTTGTCAAAGCTTTAGGTGGAACCTCGATTCAATTAACTAACTCTTTGCGCAAGAAAGGGGTGAAGCCGGAGGAGAAAGACTTAATTCGTTTAGCAGAAGTGATGAATGAAATCGGTGCTAAAACGAAGGAAATTGGCATTCAAGCCACCTACCATAACCACATGGACCAGTTTGGGGAGACGCCAGAGGAAGTTGAATTGCTGGTTAATCACATGGATTCTACTAAAGTAAAATTACTTTTAGATGTTGCTCATTATTACCAAGGTGGAGGTAACCCTGCAGAAGCGGTGTTGAAATACAAAAAGGTATTGCACTCGCTTCACGTAAAGGATGTTCGTCAAACGGAGCCTCGCTATCGTTTTGTTGAGCTTGGCCAAGGCAAAGTGAATTTAGAGGAGGTGTTCGCGAATTTGGACAAAATTAAATTCAAAGGCTTCGCCATTGTGGAATTAGATGCAGTTCCAGACGCCGGAAAAACACCATTATCTTGTGCACAGACCAGTAAGGTATTTTTAAAAGATAAAATTCAGTATCCTTTTTCTTAAATTGCAGCCTAATTGATATTCAGATGGCTAGTAAAAAGGATCCTGCAATTGGATTTATCTTCGTTACCTTATTAATTGATGTTCTTGGAATTGGATTAATTATCCCCGTTTTACCCACCCTTATTAAGGGTTTTGTGGGAGGAGATATATCCGTAGCTTCTCAATATGCCGGCTGGCTAATGGCTTCTTATGCGATAATGCAGTTCTTATTTTCCCCAGTTTTGGGCGGATTATCGGATCAAGTGGGTCGCCGCCCCGTTATTTTAGCCTCTTTATTTGGCTTTACGATTGATTATTTAGTGCTGGCTTTTGCTCCTAATATCACCTGGTTGTTTATTGGTCGGATTATGTCAGGAATTACGGGAGCCAGTTTTACCACGGCTCAGGCTTACATTGCTGATGTTTCAAAGCCAGAAGATCGCGCGAAAAATTTTGGCGTGGTTGGTGCAGCTTTTGGTGTTGGGTTCATCATTGGTCCTGCGATAGGAGGCATGCTTGCTTCCTATGGAGACCGAATTCCATTCTTTGCTGCAGCTGGTTTGACCTTAATGAATGGAATTTATGGCTATTTTGTCTTGCCAGAGTCATTGGCAAAATCAAATCGCCGCCCGTTTGATATTAGCCGAGCAAATCCTTTGGGATCCTTAAAAAACCTAACAAAATATCCTTTGATTGCTGGTTTAGTGGGGGGATTTTTCTGCTTACAATTAGCGGGTCAAGTACATCCAAGTACTTGGTCCTATTTTACGATGAAAGTATTTGGCTGGACACCTGATCAGGTAGGCTATTCCTTAGCCTTTGTGGGATTAATTGTAGCGATTGTCCAAGGAGGGTTAGCTCGGGTGATTTTGCCCAAACTAGGCGAAATACGAGCCATTTCTTATGGTCTATTGCTGTATGGTATGGGATTTTTTATGTTTGCTTATGCGACTAAATCGTGGATGATGTATGCCTTTATGATTCCATTCGGATTAGGTGGAATTGCTGGACCAGCGCTTCAAAGTCTGATTACCCAGCAAGTAGGTCCGAATGAACAGGGTGAATTGCAAGGAGGATTAACCAGTTTGCAATCGATTACGACGATTTTTGGCCCACTCTTAGCCTCTAATTTATTTGCCTATTTTGCATCTGAGCGCGCGCCTATATTATTTCCAGGAGCCGCCTTTTTTATGGCTGCTATTTTAGTGCTTGTTGGATGGTTTATCGTTATGCGTTCCATCCCTAAGAAAGCACAATAATTTTACTATCTTTCGAAAAATAAATCCTTAAAGAATGAAAACAATGTTCAAATCAATTTGCCTTGTGGCAGGAATTCTTTTCACAACGGCAGTTTCTGCGCAATCGACGGAGGAAATTTTAGCTAAACACGAAGCGGCCATGGGTGGCGCGGAGAAATGGGCTGAAGTGAAGACGGCAGTCGTAAAAAATAAATTCAGTGTTCAGGGAATGGACATTGAAAGCAAAACTTCTTTAGTAATCGGAAAATCATTTCGAACAGAGGTAGAAGTAATGGGTAATAAAATTATTACCGTCATCGATGGTGACAAAGGTTGGATGAATCGCCCGGCTATGATGGGTGGAACTGGTCAACCTGAAGATATGCCTTCAGATCAGGTTAAAATGGCTAGCTCTCAAAAGACACTAGGTTCTATTTTAACCAATGCGAAAAAAGAGGGTTACAAGATCGAATTAGTTTCTAAGGAAAAGTTGGATGGAGCTGATGTGTATCTTTTGACGGTTACGAAGCCTTCTGGTGAAGACAGTAAGGTATATGTTTCAACAGCTACTCATTTTGTGGTGAAGACTCAGGCTAAAGTTCAGGTAAATGGCCAAGAAGTTGAATCAGAAGTGAGCTTTTCTAATTATAAAATGGTCAATGGCTTAGCTTTTCCTCATACGGTAGAAACAGCTAATCCTATGGGAGGTATGATGACGGTAGAAACCGTATCGGTGGAAATTAATCCTACTATTGATCCAGTAATCTTTGCTAAACCAAGTAAATAATCAAGTGATTTTCGCTTCATAAAAAAAGGGCTTCAGAAATGAAGCCCTTTTTTTAGGGTAAAAATTGTTGGATATGATTTCGGGCACTTCGAATCGCCTTGTCTATATCCTCTTCAGAGCCTT
Source organism: Cytophagaceae bacterium UBA7467 (assembly GCA_002479785.1). Classification (GTDB taxonomy): domain Bacteria; phylum Bacteroidota; class Bacteroidia; order Cytophagales; family Spirosomataceae; genus Aquirufa. The sequence goes on from DLPD01000013.1 coordinate 40,796, forward strand.
CATAAGCCTTATCTTCTACTTCAATCACGATAGGTCCTCGGTAACGAACGTCGTTCAAAGCAGAAATGAACTTACCCCAATGAATATCGCCTTGTCCTGGTATTTTAGGTGAATGGTAGTCAAGTGGATTCGCTAATATTCCAACTCGGTTTAATTTCTCAGGATACACTTTTACATCTTTTAAGTGTACATGGTGAATTCGGTCCGCATAATGATAGATAGGGTAGGTGTAGTCCATCATTTGGAAAACCATATGGGATGGATCATAATTTAGACCAAAATTCGAAGACGGAATTATCGTAAATAACTTATCCCAAATCTTGGGAGTAGTCATCAAATTCTTCCCGCCTGGCCATTCGTCATCTGTGAAAAACATAGGACAATTCTCGATCCCTATTTTGATCTGAAGCGAATCTGCTAAAGCGATAATTTCCGGCCAAACCTCCGTAAATCGACTGATATTAAAGGCCACATTCTTGGTATAATCACGTCCTACAAAGGTATTCACACGCGAAATGCCTAAAACGGCGGCCGCTTTAATGACTTTCTTGATATGCTCTCGATAAAAAGCAGCTTGTATTTCATCTGGATCTAGTGGATTTGGATAATACCCGAGAGCGGATATTTTAACCGGATGTTGGGCTAATTTATCTTTTAACGCGATAAGATCCTCCTTTGACATTTGGTCAACTGAAATGTGAGAAACGCCTGCATACCTCCGTGCATCAGAAGAGGAGGATGGCCAACACATCACTTCAACACAGGCAAAGTGTTGCAGCTGAGCGTAATCTAATACCTCAAAAAGGCTTTTATGAGGAAGTATAGCTGAAACAAATCCGAGATCTAGCATCTTAGTATTTCTTTTTTTCTAAGCCATAAAACAAAGCAAATGAAGCGGTCGCAATCCAAAGGCCGACAGCCTCTCTTGCTAATTCTTGATTATGAGTCTTCATACTCAAGCCATCTGTTAAGAATCCTTCCCAAGCTGTCATTTCTACCCATAATTGCAATCCGGCAAAAAAGGATAGGGCAACTAATACAATTAATAATTCAGGATTCGTTTTTCCCCGCATTGCTTGTAATGAGGTATAAACGGCAGTTGCATATACGGGAACCCACAAAATAGGATCAGGATCATTCAACTGCCAATACGTGAATAGCAAAAAAACAAGGCTAAAAAAACCTCCCAAAATGAATTGCACGTTTCTCATATTAATTACATAGGTTTCTTACAGCCTCTGAAGCTCCAGGATAATTCAGTTTTTGAGCTTGCTGAAAGGCTAGGCAGGCTTTTTCGTTTTCTTTTGATTTTATATAACTAAGGCCTAGCGCATAATAGGCTTTACCAAAATTCGGGTTTATCTCCGCCGCTTTGGCAAAATCAGCAATAGCCCCGGTAAAATTTTCTTCTTGGAATAGAATATTCCCTCGATTGTAATAGGCATTTATGTCTCGAGGAGCCAATTTGATGGCTTGTGTAAAATCAATTTTAGCTTTTGCTGGTTGCGCTAGGGCCGCATGGATAATCCCTCTTTGGAGATATCCTGCGCTGGAATCTGGCTGTGAAGTGATGGCTTTATCCGTTGGAGCTAAAGCTTTATCCCAAACACCTTGTTCCATTAAAACAGCCCCTAGATTCATTTGAGCCGTATATAAGGAGGGTTTTAATTCAATGGCTTTGCGATAAGCTGCTTCTGCCTCCGGATAATTTTTTTCTTGAAATAGGATGACGCCTCGTAGATTATATGCTTCTGCTAAACCGGGGTTTTTCTCAATTGCTTTCTGTAATGCTTCTTTAGCAGAAAGCGTTTCTCCTTTCTTAAGACGTGCTTTCGCTTCATCTAACCAAGCCTCTCCAGAAGTAGAACATGCCCAGGCAACGCAAAGGCTTAAAAATAGAATCAATTTTTTCATCATTTAAAGTTAAGGGGCTATTCCAAAAAAACGATATTTATTTTGAAAAAACCTGCTTTTTTGCCATCTTTGTCCTGGCAAATTACCAGCTCCCGCTGAATCCCCCAGGTCTTGATCGAAGCAAGGGTAGGTCGGTCGTAGCGGTGAATTTGCCATTTTTTTGTTATAAAAATCTGACCTATGAAATTTTTTATCGATACAGCGAACCTAGCACAAATTAAAGAAGCACAAGATTTAGGTGTTTTAGATGGTGTTACAACAAACCCTTCCTTAATGGCTAAAGAAGGAATCACCGGAAAAGACAATGTATTACGTCATTACAAAGCAATTTGTGATATTGTAGACGGAGATGTGTCTGCTGAAGTAATCGCCACAGATTATGAAGGTATGATTCGCGAAGGTGAAGAATTAGCGGAGCTCGATGAGAAAATCGTAGTTAAGATTCCCATGATCAAGGACGGTATCAAGGCCTTGAAATATTTTTCAGAAAGAGGAATTAAAACGAATTGTACACTTGTATTCTCTGCAGGGCAAGCTTTGTTAGCTGCTAAAGCAGGTGCAACCTACGTTTCCCCTTTCATCGGACGTTTAGATGATATCTCTTTCGATGGTATAGAATTGATCGAACAAATTCGGTTAATCTATGATAACTATGAATTTGATACTCAAATCTTAGCAGCCTCTGTTCGTCACCCTATGCACATCATTAAATGTGCAGAAGCTGCAGCTGATGTGATGACAGGTCCTTTATCTGCTATGCTTGCTTTATTAAAGCACCCATTGACAGATAATGGTTTAGCACAATTTTTAGCGGATCACGCAAAAGCAAATTCTTAATTAACCTAGGCGATATTTATGTCTGTTTTATCTTTTGAACAAGTAAGTATTTCACAAGAAGGTGTTAACACACTAGAAGACATTAATTTAACAATTAATGAGGGGGATTTTTATTATTTAATTGGTAAAACAGGTAGCGGAAAGAGTACTTTTTTCCGTAGTATCATTGCGGAAATTGGTCTACAATCTGGGACAGCCTCGGTGGCAGGGTATTCATTGAATACCATCAAGCGATCAGAGGTTCCTTATTTAAGACGCAAGTTAGGCTTCGTTTTTCAAGATTTTCAATTGTTGACAGATCGCAATGTCGAGAAGAATTTGGCTTTCGTTTTAGAAGCGACAGGACATACAAGCAAGGATGAAATTCGATTCAAAATTGAGGAGGTTTTGGCGCGCGTGGGAATGAGTTCTGCCATTACTAAGCGAATTCATCGACTTTCTGGAGGAGAACAACAACGCATTTGTATCGCACGTGCCATTCTGAATAATCCTGTATTGTTGTTAGCAGATGAGCCTACAGGCCATTTAGACCCAGAGGTTTCTTTGGAAATTATGCAGTTATTTAAGGAATTGAATCAAAGTGGAATGGCCATCATTATGGCGAGTCACGATTACACTACCATGGCTAAAGTTCCAGGCCAAATCCTAAAATGCGAAGGAGGTAAAATCTTCCCTGTCGTAAGTCTGTAGTCCTATTTTCCCGTATAGTAAATCACTGGAATAATACATTCCTCTAACGAGATGCCTCCGTGTTGGAAGGTATTTCTATAGTGGTTTACGTATTGGTTGTAATTATTAGGGTAAGCAAAAAGATTGTCCTCTTTAGCGAAAACATAAGTTGTAGATACGTTTGGTTTAGGTAAGAAGATATTCTCCGGCTTACGGCAAACCATCATTTTGTTCGTCGCATCCCAGTTTAAATTTTTCCCCTGTTTGTAGCGCAAATTCGTATTGGTATTGCGATCTCCTACGATTTTAATGGGATTTTGTACGCGAATCATCCCGTGGTCCGTGGTGATAATCACGCGACCTTTTTTCTCCGCTATCTTTTTCAATAAGTCGAAGAGGGGAGAATGCTGGAACCAGCTAGACGTTAAGCTGCGGTATGCTGATTCATCTGGGGCTAATTCTTTAATCATCGCCATATCTGTTCGGGCATGGGATAGCATGTCGACAAAGTTGTAGACGATGACATTAAAATCATTAGTTGCTAATTTGTTGAAATTATCAACTAATTGTTTTCCTTGGTATTGGTGAACAATCTTGTGATACGAGCTTTTAGCATTGATTCTCAATCGTTTCAATTGCTCCTGCAAGTAAAATTCCTCGTATTTATTATACCCCTCTTCATCTTCCGAATCCCCTAAATCATACACCCATTTATCAGGATAATTCTTTGCCATTTCAGATGGCATCATCCCCGCAAAAATGGCATTTCGGGCATAAGCCGTGGTGGTAGGCAATATAGAGTAATAGTTGTTCTCAGACTCTAATTGGAAGTATTCTTGAATGTATTTATCTAGGGTTTTCCACTGATCAAATCGCAAATTATCAATCAATATAAAATAGAGTGGGCTCTTGTCGTTAATCTTCGGAAAAACGTGCTTCCGAAGCATTAGATGCGATAAAACAGGTGTTTCAGCATCCGGTTTTTGTAACCAATCTTCGTAATTGTTCTCGATGAATTTGCTAAAATGGGCATTTGCCTCATTTTTCTGATTGTTCAAAACCTCTGCCATCGATTTGTTTTCTGTGGTGTCGATTTCGAGTTCCCAATAGACTAGCTTTTCGTAGATGTCGGACCATTCTTTGGCATTCAAATGATCCTGGTATTGCATCGATAATGCCAAAAACTCTTGCTGATAGGTGATATTTGTTTTCCCTTCCTCGAGTCTTTTCTTATCGAAAATTCGCTTGACAGAAAGTAGTAATTGATTGGGATTCAATGGCTTAATAAGGTAATCAGCAATCTTAGAGCCAATGGCGTCTTCCATTAATTCTTCCTCCTCTGATTTAGTAATCATGATCACTGGAAGGTTAGGTCTGATCTTTTTGATATGCAACAAAACCTCTAAACCGGACATTCCGGGCATATTTTCATCCAAGAATAAGATGTCAAACTTTTGAGTTTCTACTAATTCAAGCGCATCAGCCCCAGAATTAACCGTATAAACTTCATATCCTTTGCTCTCTAAAAACAAGATATAGGGTTTCAGTAAATCGATTTCATCGTCCGCCCAAAGTATTTTATACGTCATTGCTCTTTTATTTACCTTTCAAGTCTAAAATTAGCTAATTTTACATCCACATCCACGTTAATACATGTTAATAGATCCTCCTGTTTATTTAACGGAATCTGCAGTTGAAAATCTGCGTTTAATCTCCTTCCCTGAGCCTTTTCTTCGGGTGGGAATGCGCGGGGGAACTTGTGGAGGTACGTTTGTATTAGGATTCGATACTAAAACAGAGAATGATGAGGAGTACCTAATTGAAAATATACCCGTCATTATTGATCGAAGAGAATTGTTATTTGTCCTAGGTACGGAGATTTCATATGAAGTCCAAGGCAATGGTTTTTACCTTCATAAACCCGCTAAATCATGAAATTTGCAGCCATAGATATTGGATCTAACGCCGCCCGCCTTCAAATATCGAGTGTGTTAGAAAATGATGGTATCATCAGTTTTAAGCGGATTGAGTATGTTCGTTTTGCCCTTCGATTAGGACACGACGTATTTAGTGATGGAGCTATATCTCCAGAATCAGAGGTCCGGATTTTTAAACTCTTGCATGCCTATAAATTATTGATGGACCTGCACGAAGTGAAAGATTATGCCATTTGTGCGACATCAGCCATGCGCGAAGCATCTAATTCTGCCGAAATAATTACGCGTATACACAAGATTTTGGATATGAAAATCCAAATAATTGATGGTAGCCGTGAAGCGGAATTAATCAATGATGTGGTGGTTCAGTCTTTACATCCGAAAAAAAACTACTTGCATATCGATGTGGGCGGAGGTAGTACGGAATTGAATATCTACCGTCATAGAGAAAAACTAGCTTCTAAATCCTTTAAAATTGGGTCTGTGCGCTTACTGGAAGGGACAGAAAAAGAGGGGGATTGGGAGAAGATGAGGAATTGGATATCCCACCAAAAAGAATTGATTTCTGGTGATATTGAGGCAATTGGTACAGGTGGTAATATTGCCAAATTATTTAATTTATCGAAGCCTGCAGCGGAAGAAAAATCCATGACATTTGATGCCTTATTTGAGATGGCAGCCTATGTGGGCTCTTTTTCGTTTGAAGAACGTGTCAATAAATTACGTTTAAATACGGACCGGGCTGACGTGATTGTACCGGCAGCATCCATTTATTTGACAGCGATGGAATTAGGAGGTTGCAAGTCGATTTTAGTGCCTGATTTAGGACTAAAAGATGGGATACTCCAAATGCTCTACGATCGTTATTTAAATCGGAAGAAATAATTATTTTTCGATTCGATAAACCAAGCCCATCGATAAGATTTGCGAGAACTGCCAGCTCGGATCTTGATCGTAATCTCTGAATAAGACGATTTGAAGGTTTGTACTCACGTATTTGTTTACCTTCATGGTAACATTAGCATCAAAACGATGCACTATACTATTGGAGAGTGTAAGTCTGAAGTAATCAATTAGGGCCGAATAACGCGCTTTTACATTGATATTTTCCCATACATCCTTGTCTACGTTCACTAAATATTGGAATACAAACTGGTTTCTGATATTGTCACCTGGTTTTTCTAAACCATATAAACCCGCTCTTGAGATGGCTTGATCAAAAACGAATGTTTGACGTAAACTACCTATACCTATTCGTGTGTAAAAGGATTTGTCAGGATGAAATTCTAAACCCATGGATGAAGTCAAATAGGCCGGTGCAAATATGCTCGAAACTAAAGAGTCTACAGGAATTCCTGCTTTATTTTTCTTGCCATACTCATATCCATTAAAAAATTGTGACTGAAAGTTCGTTGAACCGTAAAAGTCCCATTTAGGGCTAATTCGGTAACCTGCTTTAAATTCGTAGGCGATACGGTCGATGTTTTTCCGGAGACTTTGGGTTCTATTTTGGAGAAATCCTACTTGTAACGTTAGATCTGAATTAAGGCGCCACGATTCATTGGAGACATTCGCGGTATGATTTAAATACCAGCCGATCGCTAAGGTATTCGTACCCCCACCTTTCCAGTTATCGCTGAAACTTGATTGATTTAGGTTGATGCCAGAAGTCATGACTTGCTTCCATTTCTTTGCCGTTGAATCAGCTCTAGATTCTGCGAGTGCAGGCTCTAAAGCAGTTAAAAACAACAAGATGAAAAGTAAATAAAACTTCATGTGACAAAGGTACAAAAAACCTGAATGAATGGTTTATTTTCCAATAGATAAACGGATCTGCCCTGAAAAGACCTCTTTAGGAGCTAATTCAATTAATCCATCACCCGTGTTGAAGGCATCCGTATTAGCGGTCATCGGCTCTATCGCCACAGAATGATACCCTTCTGGTTGGAATACTACCAGGAAAGGGAACTGTAAGGAGGATTGTTCTAAAATGAGAGAACGGTGGTGTTTATGGTCAATAAATTCCGTTAGATGTTTTTCCATGGCCTTTAGTCGAAAGACATGATCTACTTTTTCTTGGCTAAAAATAAATTCGGTCTGACCTTGTAGATTTTCCTCCTTCCATGGAATCATCTGCGAATCCGATAAAAAACGGCTAATAGGATGAAATTTGATTGATAAATCAGCTGCATTTGTATCTGGAAAACTAAAATAGGGATGCCAGCCGCAGGCGAATGGCATCGGATTTGTTCCAGTGTTTTTAGCTTCAAAAGTTATTTCTAATGCTCCTTCATCGGTTAAGGTGTAGGTATATCGAAACGTAAATGGAAAAGGGTAATTAGGTTCTTCACCTTTGTAAGCGTGCTCTAAGGTAGCAGATGAGTCAGTTTGTTGTATGAGGGAAAATGGTGCTCTAGCGAGTAATCCATGGATGGCGTTGCCTAAAGCGGGTTCGTTGATGGGTAATTGGTAATTTTTACCTTTGAAAGAATAGTTGCCATTGCGAACTCGATTCACCCAGGGAGTTAATAGGGCGCTTGGGTGGTAAGGATTACTGGCTAATGGGTGACTGTCACTTCCAGGAAGGTCGATAAGTGAAATGCCTGATAAGTGTAATTCAAGTAGGCTTGCTCCTGTTTGTGCGTCTAAAAGGAGACTATCGCCCGTTTTTAGGTTATTTAATTCCATAATGTTTTTTCTTCGATGCCCACTCCATAGAGGGCGAAATCATATTTAACTGGATCGTTTGGATCTAGCTCTCGTAACGTTTCAGTGAGGGCCAAAGCCGTTTTCCAATTCGCCTTCTCTTCTTTCATTAATCCTAGATTAGCTGCCGTTCGCATCGCGTGTACATCTAAAGGGCAAACTAATTGTGCTGGTTTAATAGTGTTCCAAAGCCCAAAATCTACTCCTGCTTTATCTTTTCTGACCATCCAGCGCAAAAATAGGTTGATACGTTTACAAGCAGAGTTTTTTAAAGGAGAGGCAATATGCTTCTTCGTACGCTCTGGTGCCCATTCGGATTCGAAAAAATAATGATAGAAGCCATTTAGGCCATTTTCGACAGAAGTATCATTTTCTTTCAAACCTTTGCAGAACGCGCTTTCGAGGGAATTATTGTTTTGATAATGCCTTTGAAAGAAATCTATAAAATATAGAGTGTCCGGGTATTGAAAAGTTCGGTGCTTGAAATGCTCGAATCGCTTTAAATCACTCGCTTGATGCCCTAGAATGAACTCATATGGAGCTCCATCCATTAAATCGATAAGCGTTTTTGCATTTTGAAGAATCGTTTTCCGCTGACCCCAGGCTAAAATGGCCACCCAAAACCCCATTATCTCCTTGTCTTGTAATCGACTAAATAGATGGGGAATTTGAATAGGATCGTGTTCTATGAAGCGCGGATGATTGAAAAAAGCGAATTTCTCTTCTAAGATGGCCGCTATTTTTTCTGAAATCATTTTCGACTAAATAGGGCAACTACCCTGGAGGGAAGGGAAAAAATCCAAACCAAAACCGTTACTGCCATGGAGAATGCTGCAATAAAAGGGTAGGATAGAATAAAGAATATTTCAAATACCACATGGCCAGCGGTGATAGGCCTCTTTCTCTTGTTCATATTTATTGGAGTAAATAAGAGATTTCAGCTCTAACGCGCTTATCCACAGCATTTAATTTCTCAAAAGCTTTAGGAGAAAGTTTGATGATTACTTTGTTATCACCATTAGGTAAACGTCCGATTACTTTCACCCAAATACTTTGGTTATTGGTTAGATTCTTCACTAAAACCAACGTTCCGATAGGGGCCGTGCGGTGTAGGGCTAAGAATTTTCCGGAATTATCTGGTACATCAATTAGTTCTGCAATTCCAGTTTCAATCTTCTTTTTAATGTCCTCTGGGCCTTTTTCTTTCGCGGGAGCAATTACGGCCTCTGTAGGTACTGGTGCAGCGGGTGTTGCCGCTTTAGCTGGTAATAAATTGCTTTTATCTACCGCAATAGTGGATGCGGATGCAGCAGGATCTGAAACGATTAGGCGTTGTCCTTCTTGCAAGCGATCAGAAGTTAAATTGTTCCATTTGCGCAATTCGGCCATGGTCACTTTGTGCATATTCGCTACTGAAAGTAATCCTTGTTTAGGGGCTACGATGTGAATTTTTGTTTCTTTAGGCGATTCTGGTGCTTTCTCTTCCACTATTTTAGGGGCTGGATTGCTTTCCTCTAAATAATGCAAAGGAATATAAACGATTTCGCCTGTTTTTACTGGAATTTGAATATCAACATTTGCCGATTTGAATTCGCTTAAGGATAAATTATAGCGCTTTAGGATTGAAAATAGGGATTGTTTGGGACCTACTTTGAATAATAAAAAGGTCTTATTGTTCTCCTTTTTTAAACCCAATGAATCAAGAGTACTTGCCTTTGTCGTTAGCTGAAGCGCGCATAAAAAGGCGATGAATAGGGTTAGTTTATAATTTTTCATAAATCTTCAATTTCAGTTTATCCTTTACAAAAATCAATTGTCCATTGAGAAGTGTAAAGGTTTGGTATCCGATGGTCTCTCCTTCCGCGATCTGTTCTAACAGTATCGTTTCAAAGGCTAAATTACACACTCGAAGGTAGTTTTTCCAGCCATTATCGTAAAGATAATAAGAAAATAATAGCTTATCCTCACCTTCCAAATAATCTATGCCTTTCGCGATCTTTTCATTGAATTGCTGTAGAAAGAAGCTCTTGAAATCCTTGAAATAGTCCTGGCTTTCCTCGTAATGTTGAGGAACTTGAAATGAAAAAATACTTTCTGGGTTAATTAGCCTGGGTTTTTCTTCTTTTAGCAATTGCAGTGGTTCCAAAGAATACGTTTGTATAGACTCAATGCCCGGATTTTTCGATTGCTGTAATTTAATGAAGATTGCCTCTTTTTCCGAACCTTGTACAAAGTTCAATTGGGCATAATCAGAGGGAGCCTTTCCTAAAAAAGTAAGCTCTTTGGTCAATAAATCAACTGAATGCCAAAAAGCCTCATTCGACCCCCTCGTTTCCACCCACAATTGAGGCTTTTCTGGTTTTCCCCAGAAGCGGATACTCCAAATTGGTTCAGTAAAGGAATGTTCGAAAAATGCAGGCAAAGGGTCGAATGTTTGGAAATTATGTGCAAATTTGGCAAAAATCTACCGAAAATACGTAAATAATATGATGCATGGCAAAAAGGTGGTCGCTATTATTCCGGCTCGATTCGCCTCCACTCGCTTTCCCGGGAAACCCCTTGTTGATCTAGGTGGGAAATCCATGATTCAACGGACTTACGAACAAGTAAAGGCAGTTGGAGGCTTTGATCGTATCGTGATTGCGACGGATGATCAACGTATTTTTGATGCTAGTGTGTCTTTCGGAGCTGAGGTAATGATGACGGCAGAAACGCATTTGACGGGAACCGATCGATGTGCTGAAGTATTAAGTCGTTTAGGTGAAACGGTTGATTATGTGGTGAATATTCAAGGGGATGAACCATTTATTGATCCGGAACAATTAAAGGAAGTGGCAGCAGGATTTTCGTCGGGCGCGCCCATATTAACCCTCATTAAAAAGATTACAGACGTAGAAACCCTTTTTAATACGAACACACCTAAAGTGATTAGCGACGAGGAGGGACACGCGCTTTATTTTTCACGCCAAACCATTCCTTTTTTAAGAGGGGTTCAGCCTTCCGAATGGTTAGGCAAGCATACATTTTTCAAACACATTGGTTTATACGCTTATCGGGCTGATATTTTGCCTGGTTTAAGTGCCCTAAAACCTACTTCTTTAGAGTTAGCCGAATCCCTGGAGCAGTTGCGTTGGATTCAAAATGGGATTCGAATCAAAGCCATCGAAACGCAATTTGAAACGATAGGAATTGATTCCCCGGAAGATCTCGAAAAAATTCAAAAAATGGGCCTCATTTAGGCTGAAAAGCGGTATATTTGCTAGATTTTTGGCATAAACATCTGTCAAGAACTCGATTTTATTTATGCAAAGACCACCTATCAAAGACGTATTGCGCGAAAAGATTTTAATTCTGGACGGTGCAATGGGTTCTTTAATTCAACAATACAATTTAACGGATGCTGATTACCGCGGCGAGCGCTTCAAAAATTTCCCTCACGAAGTAAAGGGAAACAATGATTTGTTGTCCATCACGCGTCCGGATGTAATTAAGGAAATTCACGCTAAATACTTCACTGCAGGAGCTGATATTGCCGAAACGAATACCTTCTCTGGGACTTCCATTGCGATGGCAGATTACCACATGGAGGATTTGGTATATGAATTGAACTTCGAATCAGCTAAAATTGCCCGCGAAGTAGCTGATGAATTTACAGCCAAAGATCCCTCAAAACCACGTTACGTAGCTGGTTCTATTGGACCGACAAACCGTACCCTGTCGCTTTCCCCAGATGTCAATGATCCGGGTTTTAGAGCGGTCACTTTCGATGAATTAGTAGAAGCTTACACGGAACAAATACGTGGTTTAGTGGATGGGGGAGCTGATTTGCTCTTAGTGGAAACCATTTTTGACACGTTGAATGCGAAGGCAGCTTTGTTTGCCATTGATCAATTTTTTAAACAAAATCCATCCAAGCCTTATTTGCCGGTGATGGTCTCTGGAACGATTACAGATGCCTCAGGGCGTACATTATCTGGCCAAACAACGGAAGCCTTCTTGACTTCTGTTTCACATATGCCTCTACTTTCCGTGGGCTTAAACTGCGCTTTAGGTGCAGATTTAATGCGTCCTTACGTGAAGACTTTGAACGATAAATCCCCATTCTTAGTTTCTGCTCACCCGAATGCGGGCTTGCCGAACGAAATGGGTGAATACGATCAGTCGCCCGCTGAAATGGCTGTGATTATTGATGATTTCTTAGCGAATGGCTTCCTTAACATCATTGGAGGCTGTTGTGGAACGACACCAGCGCACATTCAAGCAATTGCGGAAGTGGCTGCGAAGCATAAGCCACACGTGATTCCAGTTGAAAATGCAAACCAAAAGTTGTCGGGTCTTGAGCCTTTGGAGATTACAGAATTAACGAATTTCGTGAACGTAGGGGAGCGTTGCAATGTGACCGGTTCTAAGAAATTTGCCCGTTTAATTCGGGAGGAGAAATTCGAGGAAGCGATTGCCGTGGCACGTGAACAGGTAGACGGAGGTGCTCAAATTTTGGACATCAATATGGATGAGGGAATGATTGATGGCGTGAAAATGATGCCTCAATTCCTGAATTTATTGATGGCAGAGCCTGATATCGCTCGTTTACCGATCATGATTGACTCCTCGAAATGGGAAGTGATCGAAGCTGGTCTAAAATGCGTACAAGGTAAATCGGTAGTTAACTCGATCTCTTTGAAAGAAGGGGAGGATAAATTCATCGAATCCGCGAATAAAGTGAAAATGTACGGTGCTTCTGTGGTCGTAATGGCCTTTGATGAAGCCGGTCAAGCCGATTCGTATGAACGTCGGATTGAAATTTGTAAAAGAGCGTATGGTATTTTAGTCGATAAGGTAGGTTTCCCAGCGCAGGATATCATTTTTGATCCTAATATTTTAACGGTAGCGACTGGAATTGAGGAGCATAACAACTATGCTGTTGATTTCATCAAGGCTACGAAATGGATAAAAGAAAACCTACCTCATGCGAAAGTCTCGGGGGGTGTTTCAAATATTTCTTTCTCTTTCCGAGGAAATGAGGTAGTCCGCGAGGCGATGCACACCGTTTTCTTATACCATGCCATCAAGGCTGGTATGGATATGGGAATTGTAAACGCCAGTCAATTAGGTGTTTATGATGATATCGATGTAACATTACGTGATTTATGCGAGGATGTGCTACTAAATCGCCATCCAGAAGCGACGGAGAAATTGGTCACTTATGCAGAAACGGTTAAATCGGCAGGTAAAGAGCAAGTTGTGGATGATGCCTGGAGAAAAGAACCCGTTAATAAGCGTTTAGAGCATGCATTGATTAAAGGTTTGACAGAATTCATCGATGAAGATGTAGAGGAAGCTCGTCAATTAGTAGATCGTCCGATTGAGGTGATTGAAGGACCATTAATGGACGGTATGAATGTGGTGGGAGATTTATTTGGTGAAGGAAAAATGTTCTTGCCACAGGTAGTCAAGTCTGCACGGGTGATGAAAAAGGCGGTAGCTTATTTATTGCCGTTTATAGAGGCAGAAAAGAAAGGTGGGGAAAGCTCATCTGCAGGAAAAATTTTGATGGCAACGGTAAAAGGTGATGTGCACGATATTGGAAAGAATATTGTGGGCGTGGTTTTAGCTTGCAATAACTATGAGGTGATTGATATCGGCGTGATGGTACCTTGCGATAAGATCCTAGCGGCGGCAAAGGAGCATAACGTAGATATCATCGGTTTGTCCGGTTTGATTACGCCGTCTTTAGACGAGATGGTGTATGTGGCCAAAGAAATGGAACGTCTTGGTTTTAAAGTCCCTTTATTGATCGGTGGAGCTACTACATCGCGTATTCATACGGCCGTAAAAATTGACCCACACTATTCAGGACCGGTGATTCACGTATTGGATGCGTCCCGTTCCGTGCCGGTGGCAGGTCGTTTATTACAAAGTGAATTGACGTCTCAAGATATCTTTAATGAGATTAAAACAGAATACGCAGAGTTAAGAACGGCACACGCCGCTCGTCAGCAAGAGAAAAATTACTTGTCGATTGATCAAGCGCGAGCTAAACCAAGCGGAATTGATTGGACTGGATTTAAAGCGAAAAAGCCGTCGTTCTTAGGGGTGAAGTATTTTGAGGATTATTCTTTGGAAGAAATTGCGAAATACATTGATTGGACCCCATTCTTCTCAACTTGGCAATTATCGGGCAAGTACCCACGCATTTTTGATAATGAGGTGGTGGGGAAAGAGGCGAAGAAATTATTCGATGATGCGCAGGCCTTATTGAAAGAAATTATAGCGAATAAATCGCTGCAGGCGAAGGCTGCGCTAGGTTTCTTCCCAGCGAATTCGCTTGGAGATGACATTATCTTGCATGATTATGTAGAGAAAGCCCTAGAAGTAGCTTGCGAAAAACACGGTTACCATAAAGAGATTTCTTATGACATTAAACGCAAAGATGAATCCTCTGATAAGAGTCAGTGGCTGCATCATTTAAGGCAACAAGGTCAAAAAGCGAGTACACTTCCGAACCGTTGTTTAAGTGATTTTATTGCTCCATTAAACTCGGGTGAGACGGATTATATCGGTGCTTTTGCGGTGACCACTGGTCTAGGAATCGAAGCGCTTCTAGATAAATATGAAAAAGAACATGATGACTATAACTCGATTATGGTCAAGGCTCTAGCGGATCGTTTAGCTGAAGCATTCGCTGAATTATTGCATGAGCGTGTGCGTAAGGAATTCTGGGGTTATGCGGCTGATGAGGCGCTGAGCAACGAAGACTTGATTTCGGAGAAATACCAAGGTATTCGTCCAGCACCGGGTTATCCGGCTTGTCCAGATCATACGGAGAAGAAGCGTTTGTTTGAATTATTGGATGCGGAAAAGCAAATTGGAATTCAATTAACGGAGAGTTATGCGATGTATCCGGCTTCTGCAGTGTCTGGATTCTATTTCTCTCATCCGGAGAGTACGTATTTCGGTTTAGGAAAGATAGCTAAAGACCAAGTGACTGATTATGCGAAACGCAAAGGCATGTCCTTAGACGACATAGAAAGATGGTTAAGCCCTGTATTGAATTATGACTAAGATTACCAAATACTTTGAAGAAGCGGCGGGAAAAACCCTTTTCTCGATCGAGATTATTCCACCGATGAAGGGACAACATTTGGGCGAATTAATGTCGCACATTGAGCCATTGATGGAATTTAAGCCGCCCTTTATTGAGGTGACTTATCACCGCGAAGAATATGTCGAGAAAGTGGTAGATGGCGTTACAAAGCGCATCCCTATTCGCAAGCGTCCAGGTACTTTGGGTATATGTGCGTCCATCATGCAGCGTTTTCAGATCGAGGCTGTACCCCACGTAATTTGCGGCGGGTTTACCAAAGAGGAAACGGAAGACTTCTTAATCGATCTTCATTATTTAGGTATCGAGAATGCTCTTTTATTGCGTGGTGATCAAGAGAAAGGCGAAACTCATTTTGTTCCCAAGCCCGGTGGTCACGCCTATGCGAACGAATTAGTGGAGCAAGTGGCGGCCATGAATAAAGGTATTTTATTGCATGAGGAAACAGAATCTCTACCTACGAATTTTTGTATTGGTGTAGCTGGTTATCCGGAGAAACACATTGACGCAGTTTCATTTGAAGAAGACTTGCGCTATTTAAAGCAAAAAGTAGAAGCAGGTGCAGATTACATTGTGACTCAAATGTTCTTTGATAATGCCAAGTATTTTGATTTTGTTCAAAAATGCCGTGAAATGGGTATCACAGTACCCATTATTCCAGGTTTAAAACCTTTAGCGACTGAACGTCAATTGGATATTTTGCCGGAGATTTTTCATTTAGAGATCCCTTCAGACTTTGTGGCAGAAGCCCGTAAATGCGCTAATAATGCGGCTATTAAGCAATTAGGCATTGAGTGGGCGGTACAACAAGGGAAGGAATTAATGCAGGCGGGTGTGCCTGCTTTACACTTCTATACGATGAGTAAATCAGATAGTGTCCGAGCTATCGCTGAAAAACTATTCTAATGAAAGTTTTGGTCTATGGTGCGAGTACAAATCCAAGTCGATATGCTTATATCGCGACGGAATTGCTTTTGCAGCATGGCCATGATGTTTCTTTGGTTGGAATTAAAAAAGGGGAGGTGTTTGGCTTACCAATTCAACAGGATCAACCTTTGCTGGAAGAGATCGATACGGTGACTCTATATGTAGGTCCTGCGAATCAGGAAGGACTTTTTAATTACCTTTCATCTTTATCGCCTAGAAGGGTTATTTTTAATCCAGGCACTGAAAATCCTGAGCTCGAAAGGGCATTAGAAAAATTGGGAATTCAAACAGAAGAGGCCTGCACGCTGGTATTATTGCACACAGGCCAGTTTTAGTGGCTTATTGAGCTGTTAACGTAAACTCAAATTCCTCCATAATCAAGTTTGCTAGCAATTTCTTGCAGGCGTTAGTTACCACCTCATTTGCTTCAGCTTCAGAAGCTGCATCCACGGTTAATGTGATGTGCTTGCCTATACGAACGCCTGCCACTTGGTTGATACCTAAGTTTTGTAAGCCAATAAGTACCGCTTTTCCCTGAGGATCAAGGATTTCTTTTTGTGGCATTACGTTGATTTCAGCTAAGAATTTCATTATTTATTTGGATTTAAAAGGAAAATAAGGCCGGAAAGGAGGATGTATGCAATCACTAAAACCGGAATTGCTGCAAATTTAAGCATAACAAGGGCAGCAATGCAAAAAATAAGGAAAATGAATTTTACTTGATTGCTTTTCCAATCCCAAGACTTGAACTTAAACGCCAGTAAAGGTAATTCACAAACCAACAAGTAACTCATCACGACCGAATAAATCAATAGGCCTTTAAAGTGTAGAATATAGGCACTGTATTCTGGTTGGAATTGTAGTATCAGCGGTAAGGAAGCAATGAGTAAACCATTTGCTGGGGTAGGGACACCGATGAACTGATCACTTTGGCGCGTATCTATATTGAATTTGGCCAAACGGTAGGCAGACATTAAAGCCAAGGCAAATACCAAGAAGGGCTTGTAGAACCCGAATAAACCCACAGTACATTGTGTCCCGCAACTTTGTTCTACTAATGAAAACAAGATAAAGGCTGGTAAAACCCCAAAAGAGACCATGTCTGCTAACGAATCCAATTCTTTACCTAGATCAGAATAGGCTTGTAAAGCTCTAGCTAAAAATCCGTCGAAGAAGTCGCAGACAAGGGAGATGAACATACAATAAGAGGCGCTCACTAAATCGCCTTGCATCACGAACCAAAGTCCGATGCAGCCCGCCAATAAATTACCTAGTGTTAGTAGGTTAGGGATTTCTTTTTTCATGCTTTTACGTATGGATTGGATGCTTTTTCTTCTCCGATCGTTGTGCTACCGCCATGTCCGGGATACACAATAGTGGAATCAGGTAAGGTATATAATTGTGTTTGAATGCTGTGTACTAAATCTGCGTGGTTACACAAAGGAAAATCCGTTCTTCCTACACTGCGTCTAAACAATACATCCCCATCAAACAAAAGGCCTTCTTTTTTAAAATACAAGGCCACATGCCCTGGTGCATGACCCGGCACAAACAAGATTTGAATTTCCATTTTGCCTATATGCAAAACTTGATTGTCCTCGTACCAAACATCGACTTCAGAAGGCTGGTAGTGGGGAAAACCATACACTTGTGCTCGATTTGCCGCATCTCTTAAAAGTGGTTCATCTTTTGGGTGTAAGTAAAATGGAATCTTGAATTCTTGTCGGAAATATTCTACTCCTAGCACGTGATCGATGTGTGCGTGCGTGTTCAAGATATGAGTTAACGTGATGCTTTTCTCCTCGATGAATGCTTTTAATGTTTGGCGCTCCTCGTAGGTGTAACAGCCAGGATCCACAATAATACCCGTCCCATTTTCATCCCATATGAGGTAGGTATTTTCTTGAAATGGATTTAACGAAAAAGCTTGGTGAAAGATCATATTTATTTGCCTAAGAGAAATATACAAGGTTTTTTGTGTAAATCAGGTTGCGCTTTTGCCCAATCGCTTGCCTTTTTTGTTTGAACAAATCCGGTGGGTGACGTCACGTCACAAGCGATGCAAATGAGTGAATCAGGAGCACATTGTGCAACCAAATCTTCCAGCATCGCCTTGTTCCGATAGGGCGTTTCAATAAAGATTTGTGTTTGTCCCCATTTAGCCACCTCTCTATCCAATTGTTCAATTTTGCGAATGCGAGCAGCTTTGTCGATGGGAAGGTAGCCAATAAAAGCGAAGCTTTGGCCTGAAAAACCAGATCCCATTAAACTGAGTAGGATGGAAGAAGGACCTACTAAAGGAATCACTTCTATGTTTTGTTGCTGTGCAATCGAAACGGCTAAGGCGCCAGGATCCGCTATGCCAGGGCAACCTGCCTCTGAAATAACACCGATATACTCGACTGAACTATGTTTTTTGTAAAAATCAGTAACTGATTTAGGTTGGGTATCTTTGTCTAATACCTCAAAAACTAAATCATCTATCTGAATCCCCAGTTTCAATTCACTAATAAATCGCCTCGCTGTGCGCACGTTTTCAACTAGATAATGCTTCGTTTGCTGTATAGCCGCTAATATTGCAGGGCTTAGAACTTCGGAAGAAGTGTTTTCAGCAATCGGGCAGGGGATCAGAAATAGTTTCATAAATACGGTTGAAGCGCCTGTAGAAATAATTCAGGTTGGTCTGCTTGCACCCAATGGCCTGCATTTGGAATCTCTACTACTTCAAAATTAGGGAAAATTTCCGCAATGTATCGCTCGTCTTCCGGTTGAATATAATGAGAGTCTGCTCCTTTAATGAATAGCGTTTCGGTGTTCGAGGCGGCAGGAACAAATAATTCGTGCCCCACCACATCGATGTTTTTTGTGATTACTTTGAGGTTGATTCTCCACGCAAATTGTTGCTCCGCGTTCCGATAAAGGTTTTTTAGCAGGAATTGACGTACACCCTCTTTTTCTTCGAAGCGCTTTAAATGTTCATTGGCTGCTTGGCGACTCTCGAGTGTGCTTAAGTCAAGGCTGTTCAACCCTTCCAAAATGTGCGTATGATGCACCGGATAGAATTTAGGGGCGATATCCACAATAACGATTCGAGATGCGATGCCCGGATACAATAAATCGAATTGCATCACCACTTTTCCACCCATACTGTGACCGATGAGAATAGGTTTTTCTAATTGATGCTCTTGAATGAATTCTAACAGATCAGCCGCCATCACCTCATAATTGAATTCGTCTCCCCAGGGTGATTGTCCATGGTTCCTTTGGTCCACTAAAAATACGTGGTGATTTTCGGAGATGGCTTTTCCAAACCCCAACCAATTATCAGAGGTCCCAAATATGCCATGTAGTATAATAACCGGTGTGCCCGATTCTCCAAGTGCGCGATAGAATAATTTCATTAGGCTATATAAATGGCTTTTTCTTTGCGTTCTGTTAATTCTCCAATCGGACTTAATTCAAATCCATTCTCCATTGCAAAGGCTTCGAATTCAGCTGTATGCTCTGCTTCAACGGCGATTAATAATCCCCCCGAAGTCTGTGGGTCAGCGCCAATGTATCTTTGTCGCTCGGAAATTTCCTCACTCAAACGTTCGCCATAGCTCGCTAAATTGCGTGCTGTACCACCTGGGAAGCACTTGAGGTCTAAATAATGATCAATATTAGGAAGCAATGGCAAGTTTTCAAACGCAATTTTTGCGCTCAATCCTGATCCATCCGCCATCTCCACTAAGTGTCCAAACAACCCGAAACCTGTTACATCGGTCAAGGATTTTACGTATTCTAAGGGCCCTAACTTTTCTCCAAATGAATTTAATGTACTCATTTGCTTCACCGCACGTGCTAAATCTGCTGGACTTACAATACCTCGTTTTTGGCCAGTCGATAAAATCCCAACCCCTAAAGGCTTCGTTAAATATAACATACAGCCCTTCGTAGCCTTATCATTCTGTTTCAAATGTTCTTTTCTCACTTTTCCTGTTACGGCTAGTCCAAAAATAGGCTCAGGTGAATCTATTGAATGCCCTCCCGCTAACGGAATGCCTGCCTCAGCACAGGCCGCTCTTCCTCCCTCTAAAACTTGCGCAGCGATTTCAGGTGCCAATTTATCAATGGGCCAGCCTAAGATGGCAATGGCCATCAATGGACTACCGCCCATTGCATAGATGTCAGAGATCGCATTAGTCGCGGCAATTTTTCCAAAATCAAAGGGATCATCAACGATAGGCATAAAGAAATCCGTCGTCGAAATTACCGCCTCGCCATTCTGCCAATCAAAAACAGCCGCATCATCTCGACTCTCGTTTCCGACTAATAAGAGGGGATGAGAGGCTTTTGGTTTATCAGATTTAAGGATCTTATCCAATATCTGTGGGGATATTTTGCATCCACAACCTGCACCGTGGCTAAAGGAAGTTAATTTGATTTGTACTGACATTTGAAATAATTAAGTTGCAAAATTATTCTTTAAATAATTAAAAATTAAGATTCTGTTAAATAAATGCTGTTTATAGGACTATAAGAGGCTGCTTCTGTTAGGAAATTGCAGGTTTTTTCAAGATTAGTCCTAAATATCAACGAATTACCCCATTTTATGTTAAAATACTTTTTTGAGATATTTTGGAGTATTTGATTTTTCTAGTTTATTTTGTGCTATCATTTCTCAAATTATTTTATAACTAAATTCCAAATTTATGCAGAGAAGATTTATTACTAAATCTGTGTTGTTAGGGGCGTTTTTTGCGCTTATGATGACACTTCCTATTGGGCAGGCCTTTGCTCAGGGGTCTACGACATCCGCCTTGTCGGGTACCGTTGTAGATGAAAAAGGTGAAGGATTGCCGGGTGCTACGGTAATTGCTATTCACGAGCCTACGGGTTCTCGTTACGGTGCATCTACTCGTGGTGATGGTCGTTACAACATTGTTAACATGCGTGTAGGTGGTCCCTATAAAGTGACTGTCTCTTTCGTAGGTTACA
The DNA here is from genome assembly GCA_002479785.1 of Cytophagaceae bacterium UBA7467. Classification (GTDB taxonomy): domain Bacteria; phylum Bacteroidota; class Bacteroidia; order Cytophagales; family Spirosomataceae; genus Aquirufa. The sequence goes on from DLPD01000013.1 coordinate 61,868, forward strand.
AGGAGTCTGTTCAATCAGGTATCTCTTTGACATTAGCTTCTGAGCTTCGTCAAAACTTCAAATTAGAATTAAATCAAGCTCAACTGGAAGAAGTGAAGGTAGTGGCATCTCGTTCTTCTGTGATTAACTCAGGACGTACAGGTGCTGCTACGACGGTTTCTAACAGCTCGATCACTACTTTACCTACGTTAAACCGTTCGTTGGGTGATTTTGCTCGTTTAGATCCTCGTGCAAACGGATTGAACTTCGCTGGTCGTAATGCATTGTACAACAACGTAACGGTAGACGGTGCGTTCTTTAATAATGCATTCGCTTTATCTCCTACGATTGGAGGTCAGGCTGGTGCTTCTCCTATTTCAGTGGATGCGATTGACCAATTCCAAGTATTAATTGCTCCTTATGACGTTCGTCAAGGTATGGCAACAGGTGCTAACATCAACGTTGTAACTAAATCTGGTACTAACGATTGGACTGGTTCTGCTTACTATTTTGGAACCGACCAAAACCAAGTGGGTAACAAGATCGGAGATGTAGTGAACCAATATGGTAAATTCCAAAGAGGTCAATTCGGTGGTCGTATCGGTGGTGCCTTAGTGAAGAACAAATTGTTTGTTTTTGCTTCATTTGAGCAAGAATTACAAACTCAACCAGGTTCTAACTTTATTGCTCGTCGTGCAGGATCTACTGCAGGTAACCAATCAGTTGCAACTGTTGAGCAATTAGAATCAATCAAAAGCTTATTGAAATCGAAGTTTAACTACGATCCAGGTGCTTATGAAAACTGGGATAAAGAAAATTACTCACAAAAAGCAAACATTCGTTTGGACTGGAATATTTCTGACAAGCACAAGTTTAACTTAAAGTACAATTACTTACGTTCTTATGCAGATGTTAGCCCGTCATCATCAGGATCTTTATCTGGTGGTCGTAATCCATCTGCAACGGTTTTACCATTCCAAGGTTCATTATACCGTATCAACAATAACTTAGATTCGTATATTGTTGAATTAAACTCAACTTTCTCTAGCAAATTAGCGAATAACTTGACTGTAGGTTATACACAGATGCGTGACTTCCGTCAATCTCCAGTTAACAACACTCCGTTCCCTACAGTGGATATCGGTAACAATAACTTGAATGAGTTAACGACATTTGGTTTTGAACCTTTCTCTGCTAACAACTTGTTAGATTCTGATATTTTCCAAGTATCAGATAACTTAACGTATTATGCAGGAAATCACGTGTTTACGTTAGGTGCGGCATTTGAAATGAATGCATTTAGAAATGGTTTTGCTCCTAACTATTATGGAGGTTATCAATTTAAATCAATCGATGATTTTATTGCTTCAGTTAATACAGGTGTTTCTAACGCAGTTCAATACCAACAATCTTGGTCTAACTATGCGACATTCCCATTTGCGGAAATGAAAGGTAATACTACCTCGTTATACGTTCAGGATGAAATCACAGCAGCTAAAGGTTTGAAATTAACTTTTGGTCTTCGTGCGGATGGAACTTCATTCCCTGTTGATAATGATCCTAAGTATAACAATGCGTATGTACCTAGCTTAACGTTCCGCAATAACACGGTTTTAAGAACAAACCAATTGCCAGACTTTACTACGTTATGGTCTCCGCGTTTTGGATTTAACTGGGATGTGAAAGATGATAAAACTACGCAAGTGCGCGGTGGTTTAGGTGTATTCTCTGGTCGTGTTCCTTATGTTTGGTTATCTAACCAATTGTCTAACAATGGGGTTTTATTTGGATCTGAGCGTTTAACAAATCCTACAAACCGTCCATTTAATGCGAATGTGGATGCTTATCGTCCAGCTGTCTCTACTTCAATTATCCCTACGTCTTATAACTTAGCAGTTACGGATCCTAACTTCAAATTCTCTCAGGTGTTCCGTGCTAACTTAGCGTTAGACAAAAGCTTAGGAAATGGTTGGTTAGTTTCATTAGAAGGTATTTATACGAAAGATATCAATGCCGTTTACTTAGAAAACGTAAACTTACCAGATTCGAAAGTAAAGGCGGTAGGTGCTGATAACCGTGTGATTTATTACACGGCAACAAATGGTATTCCTACTAACACGAAGATTAACCAAATCTATGGTAACGTGAAAGGGGTTAACGCTCCAGCTGCGGGTAATTCAGGTTTGAATCCAAACATCTCTGATGCAATCGTAATCAAGAATACGCAATTAGGTTATTCTTATGCTTTAACTGCTACGGTATCGAAAGCATTTGACAATGGTTTATTTGCTTCTTTATCTTACACGAACTCTGATTCTCGTTCAGTGAATGATGGAGGTTCTATCGCTCAATCTCAATGGAGAGACCGCGTAGTATCAGGTGATCCTAACGAAAACGTTGCGTCTTATTCATCTTATATGCAAGCACACCGTATCAACGCGTATGGTTCATATAAGTTGAATTACCTAAGCGAGAAAGCGGCAACAACTTTTGGATTTACGTATTCAGTTGCTCCTGCAGGTCGTTTCTCATACACATACTCAGGTGATATGAACGGTGATGGTCAAACAGCGAATGATTTGATGTACATTCCACGTGGTGAAGGAGAAATTCTTTTAAAGGATCAAGTTATTTCTTACAACGTATCTCAATCATTCACTTACACTGCAGCACAACAATGGGCTGATTTAGATAAATACATCTCTCAAGATGCTTATTTGAACTCACGTCGTGGTCAATACGCAGAACGTAATGGTGCTGAATTACCTTGGCAAGCAAACTTTGACTTTAAAATCATTCAAGATTTCTACATCAAAGTAGGAGGCAAGAAAAATACCTTACAATTTACATTAGACGTATTTAACGCTGGTAACTATGTTTCATCTCAATGGGGCTTAGCACAAACACCATTGCGTGCTGGTTTATTATCTTATACAGGTAATGATGCGACTACTGGTAAGCCAGTATTCCAATTCCCTTACCGTTATCAAGGTAACCCTACATCATCTGTACCATTGACAGATTCATTCCAACGTAGCTTTGGTTTGTCTTCTAGATGGCAAGCACAGTTTGGTGTACGTTATATCTTCAATTAAAACTAATTGGCTCTGCCAATTCAGTTTTAAGTCAAAACAAAAGGGAGCAAATGCTCCCTTTTGTTTTTTAGTCGAAAGTCAAAGAGTCATCGAAAGAATAAAGCAGAAAGCAAAAAGAATAGAGTTGGTTAACAAAAAAGGCGCAGAATGCGCCTTTTTTTGTTTGTATTGAAAATAGGTTCCTCCGGACTCATTGACTAAGCCGAGGGCGGCTCCGCCACCTGAGGCGACTCTTTGACTACGTTTTTGTCGCGAAGCGACTAAAACGTTTTGTGATGTGCCATTCTAAACAAATCATCCTTACTCAACGACTTGAAATAATCGTATGTAATCTTCAAGCCCTCTGCGCGACTCACTTTGGGTTCCCAGCCTAGAATGCTGCGCGCCTTCGTAATGTCTGGTTTGCGTTGTTTAGGATCGTCAGTTGGTAATGGAAGTGAAATAAGCTTCTGCGATGTGCCCGTTAATTTGATGATTTCCTCTCCAAATTCTTTGATCGTAATCTCATCTGGATTACCAATATTCACAGGCTGTGCATAATCGCTTAATAAGAGGCGATAAATGCCTTCTACTAAATCATCTACATAGCAGAATGAACGTGTCTGAGAACCATCTCCAAACATCGTTAAATCCTCGCCACGTAAGGCTTGGCCAATAAACGCAGGTAACACACGACCATCATTCAGTCGCATGCGTGGTCCATAGGTATTAAATATGCGAACGATACGTGTTTCTAAGCCATGGTAGGTATGATAAGCCATGGTCATGGCTTCTTGGAATCGTTTGGCTTCGTCATAAACGCCACGCGGTCCCACTGGGTTTACATTTCCCCAATATTCCTCCGGTTGTGGATGGACGTTCGGATCGCCGTACACTTCAGATGTGGAAGCGATCAAAACGCGCGCCTTTTTAACTCTGGCCAAACCTAAGCAATTATGGATTCCGAGGGATCCTACTTTCAGGGTTTGGATCGGAATCTTTAAATAATCGATAGGAGAGGCAGGAGAGGCAAAATGTAGGATATAATCCAAATCGCCCGGAACGTGGATGAACTTGGAAACATCGTGGTGGTAGAACTCAAAGTGTTCTAATTGGAACAAATGTTCAATGTTCTTCAGATCGCCCGTAATTAAATTATCCATCGCGATAACGTGGTAACCCTCTTTGATAAAGCGATCACATAAATGAGATCCTAGAAATCCAGCTCCGCCGGTAATTAAAACTCTTTTCATATTAGTATATCGTTTGACGGCCAATCGAATAATAGGTGTAACCTAATTCCTGCATTTGGTTTAATTCGTATAAATTTCTGCCGTCAAAAATGACTTTATTCTTTAATAAACTATCCATTCGGTCAAAATCAGGCGTTCTGAATTGAGGCCATTCCGTCACGATCAGAAGTGCATCAGCTCCTTCTAGTGCTTCGTAGGGATTTTTAGTGAAAGTGATTTTATCGCCCATTAATTGCTTCACGTGCCCCATCGCCTCCGGGTCATAGGCACTCACGGATGCACCTAATTCTAATAAGGCATCAATGTTATATAAAGCAGGTGCTTCTCGGATATCATCCGTGTAAGGTTTGAATGCTAAACCCCACATCGCAATTTTCTTTCCGGCTAAATCACCATTGAAATGTTTTGTTAAGTGTGGTATTAGTTTTGTTTTTTGGCTTTCATTCACCTTCATGACAGAGTCCAAAATTTTAAACTCATAGTCGTTTTCTACCGAAGTTTTTGCCAATGCTTGCACGTCCTTAGGGAAGCAACTTCCTCCGTAACCAATACCAGCAAATAAGAAGCGTTTACCGATTCGTGAATCAGTTCCTATTCCCTTCCGTACCTCGTCCACATTCGCGCCTACTAGTTCGCACAGGTTTGCGATCTCATTCATGAAGGTGATTTTGGTAGCTAAGAAGGCATTAGCAGCATATTTTGTTAACTCCGCAGAACGTTCATCCATAAAGATGATTGGATTTCCTTGGCGAACTAAGGGGGCATATAATCGGGACATTAAGTCTTTTGCTCGCTCAGATTGAGTGCCTATCACGACGCGATCTGGCTTCATAAAATCCTCTACTGCCACGCCTTCGCGTAGGAATTCAGGATTGGAAACGACATCGAATTCGACTGTGGCATTTTTCGCAATAGCTGCTTTAACTTTATCTGATGTTCCCACCGGAACAGTACTTTTATCAATAATGACCGTATATTCTGATAAAATAGGACCTAAATCGTCTGCCACTTGAAGGATGTATTTTAAGTCGGCTGATCCATCTGCCCCTGGAGGGGTAGGGAGGGCTAAGAAAATAACTTTTGCTCCTTCAATTCCTTCTTTTAACGAAGTGGTGAAATGAAGGCGTCCTTCTTGGGTATTTCTTTGGAATAAATCATCTAAACCAGGCTCGTAAATGGGAATTTTCCCAGCCTGCATTTGCTGTACTTTTTCTTGATTGATGTCTACGCAAGTTACTTGGTTTCCTGTTTCAGCGAAACAAGTTCCCGTCACTAATCCCACGTATCCAGTTCCTACAACGGCTATTTTCATATAATTACTGTATTACTTTTCCGATACTTCCCGTAGGTTCACTGATTTTTAACCAATTCGCTAAGGTGCTTGAAATATCGCTAATGTTTGTTCTTACGCTTATTTCTCTCGGTTTTATATTCCATCCAAAGAATAAAAGGGGAACGTGCGTGTCATAGGCATACACCGTACTGTGAGAAGCCCCTGTTTTGTAACCTGAAACCCATTGTGGTCTTAATAAATACATGAAATCACCGCTTCTGGCTTGGTTGTATCCATTCGTTAAGATTTCTCTGTAAACGGCTGGAATAGGGCTTAATCCTACCTCCCGCATGTTAATGAATTCAGCAACTCCGGGTTGGCGTTTGAATGTTTTCTCCAAAATCGTTCCCACCACCTCTTTCGAAATTCGCAATCTATCCAGGTTTGCGTGATTCAAGTAGATTTGGTTGTTTTCCACTCCTACGATCAGGTTAACATCGCCAAACTCTTTTCTTAATGCCTCTTTAGCTTCCGTCACCGCTTTTTCTGTCTCAAAAGTACCACCTGGCATTCGTTTGCTCTTCAGATAGTGTTGATTGTCAGCTACCGCATGATCTGCTGTTAAAAAAACGAGGTATTGATTTTTGCCTATTTTGGCATCTAAATAATCTAAAATTTCAGCGATGTCTTTATCCAAACGTAAATAAGTATCCTCTACTTCGATGGATTGAGGTCCAAAGGCGTGGCCCACATAATCCGTTGACGAAAAGCTCAGCGCTAAGAAATCAGTCGTTCCATTTTTACCTAATTTTTCTTCATCGAGAGCCTTCAACGCAAAATCTTTTAATAAACTGTTGCCATGAGGGGTTTTACGAAAACCCTCTAGCATATTCCTACCTTTTAAGTCGTGTGGGAAAGTGGGCGTTTTTTCATCCCCAATTATGCCTTCATAAGGGCTATCATCTTCCGCTGATCGTGTGTAAGTGGCGATAGGATACAAGGTATTCCATCCTTGATTCAGGTATTTTTGGGGTCTACCTTCTAAATTAAATTTTTGCACCCAAGTGGGTAATTCTTTCATATAAAAGGTAGAAGAAATCCAGTACCCATCGGCTGAATCATACCAATAAGAAGCATCCGCTGTATGTCCTCCTGGTATGATTGAACCCCGATCTTTCAAGGATATGGCAATCGTTTTTGACTTGTAATTCTGAGCCATCTTTAATTGGTCAGTGATGGTAGAGGTAAAAAGATTGCGGGGAGACATCATGCCAGCTCTACTTTTACTCCCTACCGTTTGAACCGTTGAGTCATCCACACAGTATACTCTTTTGCCGGATGCCACATCAATCCAATCATTTTCAACAATACCGTGAATGGCAGGAACGGATCCAGTATATATGCTTGCATGTCCGGCTGCGGTGACGGTGGGTGCATAGTTGAAATGGTTATCGGTGCAATTGATTCCCTCTTTCATAAGCCTTTTAAAGCCTTTGTCTGAATATCGGTCATAGTATTTGTATAGGTATTCGTAGCGCATCTGATCTACGACGATTCCTACAACTAAGGCAGGTTTTTTCTGTGCCAAAGAGGGCAATGACAGTAGTCCTAGGAAAATGAAAAGTAATTTTTTCATAAATATGGGGGGAATTCGTTTAAGATTTTTGTTGAATGATGTAGTATAATCGTTTCTAAGCCATTCGTAATAACGAGGTACTCGGCTTGCTGTATTTTCTGGTACTGGCTGATTTGTTGTAAGGTGTTTAAATTAATGTCTACGTGAGGTGCTTTGCATTCAATCAACATAAAAACCTCGCCGCTGTTCTTGAAAAGTCGAATATCAGTTCTTCTATTCAATTGATCCACCTTCATGCGTCCTTCAATTTGAAAAAGAGACGCTGGGTAGTTCAATTCATTCACTAAATAATGTAAGCAATGCTGCCTAACCCATTCTTCAGGTGTAAGTAATCGATATTTCTTAGTGATCTCTTCAAAAATATACAATTTTCCTTCCTTTTTCTTTACTTTGTGTGAATAGGCAGGAAAGACTAAGTTTAATTCTGGAGATGTGATCATCTTTATCAATATTAGCTCTAAATTAATCTTTTTGCTTAATTAATTCATCACAAAGGAGTGTATAAATATGAAAACGAAAGAGGAAATAGTACAGAATTGGTTACCCCGCTACACAGGAACGAATACGGAGGATTTTGGACAGTATATCTTGTTAACAAATTTCAAGAATTATGTAGATATGTTTGCGGAGAAATTTGGTGTGGATATAAAAGGCCATGATCGTCCCATGCAGACAGCCACGGCACATAATATTACCATTATTAATTTTGGGATGGGTTCTCCCATGGCAGCCACTGTAATGGATATTTTATCCGCCATTAGCCCTAAGGCCGTATTGTTTTTAGGGAAATGTGGTGGTTTGAAAAAGAATCTTTCCTTGGGGGATTTAATTCTTCCCATCGCAGCAGTGAGAGGAGAGGGAACATCGGATGAATACATGCCTAAAGAAATTCCGGCATTGCCATCGTTCCGCTTGCAACGTGCGGTATCTTCGATGATTAAGAAACATGAGTTAGATTATTGGACAGGCTTAATCTATACCACTAATAGGCGCGTATGGGAACATGATGAGACGTTTAAAGCCTATTTATCAGATATCCGTGCGATGGGAATTGATATGGAGACAGCCACGATTTTTACGGTAGGTTTTAAAAACAAAATACCTCACGGAGCCCTTTTGTTAGTGTCTGATAACCCAATGACTCCAGATGGAGTTAAAACAGATGCCAGTGATAAAAAGGTGACAGCTAATTTTGTGGAAAAGCACCTTCAAATTGGGATAGATTCCCTCGAAGAATTAGCGAATTCCGGAGAGTCTGTGAAGCACTTACGTTTTGATTAATTTGATTAAATAAAAAAGGCCTTCTGAATGGAAGGCCTTTTTTATTTAGTTACAATAATCTCGAATCACATTATAGGCGCCGGAGTAACCCAATTCACCCGCTTTACTTAAATCCAAGCAGCCTGTATTGTCGTTTAATGCAAGCTTGATGATGCCTCGTATGAAATAGGCTTCTGCCATTTTGCTGTTTAATGCAATGGCATTATTGCAATCTTGAATGGCGTTTCGTTGGTCACCTAGACTGGATTTTGCGATTCCCCTTTGGAAATAGGCCTCAGCGTAGGTAGGATGGAAAGAGATAGCTCGGTTATAATCATCGATGGCGCTCTTCGGATCACCTGATTTTAATTTGGCTAAACCACGGAGGAAAAATACCTCCGCTCTCCCGGCACTCATGTCGCTCATTTTGGATTTATCCACTAAACCATTGCGGAGTTCGTCTAATTGAATTTTGCCTAGCTTAGCTGTATACAGGATTTTTGCATTTTCATTATTCCCAAACTCAATAGCTTTAGTGAAATCTTCCATCGCTGCCCGTTGGTCGCCTAATTTAGCTTTGACGAATCCACGACCATACATTGCCTCGATATTCTCAGGATCTAATTCTAGTGCTTTATTGAAGTCTTCTAGTGCTCCTTTTTCTCCATTCTCACCTCTATAATTTTCCAATTGAGCTTTGCACAATCCTGAATAATACCAATCTTCTGATTTTTCCGGACTTAATTTTAATACTTCTGTAAAATCGGCTAGGGCACCCTTGAAATCTGCTATTTTCATCTTGGCAAAGGCACGGCCAGAAAGATAATTCGTGCGCTTTGGCGTTATTTCAATGGCTTTATTGTAGTCTTCTATGCTTCCAGCGTAATCGCCCAATTTTGATTTGCTATCCGCTCTAACAGCTAGTGTAGGGGCATAATCAGGTAGCAATTCGAGTGATTTATTGAAATCAGTGATGGCGCCACGGTAGTTTTCTAATTTGTTTTTAGAAATCCCTCTACTTAAATAGGCTGTTCCCTCTAATGGATTTAGACGTATTGCTTCGTTGTAATCTTGAATGGCTAAAGGGTGGTTATCTTGCTTGCTGTAGCTTTGGCCGCGGGCAATGAAAGCTTCGAAGTAGTTAGGTTTTAATTCCAGCGCTTTATTGAAGTCCAAAATAGCCCCTTGAAAATCCTTTAAGTTGTATTTAGCAAAACCGCGGTTGTAAAAAGCAATGGGATTCGGATTAGCCGCTGTTTTCTCGATTTCAAGGCTGAAGTTGCGCAAGGCATCAGCATAATTCCCTGTTTTATTCTGGTTTAAACCAATTTCTAGATGATTTATTTCAGCTGTTTGTGCAGATAAGGAGAAATGGCAAGCCAAGATGGCGAAGGCTAACATGCCCACTTTGAATTTCATAGCAACTTATTTTTTTGTAAAAATAAGCGAAATTAATGGCTTGTTAAAATTTGAATCCCCCCAAAAACAAGGATCAAAAACAGCGTTCTCAAGGCCGTTTTTTTTAAATAAGGATCGATTTGTTCAGAAGTCATTCCAGGGTGTAGTTCTCGGAATAGTTGAATGATGGGATAAACACCCACCAGAAGTAATTGTTGATTTATTCCTATTTTAATTCCAGCGACTAATGGATAGGCATAGAAGCAAGCAATGGCGATTAAATAGAGTGCTTTTTGGTAATAGAAACCGAATGTTTTGCCTATTCGTACAGGTATTGAATTTTTACCCGTTTTGATATCATTTTCAATGTCTCGCAAATTATTCAAATTCAAAACGGCCACAGATAATAATCCGCATCCAGATGCCGGTAAGAAAATGGCATAATTTACGTGATAGGTTTGTAAATAATAGGTGCCCACCGTTCCGATAAGACCGAAAAAGAGAAATACGGAAAGGTCTCCAAGCCCCATGTAACCATAAGGTCTTTTTCCAACCGTATAGGCGATGGCAGCAGCTATCGCGGCAAGTCCTAATCCTAAAAAAGTGCCCCATATTTCAATGGATGCGTTTTTTAACCCAAAGTACAAAAGCGAAACTCCAGCTATAAAAGAAAGAACCGCTGTCCATAAAACAGCAGTTCTCATCTCTTGTTGACTAATTTTACCTGTTTGAACGGATCTTAATGCCACTTTGCGATCCACATTATCTACTCCGTTAGAAAAGTCTCCTAGGTCGTTCGCAAAGTTGGAAAGGATTTGTAATAAAAGGGTAGTTAGCGTGGCTAAAATGGCAATTAGGAAATCGAATTTCCCAGAGGCATACGCTAAAAAATTGCCTAATAAAATACTTCCGACAGCTAGCGGTAAGGTTCTTGGTCTTGCCGCGTCCACCCATCTATTCATAGTAACTTCCCTTTACTTTCCTATTGCAGCTAAAAATTCTGGACTGTTAGGTTTAATACCAGAAGCAAAGAAATTTTGTAACTCGCCTTTTTCGTTTATCACGTATTTGCAGAAGTTCCAGCTTGGTTCTTTGTCGTTCCAGCCATTCTTCGATTTGTCAGAAAGCCATTGGTATAATTCACATTTCCCGGATCCTTTTACTACCACTTTTTCCATCATTTGGAAAGAAACACCATAATTTAAAGAGCAGAAGGAAGATATTTCTGCATTCGTGCCTGGTTCTTGACCACCAAATTCATTCGCAGGGAACCCTAAAATCACGATGTCTTTGTTTTCCTTGTGGAATTTTTCCCAATCAGCGTATTGTGGAGTATAGCCACATTTAGAGGCCGTGTTCAAAACGATAATTTTCTTTCCTTTGAATTGTGAGAAATCAATTTCTTTTCCATCAATTCCTTTCATCTTAAAGGAGTGGAAATTCGTAGTCGATGCGGAAATTTCCATTTTTTCTGGTCTATTTAAGACTGTTTTTTGGGTGAATGGGAGGGCCAAAGCCGTTAATAACGATCCGATTTTCATAAAACTTGCGATCATAATGATGATTATTAAAAGGGTGAGGTAAAGGTATTTACGTTTCAATTTACATTCTATTAGGTGAAACTATACCTAATAACGAGGTAGCATGCTGAATTGTTTTTCCTGTCAGTTCAGCTAAGGTAAGTCGAATGTTTCGCTTCACCTCATTTTCCTCCGACAGAATCGTTTGTTCATTGTAAAATTTATTAAATGTCTTCGCTAAATCGTAGGCATAATTGGCAACGACAGAAGGAGCGAAGTTAGCAGCAGCTTGAGCGATTGTTGCCTTGTATTCGCCTAATAAATAGATTAATTCCTGTTCTGATTCTGCTAAGTCGGAATCAGTAGAAACAGGAGTAATTTCCCCGCCTTTGCGTAATATGGAACAAATACGGGCGTGTGTATATTGAATAAAAGGGCCTGTATTTCCTTGGAAGTCGATTGATTCTTCCGGGTTAAACAACATACGCTTTTTAGGTTCTACTTTTAGCAAGAAATATTTCAAGGCACCCAAACCCAAGTTGTGAAACAATTCGTTGGATTCCGCTTCTGTGAAGCCATCGATTTTGCCTAATTCTAAAGTGCGGTCTTTCGCTGTTTGAATCATTTCAGCCATCAAATCATCGGCATCTACTACCGTTCCTTCACGTGATTTCATCTTACCGCTTGGTAAATCCACCATGCCATAAGATAGGTGGAAATTACCTTGAGAGAAAGGCTTGTTTAACTTCTTTAGAATATGAAAAAGTACCTCGAAGTGGTAATCTTGCTCATTACCCACCACATAAACCGATTGATTCGCTTTGAAATCTTCGTATTTTAATTGGGCAGTTCCCATATCTTGGGTGATGTATACGGAAGTTCCGTCTTTACGTAAAACTAATTTCTCATCTAAACCTTCGGTTTCTAAATTAATCCAAACAGACCCATCTGGCTTTTGGAAAAATACACCCGATGCTAATCCTTCGTCCACTAATTGTTTGCCTAATAAATAGGTATTGGATTCGCGGTAGATTTTATCGAAAGATACGCCCATTGTTTGGTAGGACTTTTCAAAACCAGCGAAAACCCAACCATTCATGGTGTTCCACAGATTCATCACTTCTTCGTCTCCTTGTTCCCATTGTAATAGCATTTCTTGCGCTTTGAGTAGGATAGGAGCCTCTTTTTTGGCCTGCTCTTCTTCCAATCCTTGAGCTTTCAAAGCTGCGATTTCCTCTTTGTAAGCCACATCAAAAGCTACATAGTATTTACCCACTAAATGATCACCTTTTAATCCCGAGGATTCTGGAGTTTCTTGCTCGCCAAATAGCTGGTAGGCTAACATTGACTTACAAATGTGAATGCCTCGATCATTCACTAAATTGGTTTTAACCACCTCGTAGCCGCCAGCCGCTAAGATTTGTGCTACAGAAAAGCCCAAAAAATTGTTGCGTAAATGGCCTAAATGTAAAGGTTTATTGGTGTTAGGGGAAGAGTATTCAATGAGTACTTTTTCGCCTTTTGATTCAAGTTGGAATGGATTTTTATCAGAAGCTACACTGGCTAATAAACCTAACCAAGCGCTATCGTGTACGGAGATATTTAAAAATCCTTGCACGACCTGATACGTTTTTACGATGGAACAATTAGCCAATAAATAGTCGCCTAAATCAGTGGCAATGGCAGCAGGAGCCTTACCTGCTTGTTTTGTGTAAGGAAAAACGACTAAGGTATACGATCCTTCAAACTCTTTTTTAGTCTCTTGTAATACTATTTCAGTTACATCGATTTGAAAAAGCGTTTTTAATCCTTTAGCAAGTTCTTGCTGTAATTGTTGTTGAATAGTGGACATCTAATTGGCTGTAATTTATCAATCTGCAAAGGTAGCTAAATTCGGTCTAAACATTGCCTCTGATGCTCAGAAATGAATAAATTAATCTTACCTTTGCTTTAATTATGCAAAATACGTACCACGAGGCAATTCAAACTTTAAAATCAGGAGGCGTGTTGTTATATCCCAGTGATACGATCTGGGGAATAGGATGTGATGTGCGAAATGATCGAGCGATTGATAAGATTTTGGAATTAAAAAATCGACCAGCTTCTAAAGGTTTGATTGTCTTGATTTCTAAAATAGAGCAATTGAGCGAATACGTGGAGCAGGTGCCTGATATCGCTTGGGATTTAGTGGAATTTGCGGAAAACCCTTTGACGGTAATTTACCCTAAGGGAAAGAATGTCTCACCCTCTTTATTAGGGCCTAATGGAAGCATTGCCATCCGTTTGGTTAAGGATGAATTTTGCAAAGGCTTGATTTACCGCTATCAACGAGCCATTCTATCCACCTCTGCCAATCTTTCTGGGGAGCCTTCTCCATTGAATTTTGATGGGATTTCTCCCGCTATTATTGCTGGAGTGGATCATGTATTGAAAAACCCAGCAGGTGAGGGACCCACCAAAAAGGCAAGTAAAATTGTGCAATTAGGCCTTCATGGCGACTATAAGTTAATCAGAGGATAGATGAAAGAAGGGAAGGAGATTGTATCAGATCCGATATTTTCCAAAATTGGTCTCGCAGCTGATCGTTTGGGAGTGGATAGTTACGTCATTGGTGGCTATGTTCGAGATGCAATTTTGGGTAGAGATTGTAAAGATATTGATGTGGTTTGCATCGGTTCTGGGATTGATTTAGCTTTAGAGGTTGCGAAGGAATTTGATTTGCCTGAACATGCGGTTTCTGTATTTAAGAACTTTGGTACGGCGATGATCAAAGTCGATGATTGGGATCTTGAGTTTGTGGGTGCTAGAAAAGAATCCTATAACCGCGATTCTCGTAAGCCAGTGGTCGAAGAGGGAACTTTAGAGGATGACCAAAACCGCCGAGATTTCACCATCAACGCGATGGCGGTTCAATTGAATAAATCGAATTGGGGCAAATTATTGGATCCATTTAATGGACTTGATGATTTGAAAGCCAAAATTATTCGCACCCCATTAGCCCCTGGCATTACATTTTCTGACGATCCACTCCGGATGATGCGTGCGGTTCGCTTCGCCGCACAATTAGGATTTGATATTTTACCAGAGACTTTTGAAGCCTTAAAAAAGGAGAAAGAACGCTTGTCAATTATTTCGATGGAGCGTATTTCAGACGAATTGAATAAGATGATATTGTGTAAAAAACCATCTTATGGCTTTCTATTATTAGATGCTTGCGAAATATTGCCCATCATTTTCCCTGAATTTATGAAGCTGAAAGGCGTGGACACGGAAGATGGAAAGGGGCATAAAGATAATTTTTACCACACCTTGCAGGTGCTAGATAATATTGCGGAGCATACAGATGACCTTTGGTGGCGCTGGGCGGCGATTTTACACGATATTGCCAAACCGCAAACTAAACGTTTCGCACAAGGAAAAGGCTGGACTTTCCATGGTCACGAAGAGATGGGAGCTCGTCAAGTACCGAACATCTTTAAACGCTTAAAATTGCCATTAAACGAGAAGATGAAATTAGTCCAAAAGCTAGTTCGTCTTCATTTACGACCGATTGCCTTATCAAAAGAAGAAATCACCGCATCTGCTTTGCGCCGCCTGTTATTTGAGGCAGGGGAGGAGTTAGAGGCATTGATGACTTTATGCCGAGCTGACATCACCTCCAAAAACGGGGATAAAGTCAAACGCTACTTGCGAAATTTTGACATCGTAGAGCAAAAACTAAAAGAGGTAGAGGAAAGCGATTCGCTCCGAAATTTCCAGCCTGTTTTCTCAGGAGAAATCATAATGCAAGTATTCGACATAGGTCCTGGACGAGAAATTGGCTTAATCAAAATTGCCATGCGCGAGGCAGTTCTAGAGGGAACTATCCGAAATGACTTAGCCTCCGGATGGGATTTATTACTTGAGGAAGGACGAAAACTAGATTTAAAACCGGTCATTTCTCTTGCTGAAATTCAATAAAAAAGGCTCCGAATTCGGAGCCTTTTTACTTTCCTAGGCAGATGTAAATTATAAGTTGATCACTAGATCTTCTTTTGCATAACGTACTTTTGCGGCGTGTGCCATAAAGTCATTCGCTGCATCACGCTCACCTACGGCAAGGATTAATACCGAGTGTAAGCCCATCGCTTCTAATCCTAATAACTCATCTAATTGAGCTGGAATAAATCCTTCCATCGGAGTTGTATCAATTTGTAATTCCCCTGCAGCAGCTAAAGCAGTTCCCATTGCTAAATAAGCTTGGCGTGCTGCCCAGTTTCTTTTTTCTGCTACGGAACGACCTAAAAGTGAACCCGCGATTGCTCCACGGTAATCACCTAACATGTCCACTGATAGACCACGCGTATCCGCTACCAATTGGATGAACGCATCGATTTGTGCTTCTGTGATATCGTTCCAAGCCGCAAATACGAGTAAGTGAGAGGATTCAACAGCTTGTGGCTGGCCATAAGCGATTGGTTGAATTTTAGCTTTTAATGCTGGGTTTTCTATCACTAGGATTTTATACGGTTGTAAACCAAAACCAGATGCTGAAAGGCGGATTGCTTCTAATAAAGAATCAATTTTGTCTGCGGAAACTTTGTTTCCTGTCATTCTTTTGGTGGCATAGCGCCACGACAATGAGTCGATTAAAGACATAATGTTGATTAAAGATAAGAGAGTGGAGATTATAGAGAAAATAGCTTTTAATCTATTTTCTGCGAATAAGCCTAAATAATTTATCGAATTAACTAATTCAAATTCTTTTACTCAAAGCCTCTTTGAGAGAGCAAAAGAGTATCTCGAGTATTGATTAAATTTAAATAGGGGGCGTATAAAATATGACACAGGCCATTTTACAGCCCCCTATTTAAATTTACTCAGATACTAAAGATACAGTTAGAGCGAAGTCATCATAAATCGCTTTATCACCAATTGAATCAAAGAATTTCTTAGAACCGTATTTGATATTGAAATCAGTACGATCGATCGTAATATTCGCTTTTGCATTCAATTTTCCCCCTTTTACTGCGATTTCAGCTGGGAAAGTGATTGATTTTGTGATTCCTTTTATAGTCAAATTACCCGTTACTTGGTTACCAGCTACCTTAGTAATAACAAAAGTTGCAGTTGGGAATTTTTCTACTTCGAAGAAATCACCTGAAGTGATGTGACCGATGAATTTTTGGTTGTAACCAGGATCAGTGATATCAAGTGCTTTAATCGTTTTCAAATCGATAGTGAAATTTCCTCCGATTAATTTGTTGCCATCAATGTTTAATGCTCCAGCAGAGATTCCTACTGTACCATTGTGCTCACCTGTCACTTTTTTCGCTAACCAAGCGATCGAACTAGCTGACTTGTTTACGTTTACTACTTTCGGTGCAGCTACACCAGCGAAAGTGATTAGGCCTAATGCCAACGTTGCAATAACTACTTTTACAGATTTCATATGATTTATTGTTTAATTGTGAGAAAATACGGTTCTGAATTCATCCAAAATTTGGTTCATTTCTTCGAGCTTCTTAACTCCTAAAGCATCGAAATGTTTTCCCCAGTCATCTTGGACTTGGTCTACTTGGCTTAATATATCTAAACCAGCAGGTAAAATTAAAATATCCACTGCTCGGCGGTCTTTAGGACATTCACGGCGGAGGACTAATTTCTTTTCTACTAATTTATCCACCAAGCGAGAGGCATTTGACATTTTATCTAGCATGCGCTCGGTGATGGCTAAAACGGTCATCGGGTTTCCTTGTTGTCCACGTAAAATGCGGAGTACATTGTATTGTTGGACGGTTAGGCTAAAGGGTTTCAGTAATTCCTGCTGTTTTTGCATGATCCAGTTACCTGTATAGATCGCATTAACTACAGCTTTAGAAGCTTCAGATGGAAATTTTGACTGCTTTAAATCTTCGGAAATACCCATAGTGAAAATTTGATGTCGTAAAATTAAATGTAATTACATTAAATACAAAAGAAAATAAATTTATTTTTATCTAAACCCTGATAATTTTAATTTTTGGCCTATTTTTGATTATGCAGACTTCCTTATCCCTCCAATATCCCTTTATTTTAGCTTCTAACTCTCCCCGACGAAAAGAGATTCTACGTTCCGCTGGTTTCGAGTTTTCTGTATTACCCAGTGATGTAGATGAATCTTTCTCAGCTGAAATGAAGCCTCAGGAGGTTCCAGTACATTTGGCAGAAAGAAAAGCGAATGAATTAGCGCTAATTTCCCCGAATGCTTTGGTTTTAGCAGCTGACACGGTGGTGATATTGGGGAATGATATTTTAAATAAACCTCAGGATAAATTGGAGGCTATTCAAATGTTGCAGCAATTATCAGGAAAAACACACGAAGTGGTAACGGGAATTGCCTTGCATACGCCTCAAGGTTTGTTAACAAAGGCTGACTCGGCCCTCGTGAAATTTAGAGTTTTTGAGGACTGGGAAATTGATTTCTATGTAAGAGAAGGATCGTGTTTGGATAAAGCAGGTGCTTATGGGGTACAAGATTTCTTGGGAATGGTAGGTATTGAGTCCATTCAAGGTTCTTTCTACACCGTAATGGGTTTACCTATTTTTGACGTGTATCAATTACTAAAACCGTATGTATTAAACGGGAAACAGTTACTAATTAGATAGAGAAACTTTCTCCGCAACCGCAGGTTCGGCTGGCGTTCGGGTTTTTGAATTGGAAACCTTTGCCATTAAGTCCGTCCGAAAAGTCTAATTCAGTGCCAGCAAGATAAAGGATTGATTTTTTATCTACCATTACCTTGACTCCTTTGTCCTCGAAAATCATGTCGTTCGGTTGAGGTTCTGCTGCAAAATCAAGATTGTACATCAAGCCTGAGCAACCGCCACCTTCGACTGCCACGCGGATGTTGAACTCTTCCGTTAAACCTTCTTTAGAACGTAATTCTTTGATTCTATTGGCAGCTAAATCCGTGATGGTGATCATAATCGATGTATTTTGATGAAATTCTGATACAAAAGTAGGTCTTTTTTTGATAAAAAAAATGATTATTTAGAGTCAATCTAAATAAAGTATAGTTTTTCAAAACCATTGGTCTTAATTTTGTGTTTCAATTGCAGATTAAAAACACATACCATGCTTTCAATAAAGAATTTACAAGCAAGAATAGGGGAGAAAGAAATCTTGAAGGGGATCAATTTAGAAATTAAAGCCGGCGAGGTTCATGCGATTATGGGGCCTAATGGGTCTGGTAAATCGACTTTGGCATCCGTACTAGCGGGTCGAGAAGATTATGATGTAACCGGCGGTTCCGTTGAATTTCAAGGAAAAGATTTATTGGATTTAGCTCCAGAAGAACGTGCGGCAGAGGGTTTATTCCTTGCTTTTCAGTACCCAGTGGAGATTCCAGGGGTATCGACGACGAACTTTATGAAGTCAGCGGTAAATGAAATCCGCAAATACCGAGGAGAAGAGCCTTTGGACGCTGTTCAATTTTTGAAAATGTTCAAAGAGAAGATGAGCTATGTTAATATTGACCAAAGTTTATTGTCTCGTGCCTTAAACGAGGGATTCTCTGGCGGAGAAAAGAAAAGAAATGAAATCTTCCAAATGGCGGTCTTAGAACCCAAGTTGGCTATTTTAGATGAAACAGACTCTGGTTTGGACATCGATGCGCTTCGTATCGTGGCAGAAGGAGTAAATAAATTGAAATCACCTGATAATGCGACAATTGTGGTGACGCACTACCAACGTCTTTTGGACTACATTGTACCGGATTTTGTACACGTATTGTACAAAGGAAAAATTGTGAAATCTGGTGGAAAAGAATTAGCGCTAGAATTAGAAGAGCGTGGATATGATTGGATTATTTCAGCTTTAGGAGAATAAGATGTTGTATACAGAATTAACCTCATCGGCTCAGAAAGAGGCTTTAGAGCGTTTCAAGGCCAAAGGATTTCCGACAAATAAGTGGGAAGAATGGAAGTACGCGTCCTTGAAATCTTGGAATGAGAAAGACCTAGATTGGGCTCCTTCTGCTTTAAATGTAGCTTCTTCCGCTGTTTTACAATCTCAAAATGGGCTTACTAGCTTCCATGGGGCATTGCCTGCTGGAGTGGAATTTAGTTCATTTGATTCGTTCTTAGCATCCAATCCAACGATTGCCGCTACCTGGGAACAGCGTTTCCCTATTTTAGATCAGAACTCCTTATACGATTTAAACACGGCTCTTGCGGTTAATACGCAGGTTTTGTGGGTTAAAGCAGGCGTAACTGTCGATCAGGCTATCACGCATGATTTTATCGTATCTGCAGCAAAAGCATCGGCGGTTCAAAGTCGTTTGATTGTGTATTTAGAAGAGAATGCGTCATTAACTTTAATTGAGCGAGCATTTACGATTGAGGGTTCAGCGGAGGTTTTATCTAATTTCGTGCAAGAAATTTATGTGAACGAAAAAGCGAATTTGACCTACGTGAAGGAACAAGATTTGGCCCCAAATACTACTCACATCGATCATACGTTCATTACCCAGCTATCGGATAGTCAGGTAGATTTGTTTACCTTCTCGTTGAATGCGGCCTTCATACGTAATAACTTACATTTTTACAGCGATGGAGAGAATGTAGTTTCAAATTTAAATGGCCTTTACGTGCCAGGAGAGGATCAATTAATGGATTCTCATACGGTGGTTGATCACCGAAAGCCGAATTCTGAATCCAATGAATTATACAAGGGAGTTTTGTTAGGAAACGCAACGGGCGTGTTTAATGGTAAAATTTTTGTGCGTCCAGATGCGCAAAAGACTAATGCTTTCCAAAGTTGTAAAAACGTCCTTGCCTCCACCAGGGCAACGATGAATACGAAGCCACAATTAGAGATTTGGGCAGATGATGTAAAATGTTCCCACGGAACAACAACAGGTCAATTGAACGAAGAGGCTTTATTCTATTTACGTTCAAGAGGAATTTCCTTAGCCAATGCACGAACTTTATTGCTTCTAGCCTTCGTTCAGGAGGTAATCGACCGTGTAGAACACGAGGAGACGAAATTGCGTTTGACAGATAAAATTATTTCTAAAATCCAGACTTCCTTAGCGATTTAATCATGGCGGATAAATTAAATATAGATCAAATTAGAGCAGATTTCCCTGTTTTACATCAGCAGGTGAACAAGGCCCCTTTGATTTATTTTGATAATGCGGCGACAACCCAAAAACCGAAAGCGGTCATTGACACCCTATTAGCTTATTATGAGCAGGACAATGCCAATATTCACCGAGGAATTCACACCTTGGCGGAACGTGCGACTACGGCCTATGAGTTAACAAGAAAAAAGTTAGCGTCTTTTTTGAATGCTCCGTCTACCGATCAAATTATATTCACCTCGGGTACGACTGCAGGTATTAATTTAGTAGCCCAAACTTTTGGGCGGGCAAACGTCGAAAAAGGAGATCAAATCATTGTCTCTAACTTAGAACACCACTCAAACATCGTGCCTTGGCAGATGATTGCGGAGGAAAAAGGGGCGGAGATAAAGGTGATTCCTGTGAGCAATGAAGGTGTTTTGGATATGGAAGCATTCAAAGCATTGTTAAACCCTAAGGTAAAATTAGTCGCTGTCAATCACGTGTCAAACGCGATTGGGACGATTAATCCTATTGCGGAGATTATTTCCTTAGCTCACGAAGTAGGGGCGAAAGTGTTAATTGATGGCGCGCAATCTGTAGCCCATTTGGCTATAGATGTACAAGCGTTAGATATGGATTTCTTTGTGTTTTCGGCACATAAACTTTTTGGGCCTACAGGCGTGGGAGTTTTGTACGGTAAGCGCGAAATATTGGAATCGATGCCGCCTTACCAAGGAGGAGGGGAGATGATTAAAGAGGTGAGTTTTGCGGGAACAACCTACAATGAATTACCTTATAAATTTGAGGCAGGTACGCCTAATATTGCGGATGTGATTGCCTTTGGAGCTGCTTTAGACTATATTCAAGCCATTCCTGCGGAATCATTAGCCGCGCAGGAAGAAGCACTTTTAGCCTATGCAACTCAGAAGTTGCAAGCCATTCCTGGATTACGGATTATGGGAACGGCGCCGGAAAAGATTGCGGTTGTTTCCTTCGTAATTGATGGAGTTCACCCGCAAGATATAGGCGTTTTATTAGATAAATTTGGCATCGCCATTCGGACAGGACATCACTGCGCGCAACCTTTAATGCAGCGCTATGAGCTAGTAGGAACCTGTCGCGCCTCGTTTGCGTTTTATAATACGTTGGAGGAAATCGATCGTTTTGTGCTTTGCTTAGAAAAGACCTTACAAATGTTAGGATAATGGGAAAGTCGATTAACGAAATTCAAGAGGAATTAATAGAAGAGTTTGGTCTTTTTGAAGACTGGGCAGATAAATACGAGTATTTAATTGACCTAGGCAAGAAATTAGCCCCCATGTCTGACGCCTTTAAAACGGAAGAAAATGTCATTAAGGGTTGCCAAAGCCGTGTTTGGTTACATGCCGAAAAACAAGGCGATTTAGTTGTTTTTCAAGCAGATTCAGAGGCCATTATCGTGAAAGGAATGATTTCGATGTTGATTCGGGTTTTATCGAATCAAACACCAGCGGCGATTTTGGCGGCAGACTTGTATTTTATTGAGCAAATTGGCATGAGCCAACATTTAGCCCAAACCAGATCAAATGGATTAGTTTCCATGGTTAAACAAATGCAACATTATGCCCTGGCCTTCTCTTAAGCGATTATTTAGAATGGAAAATTCAAGTCAAATGAACGAGGTAGAATTAAAGGAAAAAGTGGTGAAGGCGATTAAAACCGTCTATGATCCAGAAATTCCAGTGGATGTGTATGAGCTAGGATTAATCTATGAAATCAAGATTTTTCCGGTCAATAACGTGTACATTTTGATGACCCTAACATCCCCTTCTTGTCCGTCAGCGGAAAGCATTCCTGTGGATATTGAGAAGGCTGTAAGAGAGATTGAAGGTATTGCGGAAGTCTCCGTAGAATTAACATTTGATCCTCCTTATGAACAGGATATGATGTCTGAAGTAGCCAAGTTGGAACTTGGTTTTATGTAATTGTGTTAACGTCTTAAAATAAAAATAGAAAATATGTATCCAGAACATTTAGTACATCCTATGCGGATGGATATCGTTGCCGGTGGATTCCAGGAATTGAAGTTAGCTTCAGAGGTGGAAGAAGTGATGGCTAAACCAGGTACAACCCTGGTATTTTTTAACTCAGTTTGTGGCTGTTCAGCTTCTACGGCTCGTCCAGGTGTAAAACATGCTGTAGCATCATCAGTTAAGAAACCGGATCAATTAGTGACCGTTTTCGCTGGTGTTGATCCAGAAGCGGTTCAGAAAGCTCGTGAATATACGCTACCTTACCCTCCATCATCTCCATCGATAGCGTTGTTTAAAGATGGGGAGTTAGTTCATTTCGTAGAACGTCACCACATTGAAGGTCGTTCAGCCGATATGATCGCCGGACATTTGGAAGGTGTGTTTGAAGAGTTTTGCTAATAGTAATGCAATAAAAAAGGGAGCTTCCATTCGAAGCTCCCTTTTTTTATGTCCTTTCAGCTAGGATTATTGCTTAGGCGCACCGCCCATCGCTCCTGATTCTGAACTGTTATTTTTTGCTTTCTCAGCCATTTTCTTAGCGGCACCTTCATAATCACCTGCTTTGATGAAGGACATCTTCAACAAGTCGATTGATTTCTGAGTTGCCTCTTGAATTTGGGCTGGAGTTAAGCTCTTGATCTTATTTTCTAATTCTTCAGACCATTTCATATTACGGCCTAAGAACAAGTTGTTGTTCAAGCTACCAACTAAAGCATTGTCTTGAGAACGCGTTACTTGACGTGATTGTAACCAAGATTTTTTCGCTTCATCGATTTCTTTCTGAGTGAAACCTTCTTTCAATACTTTTTCGATTTCTTCTTTGAAAGCAGACTCTAATTTTGCTAAGTTCTCCGGAGCGTAGATTGCATAGCCGATGAAAGCACCGCTTTGATCTAAAGGACTCGCAACGAATTGAGAACCTACACCATAGGATAGGCCATCTTTTTGGCGTATGCGGTTCATTAAACGTGAACTTAATCCGCTACCGCCTCCTAACATATAGTTCGATAATTCTAAAGCAGCGTAATTAGGATCGCTATCTGAGATTTTCAATGGCTGGTAAGCTAGGAAAAAGGCATTAGCTTTATCTGGAGTTTCAATTGAAATGGCTTTTCCACCCGTTTCTTTGAACACGTCTGCCACACGCTTGTAAGGCTTAGGTGATTTCCAATTCGCAAATTCAGCTGCGATGACATCTTTCAATTCCTTCTCATCAAAATCGCCCACTGCAGAGAAGGTAGCGTTAGAAGCACCGTAAAAGTTCTTATAGAAATTAACAGATTCTTCCAGTTTAGCAGCACTGTAGTTAGCCGTTTGTTCCGCCATTGTTGGTTGGTAACGAACGTCTCGCTTGTCATAATGACCTGTTCTTAATTGACTTAACGCTTCTGACCCTTTCGCTTGAGGCTCACTTTTTTGTCCCTCAATGGCCGTTAAATTCTCTTGCTTTAATTTTTCGAATTCATCTGCCGGGAATACAGGTTGCTTTAAGGCCTCGGCTACTAGTTTCAAGGCAGGAATTAAATTGTCACGCGTTGTCTCAATGGAAACATTTGCTTGGGTAGCACCACCTGAAATGCTTACACGTGCTTTTAACTTGTCTAATTCATCTTGGAATTGTTGACGTGTATGTTTTGCTGTTCCTTTTGTTAACATATCTGCGGCTAAATCGGCAGCAGTTGCTGTTCCCATTAATGATTTTTCATCACCGAAACGTAAGGTCATACGTGCATATACTGAATTACCTCTTGTTTTCTTTGATAACAAGGCTAATTGCACTCCACCAATTTTATCCGTTTTTGTACGAGCATCAATGTTTGCTGGAGATGGATCAAAAGCCTCACCTTGGCTTACCGCAGCTTTAGGTTTGAAGTCTTTTAAGACAGTCGCTACGTCCTTGGCTTCTGGAATCTCAGCGCGTTCAGGTTTCTCTGTAGGGTAGAAGGTACCTGAAGTTCTGTTAGCAGATTTGAAATAAGCGGCTGCCACCCGTTGAATATCAGCAGGCGTTATTTTCTCTAGTTGATTACGTGTATGGAACAATAAACGCCAATCCCCTTGAGCGATGTATTCAGAAAGTCCTACACCTACGCGTTGTGCGTTGTTTAATAAAAGTTCAATGTTCTTGATTCCTTTCGTTTTAATGCGATCTACTTCTTCTTTTGTTGGAGGAGTTTTGGCAAAATTCTCGATCGTATTGATCATAATTTGTCGAACAGAATCCACCGATTTCTCTTTTAATACTTCAGCACCGAAATAAACTAAGCCTGGCTCTTTCAATTGGAAAGTCATTCCAAATTGGCTACTAGCCTTTTTAGTATCAATTAAAGCCTTGTATAAGCGTCCAGAAGGAGCATCAGTTAATAAATCAGTCATAACATCAACCGCAACATAATCCGGGTGTAAACCGGATGGAATATGGTAAGCCATTCCCACTACTTGAACATCACCCACACGACGAAGCGTTACATCCCGCTCGCCATCTTGTGTAGGCTCAGCGGTGAAAGTAGGCGTTAATACACGCTCTGGACGTGGGATAACACCAAATTTCTCGTTAACTAACTTCAACGTTTTGATTGGATCGAACTTTCCAGCTACTAACAATACCGCGTTGTCTGGTTGGTAATATTTGCGATAATAGGCTTGCAGGTTTTCAATAGGCACTTTTTCGATGTCAGAACGAGCACCGATGGTTGAGTTACCGTAGTTATGCCATAAAAAAGCGGTAGAAACGATGCGCTCCATTAGAACACTACCAGGATCGTTTTCGCCACGTTCGAATTCGTTGCGAACAACTGTCATTTCAGTCTCTAACTCGCTTTTAGCGATACGTGAATTGATCATACGATCCGCTTCCATATCTAAAGCCCAGTCTAAGTTTTCATCCGTAGCAGCAAATGTCTCGAAGTAATTCGTGCGGTCTAACCAAGTCGTTCCGTTAAATTGTGCTCCGTGATCTGAGATTTCTTTCGCTACTTCTTTGTGTTTTTCTTTCGTGCCCTTGAACACCATGTGTTCTAAAAGGTGTGACATCCCTGTTTCACCATAGCCCTCGTGGCGAGAACCTACTAAATAGGTGATATTAACCGTAATGGTTTGTTTAGAAGGGTCTGGGAATAAAAGTACGCGTAATCCATTTGCTAATTTATATTCCGTAATTCCCTCCGCTTCGGTTACCTTTTCGGGTATAGGAAGGCTAGCGGTAGCCTTTTGTGTTGATGGAGTGGGTTTAGGTTGTGCAATTGCGGGCTGCAAAAGACAAAGCATTAAACCCGATAGAATAATTTTCTTCATAAGGGTATTTTGTTTTTAGACTAGAAAATTAAAGATTAATTGACTCGGTGATACAGATAAAATGATGAACGGCAAGAATTATTTCTTGTACTGTTGAATTAACTTATAAATCGCTTTTTGTGTTTCCATGTTTGGAAAATATTCGAAAATAATTTCGTGTTTATCATAATCCAATAGAAGACCAGACTCTAAGAAATGAAAGGCCTCTTTAAATTGCCCTGCTTTTATCAAAAAAATGGCAGCGCGGTAATAAAGGTCAGCTTCTTCCGGAAGTTCATCAATGGCGGAAAGCATTATCTCAGCACATTTTTCGAAGTCATTCAAATCATAGTGAAGTTGTGCCCATTTCACCCAAGTGGGAGCAAAGAATGAGTCTAAATCAACGGATTTGGCATATGCCTCATCTGAGGAAACTGGATTGCCCAAATAGGCTTCAACATCTGCTAATCCCGTCCAATACAGGGGATTTGTGTCGTTTAATTTGAGTGCTTTCTTTAAAAAATGCAAGGCCTCAAACCACTTGTCCATTTCGGTTAAACAAACGGCTAAACCATAATAACCCTCATCCCATAGCGGATCAACCTTAATGGCCTCTTTATAATAAACAAGTGCATCATCAAATCGACGTTGACGTTCAATGCTCGCCCCTAAACAGCAATATAATTCTGGGTTAGGGTCATCGTATTTCAAACAAAGCCGGTAGGATTCCTCCGCTTTAGCATACTCCTGAATATTCATATAGGTATTCCCTAAATTAAAGAGGGAAGACCCAAACGTAGGTTCTATGGCAAGCGAATATTCATAGGCATCTATAGCCTTCTCAAATTGCTTCAGTTTCGAATAGGCGATGCCTAAATTATACCAAGCCGTAAAGGAGAAAGGATCAGCATCGATGAATTGCTTGTAGTAAGGAATACTCTCCTCGATTTTGCCTATTTCATCCAAGCAGTTTGCCAGTTCCACTAAGGCATTTTCATTCTCTGAATTTAACTCTAGGCACTTCTTAAGCATATCTACCGCTTCGCGGGGTTTTCCCCAGGCTTGGTAGCTCAAACCGATTCTAAAATAGACTTCGTCTTTTTCTTCAGTACGGTCTAAAGAAGCTAAAAAGAGTTGGATAGATTCTTCGTGTTGCCCCATTTGGCTTAACAGATAGCCTTTTACCAGGGTTAATTCGATATCGTTGGGAAAAAGTAGAATAGCATTTTCAATTAACTCCATTGCCTCTTCAAGCTTTTGCATTTCCCCTAAAATTTGCGCTTTCAAGGTTATTAATTCCAACGAATAACTGTAGTGACTTAGGCCTAAATTTACGGCCTCTAAGGCTTGATCAAAACGCGATTGAACAAAGTAATGTTCGGCGATTTGTTCTAATGTTTCTGCATCGAAAAACGCGTTCTCTTGCTGATTCAACATGTTCTCGTAGCGTTGAACGGAAGATTGAATGTCTTCTTTATTCTCGTCGAATTCTGGATTTAGCATTTTTCAGGATATATTTTTACTAAAATAAAGAATATTATTTATTCTTGAACGCCTTTTCGGCTTATTTTTGTTCCAAACAACATCAAATGTCAAAAATCTGCGCTATTGCGGACCTGGGTACGAATACCTTTCAATTATTGATTTCACCAGTATCGGAATTTAGGGTGGAGGAGCATTTGCAGCGACCAGTCGGTTTAGGTATGGGTGCGATGGAAGAGGTGGTATTACAAGAAGACGCGATGCACCGGGCTATCACTTGTTTAGCGGAATTCAAGCAGGTTTTTCTAGCCAAAGGAGGTGATTTGAGCCATTTTTATGCCATCGGAACAAGCATTTTGCGTCGCGCCTCTAATTCCAGAGAATTTCAGGAGCGAGTTTTTCGTGAATTAGGAATACGAATTCGTATCATAGACGGAATCCAAGAGGCAGAATTTATTTATGCCGGTATACGAAACTCCTTACCTGATCGTTGGGAAAAAACGAGTTTAGTAATGGATATAGGTGGGGGAAGTGTGGAGTTTATCTTATTTAAGGGTCAAGAAGTTTTGTATCGAGTGAGTTTAGAAATTGGAGGATTGCGATTGAAATCGCTTTTTTCGGTGGAAAATGAATTTAATCTCTCAATAGTACCTGATTTAGATGCCTATATTTCAAAGGAGATGAAATCGCTGTTGGAAGTTTGTAGCGAGGCTAAACCGACTGTTTTAATTGGGGCAGCTGGGGCGTTTGAAACGATTTTGGAAATTGAAAATAGGCCTGGGAAAACACCTGCTTCTTGCGAATTAGATGTACCCTTGTTTATGCAGCATAAGAAAAATGTAGATGCCTTGCATTATGAAGATCGAGTGAATTATCCCGGAATGAAGGCATTCAGAGCAAGTATATTTCCTTATGCGACTTTTTTAGTGGCGAAAGTGTTACGGGAGTTGTCTATAAATGAGCTTTGGTTTTCGTCCTACAGTTTGAAGGAAGGATTTTGGTTTACGGAACTCCAATCTTCCATAAGTCAGCCTTAGAATTTGAAAAAAAAAGTGTAAACTTGTACTAAATAAGATTAATCAATTTATCCTATGGCTTTATCGCTAGCAACTATTTTACTACAGACGGGTGTGACCGTCGATTCACTTTCTTCTGCCGTAGCAGATTCTATTGTTAATGCTTCTGGGCCGGTTCAAGAAGCGACTAAAGTTGTCGTAGAAGAATTTTCGGTGTTAGACTTATTAGGGAAAGGGGGTTATGTGATGTACCCCATCGGTTTCTTGTTTGCTGCAGCCGTTTTCTTGTTCATTGAACGCTATTTGTATATTCGTAAGACGGCAAAATTGGATGAGAATTTCTTGCACACTATTAACGATATGTTGTTAGCTGGCAATGTGCAGGGAGCGATTAATTTCTGCAAAGCAACTTCTTACCCGATTGCAAAGCTTTTGGAAAAAGGATTATCTCGTTTAGGATCACCTATCCGTGATATTGAAGCGGCGATTGAGAATAAGGCCAAAGTGGAAATCTACAATATGGAGAAGAATTTAGGAATTCTAAGTGCGATTGCACGTATTGCTCCGATGTTCGGTTTTTTAGGTACAGTAACGGGTATGATTCGTACCTTCCATAATATATCGATCTCTAACAAAATTGATATCTCTACGATTGCGGGTGGTATTTATGAGAAAATGGTGACTTCCGCATCAGGTTTGATTGTGGGTATTATAGCCTATGTACTTTATACCTTGTTAACGACGATGATTGATCGTACCATTAACAAAATGGAAATTACTGCGATTGATTTCTTAGATATTCTTCACAAACCAGCGTCTAAAGCCTAATTCGATGAATTTCAGAAAGAGAGCCAGAGAAGCATCGGAAGTAGAAACAGGAGCCCTAGCGGATATCCTTTTCTTTTTATTGATGTTCTTTTTAATGATTTCGACGTTAGCTTCCCCGGATGCGATTAAATTGCTTTTACCAGAAACGGCAAAGCCGATGCCTACGCCCGCGAATGAAGTGATTCGTTTAACAGTGGACGAAAAATTGAATTATTACATCGATGATCGATTGGTAGATGTAACTAATTTAGAGACGGAATTGACAAATGAAGTGAAAACTAAAAAGGCGGTCACATTAGTGGTTCGGATGGATCGAAATCAAACAGTACAGGAATTAACCAATATCTATGACCTGGCGGCTAAATTGAAGTTATCTATGGTCATGGCTGCGGAAAAGAAAAAATAGAAAAATATGGAAGGCTATGTACTCATCGCCCTCAAATCAATAGCCGTTTACGTGTTCATCGTAGCGGCTATTCGTGTTTTTGGGAAGAAGGAATTTGCGCAATTATCGGTAGTGGATGTAGTTTTTATCTTATTAATATCGAATTCCGTGCAGACAGCGATGGTGGGGGATGATACGAGTTTATCTGGAGGTTTAGTAGCCGCTTTAGCATTGTTTGCCATGAATTATGTTTTTAAATGGGCTACAAACAAAAATAAAAATATTAGTAAAGTTATTGATGGTGAACCAATCTTGTTAATTTATGAAGGTATTGTGAAGGAGAATGGATTAAAAGAAGCCTCTATAACATTAGAACAATTGAAAGCAGTAGTGAGGGAACATGGGGTTGAAGAAATCGAGGATGTGAACCTCGCAGTCTTTGAAGTAGACGGGAATATTTCCGTTTTAAGTGATAATTATCGGAATTTGACCAAAAGAAAACGAAAAGGGCATCGTATTCTTGGGCAAAATACGGCCTAAAATCGTATATTTGTACTATATCTCAGCTGTTTGTAGAGTTGAGAATCATTTTGTTTTCTTAATTAATGGAAAAAATCCTAAAATTCGGTGGTACCAGTTGTGGTAGTATCGAAAGCATTCAATCCGTTTTGGCGATTATCGAGTCAAACGGAAAATCCTCCTCAGATTTTGTTGTTGTCTTTTCTGCGATGAGTGGCGTGACCAATCAATTGTTAGAAGCGGGCGCCCTAGCGGCTCAGCCGAAAAGCACGGTAAACACGCTGATCGAGACGATTGAGACACGTCATTTTGATGTAATTAAACACTTTATTCCGGTGACGGGACAAAGTCAGGTGATTGCCCACGTGCGTACTCTAGTAAATGAATTGCGCGATGTGTTGAAAGGTATAAGTTTAATTAAAGAGATATCGCCTAAGACCTCTGATGCTTTAGTGAGTTTTGGAGAACGCTTATCAACGTATTTAATTTATGCGATTTTACAGCAAAGAGGCCTTCCGGTAGTCTATGTAGATGCTCGTGAGATAATCAAGACGAATAGTGCATTTAGTCATTCAGAAGTTGATTTTGCGGTGACTAATCCATTGATTATTGACTATTTTGAAGCCAATAAAGGGAAAATAGGCCTGGTAACTGGTTTTATTTCCTCTAATTCGAAAGGAGAAACAACGACATTGGGTCGTGGTGGATCTGATTATACCGCTTCGGTTATTGGAGCAGCTTTGGGAGTAAAAGAAATCGAGATTTGGACGGATGTAGATGGGATGATGACTGCTGATCCGCGTAAAGTAAAGTCAGCTTTTACGATTCCTTCGATTTCGTATGCGGAAGCAATGGAGTTAACCCATTTTGGAGCGAAGGTGATTTATCCTCCTTCTTTACAACCTGCATTTGCCAAGAATATCCCGATTCGAGTGCTCAATACGTTTAACCCAACTTTTGAAGGCACCGTGGTAAGTAAAGAACCTACGGGTAGTCCCTATATCATAACGGGAATTTCTTCTATTGATCAACTTGCTCTAGTTAATTTGCAGGGATCGGGGATGATCGGTGTGGCAGGGGTTTCTGCTAAACTTTTTACGGTTCTCGCTCGTGAAAAAATATCGGTTGTTTTGATTTCGCAAGCCTCTTCAGAGCATAGTATTTGTTTTGCGATTGATCCTTCTGCGGCAGATAAGGTACGTAAATTATTGGAAAAAGAATTCGCAGCAGAAATAGCGGCAGGAGATATTGAAGGAGTAGATATCCAAAGAGACCTTTCTGTCATTGCTGTGGTAGGTGAGGGAATGCGCAGGCATACGGGTGTGAGTGGGAAATTGTTCTCTTCCCTAGGAAAAAATGGAATTAATATTGTAGCCACAGCACAGGGTTCTTCCGAGTTGAATATTTCGGTAGTGATTGAAAACAAGGACCTTTCTAAGGCTTTGAATGTGATTCACGAGACATTCTTCTTTTCTCAGATTAAAACATTGCATCTTTATTTAGTAGGTGCGGGATTGATTGGAAAGACATTATTAGCGCAAATTATTGGTCAAGAACATTATTTAGCCAAATACAAAGGCATCAAAATCCGTTTAACCGGAATCGCAAACAGCCGTAAACAGCTTATAATTGAAGAGGGTATTGAATTAGATCAAGCCTTAAACTTGCTAGAATCAGCAGGGGAACCAGCCGATATAACGCATTTTATCACCCAAATCAAATCCTTGAATTTGCCTAATTCCATTTTCGCGGATTGTACTGCGAATAAAGAGATTTATACGAATTATTTGGGATTATTTCATTCCAACATTTCA
Source organism: Cytophagaceae bacterium UBA7467 (assembly GCA_002479785.1). Lineage (GTDB taxonomy): Bacteria > Bacteroidota > Bacteroidia > Cytophagales > Spirosomataceae > Aquirufa. The sequence continues at coordinate 93,676 of DLPD01000013.1, forward strand.
GTCGTAACGCCTAATAAGGTCGCGAATTCAGGACCGTATGATTTGTATGCACAATTGCATCAAACGGCACTTGCTAAGGGAGTAAAGTTTTTGTATGAGACGAATGTGGGGGCAGGTTTGCCTGTGATTAATACCCTGCAAGGTTTGATCGCTTCAGGGGATCGCTTCGAAAAAATAGAAGGTATTCTTTCAGGTACTTTATCGTTCTTATTTAATCAATTTAAACCAGGGAAGTCGTTTGGAGAGGTGTTAAGAGCAGCCAAACAAAAAGGATACACTGAACCGGATCCACGGGAAGATTTGAGTGGGATGGATGTGGCTCGTAAGATTTTGATTTTAAGCCGTGAGATTGGATTGAAGTTAGAATTCTCAGATATTACTATTGAAAAGATTATTCCTCCGGCTTGTGAGGCGGCTCCCACGGTAGACGCTTTCTTTGAGGAGATTGATAAAGCGAATGATTTCTTTGAGAAATTAGTGAACGAGGCTGCAGCGAAGGGCGAAGTCTTACGCTACATTGCTTGTTTAGAGGACCAAAAAATCACGATAGGTTTGCGTTCAGTAGGTCCAGAACATCCTTTCTATCAAATGGATGGTGCGGATAATGTAATCGCTTTCACAACCAAGCGTTACCATGATAGGCCTTTAGTGATTAAAGGACCGGGAGCAGGGGCAGAAGTGACTGCATCCGGTGTTTTTGCAGATATTGTTTCTATCGGTAGCCATCTCGCATAATATGGAAAAGATACGTGTATATGCTCCTGCGACGGTAGCAAATGTGGCTTGTGGATTCGATATTTTCGGTTTTGCCGTGAATCATCCGGGAGATGAAGTGGTATTGGAAAAGAAACAGACACCGGGAATTGTCATAAAAGAAATAACGGGTGATGACGGCCGTTTGCCTAAAGCGGTAGAAAAAAATACAGCGGGAATTGCCATCCAAAAATACCTAGCCCACATTGGTCGTGAAGACCAAGGGTTTGAATTATCCTTGCATAAAGATATGCCTTTGGGTTCTGGTTTAGGATCTTCTGCCGCTTCTGCTGTGGCTGGCGTTTTTGCAGCGAATGAACTAATGGGTCGCCCATTAGCTCAAAAAGACCTCTTGCCCTTTGCAATGGAAGGTGAGCGCGTCGCCTGCGGCTCCGCGCATGCGGACAACGTAGGTCCTTCGCTTTTAGGGGGATTTATCGTGATTCGTTCCTATGATCCTTTAGATATAATTCAAATTCCCGTACCATCGGATTTATATGCCAGTATAGTTCATCCTCAAATCGAGGTAAACACGAAAGATGCGCGCGGTATTTTAGACAAAGAAATCTCTTTATCCACGACCATTACGCAAATGGGTAATGTCGCTGGCTTGGTTGCTGGTCTCTTATTGCCTGATTATGAATTAATTGGTCGGTCTTTGGTCGATGTGATCATTGAGCCTTCTCGTGCCATCTTGATCCCGGGTTTTGCTGAAGTGAAGACTGCCGCCATTGCGAATGGTGCCTTAGGTTGCTCTATTTCAGGTTCAGGACCTTCCTTGTTTGCTCTTTCAAAAGGAAAAGAAACAGCGCAAAAGGTGGCAGAAGCTATGGCATCAGAATTTGCTGCCTTAGGTATTGGATCAGAACAATATGTCTCCCAAATCAATCAAAAAGGGCCTATCATATTAGCTGATTAGGCTTTTGGATGTGCTTGCTGGTAAATGGCTTTCATTTTCTCCATCGAATTATGGGTATATACTTGTGTAGCTGCCAAGTTTGCATGTCCTAATAATTCCTTGATGGCATTCAAATCAGCCCCTTTGTTCAAAAGATGTGTTGCATAGGTATGACGCAAAACATGCGGCGAAAGCTTCTCTAATTGGCTGTATTCCCCTAAATTTTTCTTTACTAACCGTTGAACAAACATAGGATACAGGGGGGCGCCTTTATCTGTGAGTAGTAAATTAGGATGTTCCACAGGGCAAAAGTTGCGATACGCTGCAATTAAGTCGATGAGTAGTCCTGGTATAGGAATCACCCGTTCCTTATTTCTTTTCCCAATCACTCGGATTGTTTTAGAAGCTAGGTTTACTTGGCCGTTTTGTAGTGAAATCAATTCTGCCAGACGAATACCTGTTCCATAGAGTAGAAAAAGGATAAGTTCATCTCGAGCTTCGCTGAAATTGGTGGCCATTTTTCTGTTTTCCACCAGGTTTTCCATTTCTGATTCACGTACGAATTGGGGAATTTTCTTGGTGGTTTTGACCATCCGAATAGAGGTCATTGGATTTTCTTCGATTTTACCTGTTCGCAAAAGGTACTTGTAAAAAGTTCGTAGCGTGGCCAGTTTGCGGTTAATACTGCGGTTTTGGATGGAATCATCGGATAAGCTGATGAGCCATTTTCGAATGGTTAACGATTGAACTTGAGTTAACTCTGTAGGTGCGATAAAAGCGCTAAACTGCTCTAAGTCTGTAGCGTAGGAGGTAATTGTGTGCGAACTGAGGCGCCTTTCGATGGACAGGTGGTCCAAAAAAAAATTGACTAATTCACGATTCATCATCGAAATTAGTCAATTCTTTTAAAGATTGTATAGGAAATTAGTTATTAATATTTCCGTAAGTGATTTGCTTATAAGCAGCACGAATCAATTCTTTACGACGACCTACAGAAGGTTTTTCGAAAGCAGATCTTCTACGTAATTCTTTAACTACACCTGTTTTTTCAAATTTCTTCTTAAAGCGTTTTAAAGCCTTATCAATTGATTCGTTCTCTTTTATCGAAATAATTAACATTTTCTTTTGTCTGTTTTTTTAAATTGTGTGCAAAGATAGTTATTTTTTTTTGATGCGCAATAGGTAAATCGATTATTTCAATGAATGTTTTTGCCTATTTTTGTGCTTTCATTTTACCCAATTCTATGTCAGACTTTTCACGGACTACCGTTACTGCCGCGTTGATTTATGCGAATGGACCTATACACATCGGCCACTTAGCGGGATGTTATTTGCCAGCAGATATCTATGTGCGTTATTTACGCTTGCAGAAAAAAGACGTGATTTTCGTGTCTGGAACAGATGAGCATGGAGTGCCTATTACGATTAAGGCTCAAAAAGAGGGTAAAACTCCCCAGCAAGTGGTGGATTATTACTACCAGGAGATTAAAGATTCGTTTGAGCAATTTGGTATTTCCTTTGATATTTATGGCCGAACTTCTGATCCTGTCCACCACCAGGTTTCCCAAGAATTCTTTTTGAAATTATATAACGAAGGGAAATTTTTGGAAGAAGTGACCGAGCAATTCTATGATGAAGAGGCGAAACAATTCTTAGCGGATCGCTACATCACAGGAGATTGTCCTTCTTGTAAACAGCCTGGTGCTTATGGTGATCAGTGTGAAAAGTGTGGAACAACGCTTTCGCCTACGGAGCTATTGAATCCTAAATCGGCGCTTAGTGGTTCTAAACCTGTATTGAAGCCGACTAAAAACTGGTTCTTACCCTTGGATCAATGGCAGCCTGAATTAGAAAAATACATTCATTCTCATCCCGAATGGAAGTCAAATGTGGCGGGTCAGGTTAAGTCTTGGCTGCAAGAGGGCTTGAAGCCACGTGCGATGACCCGTGATTTGAACTGGGGTGTACCTATTCCTTTACCAGATACGGAAGGTAAGGTGCTTTATGTGTGGTTTGATGCTCCCATTGGATATATCTCCATGACAAAGCAGTTAACTCCGGAATGGGAGACCTATTGGAAGGCGAAAGATAGCCGTATTGTGCATTTCATAGGGAAAGATAATATCGTATTCCATTGCTTGATCTTCCCAGCTATGTGTATGGCGCACGAAGGCTACCAATTAGCCGATCAGGTGCCTGCAAATGAATTTATGAACCTGGAAGGGGATAAGATCTCTACTTCTCGCAATTGGGCGGTTTGGTTACATGAATATTTAGCAGATTTCCCAGGTAAGCAAGATGTATTGCGGTATGCTTTGACGGCTTCAAGTCCAGAAACGAAGGATGCAGATTTTACGTGGGCTGATTTTCAGACCAAAAACAACTCTGAATTAGTCGCCATTTTAGGCAATTTTGTGAACCGAGCTTTTGTCTTAATTGATAAAAATTTCGGTTCGGTTGTACCTCCTAAAGGGGAAGGGTCTGGATTGGAAGCTGATTTGATGGCAGCTGTGGCTGAAATTCCAGCTAAACTGGCAGTGGCGCTAGAAAACTATAAATTCCGTGATGCGCTAGTATTAGCGATGGAAATTGCACGACTAGGTAATAAGTATTTGGCGGAAGCGGAGCCTTGGAAGATAATGAAAGAGGATCCGGCTAAGGCAGGAACTGTATTGAATTATGCCGTCCAATTAGTTGCTCAGGCTAGTATAGCGCTAGAGCCATTTATACCGTTTAGTGCCCAAAAATTACGTTCGGCGCTTGGAATGAAGAATTTTGAATGGTCAAGTATTGGCGATTTTGAGGTGATTGCTTCAGGTACGTCTTTGCAAAACCCTGGTTTGTTATTTGAGAAAATTGAAGATGAAGCTGTTCAAAAGCAAGTAGATAAATTAGTTCAAACAAAAGCGCAAATGGAATTAGCGAATAGGTCAGTGCCTGCTCTTAAAGAGACAGTGACTTTTGATGATTTTGCTAAAATGGATATTCGCATTGGCGAAATCGTTGCAGCAGAGAAGATGGAGAAGAGTAAGAAGTTGTTAAAGCTACAGGTGAATGATGGTTTTGTGACTAGAACAATTTTATCTGGTATTGCAGAGCATTTCTCACCAGAAGAGTTACTGGGTAAGCAGGTGACCTTCTTAGCTAATCTTGCACCACGTAAAATGATGGGTATTGAGAGTGAAGGGATGATTTTGATGGCAGAGGATGCTGATGGAAGTTTAGCATTAGTGCAGCCTAATAAGCAAATTTGGAATGGAGGAACCGTTAATTAGGTCCTCATTTTCAGGGTGGTATAAAATAAAAATAAGGTCAGAAGAAACTTCTGGCCTTATTTGTTTAACCTCTAAACCTATTTAACTATGAAAATTTATACAAATATAATGCTTTGGCGGATATTTTATAAGTTTAATGCAAAAAAAATAAAAAAAAGGTGAAGTTAAAAACTTCACCTTTTTTGATTACCTCTAAACCTATTTAACTATGAAAACTACTAACAATCTAAATTATAACATTACAATCAAGTGCTCTTGTTGTTCTGAGCTGTTATCAAAATTAGTTTCGATAACGGGTTCAGTGCTTACAATTGACCAAACTAAGTTGATTTTTTTAGCCTCTTGATTAATCTCTTTGATCCAGTTTAACGTCTTGGTGTCTGAAAAATTTTGTCCTTGCTCAGAAATTGTTTTAATGGTTTGGTTGAAAACCGCTTTTTCTGAATCTGATACTTTTAAGAACTCAGTCTTGTTATTTTGGAAATCTTGTAAAATCGATATAGTCAAACTCGCTGCGCTTGCGCTCTTTATTTGAGCGTCTTTACGAATCAACGAAGTGATTACTTCTGATAATGTTTCTGTTTTTACTGATAAATCGTTTGAACGATTAAATGAACGCGCTTCTTCTCCTGCAACCGCAACTAGGTTTAATCCAATTAAACAGCTAGCTAATAATAATGTCTTCTTCATATTTTTGTTATATTTAGTATCTAAATCAACGATGCAAAATTATTGCATTTTTTTAATATGGCAAAACTTTATTTTAGTCTATTTTTGGTTTAATTTTTTGTAATATTTTGTTTTTGAATTTTATTTCAGAATAAAATATATAATTATTAAAATAATTCAGAATAATATTTGGTCTAATATTTTAAATCATCTGAATAATTCTTAATTGAAAATTACGGAAAAATTCAAATATTCTTTAAAAAATACAATCATTGGTTGTATTTGTTCATTGTTTTAGCGAGTCCCTCAACGCAGAATGTTTCTATTATCTCCGCGGTTTTGTCCAAAATAAAGGGGATTGTCTCTAGTTCGGCTTCAGAAAAGTTACTAAGTACGTAATCTGCTTGTCTCCCTTTAGGAAAATCACTGCCAATTCCCATTCGTAAGCGCGGGTATTCTGTGCCACCTAGAATGCCTTCAATGCTTTTAAGTCCGTTATGTCCACCTGAAGAGCCTTTAGGTTTTAAACGTAGGGTATCAAAGGGGATGGCTAGGTCATCAACAAGCACGAGCATGTTTTCTTTTTCTATCTTATAATAAGAAAGCCAGTAATTCACCGCCTTTCCGCTCAGGTTCATGAACGTAGTGGGTTTTATGAGGTATATCGTATGTCCTTTTAATTTATAGGAGGCAATGGAGGCTAATCGATCTGTCTTGAAGTTCAGATCCTTTTGTTTGGCTAAGTAATCCACCGCCATAAAACCGATATTATGCCTTGTAAACAAGTATTGCGGGCCTATGTTGCCCAATCCAACGATTAAAAAGTTCATAGGGTATTGAATTTACATACAAATTACGCTCAAATTTTTTAGAACACCTCTTTGCGCTTACCTTCGCATAAAATTTATTCCCATGAAAAAAATCGCCTGCATCACAGGCGCGAGTTCCGGAATCGGTCGCGCCACAGCACAATCACTTGCTAAAGAAGGATTTGATTTGATCCTTTGCGGTAGAAGGAAAGAACGTTTGGAAGAATTACAGGCAAGTTTATCTGTTAATTCCATTATTTTGACTTTTGATGTGAGTAATCAAACTTCAGTTATTCAGGCGTTTGAATCCCTACCTTCTGATTGGAAAAATATTGATGTCTTGGTAAATAATGCGGGGAATGCACATGGGATGTCTGCTATTCAGGAGGGTGATGTGTCAGATTGGGAGGCAATGATGTCTTCAAATGTGACGGGCTTATTGTATGTTTCGAAAGAAGTGATGAAAGGGATGGTAGCAAGAAAATCAGGGCACATCATTAATCTATCATCCATTGCAGGAAAGCAGACCTATCCGAATGGGAATGTGTATTGTGCCTCGAAAGCGGCAGTTGAAGCTCTTTCAGCTGGAATGCGCCAGGATTTAAATCCTTTTGGAATCAAGGTCTCAAATGTGGCACCAGGTGCCGTAAATACGGAGTTCTCTGAGGTACGCTTTAAAGGCGATCAAGCTAAAGCGGAAGCAGTTTATGCCGGTTTCGAACCCTTAGTAGCGGAAGACGTGGCGGAATTAATACGCTATATTGTTTTAGCTCCTGCTCATGTGAATATAGCAGATGTGACTATTTTGCCGACAGCTCAAGCTTCAGCTTTTCAAATTCTTCGAAAAAATTAAATAGAACGTTGGCGAACTGTCTCAAAAATGATGACACCCGCTGCAACCGATACGTTTAAAGAACCGACTTGACCCGTTTGAGGGATTTTTGCGATTTCGTCCGATTTACGGATGATTTCATCTGTAATTCCATCTTCCTCCGATCCCATGATAATAGCAATAGGGTCTTTATAATCCACTTCGTAAATTGTACTTTTTGCTTTCTCCGTGCAAGCGACTACGCGTAGGCCTGAGTTTTGTAGGAAGTCAATCGTTTGAATCAAACTATCCTCTCTGCAAACCGGAATAAAATTGAGGGCTCCGGAAGAAGTCTTCATGGCATCTGCATTGATTTGAGCAGCCCCACGAGAAGGTAAAACGATCGCGTGAACACCTGCACATTCGGCGGTACGGGCGATTGCACCGAAGTTTCTCACATCCGTAACGCGGTCTAGTATCAAGATAAAGGGAATTTCACCTTTTTCAAATGTATCTGCAATGACATTCTCAAGCTTTGCATAGTGGATAGCAGAAACGAATGCGATAGCTCCTTGGTGATTTTTACGTGTAATTCGATTTAATTTTTCCAAAGGCACCTTCTGTACTTGAATACCTTTTTCTTTAGCTAAATCAAGGATTTCAGTGTTTCCTAATTCTCTTTGAACTAACAAGCGATCAATTTCCTTCCCAGAGCGAAGGGTTTCTAAAACAGATTGCACACCGAAAACAAACTCTTTATTATCTGTCTTAGGCGCTGTAAAATGTCTAAATGGTCTCTTAAATGGGGGTCTTGATGCGTTTTCTTCTGACACGTTGTTGCTTGAAATTTTGCACGAAGGTCGGCATTTTTTTTAACATTTCAGCTAGATAATTCCTTACCTTTGTGTCTTAATCTTATTTAGTAATGTATAAAACAACCGAAATCGCTTCCTCTGATATACCATCAGATAATCCTGTTCACCAACGACTATTGTACCCTTATATCCATGTTAGCCATCTGCTTTCTGGTAATGTGTTGGAGATTGGATGTGGCACAGGACGTGGGGTAGGTGTTTTAGCAGATAAGGTTAGTGATTATACGGGAGTTGATAAAAACACGGAATTAATGGAAAGTTTATCCAAGACTTATCCTAAGTTCAAGTTTATTGATATGTTCTTACCTCCACTGAAAGATTTACCTTCAAATCATTTCGATTATGTGGTTACTTTTCAGGTGATCGAACACATCGAAAACGATGATTTCTTTTTGGCCGAGGCCGCTCGTGTATTGAAACCAGGTGGAAAATTGTATTTAACAACGGTGAATAAGAAATTCTCGTTGACTCGCAATCCGTGGCATGTACGCGAATATGTGGCACCAGAATTACGCGATTTGATGAAGAAACACTTTTCTGAAGTAGTTACAGAAGGCGTGCATGGGAATCAAAAAGTAATGGATTACTACGAAGAAAATAAGGTGGCGGTAAAGAAAATCACCCGTTTCGATATTTTTAACTTACAATATAAATTACCTAGAACCTGGTTACAAGTGCCTTATGACATCGCGAATCGCATGAGCCGCTTATCGATGTCTAAGTCGAATAATTCCCTTGTTTCTTCGATTCAAGTGGATGACTATTTCCTTAGCCAAGATCCAGACAATTCATTGGACTTCTTTTACACCGGGATTAAATAATGGAATTCATTGACGCAGGGATAGAGGAATATGCGCGCCTGCATACGGAGCCAGAAAATGACTTGTTAAAGGAGTTAGTTCGGGAAACACATGCGATGGTGCTGCAGCCTAGGATGCTTTCGGGTCATTTGCAGGGTCGTTTCTTGTCTTTTATTGCCAAAGTCTATCAACCTTCTCTTATTCTCGAAATAGGCACCTATACGGGATATTCCGCCCTTTGTATGGCGGAAGGATTAAAATCTGGTGGTCGTTTAATTACGATTGATGTGAATGAAGAATTGGAAACATTTACCCGTTCTTTCTTCAATCGTTCTGTCTATAAAGAGCAAATAGACTACCGTATTGCAGATGCAGCCATCGAAATTCCGAGCATTGTAGGTCCGATTGATTTGGTATTTATTGATGCGGATAAGCGTAATTATGCGTTGTATTTTGATCTAGTGATCGATAAAATGCGTTCTGGAGGTCTTATTTTAGTCGATAATGTACTTTGGAGTGGTAAAATTATTGAGGAATCTGCTCGTGATAAATCGACACAAGCTTTGCGCGATTTTAATACTAAAGTAGCAAACGATCCGCGTGTGGAGCCCTTATTGCTGCCTATCCGGGATGGATTATTCCTTCTGCGGGTTGTCTAATTTCTTTTTAGGCGGTAACAGAAAATCCTCTGGCTGTAAAATCTCTGGAATCTGAATAGTGTTATCAAAGAAGGTGACAGTAGATGGATGGTAGATAATGTAATTCTTATCGCTAGGTACGTAATCGTTTAAGATCCATGGATTGTATTTCTTCAAATCATCGTAGCTAACATTTAGTTCGTCTGCGATTTCATACAGGTTTTTGCCGCAGGAATTATCGTAACAAATGAGTTTAGCCTGGTTAGCTGGCTGAATACCTAGGGAATCATCTTTTTTAAATTCGTCTGCCCAGAATTTTTGGTAAGCTAAAAAACGAAGTACATACCAATCCGTACTTGAGTCCACCTGAATGTCTGATTTTCCCACCCAATCCATTACATAAGGGGTTTTCTTCGCTGTCCCTAAACCGATTCGGTAGGAGAGGAGTGTTCCAACCCAATTATTCAATACGCGGTTATTTCGAGTGAAATAATTCGCTGCTCCCTTAGTGGCCTCGATGATATGTTTGCGTTCATCTACCTGCGTGTTCACCTTCATTCCTACATCTGTCGCGGTGCCTGCTTTGAATTGCCAATATCCTACGGCTTGCGAGCTCGATACGGCGATGGGATTGAGTCCACTCTCTTGAACAGATAGGTATTTGAATTCAGTAGGAATACCAGCTGATTGCAAAAGGGGTTCCATAACGGGAAAATAAAAGCGCATTTTTTCCTTCATTCCCTCCACGAATTTTTTGCTGCTTCCTAAGCGTTTTTGCTCAGACTCCAGAATGGATTTTGCGGAAGGATGGATGAATACCTTAACGTTTCCGATCAATAGTGAGTCAGGAAACTCGGTTTTGGCAAAAACCGGCAAACAGAATAAAAATATTAATAAAAGTATCCAAAGGGATTTCATAAGGTAAAATTACCTATATAAACTATAATATGTACCTTTGTGGTTCAAAAATAAGTAGATGATTTTAATTGACGATACCGTAATCTCTTCTGATGTAGCAGACGAATTTTTCGTTTGTGATTTAGCCAAATGCAAAGGTGCCTGCTGTGTAGAGGGCGATTTAGGGGCTCCATTGGAGGAAGAAGAATTAGAAATTTTAGAGCGAATTCAGGACGAAATCAAACCCTATTTATCCGAAGTAGGCTTAGCAGAATTAGCTAAAACGGGTGCTTGGGTAAAAGATGATGATGGAGATTTTTCTACTCCGGTAATCAAAGGTAGAGAATGTGCTTACGCCATTTATGATGATAAAGGTTATTTAAAATGCGGTATCGAACAAGCCTATTTTGCCGGTAAAACGGATTTCAGAAAGCCTATTTCGTGTCATTTATACCCGATTCGTTTGGCTAAATTAGCTGATTATACGGCCTTAAATTACGATCGTTGGTCTATCTGTTCAGATGCTTGCTCGAATGGAGCGTCTTTAGGCGTTCCTATTTATGTGTTTTTGAAAGAGCCATTGATCCGCAAATTTGGGGAGAAGTGGTATGCGGAGTTGTGTCAAGAAATCGAGGAGCGAAAAGAAGTCTAATGGCTGATTTTGAGGCAATATATCAGGTAGTGGCCTTAATACCAGAAGGCAAAGTATCGACTTACGGTGCTATAGCTGGTTATTTAGGCTCAAAAGGGGGAGCAAGATTAGTGGGCTGGGCGATGAATGCGTCCCACGGTCAAGCTTCGATACCTGCCCATAGGGTGGTAAACCGCCATGGGGTGTTAACAGGAAAGAACTTTTTTGGAGGGAATCGAATGCAGGCATTATTAGAAGCAGAAGGCCTTACCATTAAAGACGATCAAATTATCGATTTTCCTTCCCATTTTTGGGACCCTTCTGTAGAATTATTGTAAATTTTTTAGGTAGTTTTTACCCCCTAAACCTCTCATTTGGCGTTGAATGGCAGATGTTCGTTTGCGTACATAAGCCGATGGATGCTCAATGGAAAAACGATTTGGGCTTGGTAAAACCGCTGCAATTCGAGCCGCCTCTGAGGCTGAAATCTCGGCACCGCGGTGACCATAATATTGTCTGCAAGCCGCTTCCACCCCAAAAGTCATGGGCCCTGTCTCTGCCACATTCAAATACACTTCTAATATTCGTTCTTTGCCCCAAATAAGCTCAATTAAGAACGTAAAGTACACTTCTAAGCCTTTTCTAATATAGCTTCTTCCTTGCCAAAGAAAGACGTTTTTAGCTACCTGCTGTGAAATGGTGCTCGCTCCACGTATTTTTTTACCCTTCATATTGTGTTTTACGGCACCCCACATCGCATCAAAATCAAATCCATGGTGATCTGGGAAGGCCTGGTCTTCTGAGGCCACTACTGCAATGGCTACGTTTTTATCTAAATCCTTATAAGGAGTCCATTGGCTATGAATCTTAGCTGGTTTTCCCTCTAATAGGGCATCGATTTTTCGAGAGGCCATAGTAGGCGTGAAATAGACAGGGAAGAATTTGAAAAATACGACCGTAAAAAGGCTACATATCCATAAGTAGAGGAAGAAGAATCCGATTTTTTTTAACCAAGATCGTCTTTTAGGGCTTTTTTTCGTTAAGCGTTCAAATTTATTCCCTCGGTTAGAAGGAATCGGTGTTTTCTTGTCGTATTCTATTCGCTTCGCCATAAATTTAACTGAATAAAGGCCTTAAACCACAAATATATCACTGCTTAATCGATCTGCAATTAATTTACCTTCGCCTTCTAGTATTAAACTGTCATTTTCAATTCGAGCGAAACCTTGAGAAACCCAGATCTGAAATTCTTTTTCAGGATACGGATGCCCCATTTTTTCAAAGCTCTCTCGTACATAATTCAGGTCAATTCCCCATTTTGTTCGCAAGCGGACCATTAGGTATTCATTAAGTTGATCTGCTGGGCTAAGTGCTTCTTTTTCTGCTAATGCGAGACCTGAGGCAATGTATTTGGCATTATTTGATACGTTCCATTGCCTGGAATGACCATTAAAGCTGTGTGCTGAGGGTCCAACGCCTAAGTAGGGTTCTTGCTGCCAATAACTCGTATTATGTGCGGAATAATGGCCCTCCATTGCAAAATTAGAGGTTTCATAACCCTCGTACCCTTTGGATTCTAAATAAGTACGGACTAGGTTAAAGGCATTTGCCATCGCAGAATCCGGTATTTCAAGGAATGTTCCTTTCTTTTTTTGAACGCCAAAAACTGTTTTAGGCTCCACCGTTAAACTGTAAGCTGAAATGTGTTGGACTCCTAGCGTAGTAGCCTTTTCTAGGTCGTCTGTTAAATCTGCTTCAGAGTTGCCTGGAATGCCATAAATCAGATCGATGCTGATATGGGTAATTCCAGCATTTTGGGCATTGCGAATCGCCTGAATCGAATCGGATGAGTTATGGTTTCGATTCATCAATAGTAGGTTTTTCTCTTGGAAGGATTGAATACCTATGCTGAGGCGATTGATTCCTTTAGAGGCTATCATCTTGCAATATTCGGATGTTAAATCCTCTGGGTTCGCCTCTAAGGTAATCTCAGCGTCGCTGGCCACCGGATGAATGCGGCGAATGATATTGAAAATGGTATCTAATTCCGTATCGGATAAAAGAGAAGGAGTACCTCCCCCAAAATAGATTGTTTGCAGTATATCACCCCCTAAATAGTCTTTTTGTGCCACTATTTCACGGCATATTGCTTGAATCATTTCTTCTTTTCGGCTCGTGTTCGTCGAAAAATGGAAGTCGCAATAATGACAGGCTTGCCTACAAAAAGGGATATGGAGGTAGAGGTGCACTGAATTAAGGTTCGAAAATCAAACAACTCAAGGAAGCTGGATCTAGCATTTCTTTCGCAAGCGATTGAATGTGAGCGCTATCAATTAGGTCAATTTGTTCGAAAATTTCGTCCAAACTCTCAATTTTCTCTCGATCCAAGAGGTTTTTAGCCATCATTAACATGAAATTGAGGTTTCCCTCTTCTGCCATCGCTAATTGACCTTTTAATTGACTTTTAATTTTCTTCAATTGAGGAGCTGTTAATTCCCTTTCTTGCAATTTGGCAAATTCTTTATGAATCAATTTCAGCGATTTATTCACTTGATTAGGCTCGGTGCCAAAATAAATGGCCCAATAACCGGAGTCTAAAAACGAAGTTAAACTGGCTTCGATTGAATATACAAGTCCGTGTCGTTCTCGAACGGATACATTCAGTAAAGAATTCATTCCCGGCCCACCTAACAGATTCACCAGAAGGAAGAACGCCAGTCGATTCGGGTTTTCAATGGCAAAAGATTGGCGTCCTAATGCGACATGGGACTGAGTAATGCCTCTTTTGATGACTTTCGTCTGAGGAATCATCGGTGAAGGAGCCATACGTTTTACGATTTGCCTCTTCACTTTAATGGATCCTAAATGCTTTTCAGCCCAAGCAAAAACTTTGGCTGGATTTAATTTTCCGATGGAAGAAAAGACAATACGGGAAGTGTCTAAGTTGCGTTCTATGAAGGATTCGAGGTCCCTTTTTTGGAAAGCCTGCACCGTCTCTGTTGTCCCTAAAATATTTACACCTAGTGGATGATTAGGGAATATTAATTCATCAAAATCATCCTGAATAGCTTCCTCTGGAGCGTCATAGTACATTGACATCTCTTCTAAAATGACTGAACGCTCTTTTTCTAATTCTTTCTCTGGAAATACGGATTCGAACGTTATGTCAGTTAATAGTTCTAAGGCCCGTTCGAAATAGGGGCTTAAAATGGAGGCGTGGAAACAGATTTTTTCTTTGGTCGTATACGCATTCAACTCCCCACCATATACTTCGAGGCGGTTAATAATCTGCATATTGTTTTTTTTCTTCGTCCCTTTGAATGCCATATGCTCCCAAAAGTGCGCTAAACCCTCTTCTCCTGCTAATTCATCCCGACTACCAATGTCTAACATGATCCCTAAATGCGAAATCTCAGTGTGAAGCACTTGTCTGTGCACCACCGTGATTCCGTTAGAGAGGGTATGCAGGTGAATGGAATTCATAAATGGGGTTTTGGTGAAAAATGTCTCAAAAATAAGTAATTTTATGGCTAATCGCTTCCTTTTCTTCTATGAATCCAGTGTCCAAGGTGTTAATTATTCAGACCGCTTTCCTCGGGGATGCGGTTTTAATCACCTCATTATTGGAAAAAATTAGAACTGAATCCCCTGAAACGGCCATTCATCTGTTAGTTCGAAAGGGGAATGAGTCAATTTTTCAGGCTTATACACATGCTTGTTTGGAGCGTGTTTGGACCTATGATAAGTCCAATAAACGGGCTTCTTGGCTTGATTTACGTGCAAATTTGAAGCAAGAATCCTTCGATAAAGTCTTTGTGGTTCAGCGATTCTTCGGGATGGGTTTATTGAGTCTGATGATAGGGGCGAAGCAGGTTTTTGGCTTTGCTAAAAACCCGCTATCCTGGTTTTTTACGAAGTCCTATTCACATCCATTTGGGAATGGTATCCATGAAGTGGAGCGCAATACCGCCTTGTTAAGTGATTGGTTAGGGGATAAGGTGTACAAACCTTTTTTGAATCCAGCACAGGTTTCAGCTCCAGCAAAAAATTACATCTGCATTTCTCCTGGCAGTGTGTGGGAGACGAAACGATTGCCCATCCAGAAATGGATCGATTTTATCCATTTATTGCCTCGTGATCAAGCGATAGTGTTGATGGGGTCGCCTACTGAAAAGCATTTATCGGATGAAATTGAGCAAGCTTGTTCCGGCTGGCCTATTTTTAATGAAACGGGGAAACATCCGCTCTTAGCTTCCACGTCCATTTTTGCCCAAAGCAAAGTGAATTTTGTGAATGATTCCGGTCCCATGCACCTATCTTCTGCGGTGAATGTGCCCACGGTTGCGCTATTTTGCTCTACAATTCCAGATTTTGGATTTGGCCCTTTAGCGGATCAAAGTCAAATTATTGAGGTCTCAGAAAAATTAGATTGTCGTCCTTGTGGAGATCATGGCAAGAAAAATTGCCCGCTAGGTCATTATGCTTGCGGAAATCAAATCTCCACCCAAAAAATGGTATTGGCTTACGAAGCTCTCGAAGCAAGTAAGTAAAGTACAGCCATTCTTACGGCCACTCCATTTTCTACTTGATCCAGGATAATAGAATGTGGCGAATCTGCTGCATCAGAGCTTAATTCCACTCCGCGGTTAATAGGTCCCGGGTGCATTAAAACAATCTCTTTCGGTAATTCCTCCAGCATCGCGCGGTTGATACCAAAGAATTGCGAGTATTCTCGAAGACTGGGGAAGTACTTGATTTGTTGTCTCTCTAATTGGATGCGCAATACGTTTGCGGCATCACACCAGGCTAGGGTGCTCTTTACATCGTGAGAGACCTCTACACCTAAACTTTGTATGTGCTTGGGAATTAGGGTGCTAGGCCCACAAAGGCGCACTTCCGCTCCTTGTTTTTTCAAGGCGTAAATATTAGATAGGGCCACGCGTGAGTGCAAAATATCGCCAATAATAGCGATCTTTTTGCCCGCTAAATCACCTAATTTTTCTTGTAGAGAAAAAGTGTCTAATAGGGCTTGCGTAGGGTGTTCGTGCGTTCCATCTCCCGCATTGACGATATTAGCTTTTATGTGTTTCGCTAGATAATGAGGCGCACCTGGACTAGCATGGCGCATCACGATCATATCGACTTTCATCGCTAGGATATTGTTTACCGTATCCAATAAGGTTTCACCTTTTTTAACTGAACTACCTGAGGCGGAGAAGTTAATTGTGTCTGCTGAGAGTCTTTTTTCGGCTAATTCAAAGGATAATCGAGTACGAGTGGAATTTTCAAAAAAGATGTTGGCAATCGTCACATCGCGTAGAGAAGGAACTTTTTTAATGGGTCTGTTCAAAACCTCTTTAAATTCTCTGGCCGTTTTAACAATCAATTGAATGGATTCTTCATCCAAATCTTTGATTCCTAATAAGTGTGGCGACTTTAACATAGTTATTCAGGTTGAGGAATTAACCAAATTCTGTCCGCTTCGTGGCCTTGTTCTGTCCACTCTACGAGTACTTTTTCGGTGGGTAAGGTATTAACACTTTTACCCACGTAATCTGCGTTAATCGGTAAATCTCGATTATATATACGGTCGATTAAGACACATAATTCCACTTTAGCCGGTCTCCCGAAACTATTCATCGCATCCAAAGCTGCCCTTACCATTCGGCCAGTGGCTAATACATCATCTACTAAGATGACACGCTTGTTTTCGATTAAAAAGGGTACATCGGTTGAATTAGGCGATACAGTTTCCCTCCGGCGGTAGTCGTCACGGAAGAAGGTGGCGTCTATTTTTCCTACACTTGGGGCAATTTCGAGGTGTTTACTTAATTCTTTCGCGATACGATCTGCAAAGAAAATTCCGCGTGGCTGTAAGCCTAGAATAACGGTTTCAACATCCTTGATTTGATTTTCAATGAGCTCTTGACACAACCGAGAGATGGTTATTTCGAGTAATGGGCTTGATAAAATCAGCTTGCGAGTCATTGATGCAAAGATATCAAAATTTTAATTAAAAAATCGGATGATTCGGGTCAAAATCGGGTAGAATTTGGTCCTTTTCAGAGACAATGGGATTTTCAATGCCCCATTCAATCCCTAATTGAGGATCATTCCAACGGATGCCCGATTCCGCTTCTTTGTTCCAAAAATTCGTGCATTTGTACACAAATATGGTCTCTTCTAGTGCGATAAATCCATGGGCGAAACCGATGGGTACATAGAGCATATTGCCTTTATCTGCATCCAAAACAAATTTTTCATGCTGCCCGAAGGTAGGAGAGTCTTTGCGTAAATCCACTACCACGTCCAATGCTTTCCCCGTCATGACACGGACTAATTTTCCTTGACCGTTCGGATTATGTTGAAAATGCAAACCGCGCAAAACGCCTTTAGTAGAAAAGGAAAAGTTGTCTTGCACAAAATCCTCTGGAATTCCATTCGCCGCAAATCGCTTTTGGTTGTAGGATTCATAGAAAAATCCACGTTCGTCGTGAAATTTTGTCGGTATGCACTCGATAACTCCGGATAAACGCTGTGTAATGAATTCCATTTGTTGGTTTTTGGCAGGGAAAGGGATAGATTTGTGGCAAAATTAATCCAATTTAGGCTTATTCCAAAGGCCATTTTCCTTCCATCTTATGAATTCAGCGGAATTAGTTAAGCAGATTGAGCAAAAGAGATCCTTTTTATGCGTCGGTTTAGACACAGATATCACGTTGATCCCAAGCCGTTTTAAGACTGAAAAAGATCCCATTTTTGCTTTCAATAAAGCGGTCATTGATGCAACCTTGCCCTATACCGTAGCCTACAAACCCAATATTGCTTTTTACGAGGCTTTAGGACCGGCTGGTTGGGAAAGTTTACAGAAGACGATGGAATATATGCCTAAGGACGTGTTTTCCATTGCAGATGCGAAGCGTGGAGACATTGGAAATACCGCTACGAAATATGCCCAAACCTTTTTTGACCCTTCACGAGCCGGACTCGATTTCGATTCAGTAACTGTAGCGCCTTACATGGGGGAGGATTCCGTTAGTCCTTTCTTGGAATTTGAAGATAAATGGGTGATTTTGCTAGCATTAACCTCTAATCCGGGTAGTAACGATTTTCAACAACTGAAAGACTCAAACGGGATACCTTTCTACGAACAAGTAATGCGTAAATCCATGGAATGGGGGAATTCAGATCAATTAATGTTTGTAGTAGGTGCAACGAGAACTGATTATATCGCCAAAGTGCGTGAAATCGCACCTGATAATTTCTTTTTGGTTCCCGGTGTAGGAGCCCAAGGAGGAAGTTTGTCTGAAGTGGCGAAATTTGGAATGAATAACCAAGTTGGATTATTAGTCAATTCCTCCCGCGGCATAATCTATGCAGGGGATGATACGGCTGTTTCTGCGGCTAGAGAGGCGAAAAAAGTGCAAGAAGAAATGAATCTACTACTAGATCAATATTATATGTAAAATGGAATTAAGCATCGGTACTCCTGCCTTATTGTTCTCAACAGTTTCTTTGTTGATGATTGCCTTTACGAATCGATTTATGTCGATGGCTTCCTTGATTCGTGGATTGCATGAAAAGTTTCAGCAGAATCCAGACGACGCCATTCGAATGCAAATTGATAACCTGCGTTTACGGATGAAATTGATACAGCGGATGCAAATCATAGCGATAATTAGCTTGATTTTGAGTGTGGTCTGTATGTTTCTTCTGTTCATGAATGAACAATTAGTTGCCCGTTGGTTTTTTGGGATTGGATTAGTGGGAATGAGTATTTCACTTGCTCTAAGTGCCTGGGAAATAACAATTTCTACTAAAGCTCTCGAGGTGGAACTTTCCGATATGGAAGAAATCATAAATAAGAGGAAATAATGCTATTTTTTATCTGAATAGTAAAAAAATGTATTCAAATATTTTCCGCCTATAAATTATTTACTATTTTTGTGTGCAATAATTACATTTCATACAAACGAAGATTTTGAATGACTTAGGTCATAAAAAATACTACTTAGGCGGATTGAATAAAGGCTCGGAATTTTTCTGAGTCTTTATTGTTTTCAGCCTTTTCGTTTTATTATGCCTTTAAAATCAATGCAGAAAGAGGAGGGAGGTTAATCGCGATGGAGAACGCCTTTCCTTGCCAGTTGATTTCTTCCGTCATGGTCGCACCTGAAACAGGGTAATTACTTCCCCCATATTCTTCTTTGTCTGAGTTGAATACGGTTTTCCAAACCCCAGGAAGAGGCACACCTATCCGGTATCCATCTCGAGGAGCCGGGGTAAGGTTCAAAATAACGATCACTTGTTGCTTTGCTGTTTCTCCTTTTCTAATGTAGGAAATCACTGAGTTGCCTTGATCATTCGATTCAATCCATTCAAAGCCCTCATAATCAAATTGTTTGCTATAAAATGCGGGCTCAGAACGATAAAGTTTGTTCAATGCTTTTACCGTTTCTTGAATTCCTCTATGAGAGTGGTGTTCCGTTAGGTGCCAGTCAAGACTTTGGGTGTGATTCCACTCTTCTCTTTGGCCAAATTCGCCACCCATAAATAATAAATGAGAGCCTGGATGGGTGAACTGTTCTGCTAAAAGCAATCGTAGATTCGCAAATTTCTGCCAATCGTCGCCAGGCATTTTAGTCAAAAGTGAGCCTTTACCGTAGACCACTTCGTCATGCGAAAGCGGTAGACAGAAATTCTCTGTAAACGCATAAATGAGGGAGAAGGTCAGTTCATTGAGGTGATGCTGGCGGTAAATCGGATCTTTTTGGAAGAATCGAAGCGTATCATTCATCCAACCCATCATCCACTTTTGGCCAAAACCAAGTCCTCCCATAAACACCGGCTTAGTCACCCCTGGGAAACTGGTCGATTCTTCCGCAATCATCTGGATATGCGGAAATTCTGCGTAGATATGGCTATTTAAGTCTTGTAAGAAGGATATTACTTCTAAATTATGATTTCCTCCAAACTGATTTGGCTCCCATTCTCCGTCGTTTCTCGAGTAATCTAAATACAACATCGATGCCACCGCATCTACGCGTAAACCGTCTACATGGTAGCGATCACACCAGAAAAACGCATTTGACATTAGAAACGAGCGAACCTCGTTCTTTCCATAATCGAAGATATAGGATTTCCAATCCGGGTGATAACCGCGTTTCGGATCTGGATGCTCGTAAGCGCTACTGCCATCAAAGTTGAATAATCCGTGCGCATCGCCTGGGAAGTGCGATGGAACCCAATCTAAAATCACACCAATCTCTGCCTGATGGAAAGCTTCTACCAGACGCATAAATCCTTGCGGATCTCCAAAACGGGAAGTAGGTGCGAAATAACCCGTGATTTGATATCCCCACGATGGATCGTAAGGATATTCCATCACAGGCATGAATTCCACGTGTGTAAAACCCATTTCTTTGACGTAATTTACCAGTTTTATGGCTAAATCGTCATAAGAAAGATAATTGTTCTCTAATGTCTTCATCCATGAGGCTAAATGCACCTCGTAAATGGACATCGGGGAATTTAACCCATTTTTAGAAGCTCGAGCTTCCTGCCATTTCGTGTCTTTCCATTCTTTATAGGTATTCCAAACAATACTAGCCGTTTTAGGAGGAGTCTCGCAATACAAGCCCATGGGATCTAATTTTTCCAAATATTCCCCACTTGCCGTTTCAATACCATATTTATAGGTTTCTCCTGTTTTTATACCTGGAATGAATCCTTCCCAGATACCAGATGAGTCCCATCGTGGAAATAAGGGGTGCGAATAGCGGTCCCAATAATTGAAATTACCCGTTACAAAAACATTTTTCGCGTTGGGAGCCCAAACCGCAAAAAAGGTCCCTACCGTTCCCTCATGTTCAATTTCGAAAGCCCCCAATTTCTCATAAAGTCTTGTATGTTTGCCATTTAAGAATAGCGCTATGTCAAAATCTGTCAATCTAGAATAGGGGTGTACGTTCGCCATAAGGGGTTCTGCTTCAATGTTTAGGCTAAAATAGCGAAAATAAATTAGAAAATAATTAGTCTTTTTTTAACTGGTAGTTTTGAATATAAAAGGGAAAAGCCTACCTTTGTGCCACCAAAATAAATAATGGTCCGTTCGTCTAGGGGTTAGGACACGTCCCTTTCACGGATGAAACACGGGTTCGATTCCCGTACGGACTACTTCGGT
>DLPD01000030.1:0-6721 GCA_002479785.1 Cytophagaceae bacterium UBA7467
GTTTTCCACGCATTTATAGATGGCTTAGCCGTTTCAGATTCGATCAAGGCGGAATTGAAATTAATCTCACCGTTTAACTTCGTAGGCCGCGACGAAAACTGATAAGATAATAGATAATAGAGTAGAGAGTATAGAGTAGAGATGGTGAATGGTAAGTGGGAAATGGTGAATGTTCCTCCGGACTCATTCCCTACCCCTACCCACTGCCCACAGCCCACTGACAACTGCCCACTGACAACTGTCCACAGCCCACTGACAACTGCCCCCTGATATGAACCACCGCCTTATGCACATTGCCCTCGTGGTAGCTGATTATGACGAAGCCATCGCTTGGTACACGCAGAAATTGGGTTTTACTTTAGTCGAGGATACTGTTTTAAGTGATGTGAAGCGGTGGGTGCTAGTGCAACCTTCTGGTGAGGGCTCGTGTCAATTGTTGCTAGCAAAAGCGGCGACAGAGGAGCAAAAATCAAGAGTTGGAAATCAAACAGGAGGACGGGTTTTCCTGTTCTTGCATACAGATGATTTTGAAAGAGATCATGCGAATTTAGTCGCTCAGGGGATTACGATTGTACGTGGTCCTAGTGAGGAAGAATATGGTAAAGTGCTTGTATTCGCCGATTTATACGGGAATTTGTGGGATTTGATCGGTTAAAATTTTGATTTTACAGATTTCCCTCTACATTTGTATCAAAAAACAACACAATGACAAAAGCAACATACAACAAAAACTGGTGGCAAGGATAATAATCCCTGAACAGTTTTGCTGTATGTACATGATATGTTTACGAAAGGCTTGCTGTTCCACAGTAAGCCTTTTTTTATTAATTTTGCCCTTTGAAACATGTCAAGCATACACATACGAACTTCACGGAAAACACTTTTGGCAGATACGCTTACGCCAATTGGGATCTTTTTGAAGATTCGCAAAAACTATAAGAATTCTGTCATCTTAGAATCGGCGGATTATCACGGCAAGGAACATGGCTTTTCGCACATTGCCTTTGATCCCGTGGCGCGCTTTGAGTTAACAGATTCGAAAGTCACCCAAACTTTTCCAGACGGAACACAAGAGAATTTCACCTTAGCTAATCGCCATGATGCGGTTGCAGCGCTAAAAAGCTTTGCTGATCGATTTGACTTTAAGCAGGAAAAGGGCGATTCGCCCATGGCGAATGGACTTTTTGGCCACATCTCCTATGATGCGGTGACTTATTTCGAGGATATCGAAATTCAGGCTAAAAATCCGGAATCAGAAATCCCGTCCATCCGATATTATGTGTACCGTTACGTGGTGGCGGTGAATCATTTTAATAACCAAATGAGCCTCTATGCGCACAGCTATGATGGTTCTGAGCCCTCCTTTGACACGATTACGTACTTATTGGACATGCCGCATTATGCGACAGCGTCCTTCGCTCGTCAAGGAGAAGAGGTGAGTAATTTGACAGAAGATCAAACACGCGATATTGTCAATACCTGCATCAAACACTGTTTACGTGGGGACGTTTTCCAAATCGTACCTTCCAGACGTTTTGCTCAAAAATTCCAAGGCGATGATTTCCAAGTCTACCGTGCCCTTCGCTCGGTGAACCCGTCGCCTTATTTGTTCTATTTTGATTACGAGGAATACCGGATTTTTGGAGCTTCTCCGGAGAAGCAAATCAAGATTGACGGTTCCGTTGCGGAGATTCATCCGATAGCGGGCACGTTTAGACGTTCCGGAGATGATGCGCGCGATGCGGAATTAGCCCAGGCTTTAATCGCAGATCCGAAGGAATCGGCAGAACATGTGATGTTAGTGGATTTAGCTCGGAACGATCTAAGTCGTTCGGCGGATAATGTGAAAGTGGAGACATTCAAGGAAGTTCAATTCTTCTCGCACGTGATTCACTTGGTTTCGAAGGTGACTGGACACTTACAAAAGGGGGTGAATCCATTGCAAATGGTAGCGGATACGTTTCCAGCCGGAACGTTAAGTGGTGCTCCTAAGCACAATGCAATGACGATTATTAACCGTCTAGAGCCGACTAATCGGGCTATCTATGGCGGGGCGATTGGTTTTATGGATTTTGAGGGCAATTTTAATCATGCCATCGCGATCCGTACGTTTTTGAGTAAAGGAGATACCTTATTTTTCCAAGCAGGCATGGGTGTAGTGGCGAAGTCTGTCGTGGAAAGTGAGATGCAGGAAATTCACAATAAACTAGCCGCCTTGCGCAGAGCATTAGAGGTAGCAGAAAATTTAGGCTAAGGATATGAAAGTGTTAGTGATAGATAATTACGATTCATTTGTGTACAATTTGGTCTACCTGTTGAAGGAATTAGGCGCGGAGGTAGACGTGTTTCGCAATGATAAAATTTCCTTAGAGGAAGTGGGTAAATATGATCAAATCTTGTTATCGCCGGGTCCTGGGATTCCATCGGAGGCAGGGATCATGATGGATTTATTAAAGGAATATAAGTCGACCAAAAAAATCCTAGGCGTCTGCCTGGGACATCAAGCCATTGCGGAGGCTTTTGGCTCTCAACTAAGCAATATGGGCGAGGTGTTACATGGGGTGACGACGGAATGCGTGGTGACGGATCCGACAGAACGATTGTTCTTGGATATTCCCGCTCGCTTCGAAGTGTGCCGCTACCATTCCTGGACAGTCGTTCCATCGACTATGCCGAGTGAGCTTAAGATCACGGCGCATGATGACAAAGGTTTTGTCTTAGCGGAGGCACATTCGAGATACGATGTGCGCGGGGTTCAATTCCACCCGGAGGCGTACTTAACGCAACACGGATTGCAAATGATTAAAAATTGGATGAAATAAGTAATGAAAGATATATTAAATAGAAGGGCTGCGGGAGAAGCATTATCAGAAAATGATGCAAGAGAGATTTTGCTGAGAATTGGGCAAGGAGATATTAATCCAAGTCAAATCGCCGCATTTTTATCCTCTTATTGGTTTAACCCGATACAAGTGGATGAGCTGAAAGGTTTCGTTTCTGCGATGATGGAATTAGCTATTACGGTGGATTTGTCGGAATTTGATGCGATGGATGTGTGTGGAACAGGTGGAGATGGGAAAGATACCTTTAACATTTCGACGACGTCCTCTTTCATTATCGTGGGTGCCGGCCAAAAAATCGCTAAACACGGCAATCACGGCGTGTCCTCTTCGGTGGGATCGTCGACAGTACTGGAGTTTTTAGGCTTAAAGTTTAACAATAACCCCAAGATCTTGAAACGCAAGATGGAAACGGCGGGAATGTGTTTCTTGCACGCACCTCTTTTCCACCCAGCGATGCGCTTCGTGGGTCCTATCCGCAAGGAATTAGGCATCAAGACGTTCTTTAATTTGTTAGGGCCTTTATTGAATCCTGCCAAAGTCAACAAGCAAATTTCCGGCGTTTATTCACCAGAAGCGTTCGCTTTATATGAAGGGTTTTTTACCGGTTCTGGCAAACAATACGGCATCGTTTATGCGGAAGATGGCTACGATGAAATTTCGTTAACCTCTGCCTTCCGTTTAACCACTCCGCAAGGGGCTGCGCTATACAATCCGGGTGACATTGGCTGTGATGTAGTCGCTCAATCTGAATTATTTGGCGGGTCTACGGCGGAGGCTTCAGCGAATATGTTGTATAAAATATTGCAACGCGAAGGCACACCAGCGCAAACCCAAGCAGTTTTAGCGAATGCTGGAGCTGGTTTGTTTGTCGCAGGTAAGGCAGGTAGTTTAGTAGAAGGATATGCTTTAGCGAAGGAATCCCTTGAAAGTGGTCGTGCTTTCCAGGCGTTCAAAAAATTTATCATGGATTAAGATGAGCATATTAGACCAAATCATCGCCACCAAAAGGCAAGAAGTCGCCGCTTGCAAAGCACGCGTCTCGACTGCTCAGCTTGAAAAACAAGGTTTCTTCGCACGGGTATGCCATTCTTTGTCAATGTCATTGGTTCAGCCGGCTTCTACGGGAGTCATTGCTGAATTCAAGCGTAAATCACCTTCAAAAGGCATTATTAATGACCGCTTAGGGGTGGATGTGGTAACCAAAGGCTATGTGGAGGCGGGTGCGGCCTGTTTATCGGTGTTGACGGATGAATCCTATTTTGGAGGAACTTATGCAGATTTTGATTTAGCAAGACGCACGAACCCTAATACCCCTATCTTGCGCAAAGACTTTATGATCGATGAGTACCAAATCATCGAAGCAAAGTCCATGGGCGCGGACGTAGTGCTATTGATTGCGGCAGCTTTAAGTCCTGCTGAAATCAAAACATTAGGAGGCCTAGCGCGTTCCTTAGGTATGGAAACCTTGCTGGAAGTCCACGATCAAGAAGAATTAGATCGCTCATTGGGGGATTACATTTCGGTGGTAGGAGTGAATAACCGGAATTTGAAGAATTTCTCAGAGCAAAATGTGGAAGCCTCTAAAGTGTTGGCAGCTAAAATTCCGTCCCAATTCGTCAAGGTTTCGGAAAGTTGTATTTCAGGACCTGAGATCATTACCGAATTAAAGACGTACGGTTACCGCGGATTTTTGATAGGCGAGAGCTTTATGAAGACCGATAACCCAGGAAAAGCGTTAAGCGACTTTATAAACTAACTATGAAGTGGAAAGTATGTGGCATGCGTGAACCAGAAAACATCCAAGAGGTGGCGGCTTTAGGGCCAGACTTCATGGGATTTATTTGGGCACCTAAATCGCCACGCTATGTGGGACCTGATTTTGTCATTCCGGCCTTACCAGTCAAAACGAAGGCGGTTGGCGTGTTTGTAAATGAAACGACTGACAACATTATCGCTTTATCGAAAAAAGCTGGTTTCTCGGCCGTGCAATTGCATGGAGAAGAGGGGCAAACAGAAATAAATGCTTTGCAAGCAGCCGGATTACAAGTGATCAAGGCAATCAGTGTAGCGGAGGCGTCGGATTTACATCTGTCTGACAAACCTGATTTCTATTTGTTTGATACGAAAAAAGGAGCTCAAGTAGGTGGAACAGGCGCGCATTTTGATTGGTCACTTTTAGTACATTATACCCTTGATATTCCCTATTTTTTAGCCGGCGGATTGCAGGCAGAGGATGTGGAAAAGGTGAAGGATTTTCCGGGCTTATATGCTTTGGACTTTAATAGTAAACTCGAAATACGTCCTGGATTCAAGGATGTCGAGCAAGTGAAAGAACTAGTAAAACAGCTATAAATATGTCATTCAATGTAGATGATCGTGGGTATTACGGGAATTTTGGCGGGGCCTTTATTCCAGAAATGTTATACCCGAATGTGGAGGAATTGCGTTCCAACTATTTAAACATCATAGCGGAACCCTCTTTTCAGGATGAATTCCACGCCTTGTTGACCGATTACGTGGGTCGGCCTACGCCGCTTTTCAAAGCTGAGCGTTTGTCTGCTAAATACAAAACGAACATCTATTTAAAGCGAGAAGATTTATGTCACACCGGGGCACACAAGATTAACAATACGATCGGTCAAATCCTCGTAGCGAAACGCTTGGGTAAATCAAAAATCGTCGCAGAAACAGGTGCAGGACAACACGGCGTAGCCACAGCAACCGTATGCGCCTTGATGGGCATGGAATGTATCGTCTACATGGGTGCGATCGACATCGAAAGACAAGCCCCTAACGTGGCGCGTATGCGCATGTTAGGAGCACAAGTTGTTCCAGCCACTTCAGGATCTAAAACCTTAAAAGACGCCACGAACGAGGCGATGCGTCACTGGATTAATCACCCGGTAGACACTCATTATATCATTGGGTCGGTCGTAGGACCACATCCATACCCGGACATGGTCGCTCGTTTTCAGGCGGTTATTTCCGAGGAGATTCGTTCCCAATTACAGGAGAAAGAAGGCCGCGATTATCCAGATTACGTAATTGCCTGTGTGGGTGGTGGATCGAATGCGGCGGGCGCGTTTTACCATTTCTTAGATGAACCTCGCACGGCCTTGATCGCCGCGGAGGCCGCAGGTTTAGGAGTGAATTCCGGTCATTCAGCAGCGACTACTTTCCTAGGAAAACCGGGAGTACTACACGGTAGCATGAGTTTATCGATGCAAACCGAGGATGGCCAAGTGATCGAACCTTATTCGATTTCTGCCGGCTTAGATTATCCTGGAATTGGACCTATGCACGCGCATTTGTTTGCATCTGGTCGCGCCACTTTCTTTGGTGTGACGGATGAGGAGGCTCTAGTGGCCGCCGTGGAATGCTCTCAGCTAGAGGGGATAATTCCCGCTTTAGAGACGGCACACGCTTTGGCTGTATTCGAAAGATTGCAAGCTAAACCGAATGAAATCGTGGTGGTTAATGTATCCGGAAGAGGCGACAAAGATTTAGCGACCTACCAAAACCGTTTAAAATTGAATGACTAAGATGAACCGAATTTCAGCCCTTTTTGCTTCTGCGACTGAACCTATTTTAAATGTTTACACGACGGCAGGTTATCCTCGTTTTGAGGATACGATGACGGTTTTGAATGCCCTTCAAGCGGGAGGCGTCGATATTATTGAGGTGGGCATGCCCTATTCTGATCCAGTGGCAGATGGGGAAACGATCCAGCTGTCGAATCAAGCGGCCTTAGAACAGGGGATGAGCGTGGCGCATCTTTTTGAGCAATTGAAGGATATGCGTCAAACCATAACGGTGCCTGTTTTATTGATGGGTTATATCAATCCCGTTTTACAATACGGCGTGGAGGCTTTTTGTGC
>DLPD01000030.1:6835-13658 GCA_002479785.1 Cytophagaceae bacterium UBA7467
GCCATCTTTGAGAAATACGGCTTATACAATATCTTATTAATCACCCCTCAAACCAATGATGAGCGCATTCGCCACATCGATTCGGTCTCGAATGGATTTATCTATATGGTATCTTCTGCTAGCACGACGGGGGCAAAAACAGGTATCTCTGCGACTCAAGAAACTTATTTTGATCGCATTGCCCAGATGAATTTAAAGAATCCTCGTTTGATTGGCTTTGGAATCTCAGACTATGAGAGCTTTATGAAAGCCTCTAAAAATGCGTCTGGGGCGATCATTGGTAGTGCGTTTGTCAAGATGATCGCACAGGCGAAAGACCTTCAGGCTGAGATCATTGACTTTGTACAGTCGATTAAAGGTAAAAAGTAGGCAAATGTTTTTGGAAAGAAATATTTTTCCTATCTTTGCAACCCCAATCAGACGTTCTTATGCACAAGTGGGCCGCTAAGCGCTGATTATCATCAAATAAAAATTAGTTCAGATGAGCGATTTAATTAAATTCGTAGAGCAAGAAAACGCAGCACGTAGAGGAGAACACCCTGAATTCGCTGCAGGAGACACCGTTAACGTACACGTAAAAATTCGTGAAGGTAACAAAGAGCGTATCCAGGTTTTCCAAGGTTTAGTTATCCAACGTAAAAATTCTGGTGCTGGTGAGTCTTTCACAGTTCGTAAGATCTCTAACGGTATCGGTGTTGAGCGTATTTTCCCAATCTTGTCACCAAACATCGACAAAATTGAAGTATTACGTCGTGGTAAAGTACGTCGTGCACGTTTATTCTACATGCGCGGCAAGCAAGGAAAAGCGGCTCGTGTTAAAGAGAAGAAAAAATAGGTTTGAGATTTTTTATATAATAAGAAAGCTGTTCAGAGATGAACAGCTTTTTTTATGTCCAAAGGTCAGTAATCTCAGCTATACTTTTACTTTTATAGGTAAATTAAACCTATTCAAATGAAATCAACAGCTGCGAATCGCCGCGAATTCTTGCATAGTGCCAGTATGCTGGGTGGAATGGCCTTTTTACCCTCCTCCTTAAAGGATGTTACTTCTACGTTTGCACCTAAACAGCCGGAACGCATTATTGCACCGCGTTTGAAATTTGGGGTGGTGGGAATCAATCATGGACATATCTATTCCATGGCGAATTCCATCATTCGAGGTGGCGGGGAATTTGTCTCGTATTATGCGAAGGAACCGGATCTAATTAAAGATTTTGCCAAACGCTATCCACAAGCAAAACTGGTGAAAAGCGAGGCGGAGGTCTTAGAAGATCCTTCGATCAAATTAATACTTAGCTCCATTACGCCTAATGAACGCGCCCCATTGGGCATCCGAGTGATGCAACATGGGAAAGATTATATGGTGGATAAGCCCGGAATCATAAGTTTAGAGCAATTAGCGGAGGTTCGTAAGGTCCAAAAAGAAACCAAGCGAATCTATTCGATTTCATTCAGTGAGCGTTTTGAAAACAAAGCAACTGAACTTGCTAGTCAATTAGTGGCCTCTGGAAAAATAGGGAAAGTGATGCAAACCTTGGGAACGGGTCCTCACAGAATGAGTGTGAATTCCCGTCCTGACTGGTTTTTTGATACCAAGTATTATGGAGGAATTATTACAGACATTGCTTCTCATCAAGTAGATCAATTCTTGCATTTTACGGGGTCCACACAAGGAGAAGTCGTAGCTTCCCAAATCGCGAATCACCACCATCCACAATACCCTAAATTCCAAGATTTCGGTGACTTGTTGCTTCGAAGCAATAAAGGATCTGGCTATATTCGAGTGGATTGGTTTACTCCGGATGGACTCAATACCTGGGGAGATGGTAGACTGACCATCTTAGGAACGGACGGTTATATGGAAGTCCGAAAAAATACAGATATCGCCTCTCCACATGGTGTGGGGAGTCACTTGTATGTGGTGACGAACAAAGAAACTTTGTACATCGATTGCAAGGATGTCAACCTGCCACACGGCGAATTACTCGTGAATGATGTGCTGAACAGAACGGAGACGGCGATGACCCAAGCTCATTGTTTCTTAGCCACGGAATTAGCCTTAATTGCGCAAAAAAATGCAACTAACATATCTATCAAAGCATGAAACGGAGAAAATTCATTAATAACTTAGCAATGGGTGCTGTAGGGACCTTAGGTTTCCCCACTATCGTTCCCGCAAACGTGTTGGGAGGGAAAGATGCCCCTAGCAATAAAATCAACATCGCCCAAATCGGCTGTGGACGCATCGCACGCACCCACGATTTACCAAGCACTTGGAAGTACGATAAGGCGCGTATTATGGCGGTTTGCGATTTAGATCGTCACCGTACCGAAGAGACGAAGCAATTAGTCGAAGAATACTACACAAAGAAAACAGGGCAGTCGAATTACATCGATGTGAAGATGTACGATGATTACCGTGAGATGCTTTTGAATAAGGACATTGATGCGGTGATGATTAGTACGCCGGATTTTTGGCATGCACAACCAGCGATGGAAGCGGCCCTTGCAGGGAAAGATATTTACCTACAAAAACCGACTTCACTTACGATTCACGAAGGTCGTCAGCTAGCGAATGTGATTAAGAAAACAGGTCGCATTCTGCAAGTAGGAACCCAGCAGCGCTCTACTTCTCAATTTAGAATTGCAGCGGAACTAGTGCGCAATGGTCGTATAGGTAAATTACATACGGTGAAAATTGGTTTGCCAGGCGATCCATCGGGACCTCCTGCGCCTGCGATGCCGGTGCCTAAAGGATTCAATTTTGATATGTGGTTAGGCTCAACCCCAGAAATGGACTATACGGAGATAGCGGTACATCCGCAAAAGGGATACGATCGTCCAGGTTGGTTACGTTTAGAACAATTTGGCGCGGGCATGATAACGGGTTGGGGGCAGCACCACTATGATTCTGCCGCTTGGGGAATGGATACGGAATTAACGGGTCCTATCTCTGTGGAGGCAGTGGCAGAGTTCCCTAAGTCAGGATTATGGAATGTGCACGGCGACTTCATGTCGAAAGCAGAATACGCTAACGGGATCACGATGTACACATCAGGGGGCTACCAAAACGGTATTCGCTACGAAGGAACCGAAGGGTGGATTTTTGTGTCTCGCGGTGATTATGCGGCCACACCAAGCGATCCAACTGCAAAGGTGCGATCGAAAGCGTTAGATGCATCTAATCCGAAAATTTTAGAGTCCGTTATTGGGCCTACTGAGCTTCATCTTTACCATTCCGACGATCAACACGGTAACTGGTTAGAGTGTATCGAGTCACGCAAAGAGCCGATTTCTCCGATTGAGATAGGACACCGCGCATGCACGGTTTGTTTGATCACGCACGTGGCGATGAAAATACCACGCAAATTGCAATGGGATCCTAGCAAGGAACACTTTGTGAATGATGCGGAAGCGAATACGTGGTTACGCAGAGCACAACGTGCACCGTACGGAACAGATCGGATTAAGTTTTAGACTTTTTCTACCTTCCTTACGTTCTTGTTAATCGTGTCAGATTCAACGACACCGTCACGCAAGCGAATGATACGGTGGGCATATTGGGCAATATCGTCTTCGTGGGTAACCATGACGATGGTATTGCCTTTTTTATGTAATTGATCAAAGAGATCCATGATCTCGTAAGAGGTTTTGGTATCTAGGTTACCAGTAGGCTCATCGGCTAATAAGATCGATGGGTCGTTCACTAAGGCGCGGGCTACCGCTACACGTTGTCTTTGGCCTCCTGAAAGCTCGTTCGGCTTATGCAAGGCGCGGTTGTCTAGTCCTACCCCTTTTAGCGCGTTCATCGCTATTTCTGTGCGTTCTTTCTTCGTGTAACCTGCATAGATTAAAGGCAAGGCTACATTTTCAAGTGCTGATTGGCGAGGGAGTAGGTTAAAGGTTTGGAAAACAAAACCAATTTCCTTGTTTCGGACGGCGGCTAATTCATTTTCAGACATCTCTGATACATCTTGTCCATTCAAGATATATTTGCCCGTAGAGGGCGTATCTAAGCAGCCTACAATGTTCATTAAAGTGGATTTA
Organism: Cytophagaceae bacterium UBA7467; assembly: GCA_002479785.1. Taxonomy (GTDB): domain Bacteria; phylum Bacteroidota; class Bacteroidia; order Cytophagales; family Spirosomataceae; genus Aquirufa. The sequence goes on from DLPD01000030.1 coordinate 10,883, forward strand.
CCAGAACCCGATGGACCCATAAAAGCAACATATTCACCCTTATTCACCGAAATATTGATATTCTTTAAGGCATCAATAATTTCCTCCCCCATGACGTAACGTTTGGAAATGGCTTGAGTCTCGATAATTTTAGTCATAGCAATCAAATTAATGAATTCAAAAATACACCCATTCTAGGAAAGAATTCTTCTTTTTAGACAAAAGATAGTGGGAGTGGATGAAGTGAGTCTGGGAAGGATGAGAGGTTTTGGCATAAAAAAAGCCCGAACAAATCGCTCGGGCTTTTCTCTATCTTCCAAGAATCTTACAATCCTTTTGCTTTCTTAACTACTTCGTCAGCGATGTTTTGCGGAACGAATTCGTAGTGAGAGAACGTTAACGATGCTGTTGCACGTCCTGAAGACATTGTACGTAAATCTGTTACGTAACCGAATAATTCAGAAAGAGGCACATCAGCTTTCAAGATAACGGCTCCTTGACGAGAATCCATACCTTTCATGATACCACGACGACGGTTTAAGTCACCTGTGATAGGTCCAGTATATTCGTCTGGAGTAACTACGTCCACAGCCATGATAGGCTCCATTAACTTAGCACCCGCTTGTTTCGCCGCTTCTTTGTAACCCATACGAGCTGCTAATTCGAATGATAATGAATCTGAATCGACATCGTGGAAAGATCCGTGGAATAAACGAACTTTCATGGAATCCATAGGGTATCCAGCCAAAGCACCATTTTTCATGGCTTCTTCGAAACCTTTTTGGATCGCTGGAATGAATTCACGAGGAATTACACCACCCACGATATTGTTAACGAATTCTAAACCTGGTTTTTCGTCTTCTCTTGGTCCGATTTCAAATACGATATCAGCAAACTTACCACGACCACCTGATTGTTTCTTGTAAACCTCACGGTGTTCAGTTGTCTTCGTTAAAGACTCTTTGTAAGCTACTTGAGGAGCACCTTGGTTTACTTCCACTTTGAACTCACGACGCATACGGTCGATGATGATCTCTAAGTGAAGCTCACCCATACCTTTGATGATCGTTTGACCAGTCTCCTCGTTCGATTCAACTTGTAATGTAGGATCTTCTTCGATCAATTTAGTGATTGCTTTAGAGAAGTTATCTGCATCAGCCGTTTTCTTAGGCTCGATGGCGTATCCGATAACTGGCTCTGGGAAGTCCATTGCTTCAAGGATGATCGGGTGTTTCTCATCAGAAAGGGTATCTCCCGTTTTGATGTCTTTGAAACCTACTACCGCACCAATGTCACCAGCACCTAAACGCTCGATTGCGTTTTGCTTGTTTGCGTGCATTTGGAAGATACGTGAGATACGCTCCTTGTTTCCTGAACGGTTGTTCAATACATAAGAACCTGAATCCAACCCACCTGAATAAGCACGGATGAAACATAAACGACCTACATAGGGGTCAGTTGCAATTTTAAAGGCCAAAGCCGCGAATGGCTCTGCCTCTGTAGGCTTACGTAAAATTTCAGCACCTGTATCTGGGTGAGTTCCACGAACACCTTCTTTATCTAATGGAGATGGTAAGATCGCCATTACGTAATCCAACATCGTTTGAACACCTTTGTTTTTGAAAGATGAACCACAAAGCATTGGAACGATTTTCATCGAGATAGTCGCTGCACGTAAAGCCGCTAAGATTTCGTCCTCCGTAATAGAAGCTGGATCTTCGAAGTATTTCTCCATCAAAGTCTCATCAAACTCAGCTACCGCTTCTAATAATTTCTCACGGTACATCGTCGCCTCTTCTAACATATCATCTGGGATAGGTACCTCAGTGAATGTCATTCCTTTGTCAGCCTCGTTCCATTTAATACCACGGAAGTTCACTAAGTCAACTACTCCTTCGAAGCTTTCTTCCGCACCGATAGGCAATTGCAAAGGCACCGCGTAGCTACCTAACATTTCTTTCACTTGCTTACACACGTTTAAGAAATCAGCACCTGAACGGTCCATTTTGTTAACGAAACCGATACGTGCTACGTTGTAGTTATTCGCTAAACGCCAGTTAGTCTCTGATTGTGGCTCAACACCATCTACGGCAGAGAATAAAAATACTAGACCATCTAATACACGTAATGAACGGTTTACCTCTACTGTAAAGTCAACGTGACCTGGAGTATCGATAATGTTAATGTGGTAATCTTCGTTACGGTATTTCCAGTTAACCGTTGTCGCTGCAGAAGTAATCGTGATACCACGTTCTTGCTCTTGCTCCATCCAGTCCATGGTTGCCGCACCATCGTGTACCTCACCAATTTTGTGGGAAACCCCTGCATAATACAGGATACGTTCCGTAGTGGTGGTTTTACCCGCATCAATGTGCGCAGCAATACCGATGTTTCTAGTGAATTTTAAATCGCGTGCCATTTTAAAAGGTTAATTATGAAATAATTTTTTTAATCCGTTTTTGAATCGTTTGCTAATTATCAAGTACTTGGACAACATTCTCGTTCAAGTACTTGTTTAGGGGTGCAAAATTACTGAAACTTAGTTAAATACAAAAGTTTTTTCTAAATGATTAATGCCTTTTTACAATTACTTTATCCCAAATGTTGTTTTGCTTGCGATCAGGTGCTTATTCGATCCGAAAATTGGATCTGCACCCGCTGTCGATTCGAACTGCCGAGCCCCGGATTATTCCTAGAACAGCCTAATTGGATCTCCCATAAGTTAGATGGTTTGATTGATTATGATAACGTGCACGCCTATTTCGTGTTTACGGAGGGTGGGAAGGTGCAACATTTG
>DLPD01000030.1:13731-77392 GCA_002479785.1 Cytophagaceae bacterium UBA7467
GGTCGTTTTCAAGTGCTGATTATGATCTGATTATCCCTATGCCCTTGCATCCCTCACGCCTGAAAGAACGGGGCTATAATCAAGCGGCCTCCGTAGCGAAGGGGATTTCGCGGGCATCCGGTATCCCTATTTCGGAGGCACATCTTCTGCGGACAAAACAGGTTATTTCGTTGATTGGGTTGAATCGAGCAGAACGTTATAAAACCTTAGAGGAAGTATTTGAAGTGCTGCGACCAAGTGAATTAAATGGATTGCGGATTCTGATTGTCGATGACACGCTGACGACAGGCGCAACATTTTTAGCGGCAGGCGCTAAAATCAAAGCAGCCAGCACGGGGAGATTATCTTTCCTAGCGCTGGCTGCTTTAAAATGAGGGTTGTATTATCGCTTTGTTGGTTTTCCTGGAGCGAACATCGCGCAACGGAAACCGATAGTGGATGATGATTCGTCTTTATCTAGATAACGACGAGTACCTGGAGATAACCAATAAGGGCCATCTGCCCAAGAGCCACCTTTGTATACTTTAGCATTATCGTTAATCAACGAATTCCCTTTATCGTATAATTTTGCCGGATCTTGTGCTTCGTTGCGACGAGCCGGGTTTAAATCGTTTGCGTCGTCAAGCGTTAATGGACGGTAGGTATCCATCGTCCACTCGTTCACGTTTCCAGCCATGTTATAAAGACCAAAATCATTCGCAGGATACGAATAAACCTCTGCCGTAATCATAGCGCCGTCATTTGAACGACCTGCTAGACCAGAGTAATCTCCACGGCCACGCTTATAATTTGCTAACATCTGACCACGGGTTCTGCCAAATGGTTGGCGCATTGAAGGGCCATCCCAAGGGTAAATACGCTGATTTTCTTGATTTTCATCCTCTTGTTGCGTTCCGATCATCGCTTTCGCCGCATATTCCCATTCAGCTTCGGTAGGCAGACGGTATTCCGGTAAGATTAAACCCGATTCCATATTTGCAACTGGATTCTTGCGGTTTCTTGGTTTTCCTTTCGGGAAAGCCACGTTTTTATTTACCACCGCCGTTCTCCATGCTGCATAATCATTCGCTTGCTTCCAAGTTACACCCACGACTGGATACATTCGGAATCCAGGGTGGCGGAAATAATGCGTTACATAAGGGTCATTATAGGCCAATTCGTCTAACCAGACCGTTGTATCAGGCAAGGCAGCTGTGTAAGCGTTTAACGTTGAATCACGCTTGATGGCATCTAAGTATTCCAAATAATGCAAGTTAGCAATCTCCGTTTCGTCCATGTAAAAAGACTGAACCGTGACTGTACGCTGGCGATTATCGTTGCGTTTCATTACATCCTCTTCGCCACCACCTAGGGTAACGCGACCTCCTTCAATAAAAACTAAATTAGGTCCTACGATAGGTCCTTTATAGGATTTGTTGACTTGGAATCCACCTTTTTTGCTGTTGTAAGCGAGGCCTGTAACGGTGGATTTTTTACCCACTTTCAAGCTATTCGGATTTCCGTTTTTTAGTCCACTTGGGCATGAGGTGAGTAAAATCACACAGCTCAGCATCCCTAGGATTAATCTTAATTTCGTACTCATTTATATTCCTTTAATATAGAATCAATTAACAAAGGTATTAATTACCCCAAAATATCCACTAAAATAGTATTTAATTCTTGAATACTACTCACCTTGTCGATTTGGAGAATCATTTTTCCAGCTTTTTCTCGCAATTGACATACTCCTTTTTTGTTATTAACGAAGGAAATAACCTTCACGATCAGGTTTTGGTCCAAAGGTCGAGCAGACTCCGATGAAACGAAATGGAACTTGAGATTATTGTTTTTCAAGAGGATTTTTTCAATTCCTAAAACTTGAGCCTTCCATCTACACTTCACTAATTCAATCATATCTTGAACTTCGTTCGGTAAATCGCCAAAGCGGTCTTTTATCTCATTAATAAACGCTGCCAGCGTTTCTTCGTCCTCAATTTCATCCAAACGGGTGTAAAGGGCAAGACGTTCGGAGATGCTTTGGACATATTCTTCTGGAATCAAGACGCGTAAATCCGTTTCGATCGTGCAATCTACTTTCAAGCTTTCTGCTACCTGTTCTAAATCGACTTCGAAGAGTTTTCTGAATTCGTTCTCCTTTAATTCTTGCACCGCTTCATCCAGAATCTTATGGTACATGTCATAGCCTAAATCATTGATAAAGCCACTTTGCTCCGCCCCTAACAGGTTTCCTGCCCCCCGAATATCCAAGTCCCGCATGGCTACTTTGATACCATCGCCTAAATCCGAGAATTCCTCTAGCGCACTTAATCGTTTACGTGCATCGCTAGTCAAATTCGCTAAAGACGGCGTGGCCAGATAACAATAGGCCTTTTTATTCGATCGACCTACACGACCCCGCATTTGGTGAAGGTCTGAAAGTCCGAAATTGTTAGCATTTAAAATGAAGATTGTATTCGCATTCGGAATGTCAAGTCCGGATTCGATAATGTTTGTTGCGACGAGTACGTCGTAGCGGCCTTCGATGAAGCCCATCATAATTTTCTCAAGTTGATCGCCTTCCATTTGACCATGGGCAACGGCGATTTTAGCATCCGGGACAAGGCGTAAGATGCGGTTCGCAATACTTTCTAGTTCTCCAATGCGATTGTAAACCACAAAGACTTGGCCGCCTCGGTTCAATTCCTCTCTTACCCCATCACGCAATATTTCGTCAGATAAGACGACTAATTTAGTTTCAACCGGCTGGCGGTTAGGCGGAGGAGTGGCAATAATACTCAAATCCCGGGCTCCCATTAACGAAAAATGAAGCGTTCTGGGTATCGGAGTGGCTGTTAAGGTCAAAACATCCACGTCCACCCGCATTTCTTTCAAGCGGTCTTTAACCTTTACTCCAAACTTCTGTTCTTCATCGATAATCATCAAGCCCAATTGCTTGAAATGTACATCTTTGTTCACTAGGCGGTGTGTTCCTATTAAGATATCGGTTTCGCCACTCGCCACGCGGGCCAGGGTTTCGTTTATTTGTTTAGTCGATTTGAAGCGATTCACGTATTCCACTTTACAAGGGAACGCCGCTAAACGATCGTGGAACGTGCGGTAATGTTGCATTGCTAACACCGTAGTGGGCACTAAAACGGCCACTTGCTTCGAATCCGCTACGGCCTTGAAGGCAGCACGAATTGCGATTTCTGTCTTCCCAAACCCTACATCTCCACAGACTAAACGATCCATTGGATGAGGTTTCTCCATATCCGCTTTCACGTCTATCGTCGCTTTGGCTTGATCTGGAGTATCCTCGTACAAGAAAGAGGATTCTAGTTCGGCTTGTAAATAGGTGTCCGGAGAAAAGGCAAAACCGGGGGCATTCTTCCGTTTAGCGTAAAGAGAAATAAGCTCTTTGGCAATATCCTTGACTTGCTTCTTTACCCGCGATTTCTTGTTATCCCAATCAGGCGAACCCAATTTCGACATCGAGGGAGGGGCTCCTTCTTTGCCGGAATATTTTGAAATTTTGTGCAGTGAATGAATCGAAACCGATAAAACGTCGTCGTCTCGGTAAATCAAGCGAATGACTTCTTGCTCTCCGTTCGCTGTTTCTACCAGATTTAATCCGGCAAAACGACCAATCCCGTAGTCTATGTGCGTGACAAAATCCCCCACTTGAAGGGAGCGCAACTCTTTTAGGGTAAGGGCCTTGTTCTTTGAGAACTTGTTCTTTTCCTTGTAACGGTGGTAGCGCTCAAAAAGTTGGTGGTCCGGGTAAAAGGCAACTTTGGTTTGCTCGTCCACAAACCCCTCGCGAAGCGAAATCTGCAAGGGTTTGAACTGAATGCTAGTATTAATTTCGTTAAAAATCACCTCGAGACGCTCTAATTGTCTTGGGGATTCAGAACTGATGATGTTGTGAAAACCGTGTGTTTGGTTGTCTAATAGGGTCGTAGCTAACCGCTCGAAATCTTTTTGGAAGGCACCTGGATTTTTGGAGGGAAACACGATCGTTTCCGAATTTTTCAGGTGTGAGCGTTTTCCATATTCGATGCAAGCAAAGCCTTGCAATACCTTTTTAATGGTTTTTGCAGTCTCCCAGCGTTCTTCGGGTTTATTTAACAGGTTGATGTCAGACGAGGAATTGACCTCGTAGACCATCGACCCTTTTTCAAAATTTTCGGTCAACACATCGCTTAGGATACTCAGGTCTTTAATCCAGATTTTCGTGTTTTCTGGTAAAAAGGTGAAAAACGATTCCCGTGTTTCTTGAATCAGTTTCGTTTGCACATCAGGGATGAGGTGCATCGCAGAAACGGATTGGATCGAAAGCTGGGTTTCAGGATGAAAGGTTCGAATGCTATCGACTTCATCACCAAAGAAATCAAGTCGGTAGGGATATTCTGCTGCGTAGGAGAATACGTCCAAAATTCCTCCGCGAACGGAATATTGGCCTGCCTCGTAGACGAAGTCTGTTCGTTCAAAATCGTATTCATTCAGCGTTTCTGCCACGAAATTGCGATCGATTTTATCGCCCACCCGGATAGATAGGGTGTTTTTAACCAAAGACTTCCGGTTAATTACCTTCTCAGTCATCGCCGCTGGATAGGAAACGATGGCTAGGTTTTGGCCTGAATAATTACTTAGAATATTAAGTACCTCCGCGCGCAAAAGGACATTAGCATTGTCCACTTCTTCCCATTCGTAGGGTTTCTTGTGGGACATCGGAAATAAGATGACGGCGGTGTCCCCAATCAGGGCTTGCAGGTCGTTATAGACATATTGCGCCTCTTCTTTTTCCTCACACAGGATCAGAAAGGGTTGCTTCTCCTTTAGAAGAGCAGACATTAAAACCGTGTCGAGTGAGCCGCAAAGGCCTTTTAGGTGGAGAGATTCGCCCGGTTTGGACGTAGTTATCTTGTCAGAAATGCTTTGGACAATTCCGTCACTCTGGTAGATACTGAGAAATTCTTTGACGATCATACGTACAAAAATTCCCTACAAAATTTACGTAGGGCTTGCAAAGGTAGGAAATTTTGTATCTTTGTGCATCTACAAAAAGGGGTGCCCCTAAAAAAGGCTGAGATTATACCCATTGAACCTGATGCGGGTAGTGCCGTCGAAGGGATTTTGTCGAGTTTTTAGCGCTGAAAACTCAGAAAAAATCGTCAATGTAAGGGTTAAAAAGTTAAATCATAACAGGATTTGGCTCCTTTACCTGTTGCTAAAATTTCAAAAAAAATGAAAAAGGCAACAACGCTTATTTTTACGCTTATTGTGTGTGTGCAAAGTGTATTTGCACAAAAAGTACAGGGAATCGTTTTCGATCTAGAGACTAAAGCTCCTTTATGGGGTGCTTCCGTTTCTGTGAAAGGTAGTCAGAAAGGAAACGTGACAGATGCGAAAGGGCATTTTAATTTAACCGTCTCCTCTAAGGACGTTTTAGTCGTACGGTTTGTGGGCTATGATCCAGTAGAAATTCTTGCAGAGAAAGCCAGTCAAATCGCGCTGAAAAAATCCAATTTCTTGCAAGATGAAGTCGTTGTTCAAGCGACTCGGGCGGATGAAAATTCGGCGATGGCCTATTCGAATGTATCGGCTGCCGACCTAGGGAAAAGTAATCTCGGTCAGGATATGCCACTTTTACTCAATTTTACGCCTTCAGTTGTTACCACTTCCGATGCGGGAGCGGGTATAGGTTATACAGGTATTCGAATTCGTGGTTCCGATGCGACTCGTGTAAATGTGACCGTGAATGGAATTCCCATTAATGATTCGGAATCACAGGGTACTTTTTGGGTGAATATGCCGGACTTTGCAAGTTCGGTGAATTCGGTTCAAATCCAGCGTGGAGTGGGAACATCGACGAACGGAGCGGGTGCTTTTGGGGGTTCTGTGAATATGCAGACGAATACGTTTGAGCCTAAGGCATATGGCGAAGTGAATGTGTCTGGTGGATCTTTTGGAACACTAAAAACGACGCTTAAGGCTGGGTCAGGTTTGTTAGGGGGAAAATTTACACTTGATGGCCGTTTATCACGCATCGTTTCGGATGGTTTTATTGATCGGTCTTCCTCTAATTTGCTATCTGCTTATTTCTCTGCGGGCTATTTTGGTGAAAAAAGTTTTATCCGTTTGAACTACTTTACCGGAAAAGAAAAGACCTATCAATCTTGGTATGGCACTCCTGAAAGCAGGATTAATGGATCTGTTACTGAGATGCAGGCCTACATTGATCGGAACTATTTAAGCGCAGCAGAGGCAGATAACTTACTGAAAAGTGGTCGAACCTATAATTATTATACCTATGATAATCAGACGGATAATTATGCGCAGGATCATTACCAGTTAATTACCAATCACCGGTTGGGTGAATCCTGGAATTTGGATTTAAACGGACACTATACCTATGGCCGCGGGTATTATGAGGAGTTTAAGCCTTCTGCAGATTTAACGAATTACGGTTTTTCAGGATTACTGGTGAGAAGTGTCGATGTCATTCGCCGGAAATGGTTGGATAATGATTTCTATGGCTCGACTTTCGCCTTGAATTATACCGGTTCTCAACAAATTAAATTCACTTTTGGTGGTGCATGGAACCGCTATGTGGGACGTCATTTTGGGGTAATGCAAGATCCTTATCCGGGGAGAGAGTGGTACCGAAGCCGCTCGCAAAAAACGGATTTAAACCTGTATGCGAAGGCAAACCTAAATTTGTCCGCAGCTTGGAATGCCTATGTGGATTTGCAGTACCGTACGGTAGGTTACCGGATGAAAGGTACGGCCGATAAGTTTTTGGTATTGGATGCGGACAATACCTATGCTTTCTTTAATCCAAAATTTGGATTGACATATCAAATTTCAGAACAATCTAAAGTATATGCCTCCGTTTCTGCGGGTAGTAAAGAGCCTAGTCGTCAGGATTTTGTGGATAATCCTGGAACCCCACCTCGAGCAGAATATTTACAAGACTATGAATTAGGTTATCAACGTTCTGGTACAAAATATGCCTTTCAAGTGAATGGTTATTTTATGAATTACCAGGATCAGCTTGTATTGACAGGAGCAGTCAATTCCACAGGAGATGCTATTCGCAAGAACGTGGACGATAGTTATCGCTTAGGGGTGGAGGCATCTCTGAATTACCAAATCTCCAAGCGTTTGCTTTGGAATGGAAATGTGACGTTAAGCCAAAACCGTATCCGCCATTTCAAAGAGGAAATAGTCGATTATGATACCTATGATATTCCCGTTATTCATCACGAAAATACGGATATTGCCTACTCACCATCGGTAATTGCAGGGAATACGCTAACTTATTCGGTAGGTGCTTTTGAAGCGAGTTTGTTGAGTAAGTATGTGGGTAAACAATATTTAGATAATACATCGAACGAGGGGCGTTCTTTAAAAGCGTATACGACTCAAGACATTCGCTTGAAATACATGATGAAGAAAGGTCCTGCCTTCACGTTATTGCTAAATAATGTACTGAATGAACTGTATTCATCAAATGGATACACCTACTCGTATCGTTATGCGGGTGCGACGACTACGGAGAATTTCTACTATCCACAGGCTGGATTTAATTTCTTACTGGGAGCGAGTATTCGATTCTAATTTGGGCACTTTTGACACCTGAAAAAAGCCTCAGAAAGTTAAATCTGAGGCTTTTTTAATTAGTTCATTAAATCCCATTTCCATCCCCACTTCGCGAGGCGGTAACGGACTGAATACCAAAGAACGCCTAATCCATAGATGGAACTGCGTTTGAAGTTAATCGAAGAGGCTTCGTCAAAATATTTTGTAGGGCAAGTTACTTCTCCCACTTCAAATCCTTTCCAGAAAAGCTGTAAGACCATTTGGTTATCAAAGATGAAATCATCATCGCATTTTGTGAATTTCACCGCTTGCAAAGCTTCTCTCGAAAATGCCCGGTAACCAGTGTGGTATTCGGAAAGTTTTTGGTCGATCAGGATATTCTGAAACAAGGTCAAAAGGCGATTTGCGATGTATTTGTAAATCGGCATACCACCCTTTAAGGCTCCCTTTCCTAAAATACGTGAAGCAAAAACCACCGGATATAAGCCATTGCCAATGATCGAAATCATAGCTTTCAACAACATCGGCGTGTATTGGTAATCTGGGTGTAACATGATAACGATGTCGCCCCCTAATTCTAATGCTTTGGTGTAACAGGTCTTCTGATTTCCCCCATAACCGAGGTTTTTGTCGTGTCTGATGACATGTTGAATTCCTACGGCTTTTGCCACTTCAACCGTATTGTCTGGACTGTGGTCATCGACTAAAATCACCTCGTCCACCCAATCATGAGGGATTTCGTGGTATGTTTTTTCCAGGGTAAGCGCAGCCTTATATGCAGGCATAACGACGATGACCTTTTTACCTTCGTACATATTTTTTCTAAGCTATTTTTGCGACCTTTGTCCGGCCAAAGTGTAAAATTAACTATTTATGAGCGAATCGCTATTTTTTCTTCTTTTTTCAGTAGGTGTACTGGCGGTGATGTTAATCGACCTGGGTGTTTTTAAGAAGGATACCGCTGCAGAAGTGACTTTTAGAGAAGCGGGTTTTTGGACGGGTATGTGGGTGTTATTAGCGATCGCGTTCTACATTTTCTTAGGATACAATGGGGCGATGGTTCACGGGATTTCAGATATGGCGAGTCTGAAGGCTGTGCAGCAGGCATATGCAAGTCATATCGACTTAGGCAAGGGTTCTTATTTTGATGCCTTAGCGGTTTTTCAAAATAATATGTCCTTGGAGTTTATCACGGGCTATTTAGTGGAATATTCCTTGTCTGCAGATAATGTTTTTGTGTTCATTTTAATCTTTAATTCTTTTGGTGTTCAAAAGCGATACTACAAGAAAATTCTTGTTTGGGGGATCCTAGGTGCCATTGTCTTGCGATTGATTTTTATCTTTTTGGGAGCGGCCTTGTTGCAAAAATTTGATTGGATTATCTATGTTTTCGGGGCTTTCCTAGTCTACACTGGAGTGAAGATTTTGTTTTCTTCTGGTGAGGAGGAGCACATCGAGCCGGGCGAACATCCGGTTGTTAAAGTTTTGTCAAAGTATTTTAATGTCTACAAACGCAATGTGATTGGGCGTTTTTTTGTGCGCATGAAGACAGGAAAATTATTTATGACACCTCTTTTTGTAATCGTTGTAGTTATTGCATTTACGGATATATTGTTTGCGGTGGATTCGATTCCGGCCATTTTCTCTATCTCGAAAGACCCTTACATCGTCTTCTTTTCAAATGTTTTCGCTGTAATGGGGCTTCGATCACTCTTCTTTTTTCTGTCGAGTTTGATGGGTTTGTTCCGCTTTTTGCCGATAGGATTGGGCGTTTTATTAAGCTTCGTGGGAGGAAAAATGTTAGCGCATTCGAAGCTGGAGGAATGGGGTTTTGGGACGCTTTCGTCTTTAGGGGTGATCATCGGAATATTGACAATCAGTATTTTATTAAGTGTGATTTTTCCAGAGAAGAAAAAGGTTTAATGCCATTCATTTACCAGTTTGCGGTACTGTAATGGCGGCGTTTTCATCCAGGCTTTGAACTGCTTATTAAAGTGGGAAATATTGCCAAAACCGCTCTCAAAGCACACCTCTATCATCGGTTTATTTGTAGTCCTCAATAAAGTGCAGGCGTGCTTCACCCGGAACTCTGTCACTAATTCAACGAAAGTCTTGTTTGTTACTTTCTTGAAATAACGACAGAATGCCGTTTCCGTCATATTCGCTAAATGGGCTACCTCGTCAAGATGTACTTCTTGCGTATAATTCGCGATGACGTAAGCATACACCCGATTGATGCGCTCTAAATCTCCCGCTGCAATGGCGTAATTCCCTTCTGTGGTATCAATTGCTTGCACGTCCGCGGTGGAAATCCCGATGGTATGCAGGATTTGTAAGAAGGCCAAAAGCCGTGGAAAGGGCGCCATCTCACTCAGCGCTAACATTTCACGGGCGATTTTATCTTGTGTGGGTCCTACAATGGAGAAACCAGTTTTCGCTTTCTCGAACAGATTCTTTAATCCAATGCAGGCCTCATTTGACAAGAATTCCTCCCCTAGAAAATCCTTGCGAAAATGAATGACAAGCGCCTGAGCTCCTTCTGGTTCGGGATCTTGTAACAGCCAATCTTTACGGTGGTTTTGCCAGCAATGAGGGAGATTTTCGCCTAATAAAACGAGGTCTCCAGGTCTAAAATCAGTGATTTGGTTGCCTATGAAGCGCTTTCCTTCGCCAGCGATGATTAAGGTTAATTCTAATTCCGGATGAAAATGATAGGGTGCGTCAAAACGGGCCTGTTTCACATGTTTGATTTGAAATCCAGAGGTGAGGTGTTCGCGCTGTGCTTTCATTTAATTTTAGCCTTTCGGAGTGTGGAGATTCGTAAAAAGGTAAAATTGCATCTTTTTTGGCCAAAATAAAGGTAGTCCACTCAATTATTTTCCGAAATCTTTGCCAAAAAAAAGATGTTAAACCAAGCCTTTCCCGTTTCAACTGAGCAAATAGCCTATTTCGCCACGAATGGACATGCCTTTATTCCCGGATTAATCTCAGCTGAAGCATTACAACCCTACCGTCAGGCCATTTTGTCTTGGGCGGATGACTTTAGAGCGCAACAGAAGCCGATGGAGGAGCGCGACACCTATGGAAAGGCATTTCTGCAAATGATGAATCTGTGGGAAAGTTCCGAAACGGTCAAGGAATTCACCTTAGCTAGACGCTTCGCCTCAGTAGCAGCTCAATTACTGGGGGTTAAAAATGTCCGTCTGTACCACGATCAAGCTTTGTTCAAAGAACCGGGGGGCGGTCACACCCCGTGGCATCAGGATCAATATTATTGGCCATTAGATACCCCTAAAACGGTGACGATGTGGATGCCTTTGGTGGACATTGAAGAAGGAATGGGTATGCTCACTTTCGCGTCGAAATCAGCGAATGCAGAATTGCCTCGCTTGGAAATTTCGGATGAATCAGAAGCTTTGATAGGAGATTATGTGGCGAAAATGGATTATGAAATCGTGGCCCAAAAATCAATGAAAGCGGGTGATGCCACGTTTCATTTAGGTTGGACCTTGCACAATGCGCCCGGAAATCAATCCAGTAAAATGCGAGAAGTGATGACCATAATCTATATGGACGCAGAGGCTCGGGTGATGGAGCCTTTGAATCCGAACCAAGAAGCAGATCGCCAGCGCTGGTTGCAAGGTTTAGCCCCCGGATCGCCCGCAGCTTCTGCCCTAAATCCCCTTATCGGAGATTAGGACAGTCGCAAGCGTTTTTCTTAAATAAGGACCATTTCTTTTTATATGGTTTTGCCTGGTAGCGACGGCTCACACAGGAGCCGGCTAACATCGAAACACACAACAAGATGAATAGGTAGCGCATTATTTTAATCGAGCTTTGAAGTAATTGATCGCCATTCCCCAAGCCTCTTCTGTCGCAACTTTGTCATAAGCTGGGTTAGATGGATTCGCAAAGGCATGTTGCGCATCAAAGATTTTAGTCTGAATTCCTTTGCCCGCCGTCTTCATATTTGCTTCGAATTCTTTCACTACCGTAGGATTAATGAATTGCTCCTTACCCGCAAAAAGACCTAAAACGTCTGTTTCTAATAATTTCAACTGCTCTACTTCTTTTACGGGCATACCATAATACATGACACAAGCGGCGGCTTGTTTCCCAGCTAGAATCGATGCTTTTAACGATAATGATCCGCCAAAACACCAGCCCACTGTCGCGATCTTCGCTTTCGGTCCTGCAAAGGCAATGGCACCTTTAATGATGGCTTCTAAACGGGCTGGATTAGCCCCACCCATATATTTAGCGGCATCTTCTCGGGTCGTAGCGACTTTCCCATCATACATATCCACCGCTAAGACATTTACATTGCCTAGGGTGCTGTAAAAATGCTCAGCCTCTCTTTTAATATGGTCATTTAAGCCCCACCATTCTTGGAAAACAAGGAGTGTATATTCGGTCGGTTTGTCAGCGGGTATGTAGAAACCTTTCGCCATTTGATCATCCGGAGTCTTGAATTCAACCATTACGCCGCCTGCTTTACTTTCGTGGTGGTAAGGTTTAGGCAGTGCGTGGGATTTAATAAAGGTCTTATTAGAGGCCAAAAGCTGCATTCCATCCTTCTTTACGAAGCAGCAGGAGACCTGAGAATAGGCGAAAAACGAGGCGAAAACGAGCGCCAAGGTTGCGATATATTTTTTCATAGCTTGATTTGATAAATTTTTTCTTAAATGTAGCCGAAATTTTCTGTTTTGCCCTAACTTTGTCCCAAACCTATTTATTTTAAACATGAAAAATTCCTCGTTCGGAATCCTCCGAATCACCCTCATTTTTGCCTTATTGGTCTCCACGCTCTCTGTTTTTGCGCAGGCAGTTAATCCATTAGCTGGTAAGAAAATTTTAGTTTTCTCTTCTACGAAAGGGTTCCGCCATTCGTCTATTAAACCAGGTCAAGTGGCCTTGTTTAAAATGGCTAAGGAAAAAGGCTTTTCTTTAGACACGACAGAAAATGCAGCCAATTTTACAGAGAAAAATTTGAAACAATACCGTATTGTGGTGTTCTTAAACACCACGGGTAATGTATTAAACGAAGCACAGCAAATCGCTTTTGAGCGCTATATCCAAGCGGGAGGAGCCTATTTCGGGATTCACTCAGCAACGGATACCGAATACGATTGGCCTTGGTATACGAAATTAGCCGGGGGTCAATTTGCTTCTCATCCTGGCCGACCTAACGTACAGAAAGGGAAATTTACTGCTGTAGATCGTACTCACCTTTCAACGGCGCACATGCCAGAAACGTTTGATCGCACGGATGAATTTTATGATACGAAGAACTTTAATAAAGATGTTCATGTGTTGATCACGGTAGACGAAAAGTCTTATACTGATGGTAAAATGGGGGATTTCCATCCCATGGCTTGGTACCATGAATACGATGGTGGCCGTGCGTTTTATACTAACTGGGGACACACACATGAGTCTTTCGAAGAACCGATTGTGCTACAACATATTTGGGGAGCATTGCAATGGTTAGCTTCTGGTCGTCCACAAGATTACACGAAAAAATTACGTTCTGAATTACCTCCTGAGGAGAATCGTTTCACAAAAGTGGTCTTAGACCGCAATTTGGATGAGCCTACAGAGTTAGCTGTTACAGATGCAGGGAAAATCTTTTTCGGAGAACGTAAAGGGAAATTAAAAATGTATGACCCTAAAAAGGGGAAGACTAAAGTCGTAGCAGATTTGGACGTATTTTCTAAATTTGAATATGGTTTAATGGGAGTAAATATTGACCCTGATTACAATAAAAACCACTGGATTTATTTATTCTATTCTCCTCAAACGGGGAAAGCTGATACCGCTCAACACCTTTCTCGATTTACCTATGATGAAGTGAAAGATACGTTGATCATGAGTTCTGAAAAGGTGCTTTTACGCGTTCCGGTAAAGCGTGACGGATGTTGCCACACAGGTGGATCCATCGCTTGGGATAAATCAGGTAACTTATTCCTGTCGACAGGAGATGACACGAATCCATTTGACTCCAATGGCTACGGGCCTATGGACAATCGTCCAGGTCGTTCAGGCTGGGATGCACGTGCCACTTCTTCTAACACGAATGATTTAAGAGGTAAGATTTTACGTATCAAACCTACGCCAGAAGGTGGTTATACCATTCCTGAGGGGAACTTATTTCCAGCGGGTATCTACCATGCTAAACCAGAAATTTATGTGATGGGTAACCGTAATCCGTACCGTATTTCGGTGGATAAGCGCACGGGCTTCTTGTATTGGGGTGAAGTGGGGCCGGATGCAGGTGAAGATTCGAAGAAATATGGTCCACGCGGGCATGATGAAGTGAATCAAGCACGCCAGGCAGGTTATTTCGGTTGGCCTTTATTTGTAGCTGATAACCGTCCATACAATCAACGTGATTTCGCGAAGGATAGCACTTGGGCTACATTTAATCCCAAAGCACCTATCAACAATTCTCCTCATAACACGGGTTTTGCTCATTTACCTGCAGCTCAGAAAGCGTTTATTTACTATCCATATGTAGATTCACCAGAATTTGGTCCCGTTATTTCCAAAGGTTCTCGTAACGCAATGGCAGGTCCTATCTATTACCGTGATGATTTTCCGGCTACTTCGAAGACGAAATTCCCAGCTTATTATGATGGTAAATTCTTTGCTTACGATTGGTCACGTGACCTAATTTACACGGTCACCATGAATTCGAAAGGTGATTTCGTTCAAATGGAGCGTTTCTTGCCCAATACGACATTCTCACATCCGATGGATTTAGAGTTTGACAAAAATGGTACCATGTACGGTTTGGAGTATGGCCCTAATTGGTTCGCCCAAAGTGAGGAAGCAGCTCTTTACAAAATTGAATACAACGCAGGCAACAGAACGCCAAAGGTGAAAGTGGCGGTGGATAAAGCCGTAGGAGCTTTACCTTTAAAAGCGAAATTCTCGTCAGAGGGAACGGTTGATTTTGATGGCGATGCGATTAAATATGCTTGGAATTTTGGCGATGGAGGTACTAGTACTGCCGCAAACCCAACACACGTATTTGCCAAAGCAGGAGTATACAATGTGAAATTAACGGTGAAAGATGCCGCAGGTAATTCGAATTCTGAGGTGATTAAAATCACTGCAGGGAATGAAGTACCAGCGGTAGACGTGGCCATTGAAGGTAACAAATCATTCTATTGGAATGACAAGCCAGTTAGCTACAAAGTGACGGTTCAAGATAAAGAAGATGGTAGCTTAGCGAATAAGAAAATTGCGGAAGACGATGTTATCTTGCAAATTGATTATTTGGAAGGATTTGACAAGACCGTGATCGCACAAGGTCACCAAGCGAATACGTCTTTCTCTACAGGTAAGCGGTTAATCGATTTATCGGATTGCAAGACTTGTCACGCGATCGATAAAAAATCGGTAGGACCTTCTTATACAGATATCAGTAAGAAATACCGTGCAAGCTCACAAAATATCGATGAGTTATCGAAGAAGATCATTGCTGGGGGTGGTGGAGTTTGGGGAGAGAATGCGATGGCAGCTCACCCACAAGTTTCGGTAGCGGATGCACGTGAGATGGTGAAATACATCTTAGGTTTAGCTGACAAGAAGAAAGCATCTAAGCCAGTGGCCGGACAATATGTGCCACAAGACAAAGGAAAGCCAGGAACGTTTATCTTCCGTGCGATGTACACAGACAAAGGGGCAGGTAAAATTGCGCCGGTAACAGGTTTTAAAGTGGTGACTTTACGCGATGCGAAAGTTCCTGCCGTTAGCGCTGATGCAACGGCTAAAACGATGAAGTTTAAAGTGGACGGAATTGGTGAAATCTTAGTAGCTACGGGAGCTGGCGGATATGCTCGTTACGATGCCATCGACTTAACAGGTATCAAGAACCTTTCAGTAATGGCTACCTACATGGCTGGCCAGACAGTAGGGGGACAATTAGAGCTCAGAACAGGTAGTGTAACAGGTCCATTGTTGGGTTCTGTTGAAGTCAATGCAACGAAGGCTTATAACTTCCCAATCAACGCGTCAGGTGTACACGATATCTACTTGGTATTTGTGAATGACAAGGTGAAAGAAGGAGCGCTGTATGCGTTGATGAACTTGACCTTCCAGAATTAGTCAGCGAGTTATTATACGAAAAAAGCCCCGAGAGATTGGGGCTTTTTTTATGCTCTATCTGATAACTCAAGCCATCTCAGCTCTTTCTCCTCTAGTATATTCTTGATGTCCTCGATGGCTTTCGCCCATTCGGTTAATAATTGAAAGTCATCCGAGCCTTGGCTGAGCTTTTCGACAAAGGAATCTTTCTCGATTTCCAATGCAGCCATCTCTTTTTCTAATTCGTCGAACTCCTTTTGTTCCTTGAAGCTAAGCTTAGGGCCTTTCGATGCAGCCGCCACCGGTGCTGCTGTCGACGGAGCTTTCACTGGGCTTTGTTTACCTGCAGTCTCGTCTTCCTTACTTTCTAAGGCAATTCGGTAATCCGTGTAGTTTCCATTAAAGAAGTTCACTTCGCCTTCCCCCTCGACTAGGATCAATTGGTCTACTAGGTTATCCATGAAATAACGATCGTGAGAAACCAATAGAAGGCAGCCTTGAAACTCGCTAAGGAAGTCTTCCAAGAGCTGTAAAGTGTCTAAGTCCAAATCATTCGTAGGCTCATCCAGAATCAAGAAATTAGGATTCTTTACGAGCACCCGCATTAATTGAAGGCGTTTCTTTTCGCCACCTGATAGTTTCTCCACCGGAGTATATTGCTGAGCAGTAGGGAAGAGGAACTTGCTCAAGAATTGGCTTGGGCTGAGCGATTCGTTCTTTCCGTAAGGGATTACTTCGGCGATCTCTGTGATTGTATCTATAACGCGTTGTTCTGGTCTGAAATCGAAAGGAATCTGAGTGTAATAACCAACCACTAGCGTTTCACCTGGATCGATGGTGCCTGAATCCGGTTGTTCTAAACCGGTTAAGAGTTGTAGGAACGTGGTCTTGCCGGCGCCGTTTTTGCCCACGATACCGATGCGGTCTTTCTTCTTAAACGTGTAAGTGAAATCGTTGATGATTTTCTTGTCACCCCAGGCCTTTTTCAGGTGGTTGATTTCAATGATTTTATTGCCTAGTCGGGACATTTGGATGTTTAATTCCAGTTTGCTGTCGTCTAGTTTTTTGTTCGCTTTTTCTTCCGTTTCATGGAAAGCGTCTATTCGGTATTGTGCTTTGGTTCCGCGGGCTTTGGGTTGCTTGCGCATCCACTCGAGTTCTTTGCGGTAGAGGTTTTTGGCCTTGGAAATACTGCTTGCTTCGGAGGCCTCGCGCTCGGCTTTTTTCTCTAAAAAGTAGGCGTAATTACCTTCGTAGGTATAGATGGAGCCGTCTGCTAATTCCATCATCTTGTTGCAGACTTTGTCCAGGAAGTAGCGGTCGTGGGAGACAACTAAAACAGTTACGTTAGGTCCGGACATGATTCCTTCTAACCATTCGATGGTTTCGATGTCCAAATGGTTCGTTGGCTCATCTAGAATCATAATGTCTGGACTCTCGATTAACAGTTTAGCCAAAGAAAGGCGCTTCTTTTGGCCCCCAGATAAGGTGGAAACCTTTTGGTCGCCATCTGGAATGCCTAAGCGGCTAATGATTTGTTTCGCACGTGCCTCGTAATCCCAGGCATTGTGGGCTTCCATTAAGGCAAAGGCGTCTTCGAGTTCTTTTGAATCGCCGGAGAGCATGGCTTTCTCGTAGGATTTGATGGCTACTGCGCTGGGCAAATCGTCTGAGAATAGGTAATTCAGTACTTGTTCGTTTTCAGCGAATACCGGACTTTGCGGTAAGTAACCCACGCGGATTCCTTTGCGGATAGAGATTTTTCCCTCGTCTGGTGTTTGCATTCCCATCAGGGATTCCATTAAGGTGGTTTTACCCGTCCCGTTTTTTCCGATGAGAGCCACTTTTTCGCCTTTTTGGAGGCCAAAAAATAAATTTCTAAACACCCATCTTTCGCCCAGGTTGCGTGATATGTTCTCCGCCGATAAATAATTCATTCGTTTGTTGTTGAGAATTCGATTAAGAATTCGATTCCATCTCTTCTTCTCTCATTTTACGCTTCAAGACGCGGCCTGAAACGCCAATGCTGATTTCGTACAAGCCTAAAAGTGGGAACGCCACTAATAGTTGAGAAACCACATCCGGAGAAGGAGTGATGATCGCCGCCACGATAAAAATGACAATAAGGGCATGTCTGCGATATTCCCGCATGAAGGACGGGGTTAAAATGCCTACTTGCGATAGCACAAAGGCTATCATCGGTAACTGAAACGTGATTCCACAAGCCAATGTCAACATCGATAACAGTGAAATGTAATCATTGATGTCGAATTGGTTTTGGATGCTCGGATCTAATTTAAAATTCGCGAGGAAGTTAATGGCCATAGGTGCCACCACAAAATACCCGAAGGCAACCCCACTAAAAAACAAGACTGAAACCCAAAATACCGCCCCACGAGCTGCTTTCAATTCCTTGCTCTTCAAGCCAGGTTTAATGAAGCGCCACAATTCGTGGAACATGTAGGGGAACGCAAATAAGAGACCCACAATAATGGACTGCGTTAAGGCCATCATAAATTGACCCGAAACTTCTCTACTTTGGAGAATAAAATCAGCCTTCTGCATGCACAAACTAGGCATGTTGAAGAGCTCAGCGGCTTGGCATAGGATTTGGTTCGTATAAAAATCCGTTTTAGTCGGTCCTAAAATGATCGAACTGAAAATGAATTCGCGGAAAAACCAGGCAGCTATGGCAAACACAAAAAAGGAGGCAACAGATCGCAGAATATGCCATCTTAATTCTTCTAGATGACCTAGGAAGGACATCTCGGTGCCATCCGTTACCTCATCGTCGTCGAAATCGTCAAAATCTTGATCTGCTGCCATAAAAAAATTATAGGTATAATGGGAATTGTTTCACCCACTCATTTACTTCTCCTTTAATTGATTTCAAAACCGCCTCATTATCGTGGTTCATCAAGGCTTTGTCGACCATGTCCACGATTTGAGTCATATCTGCTTCTTTCAATCCACGGGTCGTCATCGCCGCCGTTCCCACACGCATACCTGAAGTAACGAATGGAGACTTGTCG
Source organism: Cytophagaceae bacterium UBA7467 (assembly GCA_002479785.1). Lineage (GTDB taxonomy): Bacteria > Bacteroidota > Bacteroidia > Cytophagales > Spirosomataceae > Aquirufa. Next base: position 32,439 of record DLPD01000030.1, read on the forward strand.
TCGAATGGAACCATGTTTTTGTTAATCGTAATATCGGCTTGAATCAAGGTATTCTCTGCTAATTTACCACTCAATCCTTTCGGACGTAAGTCGATTAGCATCAAGTGATTATCTGTACCTCCTGAGATGATATCGTATCCTTTCGCTAAAAAGGCCTTCGCCATTGCTTGCGCATTCGACTGTACTTGTTTCGCATACGCCTCAAAAGTAGGTGTCAAAGCCTCGCCAAAAGCAATCGCTTTCGCCGCAATAACGTGCTCTAATGGACCACCTTGCGTTCCTGGGAACACAGCGCCATCTAAACACGCAGACATCGTTTTCAATTCTCCTTTTAGGGTTTTAAAGCCAAATGGATTCTCGAATTCATTTCCCATCATGATCAAACCACCACGTGGTCCACGAAGCGTTTTATGCGTCGTAGTTGTCACGATATGGCAATGCTGCATCGGGTTATTCAATAATCCCTTCGCGATCAAGGCAGATGGGTGAGAAATATCAGCTAATAATATCGCCCCTACTTGGTCAGCAATCGCACGAAGACGAGCGTAATCCCAATCACGAGAATAAGCGGACGCACCACAAATGATCAATCTTGGTTTTTCTTTTACCGCAGTCGCCTCTACTTTGTCCCAATCGATTAATCCCGTTTCTTTTTCTACCCCATAGAAGAACGCTTGGAAATACTTACCTGAGAAGTTCACTGGAGAACCGTGGGATAAGTGACCACCGTGAGACAAGTCAAATCCTAAGATTTTATCACCTGGGTTTAAGAACGACAAGAAAACTGCCGCATTCGCTTGCGCACCAGAGTGAGGCTGAACGTTCGCCCAAGCTGCTCCGAATAATTGCTTCGCACGCTCGATGGCTAAGGTTTCCACTTCATCCACTACTTCACAACCTCCATAATAACGCTTTCCGGGTAGGCCTTCTGCGTATTTGTTGGTTAAAACACTTCCCTGTGCTTCCATCACCTGTGGCGATGTAAAGTTTTCAGAGGCGATTAATTCAATGCCAAATTCTTGGCGATGTGCCTCCTGGTTTATCAGGTCAAAAATTTCTTTGTCTCGTTGTGTAGGGAAAGTGGATGCCATAAAAATAATGGGTTCTGGATTACAATTTGAAAGGCCAAAAATACGTTTTTTTCTCCGAATTGAAAAATGAAAGGACCTTATAATAAGACAAATATCACGCATGTTTCTGCGCTTTTTTCTTAATTTTGACTTTGCATTTTGAGACAAACATGAAATTTAAATATATCGCCTTTCTTTTGCTTGCCATCATGGCCATTCCGGCCATCGCCCAAAAGATTACCCCTGCTAAATGGTCTTGGTCGATTAAGCCCGCAAACCCGAAAGTAGGGGAGCAGGCGGAAGTGATTTTTAAAGTCGCGATCGAAAAAGATTGGTATTTATACTCCTCTGATTTTGACAAGGATTTAGGCCCTACTGTCACGACCGTTACTTTCAAGCCAGGTGCTGGTTACCAAACAGTGGGGGAATTGAAAGCCATCAATCCGCACTCGAAAAACGATACTGAGATTTGGAACGGGACCTATACTTATTTTACCGAGCAAGCTGAATTTCGCCAAAAAATCAAAATTACTGATTCGGATTATTCCATCGAGGGTTCTTACGATTCTCAATCCTGCTCGAATATTTCCGGACTTTGTGTGCCAATTAAAGGATTGTTTAGTTTGAAGGGGAAGGCGGAGAAAGTAGTTTCAGCTGACACAGCCGTTGCTCCTGTCGTGCAGTCAGCTGTTCCCGTGGATTCTGTTGTTTCAAAGCCTTCTACAGTTGCCATTCCTACGGAAGCGCCTGAAGACAATTCTCTTTTTGCGTTCTTTTGGATCGCCTTAGGCGCTGGATTCTTGGCTTTATTGACGCCTTGCGTGTATCCATTAATTCCCATGACTGTGAGTTTTTTCACGAAGCAAAAGGGCGGTAAAGGTTTAGCCTTTTTATATGGTGGATTTATCGTGTTGATCTACGTGTTTTTTGGAACACTTTTAGCCTTCTTTGCAGGAGCGAGTTTCGCTAACTTTTTGAGTACGCACTGGATTCCTAACATGATTTTCTTCACGATATTTATCCTGTTTGGGATTTCATTCTTAGGGGCGTTTGAAATTGTCTTGCCTTCGAATTTAGTGAATACGGTGGATGCGAAGTCGGACAAAGGTGGATTCATTGGCGTCTTCTTTATGGCCTTCACGCTGGTATTGGTTTCCTTTTCTTGCACGGGTCCACTAGCGGGTTCCATCTTGATTGCAGCCTCACAAGGCGCTTTCTTGAAGCCAATCATAGGGATGCTAGGCTTCTCTTTAGCCTTTGCCATACCGTTTACCTTATTCGCGATTTTCCCTGGATTCATGCAGAAGTTGCCCAAGTCAGGCAATTGGATGAATGAGGTGAAAGTGGTGTTAGGTTTCTTGGAGATTGCTTTAGCGTTTAAATTCTTAAGCGTGGCGGATCAGGTTTACCACTGGCATCTATTGGATCGCGAGATCTTCCTAGCGATTTGGATTGCGATCTTTACGGCGCTGACCTTGTATTTATTCGGTAAGATTTCCTTGCCACACGATGGACCATCGAAGAACTTATCTGTTCCACGTACCTTGTTTGCAACAGCGGTTTTAGCCTTTGTTATTTACTTGGTTCCGGGGATGTTTGGTGCACCGTTGAAGGGGCTTTCGGGTTGGTTACCTCCGATGAATTCACAGGACTTCAAAGGATCTCAAGTTGCTGAGCCTGTCGCAGAGACGAATGAGGTGTTGTACAGCGATTTCTTAGAGTTGCCGTTGGGCTTAACGGGTTATTTTGATTTCGAACAGGCGAAAGCCGCCGCCTTAAAGGCTAATAAACCTTTGTTTATCGACTTTACAGGCCATGGTTGTGTGAATTGCCGCAAGATGGAGGAATATGTTTGGTCTGATCCTTCCGTTTTACAGCGACTAAAAAATGATTATGTGGTGGTTGCCTTGTATTGCGATGACAAAACGGAATTGCCGGCAGACAAGTGGTATACATCTAAAGTGGATGGACAGGAGAAGAAGACTTTAGGGGACCAAAACCTCGACTTCCAAATCTCTCGCTTCAACTCGAACGCTCAACCGCATTATGTCTTATTAGATCCTCGTAAGGACGATAAGCCAATGGTTCAACCGGTCGCTTTCGATGCCAATGTGGCTCACTTTGTTAGCTTCTTAGACGAAGGTAAATCCATCTATCAATCTGCAAAATAATGTCTTGGGCTGCCTATTCTGGTGTAATGATCGCCACGGGATTGAAGTTTATCGCCGGACCCATTACGGGTTTTAGCTTGGGCTTGGCCTGGTACGAGACCGTGCTATTTACCTGGTTAGGGGCGATGGCTACGGTAACGATTATCATCACAGCGGGTAAGGCCATCCTAGGATTGATTGCTAAATACCGAAGCTCAAAACCCAAACTATTCTCGAAACGAATTCGCTATGCGGTGGATATTTGGCAGCGATTCGGAATTAAAGGAATCGCCGCACTCACGCCTTTGATTTTCACACCCATAGGAGGAAGTTTACTAGCGCTTTCGTTCAAGGTACCCACTGCACGCATCTTGTTTTTTATGGGAATCTCCTCGCTGATTTGGGCACTCATTTATGTGGCAGGAATTTACCAACTGACCTTCTTGCGCGATATGCTAGTGCATTAGTCCTAGTGGTACTATGCTAGAGGATACAAAAAAAGCCGGATAAACCGGCTTCTTTAAAATCTATGTTTACAGGAATTAGTTTCCTTGGTTAATCGCTTTTCCTTTGAATAACTTCTCACGGATAGCATTTGCTTTCACTTCTAGTTCAGGCTTTGCATCGTATTTCAATTGAGATTGAACCGCTGCGCTATCTGGGTGAACACCGTACACATACTCATCGCCTTTGCGCACGTCTTTTTGTTTGATTGTGTTGTTTTTTTGGTAATCACAAGAAGTCGCTACCGCTAAAATGGCTACTAAAGAAAGTAAATTCGTTAATTTCATAAGGCTGTGTCAATAATTATTTGCAAAAATAAGGAATAGGTCATCGTTCGCCTAACTTTCGGCAATTTTTTTAATTTGATCTGCTAAAAAGTCCATTAATTCTTGGATGTACGGCTTACTGAAATTGAATTCGATTCCTGCTGTGGCATAAATCGTTTTCATTGGCTGTGTATATCCCAGTGAAAGGGCGGCGATGTATTGCTCGAGGGCTTTTTTCGGGTTTTGGCAATAATTACGCCAAACTGCCAGCGCCCCTAATTGCGCAATTGCATACTCGATGTAGTAGAATGGTACTTCGAACAAGTGTAACTGTTTTTGCCAAATATTCGACCGCACTTCCGCTAATCCTGTCCAATCTGTTACCGAATCCGAGAATTTCGAAACGATTTCGTTCCACTTCTCCTCGCGTTGAGCCACCGTATGAGTTGGATTTTCATATACCCAATGTTGAAATGCATCGATGGTCGCTACCCATGGAAGCGTTTCCAGGATGTCCTCTAAATGTTTGATTTTGGCACGTTTTGCCTCTTCTGGGTTTGTGAAATAATGCCCCCAAAGGTCCATCGTCATCAATTCCATACTCATCGAAGCCAACTCAGCCACTTCTGAAGGGAAATTACGGAAGGAATTCAAGGCTAGGTCTTTGGTCAAAATACTGTGCACCGCGTGCCCACCCTCGTGTAACAAAGTCACTACATCACGCACCGTGCCCGCCGCATTCATAAAGATGAAAGGGTATCCCGTTTCCTCTAATGGATAATTATAACCACCAGGATTCTTCCCCTTGCGCGAATCCAAATCGAAACGATCAAGCGCCACCATTTCTTTCAGGCAATTGCCTAAGAACGGATCCATCTCATCGAAAACGCCAATCGTCTTGTTCAATAATTCTTCTCCCGTCTCGAAAGGTTTCAAAGGTCCGCGACCCAAGGGATCCACTGCTTTGTCCCACGGTCTCAACGAATCCAATTTCATCTCTTGCTTACGCTTATCCGCCGCCTCGTTTAATAAAGGAACAACCGTTTCAGCTACTGCCTCGTGGAATTCAAAACATTCCGCCGGGCCATAATCAAAACGACCTAGGCTAGCAAAAGCATAATCACGGTAGTTTTCAAAACCCGCGTTCAAAGCCACTTGATGACGTTTCTCGATTAACGATGTATACAAATCGTTCAATTCGTTTTTGATCGTTAAGCGCTTTTGTACCATCGTTTGGTACACTTCTTCGCGTTCCGCGCGATCCGTAGATTCCAACAATGCCCCCGCCTGTTGCAAGGTTTTTTCTTCGCCTTTAATGGTTACCATCAAAGCGCCGGTCAAGGCACCATAATTGGTTTCTAAATTCTGCAATTCCGTGAACAAGGGAATATTTTCCTCGCGAAAAATTTCGATCGCCTTTTTCATTCCACGCAACATCACCGGGAATCCCGTTTCAGTCAGTTCGTTTACGAATGGGCTTTCGATTACTTTCTTGTTCCACGCATCGTCGAAAACAGAGGCATTGGGCATAATTTCGTTGACAAACTGCGCGTAACTCGTTTGCAACGTCTCGTTTTGGTTATCGCAAGACATTTTAATGTAGCGCCACGCGAAGTTTTCCGATAGGTAGGATTCTAATTCGGAGCGGTTCGCACAAAAATCCCGTAAATCAGCAATGCTGGAGATTTCGGTTGCACTCAATTTTTCAAAATAGGGCAATACCGATTCCCATGTACTCAACTGAAAATCTGCTGGTAAAAATGTTCTCTGTTTCATATTAATCTAAGTCAATCACTACCCCAGCGCTCAATGGGTGCGCCACACACGTTAAAATATAACCTTTCGCGATCTCGCCTGGGGTTAAGCCGTCCTCCTCGTCCATTCCCACTTTCCCACTTTTGCAAAGTCCCATACACGCCGTGCACATGCCCGCTTGGCAAGAATAAGGGATATCTAGGTCAGCCTCTAATGCCGCCTCTAGAATGGTTTCGCTCGGTTGAACGGTAATTTTATGCTCTTTCCCTTCGTAAATCAAGGTAACCTCTTGCGTTTGCAACGAGCCATCTTCCTCGGCCTGCTCCATTTCTTCGCTGGCCACCACCCCAAAAGATTCCTGGTGAATCTGCCCCGTAGGTACATCAAACATCGCTAAAGAGGATTGAACCTCTGTCATCATGCCTTGTGGCCCGCACAAATAATAATGTGCAGACGCGATGTCTAAGCCTAGTTCTTGTTTTAAATAATACACAATCGAAGCTTGGTTAATTCGTCCTTTCAAACCGGGCCAGTTGGTCGCTGGTTGGGAAATGACGTGTAAAACTTTGAAGCGATGTGCATGCAAAGATTCCAAGGAGTCTAACACCTTTTTGAAGATGATTTGATCCTCGTGTCTTGAACCGTAAATCAAATGGACTTCAGACAAAGGTTCGCTATGCAGAACCGTTTTGATCATGGATAGTAAGGGCGTGATTCCGGAACCTGCGCCCACGAAGACGTAGTTTTTTGCAGCCTCAGGACTCGCTTCTAGGGTAAAATTCCCCATCGGCTCTAATACTTCTAGGCTATCACCTTCTTTCAAGGTGTCGCATAGAAAGTTCGAAACTAAGCCTCCAGCGATACGTTTTACCGTGATGGCAGGTGACATATCGGTCTTCATGGAAGAAGATAAACTGTAACTTCTGCGGACTTTTTTGCCCTCGATTTCGGGGATGACGGTTAAGAATTGACCGGATACATAATGCAAGGCATCATGAATGGGTTGCCAAAAATGGATCGTCTTCGTATCGATCGTCTCTTCCGTAATTTCTTTAATTTTTAAATGCATATTAATCGCTGCTAACGGGTTTAATCCAGGCTACGGCACTTGGGCGACTCTCATTGTGCAGTCGATCAAAGGCCGTTACCGTAAATCCATAACCCGGTTTAAGGTCATCTTGTTCCAAAATTAATTCATTTGCCTTCCCTTTGTACACGATATTGCGCGGGTCCTCTAGGTGTTTTTTATCCTGTTTAGGGATTCGGTAGACCACATAATAGGCCACTGGATCTTTATCATCCGATTCCTCGCCGGCTTGCCAGCTTAGTTTTTTATTGGTTAAAAATACCTGAGTTGGCGCATGTGGGGCAATACTATCGAGCCACGGCGTGGTCGGTAATAAAGCAGGATGAGCGAAATAATTCGAGCGTAGGGTATCTCGAAAGCCTTTCCAATTTTTAGTAAGCGATGTGGAGCTATAAAAAATTAATCCTTCGCCATGAGACATACTTCGGCTAATATCGACCTGCTTTTTCATCTCCTTGTTTGACCAAACATCCTCTAAATGATACGAAGCCATCCCAAAATATACAGGTTTCCCGTAGGAATGTGCGTTCCACCACTCGGCTAATGGCTTAAAGGGTGCCACGCGATGTGCTGAATCCCAATACAATTGAGGTGCAATATAATCTAACCACCCTTGCTTTAACCAATGATCTGTATCGGCATACAAATCGTCATAGGATTGCAAACCTTTCACAGTGGGCATCCCGTTCACCGGGTCGGAGGTTTTATGTCGCCAAATTCCGAATGGGCTTATGCCAAACTTGATTTTCGGATTGGTCTTGCGAATCGTCTCCGAGATTTCCTGAATCAGCGCGCTGGTATTTCGCCGTCTCCAATCAGCCTTTGACTCCCCCGCAAGCCGGTATTTTACGTAGGTGTCGTCATCATGCAAGGTTGATTTCGGATCAGGATAGGGATAGAAATAATCGTCAAAGTGAATTCCATCCACATCGTAATTCAGGATAATATTTCGCACTAATCCGGCAATATAATGGCGCGCCGCCGGAATCCCGAAATCGAACAATAATTGCCCATTGTAGGTCAGCAACCATTCTGGGTGCTTTCTGGCCACGTGCTCTGAACTCAATAAGGACCTCGATGACATGGAAGCGCGATTCAAGTTCAACCAGGCATGAAATTCCATTCCTCTCGCATGAGTCTGATCGATCATAAACTCTAACGGATCATAGTAGGGGCTTGGCGCCTGCCCCTGTTTCCCAGAAAGGTAAGTTGTCCAGGGTTCTGCACTTTTCGCGTAGAGCGCATCAGAAGCCGTTCTTATTTGCACAAAAAGTGCGTTGATTCCCGTTTTTTGATGGGAATTCAATAGTTCGATAAATTCGGTTTTTTGCTTGGCTCCGTCGTAATTGCGCGGGCTCGGCCAGTCGATGTTTTGGACCGTTGCTACCCAAACTCCCCTTAACTCGCGTTTAGGACCTTGAGCTCTCAGGCTGCTGAAAAGAAGACAAAAAAATAGGAGGAAAATTAGGCGCATCATTCGGGATGCAATTTACCTAAAAATGGGCAATTAGGCTTTGTCGATTGAAAATAAATAGCCTACACCCTTCAATGTTTTAATGTAATATTCAGGGATTTTTTCACGCAGTTTTCGGATATGTACATCCACGGTGCGTTCCACAACGAATACATCTGATCCCCACACTTTCTCTAATAATTCATCGCGATTGAAAACCTTATTAGGGTTTTTCGCTAGGAATGAAAGTAATTCGAATTCCTTTTTGGGTAAAATCAATGCACGACCTTGAAATGTCGCCGCATATTGCACGCGATCAATTACTAAATCGCCAATGGTAATTACATCATTTTTTGATTCAGGAACGATCGTTTCACGCGTTAGTAAAGCATTAATACGGCTGATTAAGGCGCGTAATTTGATGGGTTTTACAACGTAATCTGTGGCTCCACTCTCAAAAGCGGCGATCTCCGTATATTCTTCGCCTCGAGCCGTAAGGAACAGGATGAGGGTATTTTTGAATTCTGGATTAGATTTAATTTGGCGGGCTGCCTCGATTCCATCCATTTCTGGCATCATCACATCCATGATAATCAAATGGGGTTGGAAGGATTTAGCGGCTGCAATAGCTTCCTTTCCATTCGTGGCTTTTGCTAAAAGAAAGTTTTCTTTTAGTAAATTGTATTCCAATAACTCCAAAATGTCTGCATCATCATCTACGAGTAGAATTTTGTGTGCTGGTGAAGCTGTTGCCATAGTTTTGAACGGATTACGATACAAATATAGAAAGTTGTATGTTATGGAATTGTTAATTTATTAGTTATGTCAAACAACCCCACTTACTCGTCCCGTTTATCGAGCGCCCTCCTGTCGATGGCCTTGATCATTGCTGCGGCTTATGTATTACAGGATTTATTAATTCTGCTCTCTTTTGCGCTAGTGCTGTCGCTATTGCTTTTGCCTGCGAGTAAATGGATGGAGGCCAAAGGTTTCCCACGCGCCTTTGCCATCTTCATTGCCATTCTGTTGACTTTTACATTAATCTCGTCCTTGCTTTTTGTGGCTGGAATGCAAATTATGGAATTCTCTTCTGAGCTTCCACTCTTTATGAAAAAAGCTGAAAAGTGGATTTCTAGTTTACAATCTTTCATTTCTGCTAATTTCAATATCTCACGAAGAAAGCAAATGTTAGAGCTCAGTAACGAGTTAATGGCCTTATTGAAGAATTCTGGGGTTATTATAAGTACGACATTTTCGACCGCCTTGCACGCCATCACGGCCTTAATTTTAGTGCCTGTATTTACGTTCTTCTTTTTATTCTACCGCGATTTCTTTGAAAGCTTTTTGCAAAAAGTATTCCCTAAAACAGAGGGGCAGGTATTGACGAAGGTAATGGAAAAAACAGGCTCAGTGGTCCAAGGATATTTAATAGGATTACTTGTGGTAATGCTGATTGTGGGTGTGTTGAATTCTGTTGGATTTTGGTGGATTGGAGTGGAGTATCCGGTGTTTTTTGGTTTTTTAACCGGGATACTATTGTTGATTCCTTACATCGGCATTTGGATGGGGGCTTTATTGCCTATTCTGTTGAGTTTGGTGACTTTGAGCCCATCGCACGCATTAGCCGTGGTGGCTTGGGTAGCAGCGGCTCAGTTTATCGAGGCAAATTTCATTACGCCACTTGTAGTAGGATCGAAGGTGAGCATGAACCCGATGGTAGCAATGCTCGCTTTGTTGTGCGGTGAATTGCTTTGGGGGATTCCTGGCTTGATTTTAGCGCTGCCTTTAACTGCTGTGATGAAGGTGATATTCGATTCGATTCCTAATTTAGAACCCTATGGATTCTTGTTAGGGGAAGTACCAGCCAGGACTAAAGAGACAAAAGCTCCTTAAAGCGGATGGATTGGCGACGAGAAATTTCGATTTTCTCGGCTTTTTCTCCCTTCAAAGTCACCTGCAAGCCGCCGGAAAACCAAGGTTCAATCTTCTCGATGAAGTTTAGGTTGACGATGTGTTTGCGGTTACAACGGAAGAATAATTTCGGATCTAAGCGTTCTTCTAAAGAATTGAGTGATTTTAAAACGAGAGGTTTTTGGTCGTCAAAAAACAAACGCACATAATTTCCCATCGATTCACACAAGCGGACGCGATCCAAGCGCACAAACCAACATTTCTCCCCGTCTTTCACGAAAATCTGGTCATTCCCGCCTAATACATGATTTGCTGTTACCGTTTTTTCAGTGGAAGCTGGACGCTTAAATCGGGATTCTAATTTCTGAATACTCTCACTTAAACGGGCTAGTTCGATAGGCTTTAAAACATAGTCTAGAGCGTTCACCTCAAATGCCTTCAGCGCATATTCATCAAATGCTGTTGTGAAGATAATTTCCGGCAGAAAACCATCCCATTCCTCTAGCCATTCAAAGCCTGTCTTTCCCGGCATTTGGATGTCTAAAAAGGCCACATCCGGTTGTAATTCTTCGATGAGTTGACTAGCCTCATCTGTATTCGCTGCTTCACCGATCACCTCGATGGAGGGAAAATTTTCCAATAAACGTTTCAGTTCATTTCTGGCAAGGCGTTCGTCGTCGACAATGATGGCTCTCATAGGGGATTTAGGCTATTGTTTCAGCAAGGTACGGAATCGTGACGGAAGCAACTATGCGATTTTTGTCCAAAGGCTTTATGTCAATATGAGCGGTCTCCCCAAACAGTAAAGTGAGGCGATTTTGTGAATTGATTAGGCCTATTCCGGTGGAATCCCCACGGCTTTTTAAATGCCCAGGATTGATGACCTGAAATTGGATTTGATCACCCATGATCTCACCTTTGATTTCGATTAAGCCTTCTTTAGAAGAATGTGCAATACCATGTTTGATGGCATTCTCCACCAAAGTCTGCAATAACATAGGCGGAATCTGGGCTTGATTTATTTCCTTCGCTACGTCTAATTTCCACGTCAGGCGTTCTTCGTAACGGATCTTCTCCAAATTCAGATAATCGATAATCGTGTCTAATTCTTCCGCGATGGAGATCGTCTTTTTACGCTCGGTGAGCAGGGAACTGCGGAGCAGTTTGGAGAGCTGGTTGATCCCTTTTTTGGCCTTAGCAGGATCCTCTGTAATCAAGGCACGAATACTATTGAGTGCATTGAAAACGAAATGCGGATTCATCTGCGCACGCAAGACCTTGCCCTCCGTTTCTTGAATTGCCCTTTCGAGTTGATTGTTTTCCCGTTCCATTACCAGCTGTTTCTTCGAATATTGAAAGAAGAAATAGATCAACATCCAAATGGCCAGCGGCTTCATAAAGTTGAAGAGGTATTGTGTGATGATAAAGGGACTCATTTGGACTTCAAAATTCTCCCCTAACAAGTATTGGTCGATGGGTAAATTCAATGCGACTAGGCAGCTGGCCATCACACACAGGGCGATGAAGTGGTTACGCAACATCGAAAACAGGGGCAAATCTTGCCAGGCAAAATGCTTCGCCATTCGTTTGTATTGATGAGTCAGCAAAATGGCCAAAGAGATGTTTGCTATTGACGCATATAACCAAGCCCAATGCCAGCCATATTGATTCGTATACAAAACCGCCTCATTGAGAATCCAGGCGAACCAGCCGCCACCTTGAAACACCCAATACATGCGTTCTCGTAACATATTACATGGATTCTGGTAAGCCCGCTAAATGAATAACACAATTGCCTTTAACCAACCTGAATGCTTGGGCTGCATAATCGTATTGCAGGTGATAAAGGCACAGGTTTTGGTGTGCGTAATTATCCATGTGATGTAGCGGGGCGTTAAATAAATGCGTTAATAAAACCCGCATCGCACGACCGTGCATGGCGATTAAAATAGCCTTTTCTTCGGGCCTTGAAAGCAGTAGATCGACCACTGGTTTTTGGCGTTCTAATACTTCCATAGGACTTTCCCCTTCCTCAGACTGTATGTGTACGTTGCCCTCTCGCCACGTTTTGGTCAGGTTTTTATAGTATAAATCGTCCTCCGTATTAGGCGATTTGCCTTCTTTATTTCCCCATGAAATTTCGTTTAAACCTGCATGTTGTTCCCATGGAAGTCCTTTGTCGATGAATCCTTTCACCGATTGATGGGTTCTTTTTAATGCAGAAGTGTAGATTTTGTCGATGGGAAGATCTTGGTAATGTGCAAAAAATGCCTCTGCTTGTTTTTGGCCTAATTCATTTAAATCCGCATCAATCCCACTGCCTTGCACGACCCCCTTGCGATTGTATTCCGTTTCGCCATGGCGAATCAGGTAAATATCTTTCACTAAATCAGGCCGAGCTTGCATATTAATCGTATTTTATTCCGAATTTTAACCAAAATTACGAAATATATGTTTAATACTTCCATCTCTACAGACACATTGAATTCGATGTCGAAGGGAAATATGATCGAGCATTTGGGTATTGAGTTTACGGAAATTCAATCTGGATTTATTAAGGCCAAAATGCCCGTCGACCACCGAACAAAACAGCCTTTAGGTTTGTTACATGGGGGAGCTTCGGTGGTTTTAGCGGAGACGCTAGGAAGTGTAGCGGTGGTTTTAGCCGTGAAGGATCCGAAGAAAGAAACGGGAGTGGGAGTAGAGATCAATGCGAACCATTTGAAATCTGCTAAAGGGGGTTATGTTATTGGGACTTGTATTCCATTGCGCATTGGTCGAAAGATTCATGTGTATGAAATTAAGATCCACGACGAGGAAGAAAATTTGATTTGTGCTAGCCGTTTGACGGTGGCGATTATTCCATTATAATGAAACAAGGCTTAGCTTGGGAAGAGGGGATTGCAAAAGGTGCTGCAGTGGCGGCTTGGCGCTTGCCGCATGGGGAGGAGGCTTTTCTATTGCAAGATTTTTCTGGAGGAACCATAGTAGAAGAAGGTTGGAAACTAGCTGATTTAGCTGCCGGTTTCTTAGCTGCTCCATTTATCGGATTACCCTATTTTCTACATGCAGATACGGTAACCTCTTTTTCTCTTCAAACAGCTGAAAATTTCAAACCATTTGTAAACCCTGTTGAAAATCCGGCTAAGAAAACCGAATTCATGAGCTGGGTTTCAGAAGCTATTGCGGCTATCAAGCGTGGACCTCTCCAAAAAGTGGTTTTGTCTAGAACAGACGAACAAAATTTGCCTGCCGATTTTAATGTGATGGCAGCGCTCGAAGAATTAGGTGCAGCTTACCCTAATGCCTTTGTTTGTGCCTTGTTCATTCCTGCCTTGGGAGGAATTTGGATGTGTGCGACCCCAGAAATTTTAGTCGAACAAAATGCAGCCGGAATTTTCCGTACGATTTCATTAGCAGGAACCCAATCTGGAGTAGATGCGGACGGATTTGTCATTTCTCCTTCGCAGGCTCGTTGGTCCCAAAAAGAGATCGAAGAGCAGGCCTTCGTCAGCCGCTACATCATTGATTGTTTTAAGAAGATTCGACTCAGGGAATATACTGAAATAGGGCCTAAAACCATTTCAACTGGAAATTTATTGCACTTGAAAACGGAGTACCTTGTCGATACCAAGGCAATGGATTTTCCCCAATTACCTGGTTTGATGTTAGGCTTACTGCACCCTACTTCCGCGGTTTGTGGTACACCCAAGCAGGAGGCCATCGATTTTATCTCCAAGACGGAAAGTCACGATCGCGCGTTGTATTCGGGTTATTTAGGACCGGTTAACCTCGGGGATGCCACCCATTTATTTGTGAATTTGCGCTCGGTAGCAATTAGAGGAAATAAGGCCGTATTTTATGCCGGTTGTGGCATAACGGAAGATTCGGTTCCCGAAAAAGAATGGCATGAAACGCAAATGAAATGCCAAACCTTGCAGCGCGTCTTAATGCAATAATTCAGCTGTTGGAGCCGGAGCGATTTTGCCCGTAATCATTACTTTGACCGTATCAATACGAGCATCCGTTGTCGTTAAAATTTGAAACTGGAAAGGCGCTAAGGTAATCATCTCATTTTCCTGCGGAATATCTTCATACAAGCTGATTAACATTCCTCCTAACGTTTCGTAATCACCCTCCGGTAAATTCCACTCGTATTTTTCATTCAAATAATCAATCTCGTGACGGCCAGAAAGCACAAAGGTAGTCTCATCGATTTGCTTCTCAATCCAGTCCTCGGAATCATCGTATTCATCTTGAATCTCCCCAAAAATCTGTTCCATCACATCCTCCATACTCACTAAACCGCTGGTAGAACCGAACTCGTCCACGACTAATGCGAGCGATTTACGCTCTTTAGAGAACTTAATCATTAAATCATTCGCCGGCATCGCTTCTGGAACAATGGGAATACTGGTCAAAATGGATTGCAAGTCTTTAGGCTTTTTGAATAGAGCCAATGAATGGCAGTAGCCGACTACCTCCTCTAAGGTCTCCTTATAAACCAATACTTTCGAGTGGCCACTTTCTAAAAACACTTCTTTCAGTTTCTCTATCCCATCTTCGATATCAATCGCCGTAATCTCCGTTCTAGGGATCATACAATCACGTACCTTCACCTGCTTAAATTCAAGCGCATTGTGGAAGATTTTGTGGTCCACTTCTGCTTCTTGTTCGGTGGATACTTTACGGTTTAAGTTTTGGAGGTAATGGTTTAAATCCGTTAACCCGAAGGCCGGCTTCTCCTCCGAATAAGTTAATCGAAGGACTTTAGTAATGAACCATTTAGAAAGACCTACGGTCACCCAAACTAAAGGGAACATCAAGGTATAAATCACCCAGATGGGAATGGCTAAAAACTCTAAAATGGCATCCGGGTTGATTAAGAAGACGCTTTTGGGCGTAAACTCAGACGTCATCAAGATGAGAATAGTCGCAATAATGGTCGCAAGCAGACGGGCCAAAATCTCATTAATAGCTAAGAAATGCAACACAACGTGGTGCAAAAATTCTTCCATAAAAATACCGTAGGCCACCAGCGATAGGGTATTTCCAATAAGCATCGTGCCGATGAAACGGGAGGGATACTGATTAAAGTTTGCGATGATTTTAGCACTTAAAATGTCTTGCTTTGCCTTGAGCTCGAAGTACAATTTATTCGAGGAGACAAAGGCCATTTCGACACCAGAAAAGAAGGCAGAAAAAACCATCGAGGCGATGATGCCAATGATTTGGGTAGTATCCAAACTGATATTACTTGGTTCCATCTTTTTCTTTTTTGATCCGTTCGTTCTTCGCGAATTGGTAATAGAATAAACAGCCCACCCCATACATTAACCACCCGTAATGGTAGAAAATCTCTCCCCAAAACTGTCCCTTCACCTCCGCGGGCGTAGGGCTATTCAAATCGATAATCCAAATGAGGATGAAACCGATGGCTGCAGCTAAACTTAAGATCTCTTTCTTTCCCATATTATGCTACACTTGCAGGTTTTAAACGGCGATAGGTCGCAATAAATAAACCGATGAAAATCAAGATAGATCCTATCCAAACTAAATTAATATAAGGTTTCTCTAAAGCTTTTACCACAATTAATTCCTGTTGAGTCGTATTCCATGCAAAGCCAAATTCCTGGGCTTGCGGGTTAATACCCGTAAATTTAATTTTAATTCCGGTTTCCTCACTCTCAAAAGCGGGCATTGCTACCATTCCGCCCTTAATCACGAAGATAGGGCTAAGGGTAAATTGCTGTGAATTTTTGCCTAGTACTTGGAAGTTTGCTTGAACCGCCGCGTCG
Source organism: Cytophagaceae bacterium UBA7467 (assembly GCA_002479785.1). GTDB lineage: Bacteria > Bacteroidota > Bacteroidia > Cytophagales > Spirosomataceae > Aquirufa. The sequence goes on from DLPD01000030.1 coordinate 48,433, forward strand.
TTTGCACCTAACTCTACTCCATCCACATTTGTCACTCGTGTCACATCCTTTAAGATGGCTACGAAGTCGTTGATGAAGAGTGTGTCACCTATGGTGACGGTTTGGGCTTCGGTTTGAGACCATTGTTTTTCTGAGCCCGCCTCTGCCGCTAAGCGAGGGTCTAAAGAAACATAGGTATAAATATCATGGTTCCAGGCGTGTTTTACGTCTGGCGAAATCGCCGTTCCCATTTTAGGGTTTACTTGCCATCTTGGGAAGAGCGAAACCGCTTTCCCTTCCTCGTTTTTGAATTCTAATTCGTAATAGGTGTTCTCTGGTTCTACCGTAACGGTGTCGCCTTTGCTAGCTATTTTCTCGCCATCGCGCACGATGTCTTTTAAAGCTACTGCGTGGAAGTCTCCTTCAATAATCTCGAAATCATTTTTATTGAAATAGCCTTTGTGTCCACGCACCTCGATGCGGCGTCCTTTGTAGGTCACTAAGTAATCCTGCATTTGGGCTCCTTGACCTAGCCAAAGCGGTAAGTTTTCCTTGTTTTCCTTATTGTTATCTTTTGTGAATTCTTCTACTTTCGTGCTGATCGCGAAGCCGGAACGGTTCAATGAAACGACTTTAGAATAACCCGCGGAGAATAAAATTCCGATTAACATAATGGCTAGTCCCACGTGTGCCAGGGCTCCACCCACTAAGGAGAATTTCTCGCGAATAAGGAACCATAAGATTTTGAAGTTCGCCAAAACTGCGAACAAACTACTCCACAATAATGCGATGTACGAAAGCGTGTAAATCTTACCAATGTTAATGAAGACCACACTCAATAGAGTAGCCGCTAAAGCTGGACTTAATAGCGGTTTGAAAGTGGTGCTTTGTTTAATTTTCCCCCACCATACATATTGGCCGATACCACTTAAGATGGCCACTGCTAAGAAAATCCAAATTTGGATTTTACTGTAGTGTTCCGCTTGGTCTGCTGGTAAGGCGATGTTAGATAGAATGCCAAAAGCCTCCGCGATTTTATTATAAACTGGAATCGAAGTCGTAAAAGTTAATTGGAAAGCCGACAATCCTAATACGGCCGCACCTACGAAAACCCAAAACTCGCGGTTATAGGTACCTAATTCTTTTTGGTCTTTAGGTAAATCCTTCCAACGGTACACTGACATCGCAACCGCCACTACAAGAAAGGTTCCCATGTACAATAATAGTTGCCCAGAAAGGCCTAAATCCGTAAAGGAGTGCACAGACGCATTTCCTAAGATTCCAGAACGATTCAAGAAGGTCGAATACAAGACCAAAATGAAGGTTGAAATCACTAAAATAATCGAAGTCTTTAAGGCAGAACTTGACGTTTTATGTGCAATCATCGTGTGGATAGCACCTAGTAAAACTAGCCAAGGAACAAACGAGGCATTTTCTACCGGATCCCAGTTCCAATACCCTCCAAAGTTCAAGGTCTCATAAGCCCAATAAGCGCCCATCATAATGCCAATCCCTAATACTCCCGCACTAAAAAGAGCCCAAGGCAATGCCGGCATTACCCATTCTGTCAATTTCTTTTTCCACAATCCCGCAATCAAATAGGCGAACGGAACCAATGTTAAGGCAAAACCCAAGAACAAGGTAGGGGGGTGAATCACCATCCAATAGTTTTGAAGTAATGGATTCAATCCACGGCCGTCTTTAGGGACAAAGTTCGGCTGCATGCTCCAAACCGGAAGATCCGGCTGCGCCTCGCGCAATAATAAGAAAGGAGAAGAACCCACTTTCAAATCGATCCAAGGAATAATGACCCCTAAAATCATCGAAGTTAAAAAGGTCTGGACCAACGCAAAAACCGTCATCACAGGCGACTCCCATTTCGGGTTTTTGACCATTAATAATAGTCCTAAAACCGCTTGCCAAAAGATCCACAATAAAAACGAGCCCTCTTGCCCCTCCCAATAACAGGAGATCATGAACATCGTAGGTAATTGCAACGAGGAGTGTGTAAACGCGTAATGGTATTCGAAATAATGGTTGTAGATGATCACGAAGAGACTCGCTGCCACCACAATGACAGAAATGAAATGCAGCCCGAATAAAACGCGTGCCGTCATTTTCCAATCATTCTCTAATTCACTTGCCGCTTGCGTCGATTTGAAATACGCAAAAGTGGCTAGCAGTGCTGTAACGAATGAAATGATGACAAATAAATGCCCTATCGAACCGATGGTTTCGTGTATCATATTTATTTTTTAGCTTCAAATGAAGCACTTGAGTCTGCTGAAATTTTCCCCTCTTGGTACTTAGAAGGGCACTTTAATAATATTTTATCGCAATAGAAGACTTTATCTGAATGCATACTGCCCACTAAAACAATCTTCTCTGATTTTTCAAAATCTTGAGGTTTCGGCGCGGCATAAACTACCTCGTTTTCCCGACCTAAACTGTCTTGTACTAAAAATTCTAAGCGATTCGCATCCAAGGCTGGGTTGTAGTTTAAACCCACGATTTGGCCTGCTGCATCTTTTTTTAAGGTGCCTACTACGTGTACTTTCTGATTCGGGTCCTGCTGCGAAATACGTTCCGCCTCATCAAAACCCACATAGGTACTTGCATCGCCTGTCGTTATCAAAATGATTCCGATGGCCACTGCAATTAAGATCAATCCAATGATATGAGTCTTTTTCATTTGCTACGTTTTTCCAGATCAGCAATCTTTTTCTCTAAACGGAATAAATAGGCAAAAAGCCCGATCAAAATTACGCTCACAACGGCAATCACCACATAGATTTTTCCATCTGCACGGAACTGGTCTGCCATTTCAATATCACTCGCTTGAGCGCTTGCCGTAAAACTTAACGTTATACTTACTAAGAGTAAAAAGAATGCTTTCATTATAACTCGTTTTGTTGTTCTATGTTTTTAATGCGAATACGCAATTGTGCGATCCAAAAGCCCAATAATGTCCAGCCAATGATCGCTGGGTAAAAGACCATCCTCATCCGGTTATCTAAGTCCATCTTGGAAAACGCCGGATTGCCCCCGTTGCCCGGATGTAAGGAGTCGGTCATGCGAGGTAAAATCCAAATCAAGACCATAAAAATTACGAAGGCAAAGATGTTGTAAACGGACGAAATGCGGGCTTTCTGCATTTCATCGGGCATCGAAGAACGTACTAAGGAATAGGCGAGGTAAATCAATAAACCGATCGCTACCGAATTCAATTTAGGGTCGTTTGTCCACCAATCGCCCCACGTAAATTTCGCCCAAACGCTTCCTGTAATTAAACCTAAAATCGCAAAAACCATTCCTACCTCTACATAGGTACTTGAAATGAGATCCGATTTTAAATCAGATTTGCGTAAGTATTGAATCGAGTGGTATACCGATGTTCCTAGCAAGAAAATCATCGTGAACCACATGGTCACGTGGAAATATAGATTGCGAATGGTCTCGTTCAGAATGGGTTGCCGAGGCACTTGTCCGTTAAAACCGGCATAGACGGTGTAGATCAATAGAATGATCGACAAAATCTTCCAATATTGGCGTTTTACTGTTTCCATATATAGGGGAAAAGAATCCCAGAAAATACAATAACGATGATATCTAAAGCTCCTAATATGGCGATCTCATCCCAGTTTTCAGTGAGGGATATTCCATCTAGGGCACTTTTGGACAATTTCAATAATAATAAAAGTAAAGGAATAATGAGCGGAAAGCTCATGACAGCCATTAAGGTGGCTGAATTTTCTCCTTGAGCTGCAATTCCTGCCACTAAAGAAAGCGTCGAAGCAAACCCAATTGCCCCTAAAATCAGTGAAATAAGGTAAAGGGGCATATTTCCTACGGGATTTCCCATTACCCAAGAATAAAAGAAAATGCCGATCAAGGAAACGCCCAGCATCACTAGGGTGTTGTAAATGATTTTGCTGAAAATCACTGATTCAGGCTTGGCAAACGTATAATAGAAGATATTTCGGTTAGCCGATTCTTGGGTAAAACTCTTTCCTACTGCGTTTACCGCTGAGAATAAGAGGATAATCCAAAACAGCGTATTCCACATAATCGGATGGATGGATTGTTGCTTGGCTTTGAACGATAAATAGCAGATGAAAATAGTCGCGGCAAGATATAGCACTAGCCCGTGGATCGCATACTTATTGCGCCATTCTAATTGCATTTCTTTGCGAATCAACACGAAAATTTCTGTTAATGCCATGAACCTGCAATTTACGACAGAAAAAACTATTTGTATCATTTTTTAGCTCAGAAATACTTAGTACATTTGTGTCTAATTTTGAATTATTCTAAATAGTGAGCATGGCAAATTTGGCCGACTTGAAGATTGGTGAAAAGGGTGAGATTGTGGGCTTCACGGACGAATTGCTTTCGTTAAAGCTATTGGAAATGGGATGTTTGCCAGGAACGGAGGTTGTTTTGACCCATCTGGCACCATTCGGCGACCCCATCGCCATTCGTGTTTCGGGCTCTTATACCCTGTCTATGCGGAGAGAAGAAGCGGAAACGATGCTGATTAAACGAACATAAATTTTGGCAAAAACACCTAAAATAGCGCTGATTGGTAATCCCAATGCAGGAAAATCCTCTCTTTTCAATTCTTTAACGGGATTGAATCAGAAGACAGGTAATTTTCCTGGGGTGACCATGGAGAAGCTGACGGGCATTTGGGAGCTAGAACCGAAACGTCCGGTGGAAATTTTAGATTTGCCAGGTATCTACAGTATTTATCCGAAGTCGATCGACGAAGAATTAGTCATCAATATTTTAGGCGACCCTACCCATCCCGATTTTCCGGATATGGCAATTGTGGTGGCGGATGCGTCTAACTTAAAACGAAATTTGTTGCTCTTTTCGCAGGTTCGTGACTTAGGGATTCCTACGGTTTTGGCCTTGAATATGATTGACGTAGCAGAGAATGAGGGGTACGTCATTAATTCAATCAAACTCGCACGGGAATTAAATGTCGAGGTGGCGGAAGTGAATGCTAAAAAAGGGATTGGGCTAAATGGTCTGAAACTAGCAGTCGTGAAAACCTTAGCTAATCGGTATGCCTCGAATGATGCACTTCCCTTACCTGTTTCAGAGGAAGTAATCCAAGATGTTCAAGCGGCTTTTGGCGAAGGGGAGACTTATCGTTCACTTTTGTGGTTGATGGAACATGATCGGATGAAAATGTTCTCGACACAGCAACGGGAAACCTTTGATGCGATTCAAAACAAGCATCATTTTTCATCCAAAAAATACCAATCAGAAGAAACCGTTAAGCGTTACGAACAAATTACCGAGGTGGTAGATCGTTGTGTGATTAATTTAAATCGCCAATGGGATGCGGCTCCAGTGCGCACCTGGACAGACCGATTAGATAAATTCTTTTTGCATCCGGTAGGAGGATATGTATTCTTTTTAGCGATCCTTTTCGTGATGTTCCAAGCGGTATTTACCTGGGCGACCTACCCAATGGACCTTATTGATGGCGGGGTCGCCTCTTTAAATGAGTGGTTGAAAGGGGTATTACCTAATTCCGCGATTACCGCCTTGCTGACGGATGGTTTGATCGCCGGTATTGGTGGGGTGCTCATTTTTATCCCGCAAATCGCCTTTTTGTTTTTATTTATCTCCCTTCTAGAGGAAACGGGTTATATGTCGCGCGTCATGTTCATTATGGACAAGTTAATGCGCCGTTTTGGCTTAAATGGCAAGTCTGTCGTGCCTCTGATTTCAGGTGTTGCCTGTGCCGTTCCTGCGATCATGAGTACGCGTTCGATTGGTTCTTGGAAGGATCGTTTGATCACTATATTGGTGACGCCATTGATGTCTTGTTCGGCGCGTTTACCTATTTACACGGTGCTGATTGCGTTGGTGGTACCAGAAAATAAAGCCTTGTTCGGTTTATTTAATTTGCAAGGAGTAGCCTTATTCGGACTTTATTTGCTAGGCTTTTTTATGGCATTGGTCTCTGCTTGGGTTATGAAGGTGATTTTACAGGCCAAAGAAAAGAGTTATTTTATCATGGAACTGCCTACCTACAAGGGGCCGCGGTTCAAACATGTGGCTTTGACCATCTGGAATTCGGTGAATGCTTTTGTGTTTGAAGCGGGTAAAATTATCGTTGCTATTTCCATCGTTTTATGGGTGTTAGCAAGTTATGGGCCTGGTGACAAGATTGCACAATCAGAAGCTCGGGTTCGCCAGGAAAATCCAAGCTTGCAAGGAGTCAAATTGCAAAATAAGATTGCTGCTGAGAAATTAGAGAATTCGTATGCAGGGCATTTTGGGCATTTTGTAGAGCCCGTTATTCGTCCTTTAGGCTATGATTGGAAAATCGGAATTGCCTTGATAACTTCATTTGCAGCGCGTGAAGTGTTCGTAGGAACCATGTCAACCATTTATAGTATGGGAGGCGAAGTAGATGATGAAAATGCAACGATTAAGAATCGGATGCGGGCAGAAATCAATCCAGACACGGGTAAACCCATGTACGATGCGGCCTTGGGATTTTCTTTGTTGATATTCTATGCATTCGCGATGCAATGTATGAGTACACTCGCGACGACCTACCGGGAAACGAAGTCCTGGAAATATCCGTTGATTCAGTTTGGCTATATGACGGCTTTGGCCTATTTATCAGCCTTCGCCGTCTACCAATTATTGTCTTAGAAAGAGAAAGGAATAGAAGTTGCCGCCAGGTTACTAACCCCTTTTGCGAGTAATTTCCCCTCTGCATTATGTAACTTCGCTTCTACGTTTGCGATTTTCTTTCCTACGCGGTGAATTTCCGTCGTAACGGTAATTTTTTCATTCGCTTTCGCGCCGAAAAGGAAGTCGATGTACAAATTGATAGTCACATACAGGTGATCAATTTTTGCCGTAATTAACGTCATTCCCATCATTTCGTCTAACATCGCTGAAATTACTCCACCGTGGATCACTCCGGCGTGGTTCAAAAAATCTGGACGTACGACAAATTCAGCAGTTAATTTACCTGCTTCTGCTTTTACTAAGGTTCCATCAAGCCATTTTCCAATGGGAGCTGGATTACCGTCAGCAATTTTTTTATTCAGATTTTGATTAAGATAGGCTAATACTTGTTCGTTTGGTTCCATTTTAGGCGGTTTGTTTAATTAAGATCGTGTCCAGGTAGATGTTCTTCCAAACATCGATATACCCACAAAACCACGTATGTCAAGGGTTTTGTTCCCGTCTTTTATTTTAAGTATGCAATCGTATGTTTTTCCAGAATTAGGATCGTAAATCGTTCCATTTTCCCAGGCAGATCCAGTGAATTTGAAGTTTTTCAAGATGACCGCTCCTAGAAGGTCGCGACTGCGTAATTTTTCGTCTGGATTTTTGGTATCCTTCCTTCCAGGTGTTTTTCCCCAAGAAATCTTGCCAAAGTATTGGTCACCTTGTTTGAAAATAATGATTTTCCCGTCTTTATCTTGAGAAAGCCATTCGCCTAAGATGGTGTCAGCGTTCGAGTTTGCATGGACAGATAGAGAGAGAAAGAAGAGTGTAATAAAGGAGAATAGGGATTTTTTCATGTTGCTGAAGCTTTAGTGAAACAAATATACGAACGAATCTAGCATAAACAGGGTTGTGGCAATCAAATGGAATGCTTATTTTTGTGGATATTTGGCACAAAACCGTACCAATCCATTAATAAACTATATGAATTATCATTTAAATCAAATTCCTGATCGTACAACTAAACCACGTCAAAAAGGTTTAACGATGGTGATGGATAAAGGACTGAGCCTTCGTCAGGTGGAAGATTTCTTGGAAACGGGTGCTTCTTACACTGATATTGTTAAGTTAGGATGGGCGACTTCGTTTGTAACGCCTAATTTGAAAGATAAATTAGCCTTGTATAAGTCGGCAGGAATTCCGGTTTATTTTGGAGGTACTTTATTTGAAGCCTTTTACATCCGTGGGCAATTTGATGATTACCGTCGTGTATTGGACGAATATGGGATGGAGTATGCTGAAGTTTCCGATGGCTCGATCGAGATGGAATCGGATATCAAATGTGAATTAATTCGCACATTAGCTTCTCAAGTGACTGTACTATCGGAGGTTGGATCGAAAGATGAAGCAAAAATTATTCCGCCATATAAGTGGATTAAATTAATGCGTATGGAATTAGAAGCCGGTGCTTGGAAAGTAATCGGTGAGGCTCGTGAAGGAGGAAATGTAGGTTTATTTCGTTCATCAGGAGAAGTTCGCCAAGGATTAGTAGAGGAGATTTTAACGGAGATTCCAGAAGAAAGAATCATCTGGGAGGCACCCCAAAAATCGCAGCAAGTGTGGTTCGTAAAATTAGTTGGTGCGAACGTGAATGTGGGTAATATCGCCCCTCAAGAAGTTATTTCTTTAGAAACGATTCGTTTAGGCTTACGTGGCGATACGTTTGACCACTTCTTAACGAAATAGTTCGGATGCTGCAGCTTTTACTAGATCTATTAAAAGATCCATTGACTTTTTTGTCGGAATTTATTGCCGCTCACGGCTCGTTGACCTATGGTCTGTTGTTTCTGATTGTTTTTGTGGAAACGGGACTTGTGGTGATGCCTTTTTTACCGGGAGATTCGCTTTTGTTTTCGGTGGGTTTATTAGCAGCAGCCAGTGGCGAATTATCTTTGGGGTCCGTGATACCCTTGTTAATTGGAGCTGCCCTTTTAGGGGATCAAGTCAACTATTTTATTGGTAAATACTTTAGTACGATCATTCGAGAACGGGAACAAGTCTTATTCTTGAAGCGCAAGCATGTGGAAGAGACAGAAGCGTTTTATGCCAAATATGGCCCGAAAACCGTTATTTTGGCTCGATTCATTCCCATAGTTCGAACCGTAGCCCCTTTCGTGGCAGGTGCAGGGCGCATGTCTTATCCTGTGTATTTATTGTACGGCTTTTTAGGCGCGACGCTCTGGGTAAGCAGTATTTCTGCTGCGGGTTATTTCTTAGGCGATAATGAATTTGTAAAGGCTAATTTTGAGAAAGTCGTCTTAGGAATTGTAGGGGTATCTGTTTTGCCCATTCTTTGGGGATTGATCACAAAACGCAAATAAGATGGCAATCTCGCATTTATATGGTCTGATTGGTTTCCCGTTAGGTCATTCTTTTTCCAAAGCTTACTTTACTGAAAAATTCGAAAAACTAGGTCTTTCAGACACCCATGCATACGAGCAATTCCCGATCCCTAATATTGACGAATTTAAAGCCATTTTAGAAGCGAATCCTCATTTGAAAGGGCTAAACGTAACGATTCCTTACAAGCAAGTAGTGATGCCTTTGCTTGATGAGATTGATCTAGCAGCTGCCCAAATAGGGGCTGTCAATACGATCAAAATCGCCTCTGACGGCTATACCCGTGGATATAATACCGACTACTGGGGATTTAGAACAACCGTAGAGTTTTGGGATAAATTCAAAAACTTTGAATCACTTAAGGCTTGTGTTTTAGGTCAGGGAGGCGCAGCGAAGGCGATTATTGTGGCTTTAGAGGATATGGGATTCGATGTAATTAAGGTATCCCGTCAAGCTTCGGATGATACGGTGAGCTATGAACAAATGCCGGAATTAATGGAGGAAATGGGTTTGATTGTAAATACAACACCTTTGGGAATGTTTCCGAAGGTGGATGATAAACCGCCCATCCCTTACGAATTATTGAACAAGCAACATTATTTGTATGATATCGTCTACAACCCATTAGAAACGGCTTTCTTGAAAGCGGGGCTAGATCAAAAGGTGGGAGGCATTTACGCCGGATTGGAGATGTTGCAGGGCCAGGCAGATAAGGCTTGGGAAATTTGGCAAAAAAACTAAGCTAAATAAACTCCTCTTTTCGCGGAATCCGATAAAATCACTTGAACATGTTCAGAGAGTGTCGTGGAAAGTTCGTATCCTTTGTAATCCGCAGAAATAGGAAAGCGCTTGTAATTGCGATCCACTATAACGGCCACTTGAATGCGTTTTACGTGCATGCTTAAGAAAGGGGCCAGGCTGTAAGAGAAAGTTCGTCCGGTGTTTAACACATCATCTACCACAATAATGACCTTGTTTTCAAGGGCATCCGTTCCACCTTCGAACTTTACCGGGCGCTCATAGGGATGTTCTTTATTTAAATCAATTTTAACCGGAATAGCCTTGATTTTTGAGATACTTTTTATTTCATCGCACAACAATTCTGCAAAGGCAAAACCCTCGCCTACTATTCCCGCAATAACAATTTCAGTCTCTTCGAAGTTATTCTCATAGATTTGAAAGGCAATTCGTCGAATTTTTTGGAGGAGGGCAGGTCCATCAAGAACTTGTTTAGCTGACATAGGGATTGCTTTAATTCAAATAGTACGCTTTAAAATTACCAAAATTATCCAATTTTCGTACCTTTACGCCTTAATTAGCGTTTAAAAATCATTCAATATGTCTAAAATGTACGGGGCTCAACAGCGCCAAATGCAAGCACCTTCGAATCCGTTAGCCATCAAAACGAAAAAATTCGCCTTGGAAAAAAATAAGTTTGTTGGATTGTGCATGCGCCAGCTTTTCTCTAACCAATGGAAGTTTGCCTTCATTCCTCTTGCTCTTGTATTAGGGAACGTGGCTTTGAACTTGACAGGGACTTATAAAAACTATTGGATTTATATCTTCATCGCCATCGGTGTGATCGGGTATATTCTTTTCTGGTTAATTCAGTTTACCGGAATCACACAATTAGCGCAATACAAGCAATTATTTGATAAATACCGTTACGAAATAGATAGCCGCCAAATCTTTATGAAGCTTTCAGACAAAGAAGGTGGAATGATCAAGTGGGATATGATTTTAGGGGCTTACAAGGATAAAGATGCTTATGTGTTAGAAATGGGCAAATACCAGTTCTTGCACTTGCCTTACAGCGTTTTCAATAACGATAACGATAAGAAATTACTCGATAAGATTTTGCGCGATAAGGGGTATTTAAAATCCTAATATGGGGCGAATTTTAGCGATTGATTTTGGGTTAAAGCGGACGGGCCTAGCGGTCACAGATCCTTTGCAGATTATTGCAAATGGCCTTGATACCGTTCCCACGCATACCTTGCTAGCTTATCTTCAAGCGTATTTCGAAAAAGAAACAGTCGATCAAGTGGTCATCGGAATGCCCAAAAACCTGGACAACACCGATACGGATTCCACCGCTGGAGTTCGTCTTTTTATCAAAAGTTTTCGCAAGAAATTTCCATTGATACCTTTGGAAGAACATGACGAACGTTTTACCTCTAAACTTGCGATGCAAGCCATGATCGCGGGAGGAATGTCGAAGAAAGATCGAAGAGAAAAAGGAACAGTCGATCGAGTATCTGCTACGATCATTCTGCAATCGTATTTGGAATATAAATCATAAAAAAAGCGGCCCTTGAAGAAGAGCCGCTTTTTTTATTTCGTTACCACCTTTGCAAAACGGTGATAGAAGGGAGTTTTACTTTGATCCGTTTTCGGTTTGTATTTTCCGGTAATGATAGGAACATACATCACCCGACGACGGGATTTTTCGCCTACATTAGGTGAAACCTCCACGCGATGCCATAAGCGGCCATCGTGTATAGTTAAATCGCCACGTTCGATTTCGAACGCCACCTCTCTTGGATCAGGTTTGTGGTCAATGAATTGCTTCTTCCCAAACAATAATTTCAAAACCCCTTGTGTATGGGTGCCAGGAAGTACGCGTAAGCCACCGTTCGAAGAAGGGCAGTTATCTAAGTGTATTCCCACATTTAACATCGGAAGAATCTTTTGTCCAAGAAATAAATCACGAGGGCTATCCGTATGCCAGCCCATTTGGCTGAACTTAGAATTCGGTTGATTAATGTAGTGATTGAATACTAATCCATCTTTTTCGTCTTCACTTATTCTGCCTTCGTAGGGAGCTAACAATTCGATTAATAATTGCAAGCGCGGATCACGTATTAATTCGGCTAAGACAGGGCTAAACTGATTCGTGAAGCACATCCGTTGAATCATCGGGTTCCCTTCATGATCCTTTCCAAACTTTAAAGGAATACCTTTTACTTTTTCGATGCCTTCAGACAGCCATTGTTTTTCAATTTTCGCTAATTCTGAAATGAAAAGTTCCGCTGTTTCAGGCTCAATAAACTTCTTAAATTGAATTACTCCATACTTCTTGAAGTATTCTTTCTGCTCTTCCGTTAGCTTTTCACCTAACGTGAAGGTTTTGTATTCAAATTTCGCAGATGGTTTTCTCATAAGGTAATGGTAATGAATTCGGGATGCAATTTACGGCAATCTGCACGAATTATAGTTATTGCGTTCTTTATTTCTGATGAAAATCAAGTTTTTGGTATATAAAAGCGTTAAAAAATGCCGAACTTTGGTCCTTTAAATGACAGTTAACCAAAATGAAAAAAATTCTATTCATAGCTTTACTAAGCCTAGTAAGTAGTGCCACTTTCTCCCAACAAACGAATAAAAAAGGATCCTATTATATCACTTGGGGCTACAATCGTTCTACCTATGCGAATTCAGATATTCGTTTTGTAGGTCCAGGTTATGATTTTACTTTATTAAATGCTGAGGCGCTGGACTTTCCTACGCCTTTTAGTGAATTCAAGACTTATGTCGACCCCGGATTATTATCTATTCCACAATTTAATTTTCACGCTGGTTATTTCATTAAAGACAATCTATCCATCAGCATTGGTTGGGATCACATGAAATACGTGGTGACTGATGGCCAAACAGTCAAAGTAAATGGCTTTATCAATTCGCAGACTTCTACTCCGGCAATTGCGGTAGATCCGGCTTTTGTAGGCACATTTAATCAAACCCCCTTAGTACTAGATCCGAACAAGTTCGTTCACCTAGAACATACAGATGGCTATAATTATGCTTCTGTAGAGCTTGAGCACTATAATCCGATATACCAAAGCCCTAAGAGCCGTTTTGCTATAGACTGGATGCAAGGTGTAGGTGTGGGCGCATTAATTCCACGTTCAGATGTACACGTATTTGGGGTAGGTCAAAACAACTTTTGGAACCTGGCGGGCGGAGGAGCTTCCTTGAAAACGGGATTGAAATTTAATTTAAGTAAACTTTTGTTCTTCGAAACGACGATCAAAACAGGAGCAACGAAGTTATGGGATATCCATACAACAGGTCGTTCGGTAGATCATGCAGAACAATCGATCTACTTCCTTGAATTTTACGGGGCTTTGGGCTTTACAATAAAAGGCTCTTCTAAATAATTTTTTAGACTAGACTAAAAATTGTATATTCGTGTATGTTTACACGAATCTTGCTTCTATCGTTGATTTCGGTGAGTGCTCTTGCGCAAAATGAGGGGCGCATCGAGACCGATCGTCCAGACCAGACGGAATGCCCTTTTATTGTGAAAAAAGGGTATATCCAAGCGGAACTAGGTTTTAATCGATCCACCACAGAATTTCTTTTTCCAACGTCTTTATTGAAATACGGCTTGAGTAAGCGATTTGAATTGCGCTACGTCTCCGTTTTAGGGCAAGAGCCAGGTAGAGAAACGCGTTTTCAAACGGAGGCTATTGGTTTTAAGTGGGCTTTAGTTCAGCCTTCAGGTTGGAAACCGCGAACCTCAGTCATAGTTCATTATAATTGGGACCATCAAAACCGTGATTTTTCGGAGAAAAACCTGCGGGGGCATTCGATAGGAGATATCGTATTTACCATGCAGCATGATTTCGAAAAGTACTATGGAATAGGCTATAATTTGGGGGCGGAAATGCATTCGAATGGCTCTTTTGAAGGTATATATCGAATTGCACCTAATAGGTTAATTGGTAAAAGGGGTTATGCCTATGTAGAGGTTTTTGGGCGATTCCCTGCCTCTGAATTCGCAGACCACTCTTTTGATGGAGGATTTGCCTATTATGTGAACGAGGATGTAAAGTTAGATGTTTCAGCTGGCCAAAGTTTTTTGCATCCAGAAGATCATTATATCGCTGTCGGACTATCTTTTCGCTTTCGCGTGAATCGATAATGCGGTCGTTGGATTAGGATTTCTTAAATTGCAGCCATGAGACGAATTTTCTTGTTCTTTGGGGTCTTTTTACTCGCCTTCACGGACTTACGTGCGCAGGCCACCTTACTGATGGGAGAGAAAGCCATTACCTTAGAAGAGAATTTCTCCTTATCCTTTGTGTTCAAATCTGCTAATGCGAGTGTTGAAACACCAGCATACAAATTCCCTGAACTTCCAGGCTTGAGAAAACTTGGAGTTTCTCGATCGAAAGCCACCGATATTCAAAACGGGGAGCCGGTGTATTCTTTCACGTTTTCTCAATATTATCAAGCTTCCACTACAGGAACCTTTCTGATTCCATCTGCTGAAATTATCGTGAATCAGCAATCATTAAAGATGGATGGATTTGCCTTGCAAGTCAGTGCCTCAGAACAAAAGGAGGAAGTGATAGAGGAAAACAAAGCCGAAATTGAAGAACTATTCAAAGGTCAAAATTCTGTTTTCTTAGCCCTCACTTCCACGCAGACTCAACCTTTCGTGGGACAAGGCTTTACGCTTAAATTCTCCTTATTCATTCCGGATGATAATTCGACTCGCTATAGTTTTGACCGAAATGATATTCAAATACCTGCCTTAATCCAGAAATTAAGGCCTAAGAATTGCTGGGAGGAGAGTTTTGGACTTCAAGAAGTGAAAGTGTCAAAGGTGGTTTACAAGAATAAAAAATACACGGAGTATCGATTTTTTCAATCTACCTATTTTGCATTAGATGCGAAGAAAATTACCATTCCATCCTTGAGTTTACAGTTGCTTAAAAATACAGAGAAGATTGTTTTCAGTTCAAAACCCCTGATTATTTCTCCCAAGGAATTGCCCAATCACCCTTTAAAAGGGAAGGTTCCTGTGGGAGATTTTCGCCTTGTTGAAAGCTTGACAAGAACCCAGGTACAAACGGGGGACTCCGTGGTATATGTGTCTAGCGTGATAGGAGATGGGAATAGTATTCTTTGGGAGGCTAAATTAGTGGAGTCAGATTATTTCCTGAATTTCTCCCCTTTAGGGACGCAAAGTTCCGTTTACCCGTATGGTGATAAAATGTTAGGTAATAAAATGGAGAAAATACTGATTATTCCATCGCAACCGGGTAAATTTGCATTGAAATCCTATTTTAATTGGATCTACTTCAACACGAGAACGGCGGCTTACGATACCTTGAAATCAGAAGCTGTTTTGACTGTCAGTGGTCAGCCCTCGGATCGTCTGTTGAATACGCTGTCAGAAACGATGCCTCTTTATCGAGAACTCGAAAAGTTAGCTTCTGATAAGGTCATCGGATACCGTTGGGTAGATTGGAAAGGGATAGTGAATGTTCTAGTAGGTTTGATTTTAGTGTGGCTTGTCTTTTTAATGACAAAGGCCAAAAGATAAAATTATGGGCAGTATATACGGTAAAATATTTCAAATTAGTACGTTTGGCGAGTCACACGGTGCTGCAGTAGGTGTGGTAGTAACGGGTTGTCCTGCGGGTGTTGATTTCGATATGGATTTCATTCAATCGGAATTAGATCGCCGCAAACCGGGACAATCGCGTATTACAACACAACGTAAAGAAGCAGATTCGGTGGAAGTAGTTTCCGGCGTTTTCGAAGGGAAAACGACGGGAACACCGATTGCGTTGCTCGTTTGGAATGGGGACCAACGCTCGAAAGATTATTCTCACATTGCGGATCAATTCCGTCCTTCGCACGCTGATTTTACCTACCAAGAAAAGTATGGTATTCGCGATTACCGCGGAGGCGGTCGTAGCTCCGCGAGAGAAACGGTGGCGCGCGTGGCTGCTGGGGCTTTGGCTAAATTAGTCCTACAGCAATTAGGTGTAAAAATCACCGCCTATGTTTCACAAGTAGGAACCTTGAAATTAACAACGCCTGTAGAGCAACTGGATTTAGCCCTTGCAGAAACCAATGCCGTGCGTTGTCCTGACAGTAAATTAGCCGAAGAGATGTTTACTTACATCGACGAAATTCGCAAGCAAGGGGATTCTGTGGGAGGGGTCGTTTCAGCCTACATCACAGGCTGCCCGGTGGGTTTAGGCGAACCCGTTTTCGATAAATTGCATGCGGAATTAGGCAAAGCGATGTTAAGTATTAACGCTGTAAAAGGCTTTGAATACGGCTCCGGATTTGATGGGGTGGAACTTCGCGGATCTCAGCATAACGATATTATTGTTAAAGACGAAGCAGGAAAAGTAAGCACGTTAACAAATCACTCAGGAGGTATTCAGGGCGGGATTTCGAATGGAGAGCCCATTTACTTCCGTGTGGGATTCAAGCCAGTAGCGACGATCATGCAGGATCAGGATAGTTTGAACAATTCTGGTGAAAAAATTGTTGTATCAGGCAAAGGTCGTCACGATCCTTGTGTGGTGCCACGTGCCGTGCCTATCGTGGAGGCGATGTCTGCGATTGTCTTATTGGATTTCTATTTACGGAATCGTTTGACACAATTATCAGACGTTTTATGATTCCAAACGAGGATGAATATTACATGAGTCTCGCGCTGAAACAAGCGGAACGGGCTTTAGAAGACGAAGAAATTCCGGTAGGAGCGGTCGTGGTTTGCCAAGGCAAAATCGTGGCAAAGGCCTACAACCAAACGGAAATATTGACTGATGTAACGGCTCATGCAGAAATGATTGCGATTACCTCTGCCGCCCAAACCATCGGTGCTAAATATTTGAAAGATTGCACGCTTTACGTGACACTGGAACCTTGCCTCATGTGTGCAGGTGCCATTTATTGGTCACAATTAGGGCGTTTAGTGTACGGTGCTTCAGAAGAGAAGCGCGGTTTTGAAAAATTAGGAAAAGGAATTTTACACCCGAAGACAGAGATTGTTGGAGGGGTTTTGGCAAACGAATCAGAACAACTATTGAAGGAGTTCTTTTCGATGCGACGCTAATAAAATAGTAGATGGCACATGATGAATGGTCAATGAAAGGCCTCCATCATTCACCATTTACCACGTACCATTCACCATTTAAATTAATATACTATGTCATTTACATTAGCCCCCTTGCCGTATGCAAATAATGCGTTAGAGCCGCATTTCGATGCATTAACGATGGAAATTCACCACGATCGTCACCACAACGCTTACGTGACGAATTTGAACGCAGCGGTAGCTGGAACGGAGTTAGAAGGAAAGTCGTTAGAAGAATTATTCACTTCCATCTCTACCTTATCTCCAGCCGTTCGTAACAACGGTGGTGGACACTATAACCACGATTTATTTTGGAATATCCTTTCGCCAAATGGCGGTGGTGTTCCAGTGGGTACCTTGGCGAAAGCAATCGATGCAAAATTCGGTTCTTTTGATGCCTTTAAAGAAGAGTTTAAGAAAGCAGGTTTAACGCGTTTCGGTTCAGGCTGGGCGTGGTTAGTAGCGCAGAAAGATGGTTCAGTGGCAGTTTCAAGCACGCCTAACCAAGACAATCCTTTAATGGATGTAGCTGACGTTAAAGGCTTTCCAGTTATCGGGTTAGATGTTTGGGAGCATGCATACTATTTGAAATTCCAAAACAAGCGTCCAGATTACATTGACGCTTTCTGGAGTGTGGTTGATTGGAACAAAGCGGAAGCGCGTTACCTAGCAGCTCAGAAATAATTGATTAGGACGGGAGAATGAAAATTCTCCCGTTTTTTTCGGCTTTCTTTTGCAATATTGGAAGCTTTGCGTATTTTTGCAGACCCAAATGGCGGTTGTAGCTCACTCGGTTAGAGCACTGGTTTGTGGTACCAGGGGTAGTGGGTTCGAATCCCATCATCCGCCCAAAATGCCTCAGTAGAAATACTGGGGCATTTTTTGTTAATTTTCTGTACATTTGTTTAGAAAATCTTCGCATGAATCCCGTATTTCTAAAACGTTTTCTAATCGTTATATATGCAGCCGGATTATTCGGAATGCATTTACCAGCTACTGCGGCCTTGTTTACCTCTTTGGTGCCCTTGACACTTTGGTTTACTGCCTTTATCTGTGTGGTCTATTTTCCCAAGCCTTCTTTTCAAGCCTATGTATTTTTAGGGCTATTAGCCATTGCAGCATGGTATTTAGAGGTGCAAGGAGTGAGGACCGGACAAATTTTCGGAGTTTACAGCTATGGGAAAACACTTGGTTTCCAATTAATTAAGGTGCCTATCACCATCGGTTTGAATTGGTTGGTTTTGGTGTTAGCGACAAGTGCATTAGTGGAAGAGTGGAATATCGCAGGTAAAATAAGTAAAGCGGCGATAGGAGCTGGTCTGATGACAGCCTTGGATTTCTTGATTGAGCCGGTAGCGGTGCATTTTGATTTTTGGTCTTGGGCTGGGGTGCAGGTGCCAGCACAAAACTTTGTGGCCTGGTGGTTTGCCTCTTTTGTTTTTCATTTAGCTTACCAAAATACCCCTTTCCCATCCAAATCAAGCCTATTTAGATTAATTGCTACGCTGCAATTTTTATTCTTTTTAGGGCATTGGCTTCTTTTACAATTTAATTTCTAAACATTTTCAGAACTCTTGTGTTAAATGAGAATGAACGTGTATTCGATAAAGGATTTAGAGAATTTTAGTGGTATCAAGGCCCACACTATCCGCATTTGGGAGCAGCGCTACCATCTGCTTAATCCAGTTCGAACGGAGACAGGTATTCGTACCTATTCTGACATCGATTTAAAGCGAATTTTGAATATTGCGACGCTTCAAAACAAGGGAGGAATCAAAATATCCAAGATTGCCGAATTAACGGAATCAGAAATTTCAGAGAAAATACTTCAGCTTTCTGGCGGCGAATTAGATTATCCAGAACACATCCAGGCTATCACGGTGGCCATGATGGACTTGGATGAGTACCGTTTCCAAGTATTGGCCAAAACGATAACCGAGGCTTATGGTTTTGAGAACTTTATGCTCAAAGTTATTTATCCGTTTTTAACCCGATTAGGTACCCTATGGCTTTCTGGTTCGGTAGGCCCAGCTCAGGAACACTTTATTACGCATTTAATTCGTCAAAAAATCATTGCCGCCATCGACTCTCAAATGGCAAAACCTAGACCAGATGCGAAGAAGTTCTTGTTGTATCTTCCAGAGGGGGAATTACATGAGATCGGTTTGCTTTTCGCGAGTTATTTAATCCGAGCTCGTCAACATTCCGCAGTTTATTTAGGTCAATCGCTTCCTTTTGATGAATTGTGTTTAGCATACGAAATACACCAACCGGATTACGTGTTCAGTGTATTTACGACTGAACCCTCGCAGGATATTTTGCCGGCTTACGTTGCTGAATTAGACAAGATGCTACCTGATGCGAAAATTATGTTGACTGGGTACAACGTGTTACATTCAGCTGAACCACTTCCTGCTCGCATTCAACTGATCGGAGATTTTAACACTTTAATCGAATTGATTGAATCCTAACTGAAGTTTGGGTCTAACTTAGTCGCATCCTCCACAAATTGTTTTACCTGCTGCTCCTGGTCTTTAGGGCAAATCATCAGGACATTTCCGTGTTCCGCTACGATGTAATTCGAAAGTCCGTGAATGACCACTAATTTATCTTTAGGGGCTTTGATAATGCAATCTTTAGTGTCATAAAGTATCACCTTCGCATCCACCGCATTCTGCAGTTCATCCTTTTCGTTTATTTCGTGCAAGGATTTCCAAGTTCCTAAATCCGACCAGCCAATATCGGCTAAAATAACTTTCACATCGCGCGCTTTTTCCATGATGCCATTATCCATCGAAATGCTTTTGCAAACAGCGTAGACTTTTCGAATGAAATCAGGCTCTTCATCAGTATAATAGAAGGCACGTCCTTCTTCGAACTGTTCCGCAAGGCGTGAAAGGTGTTTAGTTAATTCGTGTTTAAAGGTGGGGATGGAGAAAACAAAAAGTCCCGCGTTCCAGACGTAGTCCCCGCTTTCTAAAAATGCCTCGGCTAATTCTAAGTTAGGCTTTTCGGTGAAGGTTTTGACGGTTTTTGCCGTTTCCGCTGATTCTTGGTATTGGATGTATCCGTATCCTGTGTCTGGGCGAGTGGGTACGATTCCGAGTGTGACTAATACGGGTTCTTTCGCCGTTTCTAACGCTTCATGAACGCGTGCTTTGAAAGCCTCTTCTTTTAAAATAACGTGATCTGCAGGAGCCACAATCATCTTCGCTTTCGGATGCTTTTTACTAATCTTGTAGGCCGCATATGCGATGCAAGGAGCCGTATTTTTGCGATTAGGCTCTTTTAAGATTTGATCGGGACTTAAAAAGGGTAATTGTTCTTGTACGATACCCGCGAATTCTTCGCTGGTGACCACGTACATATTTTCAGGAGCTACTATTCCTTCAAAGCGTTCAGCGGTTTGCTGAAGCATGGTTTTTCCCACGCCTAATACGTCGTGAAATTGCTTCGGATAATTACTTCTGGAGATGGGCCAAAACCGGGTTCCGATTCCACCCGCCATAATTACAAGGCAGTTAGGCATACGCTTATTTTTGGCTGAGGTACGTGTTTACACGTAAAACAGCGTTTTCTCTAATATTTTGGTAATATAAATTAATGTCAGCCTTATGCCAGTTTTTCAACTTCACAAAAGCACGACCGGGTACATACGGAGTATTTGTCCATAAGATTCCTAAATGGTTTTGGGCATCGGCAAATTCTTTCACGTATTTAAATCCATAGGATACACCACCTATATTCTTTTCCTTGGAGGCAAAATTCTCATCCGTTGACCAAGTCAATGGATTAACGGAGGCTAATTCAGTCACCGTACCTGGATGCCAAGGAGGTAAATAGCCTTGCAAAAAGGTAGTGTAGGCTACAAAACAACCTGTTTGATTAGGGGATGTACAAACAGGGATATTTGTAAATGTATTTTTAGGCGTCGCAATGCCAATAATATAGGCTGCTACCAGTTGCTTGCCTAATGTTTTCCCGTCAAAATATTCTTTCATCAAGCGCGTGGCATGGACTGTTCCTTGGCTATGGCTGGCGATAATAATGGGCCTCCCCTTGTTTTCGTGCGCCAAATAGTAGTCAAAGGCTCTTTTTACATCGGAATAGGCTAAGTCCAAGGCAGCCTCTTTATCCTCTTTGTATGGAGTAACAAATGCTTGGTAATGTGCCTGGCGGTAGCGTGGTGCGAAAATTCGTCCGGCAGCATTAAAGGCGGTGGCTTGATTCAAAATAGTTGAGCTGTCTGTCCGCGTATTCAAGGCTTGGTCAGTCATCGAAGCATTCCAAACATATTCGTTTTCCGGTTTATAGGTAAATATGGTGGGGTGAATAAAGAAGACATCGGCTTTAGCGTTTGCCTGTTCATCTTTTAATGAGGACTTGCGTGGCACTAAATCCGCCGCATCATAGCGAGACGGTAGAGCTGACCAAGCGGCAGGATCTGCATAATCCATAGGTGCCGGTTGTGTTGCGTCTTTCCATCTAGTGCTCAGCACATAAGGCGTTTGGCTAGTGCAAGCGCTGAGGTAAATGACACAAAAAATGACAAGAGCTCTCATAGGCTAAATTTATATGCAAAGCTAGTAGTTTAATCCCCCTTTTTAAAATAAAATGATTGAGCGGTAATAGGAGATGATAATCGATTAAATTATTTTCTGAAAAATTAGTAATTTTTTAATACTAACATAGTGGTGAATAATGAAATCTTCTTTATTTTTGTCCTAATTCGAGTATCCCAAACAAATTGTGTCATTAAAAACACCCATTATGAAAAAAATTATACAACAGATTTTACCTAGCCTAGCGCTTATTCTGTTCTTAAGTGCAAGCACTTTTGCTCAGACTAAAATTGGTGGAAAGGTAATGGATGCAGATTCTAAAGAGCCATTAATTGGTGTTAGTATCGGCGTAAAAGGAGCAGTAACCGGAACCATTTCAGATGCGAAAGGTAACTTCTCTCTATCAACGAACAAAGCTGGTGCATTAACAATCGTCGTTTCGATGGTAGGTTATGAGCGTCAAGAAATTCCCGTTAAAGGAAATAAAACAGATTTTCAAATTGCACTTAAAGAGCAAGCGACTTTTGGGCAAGATGTGGTAGTTTCTGCCTCTCGTGTAGAAGAAAGCGTTATGCAATCCCCCGTTTCAGTAGAGCGTATGGATATCCGTGCGATTCGTGAAACACCTGCTGCTTCTTTCTATGATGCATTACGCAACATTAAGGGCGTTGAGGTGAGTTCTCAATCGGTATCTTTCTCGTCTATTGGTATGCGTGGGTTTAACAGCAATGGTAACGTGCGTGTCGTTCAAATGATCGACGGTATGGATAACCAAGCACCTGGTTTGAACTTCTCTGTAGGTAATATTGTAGGTATTTCTGAATTAGATTTACAATCAGTAGACTTATTGCCAGGTGCAGCGTCTGCTCTATATGGTCCTAACGCGATGAACGGTATCATCTTGATGGATTCGAAATCTCCTTTCTTATTCCAAGGATTATCGGCTCAAGTGAAAACAGGAGCGATGTATGCAAGCAACCGTTCAGAAACGACTACGCCATACGGAGATATTTCGGTTCGTTTTGCGAAAGCATTTAATAACAAAGTTGCTTTCAAATTAAACTTCAACCAATTGACCGCTGATGACTGGCAGGCCACGGATACGCGTGATCAATCATTACTTAATGGTACCGTTTTAGGAGCAGGTTCTAGGGTTACGAACTTAGCTTACAATGGCGTTAGTGTGTATGGTGATGAGACGAACGTAAATATGTTAACTTCATTAAAGCCATTATTAGGAGTTCCTACGAATCCCTTAACAGCTGGGATTAATCAAATTTCTGCTGCGACAGGTGGTTTGTTAACGCCATCTGCTATTTTAGGATACATTGTACCTAACGTGAACATCTCTCGTGAAGGGTATGCAGAGCGTGATTTATCCTCTTATGCGAACCGTAACATCAAATTCAATGCGGCTTTGCACTATCGTTTTAATGATAAAGTAGAGTTGATCTTACAAGGATCGTATGGTCAAGGTACTACGATGTACACCGGAGCGGATCGTTACTCGATCAAAAACTTCTCGATGGGACAGTATAAAGCTGAATTAAAAGGTTCTAACTTCTTCGTTCGTGCTTATACAACACAAGAGAATTCAGGAGATGCGTATGCTACAGGTACATTAGGTCAATTAGTAAATGAAGCAGCTAAGCCATCTACGGCTTGGTATCCTCAATACTTCTCGACTTTTGCTGGTTTAGCATTGACTAACTTTGGAACTGTATTACAAACAAACTTATTGAAAGGGGTTGCTCCTGCTTCAGCGGTTGGTTTAGCAGTTGCGAGTACACAAGCTTCTTTCCCTTACTACCATGGAACAGCACGTGCAGCATCTGATGCAGGTCGTTTAGTGCCAGGAACTGCAGCGTTTAACGCGGCGGTAGATGCTATCAAGGCTAAGCCACTTCCTCAAGGAGCTAAGTTTACAGATAAGTCTGCTTTATACCACTTAGAGGGTATGTATAACTTAACTGAAAAAGTGAATAACAAACTAGAATTGATCGTAGGTGCGAACTTCCGTCAATATGCCTTGAACTCAGAAGGAACCTTATTTGCGCTGCAAGATGATGGTAGCGAGTTCTCTATCAACGAATACGGTGCATACGCACAAGCATCCAAGAAATTATTTGCTGATCACTTGAAAGTAACGGGATCACTTCGTTATGATAAGAATGAAAACTTCGAAGGTGTGTTTAGCCCACGTATTTCTGGGGTATTGACTCAAGGAACTTCTAACTTCCGTGCATCATTACAAACTGGTTTCCGTATTCCTACCACACAGGATCAATACATTAACTTGTTAACTCCTTCTGCTCGTTTACTAGGTGGTTTAGCAGTCGTTCAAGATCGTTACAAATTATCAGGTAACTCGTATACCTTACAGTCGATTTTAGCGAACCAAACAGATCCTACTAAGTGGGTAACTTACAAGGCCAAGGCTTGGAAACCAGAGCAAGTTCAAACGGTTGAAATTGGTTACAAAGGAATGATCACACCACAAATGTTTGTGGATTTCTATGCTTACCAATCTAACTTCACGAACTTCTCTGCTGGTCAAGTGGTAGCGCAACCTAGCACAACTTTGGCAGGTTCATTAAACTACTTCTCATTCCCATCTAACGTGGATAACGAAGTGGTTACTAACGGTTGGGGCTTAGGCATCGATTATGATTTAGGAAAGCGTTGGGCATTAGGTACAAACGTTTCTTACAATGCAGTAAAAGACAATGGTGGATTAGCTGATTACCAATTAGGTTTCAACACTCCGAACTACCGTACGAACGTTTCTTTAGGAAATCGTAACATCGGAAATTCAGGTTGGGGCTTCAATGCGACTTGGAGATACCAAGATCAATTTGTTTGGCAATCTTCTTTTGTAAACCAAGTAGTGAATCAACAACAATTGTCTATGATTCCTGCGTTCTCAACATTAGATATGCAAGTAAGCAAGAAAGTAGCTGAGATTAAGTCGATCATCAAAGTAGGTGGTACGAACTTAGGCGGAGTTGCTTATACAACAGGATGGGGTAACCCATTAATCGGAAGCATTTACTATGTAAGTATCACTTTCGACGAATTGTTGAATAAATAAGATTTTTTGAAATTATGTTGAGGCTGCCCCTAAAAGGGCAGCCTCTTTTTTTGTACCTTTGTGGATCGATCGATTCCCTAACTATGGCTTCTAAAGCGTCTGATTCTACCGGATTTTCCCACATTCAAGTGCTGGGTGCACGCGAGCATAATTTAAAGAATATTGACGTTTCCATTCCACGCAATCAACTGGTGGTGGTGACGGGTATTTCGGGATCGGGAAAATCATCCCTAGCGTTTGATACGATTTATGCAGAGGGTCAAAGACGCTACATGGAATCTTTCTCTGCCTATGCCCGTTCTTTCCTTGGAAACATGGAACGGCCGGATGTAGACAAGATCGAAGGTCTTTCGCCAGTGATCTCCATTGAACAGAAGACCACCTCTAAAAACCCACGATCTACCGTAGGAACGACAACCGAAATTTACGATTTCTTGCGTCTATTGTATGCCCGTGCGGGAGAAGCATTTTCGTACTTATCCGGTGAGAAAATGGTCAAGCAATCCGTCGATCAAATCATCGATACCTTATTGACACAGTTTAATAAAGGTAAGGTTGTATTACTCGCTCCCGTAGTCAAAGGTCGTAAAGGACATTACCGCGAATTGTTCGTGCAAATCGCGAAGTGGGGCTATACGAAAGTGCGGATCGATGGCGAAATCATGGATATCGAACCCAAGATGCAGGTCGACCGTTTTAAAGTTCACGATATTGAAATAGTGGTAGATCGTTTAGTGGTTACCAAGGACGAACGTTTGCGTTTATCCCAAAGCCTACAAACCGCGATGAACCAAGGCAAAGGACAAGTGTATGTCTTAGATGCTGCTGATAAATTACATTACTTCTCCCAGACCTTAATGGACCCGGCGACTGGTTTGTCCTATGACGAACCCGCACCGAATACCTTTTCATTCAATAGTCCCTATGGCGCTTGTCCTTGTTGCAATGGACTAGGCGTAGTCGAAGAGATTACAGAAGATTCTGTAATCCCAGATCGCTCTTTAAGCATTATCCGTGGCGCGATAGCGCCAATCGGGGAATACCGGGAGCTGTGGATTTTTAAGCAATTAGAGGTGCTGTTAAAGCCCTTTAAGGTAGGTCTTTCTACTCCTATCGCCAAATTTCCGGCGGAGGCGATTGAATTAATGCTATATGGTTCTGACGCGCCTGTTGCAGTGCCGTCTAAGAAATACGAGGGAACGGAATGGAATACCAAATACGATGGCATCGTAAACTTCCTGAAACGCCAGCAAGAGACGGGATCTGAAAAGACTCAAGACTGGTTGAAGGATTTTATGATCATCAAGAAATGCCCGGAATGCGATGGGTATCGCTTGAAGAAAGAATCCTTGCACTTTCGCATTGCGGATAAACACATCGGGCAATTAGCCCAAATGGATATCAACGAGCTTGAGGCTTGGTTCACTGACGTGGAAACACGAATGAGCGATCGCCAGCAGCAGATCGGGGTGGAAGTGTTGAAAGAGATCAGAAAGCGGGTAGGTTTTTTAACTCAAATCGGTTTGACTTATTTGACGCTCGATCGACCGATGAAAAGTTTGTCAGGGGGAGAGGCTCAACGGATTCGTTTAGCCACTCAGATAGGGACGCAACTCGTGGGAGTCTTATACATTATGGATGAACCGAGTATTGGTTTACATCAGCGTGATAATGAGAAGTTAATTCAAGCCTTAAAAGATTTAAGGGATTTAGGCAATTCAGTGCTAGTCGTGGAACACGATAAGGATATGATGCTGGAGTCTGATTATATTCTAGACATCGGTCCAGGAGCAGGTCGTCATGGAGGAAATGTGGTGGGTTCCGGTACTCCAACCGAGTTTTTGAAATTGAAGACGCCTACGGCGGCATATTTGAATGGTGCGCTAGAAATTGCGGTGCCAGCTGTTCGTCGCAAAGGCAATGGTTTAAGTATTGAGTTGAAAGGGGCGACTGGGAATAATTTGAAGAACGTCTCCGTGAAGTTTCCATTAGGGACTTTGACGGTCGTGACTGGGGTTTCGGGTTCTGGGAAATCGACTTTGATTCATGATACCTTGGTGTTGAAATTGAAGCAACATTTCGATCGAACCAAGCGGGATGCAATGCCGCACAAGTCGATTGTGGGTTTGGAAAATATCGATAAAGTTATCGAAGTGGACCAAAGTCCGATTGGCCGAACCCCTCGTTCTAATCCTGCTACCTATACCAATATGTATAGCGACATTCGCACGCTCTATTGCGAATTACCTGAATCTAAAATCCGCGGATACAAGGCCGGACGATTTAGTTTTAATGTGAAGGGAGGCCGATGCGAAAGCTGTGAGGGAGCAGGTCGCAAAAAGATTGAGATGGAGTTCTTGCCTGATGTATTAGTAGAATGCGAAACATGTAAGGGGAAACGCTTTAACCGCGAGACTTTGGAAGTTCGCTTCAAAGGTAAATCCATTTCAGATGTGTTGGATATGACAGTGGAGCAGGCTTTGGAATTCTTTGAAAACCAGCCTCGTATTTTCCGTCGTGTACAGACTTTAGCTGAAGTAGGTTTAGGATATATCACCTTAGGTCAACACGCCACGACCCTTTCTGGAGGTGAGGCGCAACGCGTAAAGCTGGCAGAAGAACTTTCTAAAAAGGATACAGGTAAGACGCTTTATGTGTTGGATGAGCCTACGACTGGCTTACACTTTCAAGATGTGCGTCTGTTATTAGATGTATTGCAGAAGCTGGTAGATAAAGGGAATACGGTCTTGATTATCGAACACAATATGGACGTGATTAAAGTAGCCGATTACCTAATTGATATGGGTCCTGAAGGGGGAAACGCGGGAGGACAATTAATAGCAAGCGGAACGCCAGAGCAGATTGCTAAAGAAAAAAATAGTCATACAGGTCGCTTTTTGAAAAAGGAATTATCATAGATTTTTTTTACATTTAGGTACTTTCTACATCAACGATGAACTATTTGCCTCAGATGCTTTTTATCGCCCTTCTAGGGGGAATGTCTTACCTGATTTTTCAGCGTTTTTCGCTTATTATCCAAACGATTCGATTAGCGCGTCCTGTGGAATTATCGGATCGTCCGTCTGAACGTTTTAAACGTATGGCTTTATTAGCCTTTGGTCAAAAGAAAATGTTCAATAAGCCCCTTGTTGGCTTTTTTCACTTCTTGATTTACATGGGTTTTATACTCATTAATATAGAGATTCTCGAAATTATTTTAGATGGTCTATTAGGTACTCACCGCCTTTTTGCGCCCTTTTTAGGCTCGTTATATACCGGATTAATGCATTTTTTCGAGATCTTGGCGGGTGGTGTTTTTGTGGCATGTGTGTTCTTTTTTCTGCGTCGTGGGGTGTTTCGCGTAGCTAGATTACAGGCGGCGAATCATACAGAACTTGCTGGATTCCCGGTAAAAGATGCCTACCAAATTTTGCTTATTGAAGTTATATTAATGCTGGCCTTGTGGACGATGAACGGTGCGGATGCGGTATTGCAAACGCGCGGGGTGGAACATTATCAAACGGTGGGATCCTTTGTGATTTCTGGGCAATTAGTGGGTATTTTTACGCAGCTTTCGACTTCTTCTTTAATCTTGCTTGAACGCGCCGCTTGGTGGTTTCACATTGTAGGGATAGTATCTTTCGCCTTATATGTAACTTATTCGAAACACTTGCATATCTTTTTTGCATTCCCTTCTGCCTATTTTTCGAGTTTAGAATCAGCTGCGAAGATGTCAGCGATGCCTGCGGTAACACACGAGGTCAAGTTGATGTTAGGGCAGCCGGTGGAGGAGCAGCCCGCTGCGAATTTGAAGTTTGGGGCCAAAGACGTGGTGGATTTAACCTGGAAGAATGCCTTAGATGCCTATTCATGTACAGAATGTGGTCGATGCACGGAGCAATGTCCGGCGAACCAGACTGGTAGAGCCTTATCGCCACGTAAAATAATGATGGATACCCGGGATCGATTGGAAGAGGTGGGAGGAATTTTGAAAGCCCATAAAGGAACATTCATAGAAGACGGGAAATCCTTGTTTGACCGAATTTCTGCCGAGGAGTTACGCGCCTGCACCTCTTGTCAGGCCTGCGTAGAAGCATGTCCCATGGAGCTTTCTCCCTTAAGTATTATTTTAGAAATGCGTCGCTACCAAATCATGGAACTTTCAGATGCTCCGGGTGCATGGAATGCCATGTTTGCAAATGTGGAGACGAATCAAAGTCCGTGGAAATTTAACCCTGCCGATCGTTTGAATTGGGCAAAAGAATAAGCTATGAAGAAAATACTTGCAATAATAGTCATTTTAATAGGTACCTATTTTTTAGGACCTAA
>DLPD01000029.1:0-59374 GCA_002479785.1 Cytophagaceae bacterium UBA7467
CTATGATATTTAAACCGGACACTTTGAAAGGACGGTCACGGTTTGGATCTCTGAAACGAAGAATCCATACCGCTAAACAAACCATAGTGAAGGCGAACAAAGTTCCGAAGCTTGTCATATCACCCAATAATGAAATAGGGGTAAAACCAGCTACAATCGAAACCACGGCACCTACCAGAATCGTTGATTTCCAAGGTGTTTTAAAAGTAGGGTGAACTTCAGCGAAGAATTGTGGCAATAAACCATCTTTCGCCATTCCTAAAAACACACGGGTTTGACCTAACATCATCACTAACATAACGGATAGTAAGCCTGCTGTAGCGGCTGCTGTAATGACAAATACAGCCCAAGGTTGACCTGCCACATCAAAGGCAAAGGCAACAGGAGCTTTCAGGGCATCGCCGGTAATATCTTTGTAGTTAATCATTCCCGTTAATACCAATGAAACCGCGATGTAAAGCGCCGTACAAATCAATAAGGACGCGATAATCGCGAATGGCATATCTTTCTTCGGATTGATGGCCTCTCCTGCTTGTGTAGACACTGCATCAAAACCGATATACGCAAAGAAGATTGCAGATGCACCAGAGATAATACCACCCCAGCCATACGCAGGAAGCATTTCACCACTTTCGTGCTTCACTAACGATTCTTCTGGAATAAACGGAGACCAGTTTGCCACGTCGATGTAGAAAGCACCCATGATGATGACAAATAAAATCACAGCCACTTTCAAGACCACAATTAAGTTATTCGCACTCGCTGCTTCTTTGATTCCTTTTACAAGAATCCATGTCACGAACCAAACAATCACTAAAGCAGGTAGATTCACCGCAGCCCCACCAAAAGAAACAGGGTCATTTGTTAAATTAGCAGGCAAGTGAATTCCAAAAAGATGGAGGAGCTTATTAAAATAACCCGACCAACTCACGGCGACCGTCATGGCACCCATGGCATATTCGAGAATTAATCCCCAACCAATAATCCAAGCAAATAATTCGCCTACGGTTCCATAAGCATAGGCATAAGCGCTACCTTCTACTGGTAACATGGCCGCAAATTCAGCGTAGCAAAGGGCTGCGAAAATACAACCAATACCCGCGATAACAAATGAAATAGCTAATGCAGGACCCGCGTGATAGTGAGCGGCTGTACCCGTTAATACGAAAACACCGCCACCGATAATCGCACCGATACCGATCGCTGTTAAACTCCATTTTCCTAATACACGCTTGAGCTCGCTTTTTTGCATGTCTTGCTCAAACATATGCATTGGTTTTTTTCTCCAAATACTGTTATTCATAATGCTCGTTTTTAGGATGAAATAAAAATGCTGGTCACTCTTTCGAGCAACCAGCAGAACAAACTATTTCTTTTCTTTCTTCGAAGTTCCGAAGTCAATCACAATCGGTGCCGCCACGAAAATAGACGAATAAGCACCAAACACCACCCCGATAAACATCGCGAAAGAGAAACCTCTTAACACGTCGCCACCGAAGATTAATAACACCGTTACCACTAGGAATACCGTAGTCGCCGTCATCACCGTACGCGACATGGTGTGGTTAATTGATTCGTTAATCGTTTTAATCATTAACGCTTTGTTCCCTAAATCAGCATCTAAACCGATTTCTTCACGGATACGGTCAAATACTACCACCGTATCGTTAATAGAATAACCAATTACTGTTAATACCGCCGCAATAAATACTTGATCTACTTCTAATTCGAAACCGAATAAACGAACGATACCTACCATACCTAATACCACTAAAGTATCGTGAACCAAGGCAACAATACCCCCTAATGAATATTGCCACTTACGGAAACGGACCAAGATGTAGATAAAGATCGCAATCAAGGCGTAGAAAATGGACACGAATGATTGTGTCAAAATATCATCGGCAACTGTTGCTCCTACTTTTGAAGTTGAAACAACTTTAGGTCCCTGCGCAGCAAATTCTTTCAATCCTGTCTCTAATGCAGTACGGACCGTATTATTTGCTGTTAATGACTCATCTTCTACTAAGTAAGAGGTGGTCACTTTTAATTTCGTAGGACCGTTGAACGTTTTCACCTCCACGCCTTTTCCACCAAAATCATCTACTAAGGCTTCTTTCACCTTGTCTGTAGGAACCGCTTGATTGAACTCAACTACGTACGAACGTCCACCCTTGAAATCCACCCCTAAGTTGAAACCACCTTGCATGAATAAAACGATTGCTCCCACCGCAATTAGCGACCAAGAGAACCAGTAAGAATACTTACGCTTACCAATGAAATCGAAGTTCATTCCTTTGAAAAGATCACGCGAGATAAACGTTTCAAATGTCATTTCTTTCTCCTTACCCGCTTTGATCGCACGTTTCGCCATCCAATCAATTAAGATGTGAGAAATATAAACGGCCGTAAATACGGATGTAACTAAACCGATACAAAGTGTTACACCGAAACCTTTCACAGAACCCGATCCGAAGATAATCAAGATTACACCGATTAATACGGTTGTGATGTTACCATCCAAAATCGCGCTTAAAGCTTTCTCGTAACCTAGATTAATCGCATCTAACAAGCCTTTTCCTTTGTGTAATTCCTCCCGAATACGCTCGTTAATCAATACGTTCGCATCGACCGCCATACCTAAAGTTAACACGATACCCGCGATACCAGGAAGCGTTAAAGCGGCTTGGATTTGAACTAAAACACCGGCAATAAAGAAGACGTTAAAGAACAAGGCTAAGTTTGCCATCCAACCTGGTGTACCATAGTAACCAATCATGAACACGATCACTAATAATAAACCTAAGCCCATGGACATATATCCTTGGTTAATCGCCTCCGCTCCCAGGGATGGACCAATAAACGCATCTTCAACGATACGCGTAGGCGCTGGTAATTTACCTGCTTTCAATACGTTCGCTAAGTCTTTTGCCTCTTCAACTGAGAAACTACCTGCGATCGAAGAACGACCACCTGGAATCTCACCGTTAATCACTGGAGCAGAATACACATACCCATCTAGAACAATCGCGATACGACGTCCGATGTTTGCACCTGTTAAGTTTTTCCAAATACGTGCACCCGTTCCGTTCATCGCCATCGTTACTTCTGCACGACCCGCCTGATCAAAATCTTGTGCTGCATCTGTAATCACATCACCCTCTAATGGTGCTGATTGGCCTTCGCCTTTTTTCAATGCCTCTAACGTAAGGATTTCATCACCGTTCTTTGCTGGAATTCCTTTCGCTGCCCAAGCAAACGTTAAGTTAGCAGGGAACATTGCTTTTACTTCAGCACGAGCAAATAATGCGTTCACACGAGCCGTATCTTTCACATATACACCGATGTTGTTTCCTAAAGGCAAGAATAATTTTGTTAAAGCAGAACCAGCAGACGTATCTGCTTTCGCTTTTCCTGAATCCTTCGTCGCAGGGGCTGCTGCTAATTTGTTTGCCAAAGCATTTGCCGCTGTATCCTTCGTCGCCGAAGCTGCCGCTGGTGCAGCTGCTACTGGAGCTTTCTCTTCCTTGTCTAATAAGGCACCTAAGGCATTTAAACCAGCACCATATTCATTCAATTCATAGCACTCTATGAATTCTAATTTTGCAGCGCCTGATAATAATTTACGTGCACGCTCTGGATTCTCCACACCTGGTAATTCTACCTGAATACGGTTTGTACCTGGAAGGCGTTGGATGTTCGGGTTAGCTACACCGAATTTATCGATACGTGCTTGAATAATTTTATAAACGCGATCCACTGCACCGTCGATTTCTGCATCGATCACTTTCTTCACTTGTGAATCGGAAGATGTAGAAGAGATTTTACCGCGGTTCACTGAATTAGCGAATACAGATGCCAAGGTTTGGTTAGGAGCAGCCTTCGCGAATTCCTCGTAGAACAATTCGTTAAATGATTTAGTCGAAGTTGCTTGCGCCGCACCTGCCGCTGCTAATGCTTTCTCAAATGCTGGATCATTTGACTTACCTGAAAGTGCACGCAAGATTTCTGCTGGAGAAACCTCTAAAACCGCATGCAAACCTCCTTCTAAGTCAAGACCTTTTTGCAAAGCATACTGAGTCACTTCTTGTAACGTATATCCGATATATACGGGTTGTTTCCAAAGGGAATCAATGAAATGTAAACGCTTCGCCGCATCTACTTTGCCATCTGCTGTGGTAGCATATTGGATAGCTTGTTCTTTTAATTGATTAGACTTCCATGTAAACGAAAGGAAGAAAATACATAAGGCTGAAATAATCGTGGACAGCCAAATAATGGCACTTTTGTAACGCATAATTTAAAATGGTAAATGGTGAATTATAAATGGTAAATGGTGAGTGGTAAATGGTGAATGGTTCCTCAGAACTGTCCACTGCCCACTGGCTACTGGCTACTGCCCACTGTTCCTCACGGCGCCAGGGTGGCAATAAATTGGGTAAATAAAATTCGTAAGAATTGCGTGCGATGAGTAAATGCAGGCAATTTAATGGCTTGCATCGAGCGCGCAACGAAGATTTCGGTAGGGCTACTGAAGTTCCAATCTTGTGGAAAATCGAGTTGTAAGTTGGTGGCAGATTGATAAACATTCTGCTCGGCCTTTACAATCGTTTGCTTAGAAGTCTTTTCCGTCTTTACTGCACCTGTCTCTACTGCGAACAAGGAGATAGGCTTAGCCACGAGCCAAAAAAGCACCGGGATAAACAGAATGAGATGGGATATTTTTACCTTCTTTTGCATTGTAGAGAGCAAAAATAGGATATTTTTCTTAGAAATCAATTCTCCGGGTAATTTTCGTAATTTTGGGACGGAAAATACGCACATGTTTAACTACAAAGACCCTTCTTACCTACAAGCCTTCATTCAATCAGCCCTTCGGGAAGATGTGGGTGATGGAGATCACACCTCGCTTTCTACGGTCCCAGCGGATGCAGTAGGAACCGCGGAACTGAAGGTAAAGGACCGAGGCGTGTTGGCTGGAGTTGAGCTTTCTTTAGCTATTTTCAAGGAAGTAGATCCCGAATTACAAGTGAAGGTATTCATTCCGGATGGAACCTGGATCGAGCCAGGACAAGTGGTTTTAGAGGTCAGTGGATCCTCCCAATCGATATTGAAAGCAGAGCGTTTAGTGTTGAACTGCATGCAACGTATGTCAGGGATTGCGACTTACACACGTTCTTTGGTAAACATTCTTGAGGGAACTAGAGCAAAATTATTAGATACGAGAAAGACAACTCCTAACTTCCGTTTGGCAGAAAAATGGGCTTGTCAGATAGGTGGAGCGGTAAATCACCGTTACGGCTTATTCGACATGATCTTGATTAAAGATAATCATGTGGACTTTGCGGGGGGAATTAAGCAGGCTTTGGAAAAAGCATTTAGCTACAATAAGACCCTAGCCAAACCGGTAGATGTGATGATCGAGGTTAGGAACGAAACTGAATTGGATGAAGTCCTTGCCATAGGCGGCGTGAAGCGCATTATGCTCGATAATTTTACGCCGGACAGACTACGAGACGCGATTCGCAAGATCAATGGACGCTTTGTTACAGAAGCATCGGGAGGAATTACCGAAAAAACACTCCGTGCCTACGGCGAAACAGGAGTCGATTATATCTCGGTGGGAGCATTAACTCACCAAGTGAAAAGTTTAGATTTAAGCCTAAAAGCGAAATGAATTTACAAGAAGAAGCTACCTCTGTGGGCTACATTGCCCGTTCTACCCCTAAAGGAGTTGAACTAATCACCGAAATCCAACGCTTAAAGAAGGAGAAAAATGCGGTGATTTTGGCACACTACTACGTAGATGGGGAAATCCAAGAGTTAGCAGATTACGTAGGCGACAGTTTAGGTTTATCCCAGGCAGCTGAGAAAACAGAGGCAGATTTAATCGTCTTCTGTGGCGTTCATTTCATGGGTGAAACAGCGAAAATTTTGAACCCGACTAAAAAAGTCGTCGTTCCAGATTTTAACGCAGGTTGTTCCTTAGCGGATTCTGTGCCAGTAGCTGAATTTGCGGCTTTGAAAGCAAAGCACCCTCATGCAGTGGTAGTATCTTACATCAACTGTTCGGCCGATATCAAAGCAATGACGGACATCATTTGTACCTCATCGAATGCGGTACAAATCGTGGAGTCCATTCCGGCGGATCGCGAAATCATCTTCGCCCCTGATGCGAACTTAGGTCGCTATGTGGCTCAGAAGACGGGTCGAGAATTGATACTTTGGGAAGGTGCCTGTATGGTGCACATTGACATTTCTTTAGAGAAATTAGCCGCTTTAAAACAAGAATACCCAGATGCTTTATTGATCGCACACCCAGAATGCAAGGAAGTAATCTTGAAAGAAGCGGATTATGTTGGTTCAACGACGGCTTTATTGAAATTTGTTGAAACCTCGCCTAATTCCACTTTCATCGTAGCAACAGAGGCGGGCATCATGCATAAGATGAAGCAATCGGTGCCTCACAAGCACTTGATTCCGGCGCCTGCTAACGAGCAAAACACCTGTGCATGCAGCGAGTGTCCGTACATGAAGATGAATACGCTGGAGAAATTATACAATGCTTTGTACTATGAGCTACCTGAAATCCAATTAGCGGAAAAAACACGTGTTCCTGCCTACAAGGCTTTGAAAGCCATGCTAGAAGTTTCCGCTTAGTCGTTTAGTTCAAAAACCGCTTCGATTTCTACCGGAATATTATCTGGCAGAGTCCCCATTCCCACCGCGGAACGAACGCCTACGCCATGTTCTTCTCCCCACACCTGGGCGAATAGTTCACTACAACCATTAATCACGTAAGGATGGCGCAAGAAATCGTCCGTTGCATTGACCATGCCAAGGACTTTGATCACCCGTTTTATACGATTAAGTGATCCTAGCTGAGCTTTTAAGGTCGCCAAAATCGCTAAACCCACCTGACGCGCCGCCAGTTTTCCCTCTTCGATATCCAAGTCTTTTCCGATTCGACCAATGATCAATGAACCATCTTCTTGTACCGTTCCATGGCCTGAGACATAGTAAAAATGATCTACCTGTAAACCCGGTTTGTACACACCTAACGGTTTAGGGGCAGGTGGAAGTGTTAGGCCTAAGGCCGCAAAATTCTCTTCTGGACTAGTTTTTGCCATGTAATTGTCTGATTATTTCGGAAATTAAGCCCGTCCAACCCGTTTGATGATTTGCGCCTAATCCTTTACCCGTATCTCCATCGAAGTATTCGAAGAAGAGGTGTGAATCTTTAAAATGTGGATCTTTAAATTTATCATATTCGCCATACATCGGAATTTTTCCGTCTTTCCCGGGCACAAACATCGCTAGCAAACGCTCAGAAACTCCGCGTGCAGCATCTTTGATATTCATCATTTCGCCCGAATTCGTCGGGAATTCTACCTCGTAATCGGAACCATAATAGTCAGAGAATTTAGACAAGGAGTCTAAAATTAAGTAGTTCATGGGGAACCATATAGGCCCACGCCAGTTCGAATTACCTCCAAACATATCACCCGTAGACTCTGCGGGCGTATAATCCACTTGCAGGGTTCCTCCCTCGTATGCGAATTTATAGGGATGCTCTTTGTGGTATTTAGACAAAGAACGAATGCCAAACTCAGACAAGAATTCCGTCTCATCAAACATCCTTTTCATAATCATCTTCATCCGGTGGCCACGCAAGATGGACAGTAAACGCGTCTCTCCTTTTCCCGGTTCATACCAACGCGAAATCAAGTTCGCTAAGTCTGGACGGTTTGCTAAAACCCATTCGACACGGCGTTTGAAAGCTGGCAATTTCTCGAGCATATCAGAAGTCAAGGTTTCTACCGCAAAAAGTGGAATCAACCCTACCATGGAGCGCACTTTCAGAAGTTCAGCCGAACCATCTTCTTTGTGCAACATGTCATAATAAAACTGATCATCTTCATCCCAAAGGTTTAATTTATCACCACCGATGGCCT
Organism: Cytophagaceae bacterium UBA7467; assembly: GCA_002479785.1. Taxonomy (GTDB): domain Bacteria; phylum Bacteroidota; class Bacteroidia; order Cytophagales; family Spirosomataceae; genus Aquirufa. The sequence goes on from DLPD01000029.1 coordinate 7,956, forward strand.
GCATAGCTCCTGCGATGTGCAAGAAGTGCTCGAAGAATTTAGAAGCCATATCTTGGTAAACCGGATTTTCGATCGCTATTTCGCAGGCAATACGTAGCATATTCAAACTGTACATAGCCATCCAACCCGTTCCATCGGCTTGTTCTAAGTGCCCTCCTGTAGGCAATTGAGCTGAGCGGTCGAACACCCCGATGTTATCCATCCCTAAGAATCCTCCCCCAAAAATATTGTTTCCTCCTTCGTCTTTCAGGTTTACCCACCAAGTGAAATTCAATAGTAATTTATGGAAAATGCGTTCTAGGAAGACCACATCCCCTTTACCGCCATTCATTTCCTTGTCGATCTCGTATACCTTCCAAGTGGCCCAAGCGTGCACCGGCGGATTAACGTCCGAGAAGGACCATTCGTAGGCAGGAATTTGGCCGTTCGGATGCATATAGTATTCGCGGAGGATAACGGCCAGCTGTCTTTTGGCAAAATCAGGATCTAATCTGGCCAAAGGCAAGGTATGGAACGCTAAATCCCACGCGGCAAACCAAGGGTACTCCCATTTATCTGGCATCGACAGAATATTCGCGGCATACATATGCCTCCAAGTGCTATTTCGGCCATTTTTCCGGCTAGGATCCGGCTTAGGCATGGATGGATCGCCCTTAATCCACTCGAACACATTATAGTAATACCACTGTTTCGTCCACAACATTCCGGCATAGGCCTGACGTTGCAATGACCGCAGGTTATCATCCTCGATTCCCTTCTGCAAATCCGCATAAAATTGATCTGCGTCGATGATTCGGTCTTCAAAAATTTGATCAAAATCTGCGAATGGCTCACGCTGTGTCACATTACTCAGACGCAAACGATAGACTTTTTTCCCTCCCGCCGGAATTTTGTCGGTGTATTTTACGGAGGCTTTTGTCCCAATGTGATTCGGGTTTACCGCATGCTTATTTTTATTAACGATGTATTCATTGATTCCATCTTTGGTAAAATGCGATAAATTATCCGAGTGGTGTAAACGCTGAAAATTGGTCTCATTGTCACAGAATAGAAACTCATCTGCCTCTTCCGCATACAACTTAAATCGACCTACCACGCGATGATCTACCTCAATGAAGGAATTGCCCACCCCCGTCAAAAGTGGTTTGTAATTGTATTTTTCGTACCCCCAGCACCAAGTATTTCTGTACCAAATAGTGGGTAACACCGTGATAGGCGCTGCGACTTTCGAGCGATTCTCCACGGTCACTTTGATCAATATATCTTGTTCATCTGCTTTCGCATATTCAATCGAAATATCGAAGTATTCATTATTGTCAAAAATGCCCGTATCTAACAGCTCGTATTCTGGCTCATGTCGGTTTCGTTTCTTCGATTCGTCTATCAGTTTTTGATAAGGGAACGTTTGCTGTGGATACTTGTACAGCATTTTTTGGTAAGAATGCGTAGGCGTCGAATCTTGGTAATAATAGAGTTCTTTAACATCCTCCCCGTGATTCGATTCTGCACCGGTTAACCCGAAAAAGCGTTCTTTTAAAATATGATCTCGGTGATTCCAAAAAGCAAAAGCAAAACAAACGTGTTGTTTATTATCAGATATTCCACCTATGCCCTCTTCACCCCAACGATAAGCCTTGGAACGCGCCATATCATGGGTTATCGTACTCCAGGCGTTTCCATGGGTAGAATAATCTTCTCTCACGGTACCCCACTGACGTTCCGTCAAATAAGGCCCCCATTTTTTCCACCCTTTATTATCGTTTCGTAATTGTAACCGTGCGCGCTCCGCTCCCAATCCTGACATAGTAAATCTTTAAAGTATAAATTCGTAACTTAGGTATAAATGCAAAGACCAATTTACGTAAATTGCCTCTAAAATCAGCAAATTCTCCATGAAAAAACTCCTCTACCTAGGTCTCCTTTTGACCTTTTTCGCGTGTAAAAAATCAGACCAACCCTCTTCCGAATTAGCCAAAATCGTAGGCGATTATTACGAAGAGCAATTAAAACTCAATCCTGGATCGGCCACAGCAAACGGTGATAACCGCTACAATGATCAATTAAACATCGATTTTACGGACAGCCACCGCGCATTAGTTAAATCGGTTTTAGAGAAATACCAGCAATCATTATCAACCTTGCATCGGGATGATTTAAATGCGAACGATCAAATCACTTATGATTTATTGACACGTGACATCCAATTAGGCTTGGAAGGATTGACTTACCCAGACAATTTGACCCCATTGAACCAGTTCTACGGCTTTCACTTGACATTCGCTCAATTAGGATCAGGACAGGTAATTCAACCATTCAAAACCGTAAAGGATTATGAAAACTGGGCAAAGCGAATGAAAAAAGGAGTAGCCTACTTAGATTCCTCTATCGTTTATTTCCGAAGAGGAATGAAAGAGGATTATGTATTGCCCAAGGCTTTGGTAGTCAAAATCATCCCCCAATTAACCGCTTTCGCAGTTAAAGACATCAAGGAATCCACTTTTTACGGTCCATTAAAGCAATTCCCTGCCTCATTCTCTGAAGCAGATAAAAAGCGTTTTACGGCAGAATACACGGCAGCCATTCAAAACGAAGTTCTCCCAGCGTATGCTCGTTTAGCCTCATTCTTACAAAATGAATATTTGCCAAAAGCCCGTACCAGTACGGGGATAAGTGCGTTGAAAAATGGAGCAGCCTATTACCAATACCTTATTCGTTTGTTAACTACTACCGATAAACCAGCGGAAGAAATTTACCAAACCGGTTTGAGTGAGGTAAAACGTATTCGATCGGAAATGGAGAAAACAAAGAACGCAGTGGGATTCAAGGGAACGTTAGCCGAATTCTTCACTCACATGAAGACAGACCCGAAATTCTATCCCTACAAGACACCAGCAGAAGTATTAGCCGCTTTCCATGCGATTCACAAAAAAATGGAGCCGCAATTAAAGACCATGTTTGGTCGAACACCTAAAACGCCATTCGAAATTCGCCAAACTGAAGCGTTCCGGGCTGCCTCCGCATCAGCAGAATATTTCCAAGGATCAGAGGACGGGACACGTCCTGGAATTTTCTATGTGCCTATTTTGGATGCTAAAAAATTCAATACCACATCCGGAATGGAAAGCTTATTCTTACACGAAGCTATTCCTGGTCACCATTACCAAGTGAGTTTGCAGCAAGAAAATAGTGACTTGCCTAAATTCCGCCGCTTCGGAGGCAACTCTGCATACGCTGAGGGTTGGGCATTGTATACCGAGAGCCTAGGCAAAGAATTAGGCCTTTATACGGATCCATACCAGTACATGGGAGCTCTTGGCGATGAAATGCACCGCGCGATAAGATTAGTTGTGGATGCTGGAATGCACTCAAAAAACATGACTCGTGAAGAAGCAATTAAATTCATGATGGACAATGAACCATTAAGTGAAGAAGGCACAATTGCCGAAATCGAGCGCTACATGGCCATTCCCGCTCAAGCTTTGAGTTATAAAATAGGCGCCTTGAAAATCCGCGAGATTCGCGAACGATTAACCAAAGAATTAGGCCCTAAATTCAAGCTTTCTGATTTCCACGATGAACTATTAAAGGATGGAAATATGCCATTAGACGTATTGGAAACCAAAATGAACAACTGGGCCACTTCTAAAAAATAATGAATTTTACGACAACTTTCTCCATCCCAGCAGCACCCGTTTCGATGAACCATCGGAGCCGGGTGCTGACGATGGGTTCTTGTTTTGCGGCCTCCATGGGATCGCGTTTAAATAAATTGCCGATGGAGGTAATGACGCAGCCTTTGGGTACTTTATTTCATCCATTCGCTATTTCCAAGGCATTATCAGGGGAAGTTTCTGAAGATTTGTATGTGCACGAAGGGTATTTTTTACACCCCGATTACCATTCTATATTTACGGCGACAAGCTCTTCTGAATTGTTATCAGACATTCGTTCGGTGGCTACAGAGGTATCCACCTTTGCCGCTTCATCAGACTTTTTAATCCTTACGTGGGGAACATCATTTAGTTATTTTGACAAACATCTAAATAAAACCGTCGCGAACTGCCACAAAATGCCAGCGGATCGTTTCGAAAAACGATTATCGACGGTAGATGAGATTGTATCCAATTTCAGCTCTCTTCTCTATAATCTCCCATCTACGACTCAAGTCGTGTTAACCGTCTCCCCTGTCCGCCATACGAAAGACGGAATGACGGAAAACCAGGTTTCTAAATCAACCCTGCGAGTTGCGGCTGACATCGTTTCCAAACAATTCGAGAACGTACACTATTTCCCAGCCTACGAAATTATGCTGGATGAATTGCGGGATTACCGCTTTTGTGAGGCAGATATGATTCATCCGAATGAGCAGGCGCAGGACTATATTTGGGAGCGATTTATGGCGGCTTATTTCGACCAAGAATTACAAACGATTGTGAAAAAATGGAACTCGATCTACCGGACTTTGGCACACAAACCCCACCCAGCTAAATTAATCGACCACAGGCGGGTTTTAGAAGTATTATTAGCGGAATTAAATACCGAAAAATACCAAGAAATTGATACGTGCAAAATCGCTGAATACGTCGCGCATGAAATAAAAAACACGTATATTTGAGGTTTGAAAAGGAAAAGAGATTCATGGGAGAATTAAGCATAAGCAAAGAGATTATTTTAGGTGCTTTAAGTACTGTTCAAGAACCAGATCTGAAGAAAGATCTAGTTACCTTGAACATGATTAAAGACGTGGAATTAGGTGTAGGCGAGGTTCGCTTTACGGTCGTTCTAACGACACCAGCCTGTCCACTTAAAGAGAAAATTAGAAAAGATTGCGAGGACGCGATTCACAACTTAGTGCATCCAGACCTGAAAATTGTAATTAACATGACGGCCGAAGTAACTACCTTGACCTCTAAAGACCCCCTCATTCCCGGCGTAAAAAACGTGATTGCAGTGGCATCAGGTAAAGGTGGTGTAGGTAAATCGACGGTAACGGCAAACTTAGCGATGGCCTTGAAAAATGCGGGAGCGAAAGTGGGGATTTTAGATGCAGACATTTCTGGCCCCTCCATTCCGGTCATGTTTGGGGCGGAGGATTTACAGCCACTTGTAACAGAAGTAGACGGTAAGAATCGCATTCAGCCGATCATGCAATATGGTATCAAGATGATTTCAATGGGGTTTTTAGCTCCGAGCGAAAGTCCGGTGCCTTGGAGAGGTCCTATGATGACGCAGGCTTTGCGCCAGTTTTTTGGAGATACGAACTGGGATGAATTAGATTATTTATTAATCGACCTTCCTCCAGGAACATCAGACATCCATTTGACTTTAGTACAATTGATCAAATTAACCGGCGCCGTAATCGTGACGACTCCTCAAAAAGTCGCTCTATCTGATGCAACGAAAGGTTTAGCCTTCTTTAAGCAAGCCGGCATCAATGTACCTTTGTTAGGATTAGTAGAAAACATGGCCTATTTCACTCCAGCTGAATTGCCTGAAAACAAATACTATTTGTTTGGTAAGGATGGCGGAAAGCAATTAGCCGAAAAATATGAGGTCCCTTTCTTAGGAGAGGTCCCTTTAATTCAAGCGATTAGAGAGGCAGGAGATGAAGGTAAGCCTATCGCATCGAGCGAAGGACCAAGCGCCCATGCTTTTGCGTCCATTGCCGCTAATTTAGCCCAGCAAGTAGCTATTTCTAACGCGAATCAAGCCTCTTAATATGGAAAACCACCCACTACATACCCGAATTCAAACCGCGTTAGACAGCATTAGGCCTTATTTAGTGGCTGATGGTGGCAATGTAGAAATTGTCGAAATCACTCCTGAGAATGTGCTTAAATTAGCGCTAACAGGCAATTGCCAATCTTGTAGTATGTCTGCCATGACTTTTAGAGCAGGGGTAGAAGAGGCCATCCGCAGAGATGTCCCAGAAATTACAGCAGTAGAAGAAGTAAAACCCTAAAAGGCATATGATGCGGATAGGAATATTTTTTGGCGGCCCCGCGCGTGAACGGGAAATCAGTTTTTTAGGCGGTAAAACGGCCATGGCTCACTTGAACAAGGCATTGTTTCAGCCCATCCCCGTTTTCGTGGATAGCCTAGGCCATTTTATCTTAATCAAAGAGGAGCTCATTTTCGAGGATTCGATTCGTTCTTTTTACCCACCTAAACGCCTGCAAACCGCTCCATTTAATGTTTACATTGAATCATTGCCTGACGCAGATCCTGCAGAACTATTAAGTGAGGTTGGAACCGTTATTCAACCGGCTGATTTTACCAAACACTTTGACTTTGCCTTCATCGCCATGCACGGTCCTGGTGCAGAAGACGGAAGTATCCAAGGACTGTTAGAGTGGTATAATATCCCTTACTCTGGTCCTAGCGTTCTAGGTTCAGCGATCGGTATCGATAAGGCCAAACAAAATGAATGGCTTCAGAAATCAGTCGGATTAGAAAAGAAATTCTTCGTTTTACAGCGCGACGACTATACTAAATACGGCAGAGAGACCCTTTTCGAACAAGTAAAGAAAGAAATCGGTATTCCATTTGTAGCCAAAGCGCCGCATCAAGGTTCCTCCATCGGCCTTGCTTTCGTGAAAGAAGATTCCCTTGAAGTTTTCGATAAAGCCATCAAAAAATGCTTGTTCATCGAAGAGATTTACCGTGAGGAGTGGATAAAACTAGACGAAGAAGCACAGGTTGCTTTATTGCAAAAAATGGTCAATCTAGACGAGGGAATCGGTTTCCCAGTAGTGTTCCAAAAACAGGTATACCACCATCCTGCTAATCTTTTAGAAGCGCTCCGCGAATACTTCACGCATACCGTTACAAAAGCAAGCATTCAATCCATTCACTCGGAAGATGCCATCTTATTAGAGTCATTCGTGAATGGAAACGAATTCAGCTGTGGCGTCATCCAAACCCCAGCCGGACAAGCAGTGGCACTTCCTCCTACAGAAATCGTTATCGACGAATCCGTAGAGGTGTTTGATTTTAATGCCAAATACAAATCCAAATTAACGCGCAAACGCATCCCTATGCACGCAAGCCTTGCTCACTTACAAGTGATTCAGGCACAAGTAAAACAAGCTTTTGAAGATTTAGGTTTTGGCGTTTGTACGCGCATCGATGGATTCCTTGATAAAAATGGGGTTGTTGTGCTTCATGATCCCAATACCATCCCAGGGATGTCGCCTAGCTCATTAATCTTCAAGCAAATGGCCGAAATAGGGCTGAATGTAACCGATTCTTTGACCTACTTCATCCGCCAATCTATCCGTGAGCGCTTAAGAACCGGCAAAAACTACTATTTCATTAGCCAGCAATTGAAAACATTAGACGAAGCTATTGCGGCCTCTTTGCAAGCGAAAGCAGCGAAAGAAGTACAGGTTTTAGAGATCAGTGGTTTGACTGATGAGGCTCTAGAAACGAGCTTCCAAACTATTAAACTGAAAGCAGCTGAATTAGCAGCTCTTGGAACCGAAAACGTTCGTGTTTGTACTCCATTGGAAATCGAGGAAGGCGAAACGTTGCTTCCATTGCATGTCGCTCATTTAAGTAAAGATACTGCCAAAGAAATGTTAGAAGCCATCAAAACAGGAGTTCACCCTTTGATAGCACATACACGAGAAGCAGCCATCGATATCACTAAATTTTACACGAATGTCTAGTACAGAACTAAACCCATTGCAATACCCCATTGGTAAGTACAAGAATCCGGAGGTAATTACCCCAGAGATCAGAGCCGCTTGGATTAAAACGATCGCAACGACAGCTGACGATTTAACTGCCTTGTTAAAGGGTGTTGATGAAACCTTATTAGAGAAACCTTACCGTGAAGGGGGCTGGTCTGCTCGCAAGGTAATTCACCATTTAATGGATAGCCACATGAACAGCTACATCCGTTTCAAGATGGCTTTAACGGAAGAAAATCCGACCATTAAACCATATGATGAAAATAATTGGGCGTCCATGCCAGACGGTAATCAAGCACCAATCGCTTGGTCAATTGAAGGCTTGCGCTTCATTCACTTGCGTTGGGTTTATTTGATGGAAACCATGAATGAGGCGGATTGGAAGAAAACGTATTTACATCCTGAGCGTGGGATTACCTATCAATTAGATAAAGTGTTAGGGATATATGCTTGGCATTGTACCCATCACCTAAAGCATATTGAAAGCGTACTTTAGAGTAGAGAGTATAGAATATAGAGCATAGAGTTTAGAGTATAGAGTAGAGATATTCTTTTAAAGCATAAAGCACAAAGAATAAAGCATAAAGTTTGAATCGCCTGCGGCGATGCATTCATGAAATGATATAAATATCAAATTTCAAAGAGCAAAGTTTGAATAATCTTACTAGCTCTCTAGACAGAAATCGTTTATGAAATCTGTAAAATCATTGCGCAGCACGATTTTGAGATTTCATAAACGATTTCTTATGCCACGGCGCTGTCGTATTCACTGCCATCTGCACCGCTAACGCAATCATTAGAAGCGTAAATAATATTAATACCCAGCGGAAGATTTTTTGATTCTTGTTCATAGTTGATGTGTGATGGTGGCTGAGCCTTTCGTCATTTCTGCCCAAGAGCTTAAACCTGGAAAATGCAAAGATAGACAACCAGCGGTTTCCATTTGAATCATATCTCCTGTTAAATACGAGGCCAAATACGAAATAGAAGGATTGTGAGCGACTAAGTACAGAATAGGTTCATTCCGCTTGCTAATTTCTGCCACGTAATCTGGACCGCTAGAGGTATACCAAAATTCCGATAGTTCGAATTCAGAGAAAGGTTTACCGAGTAATTCAGCCGTTTCGCGAGTACGGATGGCGTCAGAAATCAACCAAAACCCCGCAGGAAATTGCTTCAAATGCATCCATTCTCCTAAAATAAGGGCTTCTTCGATACCTCGTTCCGAAAGATGACGTCCTTTATCGTTTGCTGTATGTGGCCCTGCATGCGCATGGCGAATAAGAATGAGTTCCATTATTCGAAGTCAGCTGTGGTTAATAAAGGGAATTTGCCTGATTTATGTTCGGCACCCATTTTAACATAATGAGGTGGTCCGTATTTCAAACGATTAATTTGATCTTCATTCAGCGTTTTTACGACCTTGGCTGGGGTTCCTAAAACGAGTGAATAGTCGGGAATTTCCATTCCCTCCGTTACCAAAGCGTGAGCACCGATGAGGCAATACTTACCTACTTTGGCCCTATTCAACACCGTGGCTTGCATACCTACAAGACTTCCCTCCCCTATTTCTGCGCCGTGCACAATGGCCCCGTGACCTACCGTTACATGAGGGCCGATGATGGTTTTATCGCCTTCATCCGCATGCAATACAGCATTGTCCTGTATGTTACAGCCCTCACCCAGGTGAATTTCCTCTACGTCCGCACGAATCACCGCTCCATACCAAACGGAGACATCCTTTGAGACAAAAACGCGGCCCATGACACTGGCCGTAGGTGCAATAAAAATCGCCATAGTGTTTTTATTTTATTGGTCAAATATACCTTAAATTGCGAGTCTATGAAAGAATTCTACGATTTTGGACAATGGAAAAAAGAAGACCATATCACTTCAATTGGCTGTGGACATGGCTGGTGGGAAGTGAGTCTTTGCTTGCATTATCCAGCAGAACACCTAACGCTGGTGGATCCACTTGTAGAACAGGAAGATATCCAAGATAGCATCGACTATTTTACAGAGAAAACGGGTTTAGTTTGGCAGTCGGGGGTTGAATTGAATCCGGAAGGTTTTAAAAACCAAAATCAAATTTGGGTCTTTAATGCTTGGCACGAATTCGAAAATCGTTCCGAGATGCTCATGAAAATCAAAAATGGCGTAATGGAAGGCGGCATTGTCATCATCGAAGAAGAGGTCTCAAAAGTGAAACGCTTGCAGCACGAAGGATGTGGGAAAGACTTGTTTTTTGAGTCCGAAATCATCAACGAATTCACCGAAGCAGGACTACACTATGTAGCTACGCGGGTCAAAGATGAGGTAGCTGTTTACCTCAAATTCCGAAAATGAAAGCGGTTTTTTAGCTTAAATAAAAACCTTTTCGCAAATTTGCAGCGGAATTAAACACCTATGTCAACAATCGAACGTCCCTTTATTATCGGTATCACTGGAGGTAGTGCCTCAGGTAAAACCCTCTTTTTAAGCCGTTTAATGGAGCAGTTCAAGACGGATGACATCTGTCTTTTATCTCAAGATAATTACTACCGTCCTATTGAGCACCAGACGAAAGACCACAATGGGATTGAAAATTTCGATCTTCCAGGTGCCATTGATGACCAAGCTTTTGCGGCTGACATCGAACGATTACGCAATGGCGAAGTAGTGAGTCGTTTAGAATATACCTTTAACAACACGGAGAAAGTGCCGGATATGTTGCATTTTCATCCTCGAAAAATTTTGGTGGTGGAGGGAATTTTTGTGTTTCACTTCCCGGAGGTGGCACAGCTTTTGGACCTCAAAATCTTTATCGACGCTAAAGATAAAATCAAATTAAAGCGTAGAATCAAGCGCGATAATGAAGAGCGTGGATATGATTTACAGGATGTGATGTACCGGTGGAAATACCACGTTAAACCCACTTACGAGGAATATATTCGCCCACATAAACGAAGTTGTGACATCGTGATCCCAAATAATCACCACTTCGAAAAAGGACTAGAAGTAATCGTTTCTTACCTAAAGAATCAAATCTAGGTTATAGTGTAAACCTTTATTTTCCCGCTGTGCTCGAGCATGTTTGATGATCAAATAGGCCACATTAATCATATTTCGTAGTTCGCACAAAGGCACCGTAATTTTCGATTGACGGTACAATTCTTCATGCTCTAAATAGATTAATTCTAACCGATCATAGGCTCTTTTTAAGCGGCGATCCGTCCGAACAATTCCCACATAATTCGACATAATCGACTCTAATTCACGGGTCATCTCAGTCACTAAGACCATCTCTTCTGGATGTCTTGTGCCCTCATCATTCCAGGAAGGAATACCGTCTGGTAAAATTTGAGTGCCATATTCTGCTACCGATTTCTCGAAAGCGCGGTGCGCATAGACAATCGCTTCCAAAAGGGAATTAGAGGCCAAGCGATTCGCACCGTGTAATCCCGTGAACGAGCATTCACCGGCGGCATAGAGATTTTCAATGTTCGTTTGGCTAAATTCATTCACGATAATTCCACCACATAAATAGTGCTGTGCGGGAACGACTGGAATCATTTCTTGCGACATATCAATCCCCAACACCTTCAAACAATGGTTGTAGATCATCGGGAAATGCTGAAGAATCTCCTCTTTAGGAATATGACGAGTATCTAAAAAAACGTGATCCGTTCCATTCTTCTTCATCTCTGAGTCAATCGCTCTCGCCACAATATCTCGCGGAGCTAAGGAAAGACGAGAATCATACTTTTCCATAAAAGTGGAACCGTCTTGATTCTTCAAAATACCTCCGTGGCCACGAACGGCTTCAGAAATTAAAAAAGAAGGCTTCTTGCCTGGGTTGTATAAGGCTGTGGGGTGAAATTGAATGAATTCCATCCCTTGAACGAAGGCTTTGGCGCGATAAGCCATGGCGATTCCATCCCCGGTCGCAATCGTCGGATTGGTAGTTGATTGATAAACTTGACCAATTCCACCTGTAGCTAATAGGGTGGTTTTTCCTAAGAAAGTCTCAATTTTATTCGTCTTGAGGTTCAATACATAGACCCCAAAACATTTCTTACCCGGCGTATCCTTCGTTACTTTTTCGCCTAAATGATGTTGAGTAATTAAATCAACGGCGAAGTAATGAGTGAAAAAATCCACGCAATCATACGATTTGACTTTGGCTAATAAAGCGCGTTCAATTTCATTGCCGGTCGAATCTTTGTGGTGCAAAATACGCTTATCGGAGTGGCCACCCTCTTTCACTAAATCAAAACTTCCATCCGCTTGGCGATCAAAATCCGTGCCATACGCAATCAATTCCTTCAAACGCTCTGGCGCTTCTTTTACGACAATTTCCACTACTTTGCGATCACTTACAAAGTCCCCCGCCACCATTGTGTCCTCTATATGCTTTTCAAAAGAATCAGCTGAATCCCAAACCGTTGCAATCCCACCTTGAGCATACTTCGTGTTCGTTTCTTCGGCCACGGTCTTTGTTATTAAGGCAATTTTAATGGGAATTTTACGTTGCTGAAAATAATCTGCCACCTTAACTGTGTAAGATAAACCAGCAATTCCGGAACCGATGACAATAAAGTCGTATGTAGGCATAGGATGTAAATAAGGTATGCAAATTAATCAAAAAGAGTCTTCAATCCGAAATACCTCCTTAAATGTCGACTTTATTTTGTAGTTTTGCGGCAATAAAAAAATATAAACCCTTAAAAATCAATTTATACCCATGGAACAATCGCCTAACAACAATTCCAAAACCGCCCTGATTGTCTTAGCAGTGCTAACGGCAGTATTAGGAGTTTTGTACTTCCGTTCGTATCAAACGACGAAAGACCAAGCCTCTCAAATCGAACAAAAAGCAACTGAATTAGCGAATACACGCTCGTCTTTAGACTCGATTTCAACACAATTAGATGCTAAAATCGACGAAATTAAATCACTAGGTGGTCAAGTAGCTGATTTAGAAGCATTAAAAGTTCAATTAGAACAAGACAAAGCTTCTTTAAAGAATTCAAACCATGCTACGATCGCGTCTTATGAAGCGAAAATCAAAGAATACAACGCGGTTTTGGCAACTAAAGACAACGAAATCGTTGAATTGAAAAAGCAAAACGGTATTCTAACAGAGAGCAATCAAACCTTAACAGCGCAAAACGCCACGTTAAACACAGAGAACTCTGGTTTAAAAACACAAAACCAAACGTTAAACGATACGCTTTCTTCGGTTAGCCAACGCAACAAGGAATTAGCACGCAAAGTCAGCATCGCTGCAGCCTTAAAAGCCCAAAACTTGAAGGTATTAGCGGTGAACGCGAAAGGTAAAGAAACAGAAAGAGCTCGTTTAAACGGAAAGAAAATCGAGAAATTAAAAGTGGTATTTAGCCTGGCAACAAACCCGATAACGAAGTTAGAAAGCAAGACAGTTTATGTGCGTGTTTTAGATGGCGAAGGCGCCACTCTTTCTGACGAAGCAATCGGTTCTGGTCGTATTGCAATCAACGGTAAAGAATTAACCTATACAGCTAAGCAATCTTTTGATTATACAAACGATGGCCAAACCGTAGCGGTAACGTACCCACGTGGTGGGGTGGCTTACAAACCTGGAAAATATACCGTAGAGTTATATGCAGAGGGTTTCCAAATCGGAACTGGTGCATTCGAGGTAAAGTAATTTTTTCCTAGATTTATGAAAAGGGGCCATCCGAAAGGGTGGCCTTTTTTAGTTCTTCTTTTGCCAAAAGAAGGTATTGAAACCCTTGTTATACAGTAAACTGGCTCCCACTGTTTGGTTAATCTGATAGGAGTTAAACGATCCCAAGATCGTCGTCTGAACGTTTCTATTGTAGGTCTTCAAGCGCAAACTTCCATCTGGTTTCACAAACCATTCTAGTGCCCAGTCCCCTAGCAACACTTGCGGACTCGTTTGGTTTCTAGCATCAGTAAATCCACCACTTCTCGTGATACGTAAGCGATCATTAAAGTTATACGAGGCCCGCAATTGTAAGTTCGACAAGATATCTTGGTTCAAGGATCCACCTCCTAAAGAAACAGAAATATCGAGATCCTTATTGATTTTAGAGGCCAAATTACTTAACTGGTTAGAGAGCATCTCCGTGAAATTTCCCATCAAATTCCCTAGAGCTAAACCACTACCCCCGAATGGAGAAACTAACTGACCAAACAGCAAGATATTACTCACCTGACGCGTTAACTCTTGGTCATCTGTTTTAATCCGATTCGTGAAAGCGGTGACTGCACCGTTCAAGGTCATATCCTTCGGATAATCCCGGATTCCAATATCAAAATTCACACTAGGTGACAACAAACGGTCTTGTAAGCTAATAGTCACATCGACGGGATATCGGCGCTTAAATTCCGGCAAATTACCCTTATTAGTCGTATCTAATAAGATGGGGAATAAGGACGCATACTGCGTGTAAATTGCCTTGATATTCACATTCGCTTCGAGAGGATCACCGGTCCAGGAGATCTTGGAACCTCGTTGAATCGCGAATTTTTTGTTGATCAAATTTTGAAGTGTAAAGGTATAATCTCCCTGATCGATGGCATAATCACCCACCATTTTAAAGGCGCCTTTTTTGTCCAAATTCATCTTGATATCACCAGAACCATACATCCGCATTACATCCCCTTTTTTGGCATCAAACTGAACCTCACCATAGGCTTCTGGCGTCAAGGCTAAACGTAGATCTAACGTAATGCCATCCTCCTGTAATTTAGAAGACACTGCTGCTGCCGCTTGCTCCACGTTAGTCGCAGCAATATCACTAACAAAGCTATAATCTTCTGCCTCTGTCGCATCTTCTTCCCTATCTAAGGGAATGAATAAACGCGTGCCTTTCTCTGACTTTAAATCAGCCGAAACGACTAAATTATCTATCGAACCCGAAACTCGCATCGGGCCAGAGGCATAGCCTAACCCATAATATATCGAATTAGGTTCCCTGCTGGTATTCAATAATTTATAGTGATCCAAATTTGCTTGAATGTCTAATTCAAACGGCTTACCCTCTGGAAATTGTAGCGTGGTATTGACCAAGGCTTTGTTCCCTTCCGTATCTAAGACTTTCCAATTTTGGGCATAAATCCGACGCGGCGTAAAGTTCACAGTGTCCGATACGGACATCGACGTCTTCAAGTAATCGAATACAGCTCCTGCTTTCGAAAATACGATATCACCCGTAATCTCTGGCTTTGTAGGTAAACCTCCGATGCGTAAATTACCCGAAGCGGATCCTTTCAAACCAGAGAAAATTCCCTCTGTAAAAGGTTCTAATATCTGCAAATCCGTCTGATTCAATTCGGCTTTCACATTCAATTTTTGCTCCTCCTCAAATGGCTTATAAGATCCTGTCAAGGATAAAACGGATTCTCCCAATCGATTCAAATTCAGGTTTAAATCCATTGCTTTATCGTCCGCTAAATAAGTTCCTACCCCCTGCAAATTACCAATGTAAAACTTGTTTAATCGCAACGAATCCACTAACAACCACGAGTCCAAACGCGTATGATTATACCAATCTTGAATAGCTATCTCTCCATTCAGTTCACCTGATGTCTTTGTAGCAAACAAGGGTTTCAAGGTGGATAGCTGAAAGTGCTTAGCTCGTAATTTAATGGTCTCCGTTGTGTCATTTGAAAGGCTACCTTGCAACGAAATAGATTGGTTTTGGTTCGAAACTAACACCCGATCCGCCTTCCATTCTGGCCCTTGAATGGTGATTTTATTCGCTGGATCCATTGCCCAGTCTTGGCCTAAAATACGGAAATACGTATCCTTAAATTTCAAAGATAATCCGTCCTCTTCGAAGGCCCAAGCACCGGCTAAATGGGCTGAATTCTCCTCCCCTTGCTGTTTAAAATCAAGACCAAAGTTGATGCGATTTTGATCCCAAAGCGCATCCAATTTAAAATTCTCTGTAGGCGTTAAGAAGTTTAATTGCTGTTTTCTAGAAGAGAAAACCAGACTTGAAGAAACTTCAGGGGCACCTAGGAATTTCGAACTTTGAAAAGAAAATACAGACTGATAAAAGTGATATCCACCAAAAGCCAAGGTGTCCGGATAGGCTTCCAAACTCACCGAAAGTGTTCTTCCTTTCGAGATATTACCCGAGAAAACCGTATTCTCACCAATTTGAACAGATGGGAAAAAGCGCGCTAAAATAGGATCGATTCGGTGGCAAATCACCGTAAAGTCCGCCTTGTATTTAGTGTCAGTTTCATGGCGATGGGTGGCATAATAACCCCAACGTTCATCTGCTCCTTTTTGGAAGTAAAGTGCGTATTCATCTGCTAATTGCCCCAGTTGCGATTGCAATAAACTGGGAGTAAACTCTCCACTAATTTCTGCCGAAACCAGGTCTGAGGTCAATTTGTAATGGCGTTTTTGGCCAGACCCATTTTCAGAAGTTAGCGTCACTAACTCCACGTGTAAATCTGGCTTATTGGGTGTTCGCAACGTAGAATTATAAAATACGGTGCGTCCCTCCAAATCATCAAAACGATTACCCTTAAAGTCTAATTCAAAATCAGTCGATAAACGTACCTGAGGGTCCATTAAACGAATGTTATGCAAGTTTGAATGACTAATCTCCCCTTGCATTTGATACAGCGGTTTCGACCCACGCAAATCAATTAAACCAGACATGGTAGCCACGAAGTTAGTGTCCTTCGAACTTACACTACCCTTGAATAATTGCTTCTGAAAGTTTCCTTTCAACGTAATTTTATGGTAGAGGTATTGATTAAAATAGATCTCTGAAACGTTTCCGTCAAAATCAATATTAGCCGATTTCTTTGCAAAACCACTACCCTTCAAATTCCCTTCTGCATCTAAAGTTCCTAGTATAGGTTCCAAGCCCAGTAGTTTACCTAACTTAAATTTCTGTAATTTGATCTTCCCATCATAGCGCGAAAAGGCCATCGAATCCTGCAAATTCATTTTCACATCCGCCTCTACATACCCTAAACCCGTCTTCAATTTACCGGCCGTTCTAAAAATACGATTGTTCCCTTTAAAGAGACCATCAAAAGCCACAGGACCCAGAACAACCATGTTTTCTGCGGCAGACTTTGTAATATAAGGGCCTAGATCTTGTGGGTAAAATACGGACGATTTCATGGCAAAATCCATCTCCGTTTTGTCTACATTAGGCAATCCTTTGAAATTAAAATCACCCCGCAAGACACTCTTGGAACCGAAGCCTAATTCAAACTTTTTCAAATCTAGTTTTGCCACCGTACCTCTAATTGTCCCCTTCAAACGATACATTCCTTTGTAATCATACATTGCCTCCACAAAGCGACCTAAATCTTCTCCCTTGACCAATGCACCATTGAAATCCGCTTGCATGTCCACCTCTGTAATCCAACGCGTCATCGAGCTCATGTCTCGGTAATTCACCACAAATTTCCGCGTAACGCGCGAATCATTAAAACGTAAATCCAGTTGATCAAACCGCATTTGGTGGTCCGAAATCATAAATACCGTGTTCAGATTTTTCACATCAAAACCGGTCAACGGATCCCTCGTACGCAAACCTATGGCCTGAAGCCCAAGCGTATCATTTTTAACGTAAAAATTCTTGACTTTGGAATAAACCTTCGCTAAAGTAAAATGTGAAATATCGAAATGGCGGCGTGTCGCCTCACTTTTTAAGGTGTTATCATCTAGAGAAAAGGCCCCGTCAATTACTTCAGCTTCTGGGATCGTAAAAATGGATGAAGGCCCTTTTTTAGCCGTCTTCACTCCTCCGGTAATCCAGTTTTCCAGGCGCAAAATAAACTCCTCCATGTTCATTTTTCCGGTCTTCTTTTCAAAGATTAAATGCACCTTTGGCCGAGTCAATCTGGCATAATCCAAACTTGGTTTTCCCGGCTGTAAGAATAAATGAGAGATACTGAAATTGACATCGAGTTGATCGATTTGAATCATTTTAGCGCCCCAAGGGTCTTTTACCTCTAAGCCTTTAATGCTGACTTCATCGAAAAACTTGACCTGAATACCCTGCATTCTCACGGGGTAGCCAATTGCCTTTTCGACTTTAGGCGTTAAGTAATTGGCTAATAAGGTCTGATTAACGGGCGCTCTAAGGAGAAGAATGGTAGCAAAAATCAACAAAAAAATCCCCAGCAATCCGTACAGGATTGTTTTGACGAAGATTTTAAGATATTTGACCATATTGCCGTATTTTTGCGCAGAATTCTATTCTTATGAAGCTACTGGCTATTGAATCTTCTTGCGATGAAACTTCGGCTGCTGTCATGGTGGACGGCGTTTTGAAGTCTAACATCATCTCGACACAACTCATTCACACGGAATGGGGCGGCGTCGTTCCCGAATTAGCCAGCAGAGCTCATCAAAAATCGATCATCCCTGTCGTGACAGAGGCCCTGCAAAAAGCAAATATAAACAAAAATGAACTGAATGCCATTGCCTTCACAAGGGGCCCTGGGCTTTTAGGAGCTTTATTAATCGGCACCTCGTTTGCGAAGTCTTTGGCCTTAAGTTTGAACATCCCATTAATCGAGGTGAATCACATGCAGGCGCACGTATTGGCCCATTTTATTGAGGATCCTAAGCCCACTTTCCCCTTCCTTTGTCTGACTGTAAGTGGTGGTCACACCCAATTGGTTTGGGTAAAATCGGCACTTGACATGAAGGTAATCGGTGAAACGCAGGACGATGCCGTGGGTGAGGCCTTTGACAAAACAGCAAAACTGATCGGCTTACCTTATCCGGGTGGTCCGTTGATCGATAAGTTAGCCAAAGAAGGTAATCCAGACCGCTTCCCCTTCTCACTAGGTGAAATGCCCGGCCTCAACTTCAGTTTCTCCGGCATCAAAACAGCCATCTTGTACTTCCTCCAAAAAGAAGTCAAAAACAACCCCAACTTCATCGAAGAAAACAAAGCAGATATCTGCGCCTCCGTTCAAAAATCCCTCATCGATATGCTTCTTCGCAAGACGAAAAAGGCCATGAAGGAAATGAACTGCACCCAAATCGCCATCGCCGGTGGCGTTTCAGCTAACTCCGGTTTACGCGCGCGATTACAAGAAATGGGAACAGAATTAGGCTGGGAAGTATTTATTCCTGCCTTTAGCTATTGCACCGATAACGCGGGAATGATTGCCATGGCGGGACATTTTAAGGCGGAAGCTGGAGAGTTTTGCGGTCAAGAGGTGAGTCCGCTGGCGAGGTATGAAATCGCGGCGAAGCCGCTCGATTAGTCGTCACTTCGTGACTTAGTCATCGCTACGCGATTTAGTCGCTGCTGCGCAGCTTAGTCGCGACTTCGTCGCCTGGTCAAAAAATCGTCCCTTCGTGACAAAGGCGCATCGCGCCAACTAAACGAGGCAGTCGTGACTAAATCCGTAGGATGACTAAACGACGCAGTCTACTTACCCTTTCATCTCCTTCAACGCATTCCAATACGCCATCTTCAGCGTCTTCTCCGCATCTGTCAGCGACGAAATATAGCGTGGAAAGAAATACACTAATTTTGATTCCATTGTTTCGATCTCCGTGGTAGGTAATTCACCTTGCCAAGCTGCCGGTTGTTGACCGATAAAAATATAACGTTTTGCGCTCGTCTCTTTCAGGAATTCTGTGAAGCTTGGTTCTTCATCTGTGGGTGTGTAGACAGACCAATCGGACGGCCCTAACACTAATGGCGGAGCAGAGAAAATAAGTTTTAGGCGGGAGAGTTCGGTTTCGGCGATTTGGCCTACGACTACCCAAGGGGTGGATACCTTCGGTTTTACTTCTGCTATGGTGTCAGCAATCACCTCAACAGCAGGGTATTCCGCTAGCTGTGCCTCTGACTTATCCTGCGGGACCCAATAGATCTCGTCGAACTTGTACAAATCAGCAACTGAAATCCCCTCCATGTTGATGTTTTAGGCTAATGAACCTCTTAAGACACAAGCCTCGCGGTCTGGACCCGTCGAGATGAAGTTAATCGGTAGGTTCAAGTGTTTTTCTAAAAATTTGATGTAGTCCGCTAGTTCAACTGGCAATTCGTTAAAATCGCGCATTCCTTCTAAGCTACAAGCCCAACCTTTCAAGGTTTCATATACAGGCTTCACTTTGATATCGGTGATTTCGAAAGGGATTTGGTCTGTAATCGTACCGTCCGGCATTTCGTAAGCTGTACACACTTGAATCTCGTCAAAGATATTCAAGACGTCCGCCTTCATCATAATTAACTGAGTCACCCCGTTAATCATCATCGCATATTTCAATGCCGGCAAATCAATCCAACCACAACGGCGCGGACGACCCGTGGTAGAACCAAATTCTCGACCTTCTACCCGCATACGCTCACCCACTTCATCTTCTAATTCCGTAGGGAATGGACCTGAACCCACACGCGTTGCATACGCTTTAAAGATACCGAATACCTCACCGATATTTTTAGGAGCCACACCTAAACCGGTACAAGCACCTGCGGTGATGGTATTTGATGAGGTAACGAATGGGTAAGAACCGAAGTCAACGTCTAGAAGTGAACCTTGTGCCCCTTCAGCTAGAATCGTTTTCCCGGCCGTAATGGCATGATTCACAGAATATTCAGAATCCACTAAGCGGAATTCTTTCATGAAAGCAACGGCTTCAAAGAACTCCTTCTCTGCTGCCGCTAAATCGTATTCGAACTGATATACATCCAAAATCGCTTTATGGCGATCGACTAGTGCCTTGTACTTGGCAGAAAAATCAGGGGAAATCATATCTCCTACACGTAATCCCTGTCGAGAGATTTTATCCGTATAAGTGGGCCCGATTCCTTTCAAAGTAGATCCAATTTTGGCATCCCCTTTCGCTTTTTCGTAAGCCGCGTCTAATAATCGGTGCGTAGGCAAGATGATAGACGCTTTCTTCGAAATCTCTAAGTTCTTGCGTAAATCTAAATTGAAATGCGCTAAACCGTCGATTTCTTTTTTGAAGATGATGGGATCTAATACCACTCCATTCCCAATGATGTTTTGAACTTCTTGGCGGAAAATTCCAGAAGGAATTTGATGCAAAACGTGCTTAAATCCGTCGAATTCTAGGGTATGACCCGCATTAGGTCCTCCTTGAAAACGCGCTACTACTTGATACTTAGGAGCTAGAACGTCTACGATTTTTCCTTTCCCTTCATCACCCCATTGTAAGCCTAATAATACATCAACTGCCATAATATTGTTTTATTCTTGATTTCTTGCTTGGTAATTTGCTCTGTGTTCACAATTCTTGTTCGTACAAGAACCATAAAAAATAAGGGAATGGTGCATGACATTGAATTGCAGCATTTCACCTACTAAACTTTGGATAGTTTGAACCCGAGGATCACAAAATTCTGTGACTTTGTGGCAATCGGTACATATTAAATGATCGTGTTGACGACGTCCATAGGATTTCTCGAATTGTGCCTGATTGCGACCAAACTGGTGTTTCACCACTAAATCGCATTCCACTAACACATCGAGTGTATTGTAAACGGTAGCCCTAGAGACTTGGTATTTCTTGTTTTTCATGGAGATATACAACTCCTCCACATCAAAGTGATCGTCCCGCATGTAGATCTCTTCCAGGATCGCAAAGCGCTCCGGAGTCTTCCGCAAACCCTTGTTTTCCAGGTAAGCTGTAAAGATCTTTTTAACTGAATCGAGTTTATCTAATTCTTGGGACATTTATGGAAAAAAAACGACGTAAAATAAGCAAAAATAACGGACAAAAACTAAGAAACTTTCCGCTCAACTTCAATTACGCCAGGAACTTGTTCTAATTCAGAACTTAAATTATCTAAGTGATCTGTGTCTTGTACCATAAGTGATATTTGTCCCTCAAATAGTCCATCTTTCACCCCTATGTTCAATCCAGTAATGTTCACTTGCAGCTTCTCAGAAATAAGTCGGGTCACATCATTTACTAATCCCACCCGGTCGATTCCACGAATGATCAAATCCACGACGAATGACATCGCAATTTGCGAAGTCCATTGCGCCTTTATCACGCGATCCCCGTGACGAGAAAGCAATTCAGGGGAGTTAGGACAAGCCGCTCTGTGTATCTTTATTCCTTCATTAATAGTCACAAATCCGAAAACCTCATCACCTGAGATGGGATTACAACATTTAGCTAAGGTATAATCCACTTTGTCCATATCTTCGCCAATTAGCAACGTATCGGACTCTTTGCGCTCTTTGTGGTATTGCTGCATCTCCTTTCTAAAGGATTTGCTATCCACGATAGGCGATTGAATCGATTTTTCCGCCTGCTTGCGCTCGTGCAATTCACGATCTAACTTCCAGTGCTTCAGCTGGTCGATATTGATGTAGGCTTTGCCAAAACGGTAAAACAAATCATTGGCGTCTTTGGCATTAAAATACGCCCGCAACTGATTCGTAATTTCCAAGGTTAACATCGGATAGCCTAAATGCTTTAAGCGATGTTCAATCAAATCACGCCCCTTAATTAAGTGTGATTTATTTTCTTCCTTGATAAAGTCCTTGATTCGTGCTTTTGCTTTGGTCGTAAATACGATACGCAACCAGTCTTCAGACGGTTTTTGTTTCGAAGAAGTCAGAATCTCAATCTGATCCCCATTTTGCAATTTATGCGATAAAGGAACGAGTTTGCCCCCTACTTTTGCCCCTATACAACGCGCGCCTACCTCCGAGTGAATCTCAAAAGCAAAGTCCAAAGCTGTGGCACCGGATTGCAAAACAATCAATTTCCCTTTCGGACTAAATACAAAAACTTCTTCGTGGTAGAGCGAGTTCTTGATGTCCTCCACTAATTCCACCGCAGATTGGCTCTTGTCGTTTGCCTCGATAGCTTCACGCACCTGGGATAACCAAGATTCAAACGCCTCGCTCGTCCGAGTATCTGTTCCTTTGTATTTAAAGTGCGCTGCTACCCCTTTCTCGGCAATTTCGTCCATGCGTTTTGATCGGATTTGCACTTCCACCCAACGACCCTCTTTATCCTGTCCAAAGGGCGTGCTCATCACAGTTGTGTGTAGAGACTCATAACCATTCGATTTAGGCGTAGAAACCCAATCCTTCAAGCGACTCGGATTAGGACGATAATGGTCCGTGACCACAGAATATACTTCCCAGCAGTCTGATTTTTCCCGCTCGACGGGTACGTCTAAGACAACGCGCACCGCAAATAAATCATATATTTTCTCAAAAGGCGTGTTGCCTTTTTTGATTTTGTTATAAATGGAAAAAATGGATTTAGGGCGGCCTTTGATGGTATAATTCAATCCGCGTTCATCCAACGATTTCTTGATAGGCTTGATGAAATTTTCTACAAAACTCTCTCGACTACGCTTGTTTTCCGTTAATTTATCCGCAATATCCTTGT
The DNA here is from genome assembly GCA_002479785.1 of Cytophagaceae bacterium UBA7467. GTDB lineage: Bacteria > Bacteroidota > Bacteroidia > Cytophagales > Spirosomataceae > Aquirufa. Next base: position 31,023 of record DLPD01000029.1, read on the forward strand.
AGGCTTCTGGCTCCGTATGTTTCAAACCCAAATCCTCTAACTCAGACTTAATGGCATTTAAGCCTAATCGGTGGGCCAATGGCGCATATAAATAGATCGTCTCAGAGGCGATCTTCAACTGCTTTTCTTTGGCCATGCTCGTCAGAGTGCGCATATTATGCAACCGATCTGCGAGCTTGATCAAAATCACGCGAATATCATCCGAGAGCGTCAACAACATTTTCCGGAAATTCTCTGCCTGTTGTGAAGTTCCGTATTCAAAAGTCCCCGCAATTTTCGTTAGGCCATCAATGATAGAGGCAATCTTAGGATTGAATTGTTTTTCAATATCCGCCAAAGTCGTATCCGTATCCTCCACCACATCATGCATCAATGCCGCAATAATCGATGTGGTTCCTAATCCAATTTCCTCCACACAAATCTGCGCCACAGCTAGCGGATGGTAAATGTAGGGCTCGCCGGATTTACGACGCATTTCTTTATGTGCCTCGGCCGAAATCAAAAAAGCCTTCTTGATTTGCTTCGCATCATCATCCTTTAAAAAAGGTTTCGCCGTCCGCAATAATTTGCGATAGCGCTTCAAAATCTCTAATCGTTCCTTTTCTAAATCTATCTGCATCTTAATCTTGCTGAATAAGGGCCACGGCCATCGCCGAGATTCCTTCTGCTCTACCTACAAAACCTAAACCCTCAGAGGTCGTTGCTTTGACCGAAATTTGGTCCACCTCCACTCCCATCACGGAAGCTAAATTATCTTTAATAGCTGGAATGATCGGATTTAGTTTCGGTTGATCCAAGATCACCGTCACGTCCGCATTCGCTAATTCCCAACCTGCTTCACGAATCATCTCCATCACTTTTTTCAACAAAAGCGTCGAGGCAACCCCCTTCCATATGGGGTCTTTATCCGAAAAATGGTACCCAATATTGCGCATATTCGCGGCCCCTAATAAGGCGTCGCACAATACGTGACAAACTACATCAGCATCTGAATGACCTAAGGGTCCTTTTTCCGACGGAATCTCCACACCCCCCAGGATACAAGGACGTCCTTCTACCCAGCGATGCACATCATACCCTTGTCCTACGCGAATTTTCATTTGGCTATTTTTTTATACTTTAAGGTATTCGATTTCCCTTGAATAAACAAGCGCTGAGCCCATTTTTCCAAATCCTGCACCTGCACTTCCGAGATCTTTGCCGCCTCCGAATTGACTAGATGCGCATCCCCCGCATTTGCGGCCATCGCTAAATTCATCGCCCGATTCAATACTTCCACTTCCCCAAAAACCAAACTCGCTTCCGATTGGTTTTTCACCATCTGTAAGTCTTTCTCTGCGATTTTCGAGTTCGCAAAATCCTTTAACGCTTTCTCTAATGCATCCCCTGCCTCCTCAATCGTTACATCGTCACTCACCTGACCTTGGATGATCAACAAACCAGGATCGATAGAGCTTGTTTGGTAAGTCCCGATGGTATCAAATAGACGTTGCTTATGGACTAAATGCTCATATAAGTACGATGACTCCCCTCTACCTAATAAGTCCGCCATCAAATCAATCGCGTGGTAGCCCGGTTCGTAGCGACCAATCACTGGATAGGCCTTATATAGACGATTTGCTGGCACATCCGCCACTACCTCCATCTCCCGATTTTCAGTTTGCAGAGGCTCTTGCGGCAAATTTCGCTCCGGTTTAACACCTGCGGGGATAGATTCAAACCATTTCTCCGTTAAGGCTTTCACTTGATCCACTTTCACTCTTCCTGCTACCACAAGCACGGCATTAGTGGGCACGTAGTGCTTTTCGAAAAAAGCTTTTACATCACTCATCTTTGCTTCCTCAATGTGCTGAATTCCCGCACCAATGGTTGGCCAGCGGTATGGATGTTTCTGGTATATTAAAGGCCTGAATTTTAACCAAACATCGCCATAGGGCTGGTTCAAATATCGCTGCTTGAATTCCTCTATCACCACTTTGCGCTGTGTTTCGAGGCTTTGCGTATTAAACGCTAATTGCTTCATCCGGTCCGATTCGAGCCAAAAAGCAGTTTCGATGTTCTGGGCCGGAACAGTTATATAGTAATTCGTTAAATCTGGCGTAGTGAAGGCATTGTTCTCGCCACCTACTTTTTGCAAGGGCGTATCAAAGGACGGAATGTTTTCAGATCCACCAAACATCAAATGCTCGAACAAATGCGCAAAACCCGTCAGGTTTTCGTCTTCATCCCGAGAACCTACGTTGTAGATTACATCTACCACCGCCATCGTCGTGTCCGGATCTTCGTGCACAATGACTTTAAGGCCGTTAGCGAGGGTAAATTCTTCGAATGAAATCATGTCTTAGGGTTTATAAACAAAAGTAAAAAAATCGACCCAAAAACCACAGAGCTTCACTAAATTTGCGGGGTAAACATTTCACATGATTCGGGCGGCACTCTTACTTTTCCTTTTTCTTTCGATGAAGTTGCAGGCCCAAATCCTGCAAGATCCCACAACAAAATCGCAAATCACCCAAGGCCTAACGAATTTATACCAATACGATTTCAAAGAATCCACGGCAATCTTCAATAGCCTTAAAGCAAAATATCCCCGTCATCCAGCTCCCTATTTATTACTGGCCATGCAATGGGAGCAGCAATATTTTCCATTAAAAGATCACCCAGCGCAAAGTCGAAACTATTTAGCCCATCTCGAAAAGGCTTATGAATTAGCCCAGGAGTTATATGACAAGGATGAGAACGATTTAGAAGCCTCCTTTTTTTGTACGGCTTCTTTGGGTTTCTTAGCCGCTTATGAGGCGGATGAACAGAACTTTATGAAGGTGGTTTCTTATGCCAAAAAGGCTTATGGATTCCTAAAAATAGGCCTAAAAAACACGGAAAAACAACCTGAATTCCTGTATTCGACCGGAATGTATAATTACTACAGTGTCGCCTATCCGGAATTACATCCAGTCTTGAAACCCTTTATGTTCTTGTTTCAAGATGGAAATAAACGATTAGGTTTAACCCAACTAGAAGCAGGAACAAAACGGACGACTTTTGTGAAAAACGAATGCTTGTTTTACATGGGTTATGTGCAGAACAAATACGAAGGGAATCCTCTGCGGGCTTTGGCCTATAACCAAATCCTCAGTGACAACTTCCCAAATAACCACTGGTATTTATTGCAAAGGGCAGAATTACTTACCTTAACGGGCAAGTTTGAGGAAGCAGAACCATTTATCGAAAAAATGGAAGCACTTAAATCGTCCTATTACACGGGTGCGGCGTACACACTGCGGGGGATGCGCGAGGAAGTAGAGCGAAAAGACTTGAATAAGGCGGAGTTTTGGTATATGAAATCAATCGCTTATCCATTCGAAGAAAGATTAACGAAGGACATAAGAGGATTAGCTTATTTAGGTCTCGCGCGCATTGCCTACCGCGAAAGAAAACCCCAATTATTTAGAAAATACCTTCACAAATCAGCGGATTTTATCGAATACAAAAACTCGCTGATCGAATACAAACGACTATCCCATGGAAAGTAGAGAAGCCGGAATTGAACGTCTATATCCTAAAATTACGGGCCGCATGTCCGCGCGCTACTACTATTTAATCCAATTGCGCAAACAATTAGAACGTGTCATTTCCCTACATGTGCGCAATTCACCGCAACCAATATTGGCTGATTACGGCTGTGGGAACAAGCCCTACGAGCCACTTTTCACCCCTTTTGTAGAAAAATACATCGGGCTCGATTTAGCCTATAATACCAAAGCCGATGTGGTGGTAGACCCCGCAGGAATCATCGATATGCCAGCCGAAAGTGTCGGATTTGTTTTATCCACGCAGGTTTTAGAGCATGTAGAGGACCCCAAGGCCTATCTGAATGAGGCCCACCGCATTTTAGAAAAAGAAGGTAAACTGATTTTGTCGACACACGGATATTGGATGTTCCACCCGGATCCGACGGATTTTTGGCGATGGACTTCGACGGGTTTGAAAAAGATTGTGACAGAAGCAGGATTCGAAGTAGTTTATTTCGAAGGAATTCTAGGTCGATCCTCCATGGGATTGCAGTTATTCCAAGATGGCTTGTTGTTCAAATTGCCTAAGCCTTTCCGATTCTTATTGTCTTTAATTTTGCAACCCTTAATCATCTTTTTTGATCAGATAATCACGGCAAAATCGCGCAACGAAGACGCTTGTACCTTCGTATTAGTGGCTAAGAAAGTCTAGCTTTTTCGTAAGCAATCGTGGCGTCCAAAGCTTGATCGAAGGATGTGATTTCCCAGTTTATCTTTGAAGAAAGTTTAGCCGTATCTAAACAGATTTGTTGCACATCCGTCAACTTCGCCTCTTTGTACTCTACCTGAAATGCGGGTAGTTTCGCTTGAATACGCTTAATAATCTCGTTCAAACTGAGGGATTGGCCTGAACCCACATTAATTGTTTCATTTTTCACACCGACTTTTATCAAGCCATCGATGGCTTTTCCAATATCAGCAGCGTAAATATAATCTTTGGCCTGTGTCCCATCACCCCACACTGTCATCACCTCCCCTTGAAGCGCCTTGCGCACCGCGATATTAATCACGCCCTGTTTAGGCGAGCGATGAAACTCTCCAAAAGGATTCGATAAACGCAAAATCAAGTAGTCGATTTGGTATAATTTCGCATACAATTCGATGTAATGCTCCACGGCTAGCTTGATAATTCCATAAGATGAAATGGGCTTGCAGGGATACTCTTCTTTCACTTTTTCTACCGTCACATTCCCATAAACCGCCCCACCTGTAGACAAATAAAGCAATTTAGACACCTGGTGTTTCTTCATCATCTCCATCAAACCGATGGTGGGCAATAAGTTAGACTCAATGTCTTGGCGAATGTTCTCTGAGGAAATCGCAGGAATAATGGAAGAAGCAAAATGAAAGACGCGATCGAATTTATGCGCACTAAATAAGTCGTCCAAAGCTTGTGCATCCGCATAATCCCCCACCACAAAAGTCACGAAGGACGGGAATATCACTCCCTCTGGTTTCTCATGCGCGAAAACTACGACTTCGCTACCTGCACCGTGTTGCTGCATATAAGCCAGCCAATTCAAGCCCAAAAAACCACTTCCACCAACGACTAAATTTTTCTCCATGACGTGTATTTGCTGTAAAAATAGCCGAAAAATTTAGCTAATTTCGGTTTTGCATTAAAAATCAGCCCTGAATGCGTTTAATCATTGCCCGCTCTAATTTCTTTTCATATTCCGAGACTTTTATCGAAGAGCAGATCAAACAATTAGAACCTCTACACGTATTGTATGAGGGCTGGCAACCAAGTCGATTAAAGGCAGGCGGCTCCATCTATCCCTTTCCCTTTTCTTTACTTGCTGTTAGAGGCGTATTAAGACGCGTAATTCCGGGGCTTTATCAAAAAATATATACCCACTACCTTAGACGCTTTCTACGTGTCCATAAAGTAGAGGCTTTCTTAGCGAATTATGGTCCATTGGGGACGAATATCTACGAGGCATGCCTGGCGGAGGGCATCCCCTATTCTGTTGTTTTTCTTGGATTCGATGCGGCAGAAAAAAAGACGTTAGCGAGCTATGGTCGCCGTTACGCGCTTAGTTTACCGCGTGCAAAAGCCATCATCTGTGTGGCTGAATCGATGCGATCAACTCTGGAAGATATCGCAGGACCACTACCTAATTTACACGTGATTCCTTGTGGAGTAGACACCTCGCGATTTACGCCAGGCAAGGCCAAAGACGGATTCAATGTTATTTCAGTGGCCCGATTTGCGGAGAAAAAAGGATCTTTAAAAAGTATTCAAGCCTTCGAAATACTATTGCGCGATTTCCCTCAAGCCCAATTACGGATGGTGGGTGATGGACCACTTTGGGAAGAAGCGAAAGCCTATGTTGCTAGCCAGGGCCTATCCCATAACATTCATTTCCTAGGGGCCATGGGACAATCGGACTACTTACCTTTATTGCAGGAATCGAATGTCTTTATTCAGCATTCAGTCTTAACACCCAGTGGGGATTCCGAGGGAACTCCGGTGGCCATTTTAGAAGCTTCGGCTTGTGGATTAGCCATCTGTTCTACGCGACACGCTGGGATACCTGATGCGGTCATTGAGGGAAAGACGGGGCTTTTGGTAGATGAGCATGATGTGGAGGGCATGGCATCTGCGCTGAAAAAGTTAGCTTCAGACCTTGACCTGACGCATGCTTATGGTGCTGCAGCACGAAAGCATATGGAGGAAGCTTATGATGTGGTAAGGCTATCGGCGAAAATCAAAGGTCTTCTCGTATAAAGAATGCCCCGCAAAATCGTATTTTTGTAAATTACATTCAAAATAAGGCATGGGGATCGTCATTCGACAAAGTTTAAAGGGTTCAATCGTTACCTATTTAGGTACGGCGATTGGGACTTTTAACGTGATCTTCCTTTACAATCAATTTCTTTCGCAGGAGCAGGTGGGATTGATTGCCGGTGCATTGGTCAGCATTCCGCTCATTTTTGCTTCGTTCACACAACTGGGAATTCCCCACATTGCGGTGCGTTTTTTCCCCCATTTCGATGATCCTGCTACTGGCCATAAGGGTTTCTTTACTTTTTTACTGGTAGCTCCTCTGTTTGGGTTAACTCTTTTTGTGCTGGGCTATTTAGCCTTAAAACCTTTGTTTTTTGAGGCTTATGGCACGAATTCGCCCTTATTGCCGCAGTATTTCTACTACATTATTCCACTAACGGCCAGCTACCTCTACATGAGTGTGCTCGAAGCCTATGCCCGGGTTCATCTTCGCATTGTGGTGCCGGCGATTATCCGAGAATTGTATTTACGGATTTCAAATGGGGTTTTGGTTATTGCCTTTGCCATGGGTTATTTGACTTTTAATCAGTTGATTTTAGCGATAACATGGTCTTACGTCATCGCTGTGGCGGGTTTATTAGTCTACATTAAACAGCTAAAGCGCTTTTATACTCAAGTTGATTTCTCCTTTTTACGCACCCCGGTATTCAAAGAAATGCTTTCCTATGGTGGCTGGGTGATATTAGCAGGTGCGAGTTTCACACTGATTCAGCATATAGAGAAGATCATGTTGCCGGCTTACATGGGCGGTTTGAGTACGACTGCTATTTTTGACATTAATTCCAGGATGGCGATTATGATTTCGATCCCACGGAATGTCATTGCAGCGATTGCGGCACCCATTTTAGCGCAGGCTTGGAACCGGAATGACCGCGAAAACATTCAGGATATTTACCAAAAATCCTCCCTAAATCTCCTCCTCATCGGCTGTGTACTTTTCTTGTTGATCTGGTGTAATTTGGACTTCATCTATACCATTATCCCTCGCCACGAAATCTACGAGGCAGGTCGCTGGGTGGTTTTAATGGTGGGATTAAGCAAGATTATCGATATGGGAACGGGCTTGAATTCAGAAGTCTTGATTAACTCCAAATATTACCGCTACGACCTTATTTTCTACATCATCCTCGCCGTGGGTCTAGTGGTAGGTAATTTAATCTTGATTCCGTTGTACTCTTACAATGGTGCTGCCTTAGCTTCCCTACTAGCTTTAGCGGGCTATAATGCCTTGAAGTTTGGCTTTATCTGGTGGAAATTAGACCTACAACCCTTTGATGTTAGGTCTTTAGGAATTCTGATAGTAAGCGGCTTGATTTACCTGTTGGTGAGGCAAATTCCAGTTTTCGAAGGAAGTCCTTTGATAGCCTGGTTATTAAATGTGGGCGTTCGAAGTGCTGCGATTAGTGGTTTATTTATTCTGGCGGTTACACGATTCAAGCTATCTCCTGACATCAGCGCGCTTGTTACTAATTGGTTTAAGAAATGAAAATAATGTCCCTGGCCGGTGGCCTTCCACACTATTATAACCTAGTTCTGAACAAATTGCAACGCGATTATGGGGTGGAAGTTTGCGTGGTGGTGCCTACAGAAAAAGGGGCTACGCTAGGCGCTGGGGTCTATACTTCAGACAAAGGGATCGAATTCAAGGTGTTTCGACGTGAGGAATACACCACCTATTATGGAAAGAAGTTTTTTCGTGGGTTAAAGGAATTGGTTTTGGCAGAAAAACCAGACATCTTAATGGTTAACTGGCCCTATCAGGCCTCTTTCGTCTTTTATCCAGGCTGGTACCGCTTCCTGCGCAAGCACAAGGTGGCGCTTATTTCTAAAGAGATTCCTTTCCAAGTGCCTCATTATGACAACGCCATCTCCTATTACTTACAAGGCGGCGGGGTTACCGAAAACAACCAAGCACATCAATCAAACCCTTCTCCTTTAGCGCGATTGAAATTCTTCATCGTGCGCGAAACAAGAAAGCGTTTCTCTAATTTGGTTGACGCGCACATCAATTATTTGGATGAGGCAGTGGAACTGCATGGCAGTTATGGTGTACCAGCTGAAAAGGTATTCATCACCGCCAATTCTCCGGATACAGATGCCTTGTTAGCTACGGCAAACGAGTTGAGAGAAGTCCAATCCAATCCATTCCGCCTCTTGCATATTGGTCGATTGGTCAAATGGAAGCAGGTCGATTTATTAATTGAAGCAGCCATTGCTTTACGCGCGAAATTCCCGAAAACCGAACTCAGCATCGTGGGTGATGGACCAGAATTAGCTGACTTAAAAGAGCAAGCCGCCGGACACGATTTCATTCAGTTTCACGGAGGTATTTATGACCCCAAAGAACTTGGCAAAATCACCTGTGAATCAGGCATCTATGTACTAGCAGGCATGGGAGGTCTATCTATTAACGAGGCCATGTGTTTCTCGAAACCGGTCATTTGTTCCGTGGCAGATGGGACCGAAAAACGCTTAGTACGCGAAGGATATAACGGACATTACTTTGAATCGGGTTCTTTGGAAAGTTTGCAAGAGGTGATTGAAAATCTTTTTTCAAATCCTGAGATGATTACGAAGATGGGCCAAAGGTCAAGGGAGATTATTGAGAAAGAGATTAACATACATACAGTGCTAGGGAATTATATGGAGGCGTTTAGGGGCGCTATGGGGAGTCCTTCGGACTCCAAAGCATAAAGAATAAAGAATAGAGCGTTTTTACATTTCCCGAGTTCATCCCCGTAGGGGATATCTACTTTTTGCTTTATGCTTTGTGCTCTATTCTTTAGCAAGTTTCTTATTATCTTTAAAGTCCAGATAAAAATCAAATGAAAGTAATCCAAGTCGTGGGCGCGCGCCCTAATTTCATGAAAGTTGCACCACTACACCGTGCGATCCAAAAGTTAACCGGATGGACATCGAAAATCGTTCATACGGGTCAGCATTTTGACGCGAAGATGAGTGATGTCTTTTTCACGCAATTGGAATTACCTACACCTGATTTCTTTCTTGGAATTGGAGGAGGAAGTCATACAGAAGTGACGGCAAAGATTATGGTGGCCTTCGAGAAAATTGTTGAAGCTGAAAAACCGGATTTGATTATTGTGGTGGGGGATGTTACTTCGACTTTGGCCTGTACCTTAGTCGCGATAAAAATGGGCATCAAAGTCGCTCACGTGGAAGCGGGTTTACGCAGCTTTGACCGGTCGATGCCTGAGGAATTAAATCGAATCTTGACCGATAGTGTGGCGGATTATCTATTCGTGACAGAGGAAAGTGGATTGCAACACTTGAAAAAGGAAGGCGTGGCAGATGAACGCGTTTTCTTCTCCGGCAATGTGATGATTGACTCTTTGGTTAGATACCAAGAAAAAGCAAAAACCACCACGATTCTAAAGGACTTAGGCCTGTCCACTGACGACTGCCCACAGACCACTGACAACTACATCGTGATGACCATGCACCGCCCAGCGAACGTGGATACGAAAGAAGGTCTCGAATCGATTCTAGAATTAATCGAATTAAGCAGTAAGGATACGAAAATCATCTTCCCTATTCACCCCAGAACGAGGGCGCACATGGAGAAATTTGGTTTAGTGGAGCGATTAGATCAGGCACAAAACTTGATTATGACCGAGCCTTTAGGCTATTTGGAATTCATTCAATTGATGTCTAATGCCACGGCGATTCTAACGGATTCAGGCGGTATTCAAGAGGAAACGACCTATTTAGGAATCCCTTGTTTAACTTTCCGTGATTCGACGGAACGTCCGATTACGGTGACTTTAGGTACGAATCAATTATTATCAGATTTAGATCCAAAGAAAACCTATGCTGCCTTGCAAGAGATTTTAGCAGGCAAGGTAAAGAAAGGGAGTATTCCGCCACTTTGGGATGGAAAAGCGGCGGAGCGTATCGCCGCACAATTAGCTGAAATATTTGCTTAATGTCCACTAAGAAGCTACATATCGTCCTCCTATCCTACCACGACAGCAATGGCGGGGCGGGGATTGCCGCGGGCAGATTAAAGGTAGCTTTGGAAAAAGCAGGACATCAAGTGGACTACCTCGTCAGGGAAAAAGCAAGCACTTCAAACGCGATAAAATTCGGTACTGGACTTATTTCTTGGTTAAAATTTATAGCCGAGCGCTTGTTCTTTTTGCGTTTCGAGAAAGACAAATCGATTCGATTCCTATTTAACCCGGGTGTGTTTGGGAGTGATATTTCGAAACATCCGCTGATTCAACAGGCTGATATCGTGCATTTGCATTGGGTGAATTTTGGCTTTTTATCTGTGAGCGATATCGCGTCCTTGACACGTTTGAACAAACCTGTCTTCTGGACCTTACACGATATGTGGGCCTTTACCGGTGGATGCCATCACAGTGGTGCATGCGAACATTTTCAGCAGAGCTGTGGAGATTGCAAATTCTTGAAAAACCCCCATCCCACTGATCTTTCACACCGATTGTGGGAGGCAAAGAAAACGGAATTCGCCTCGAATAACCTGCACATCATTACCTGCAGCGATTGGCTGGGAAAAAGGGCGAAACAAAGTAGTATTTTGGGAAGCCACTCCATTCAAACCATTCCAAACGCGATTGATACGGAATTCTTTTCGCCAAACGACGCTACTGGATTAGGATTAGATGCGAACAAAAAATATGTCCTTTTCGTCGCCATGCGCGTAAATGCTCCTGCTAAAGGATTTCATCTTTTGAAAGAGGCCTTGCACTATTTAGATGCAGCGACCACCGAACTTCTGATTGTGGGAGGAGAAATGAAGGAGGAATTACCATTGAAAGCACATAATTTCGGGCAGATTTCAGACCCAGCCAAAATGCGCGATATCTATGCTGCGGCAGATGTGTTTGTCACGCCTTCTTTGGAAGAAAACTTACCCAATACAATCATGGAAGCAATGGCTTGTGGCACGACTTGCGTCGGATTCGAAGTGGGAGGAATTCCAGAAATGATTAAACATGAAGTGACGGGCTATGTCGCACAGGCATTTGACCCAAAAGATTTAGCAAAAGGCATAAACTGGTGCCTTCAATCTACTACCTCAGGATCAAAATCAAGAGAGCGCGCCCTACAATTATACGACCAAAGCATTGTCGCCCAGCAACACCTCGACTATTATGCCCAAGCTTAGTATTATCACCATCACCTACCAGGCAGAGGCCTACATCGAACGCACACTTCATAGTGTTTTCGAGCAAGGTTGTGCACAGGAAATCGATTATATCGTCGTAGATGGTGCGTCTAAAGACCGAACGTTAGAAATCATCGAAGCAAATAAAGCCAAGATTAATCAGGTCATTTCTGAAAAAGACCAAGGTATTTACGATGCAATGAATAAGGGAATGCAAATAGCTAAAGGTGATTATGTCCTTTTTTTAAATGCAGGGGACACATTTGCTTCTTCATCTACGTTGAAAAAGATCCTAATTGAACTTGCGTCGAATCCAGATGTCCTATTCGGAGAAGCCGTTTTTGTGAATAAGGAGGGACAGCCATTGGGTCTTCGTAGTGAGGTGACGCCTCATCGTTTGCCTGCAAAATTAAGCTGGAAAGATTTCAAATATGGAATGCTTGTATGTCATCAAGCATTTATTGCCAAACGTAGTATCGCTCCCTTGTTTAATTTGGAATATCGTTTAAGTTCAGATATCGATTGGGAGATTCAAGTATTGAAAAAAAGTCGTATTGTGCTGAAAACCGAATTTCCCATTTGCCATTACTTAATGGGAGGAGCATCCGTCCAAAATCTAAAACGATCCTGGAAAGAGCGGTATGAGGTTTTAAAATCACATTTTGGATTTTTATCTAATGTAATCAACCACCTGGTAATTATCACCAGAGGGTTGATTTTTGCCTTTAAAAAACAGGGTAAGTATTGGTAAATCAGCTATATTTGTCTCCATGAGATTTCGCATAACCCTTCTTTTTCTCACAATTAACTTGGTCAGTTTTGGCCAAAAATTCAGGTTTAATTCAGGCGTAGGAACCTCTTTGATTTCGTGGCATGAGCAACAAATGACGTTAGATTTAGCCGCTGAAATTTCCTTTCAAAACCCCGAAAAAAATCACAAGACATTCATCGCCTTAAAAACGATGGGGAATATCACTGGAACAGCCATCGACAGAAACACCTACACGTTCATCGAGCCACCAATGAATAATTATAACCAACCCATTCTGCCCACTGATATCCTGCAGGCAAGTTATCGAGGTGGAGAGGCGCAGGCAGGTGTCATTTGGAACACTATTAAAAATACGAAAAAGATTCATCTAACTCCGGTAATTAGCTTCTATAGCCGATCATTAGCAAGAAAAATAAATTCCATGCGCTCTGAATATATAGAGGAAGAAAAATATTCCCTACATGGGATAAGTGGTGGAATGGGATTAGTTATCCCTGGAAAAACTATCGTTCGCATTCAAGCCCAGGTATTTAAACCCTTATATGAAGAGGTGACCCTATATGGCCGTTATGTGGGCGTTCCATTTCAATCTTTAGTGTCTGATAAGCACTTAAATTTCAAAGCTAAAATTCAAGTCGTTAAAGGTAAATTCGGTTGGACTTTGAATCTGGAGACACTCAACTTAGGAGGAGCGGAAAATCCTAAATCAAAGTCAATCAAAGCATCACAGGCTATCATTCCATCGACCTTATTAACTTATTTCTTCTAAGATGAAGAAATTACTATTCCTCCTTTTTTACTATTCAGCCATTGCACAAACAGATTCTACCAAGGTTTTAGAGGAAGTTAAGGTCTATGTGTTTGAACAAAAAAGAAGTATACTTACTACCCCAGATGCCTTTGCTCGTAGTACAGATCTTCAACGCTATAGTTCGACTCAGTTTGTTTCCTCACTAAATGCTATGGCAGGGATTCGGATGGAGGAAAGATCACCAGGTAGTTACCGAATTGCGATTAGGGGTAGCTCACTAAGGGCTCCTTTTGGCGTTCGAAATACCAAAGTCTACTGGAATCAGATTCCTTTTACAGATGCCGGAAATAACACGTATATCTCCTTAGTAGAACCCGCGTTGTTTTCATCTTTAACGGTCACTAAGGGTCCAGCTGCGGGAATTTATGGGGCAGGAACGGGGGGAGTTTTACTATTTGAAAGTGTGGCAAGAGGTCATTCACTGAATACAGAGACCATTTATCATTCCTTAGGCGGAGTAAATACGACAATCGATTTATCAGCCGAAAATCACCGACTATTTACCTCCTTTAATCAACAAGAGGGATATCGTGCTCAATCAGCCGTGAAGAAACAATGGATTTCATACGAATTCCACCACCAATTCGCAAATGACTTGAATGTAGACTTAAGTGCCTATTATGTAGATTTAGCCTACCAAACCCCAGGAGGCTTAACCAAAGCTCAATTCCTAGCTGATCCCAAGCAGGCAAGACCCGCAGCTGGTATTTTCAAGAGCGCGCAACAACAAGGGGCGACGTTTAAAATGAAAAGTTTTGGTTTAAGTGCACGTGCCTCACAAGTGTTGAATAATGTTTGGGCTTGGGATTTAAGTCAGGCTGTGCAAGTGAATGATGTCGAAAATCCGACTATCAGAAATTATGAAATTCGCCATGAACCCAATTATTCCACACGGGGAGTACTTCACAGAAAAGGAGTAATCAACAGCGATTTGGGATTTGAATACCAAAATGGACAACTGAATAGTTCCACTTACGGGAATAACAGCGGAATTAAAGGTAACCTGACTCTCACCCAAAACACCCATGTCCAGCAAGGAAGTCTTTTCCTTCAGAATGAATATGCCGGTTTAGCCAATTGGATCTTTACTTTCTCTGGAAGTTTGAGTGGGTATTGGACAGAATACATCGGAAACGAAGCGATTTTCTCTCCTCGATTAGCCATTTTACGAAAATTAGGGCCGAATCAAAGTGTAGTTGCCAAAGTAGCTCACGGCTATTCTCCACCCAGCATAAGCGAATTAAGACCCTCATCTGGAGAAATTAATCGGGCTTTGAAAGCGGAAAAAGGCTGGAATCACGAAATTACATATCGGGGCAAGTACGCGAAATTCAATTGGGATCTGAGCATTTATCAATTCAACTTAGACGAAACCATTGTGGTTCGTAGAGCAATGGATGGATCTGATTATTTTACGAATGCGGGATCAACTACTCAGCAAGGATTAGAATTAAGTGCCTCTTGGTTAATTACTCCTAGAGTTACGCTGGAACAATCGCATACGTGGCAAAACTTCCGATTTGCCAATGGAAATTTCTTAACAGGAACTACACCCTATCAGCAAGCCAGCACACTACTTTGGAAACACCCCTGCGGAATAAGTATTATGCAAAACTTCCAATTTGTGGATTACCAATTCTTAAATGATGCTAATACGGAGCAAATGGGCTCCTACCGCCTCTGGAACACAAAAATAAGTTATGCTAAAAAAAGTTGGACACTCTGGGCGGCCGTGGATAATTTAGGTGATGAGCAGTATTCTTCAGGTCCAGATCTAAATGCTACCGGAGGTCGCTTTTACAATCCCTCACCCGGGAGAAACTTTCACATCGGGTTAAGGCTTAACTTAACCTACTTGCGTTAAGTCGTTCCATTAATTCACTAAGATGTGAATCACTCACCGCTATTTCGTAATTCCCTATTTTTATTCGCTGCTGCTTGATCGATTCAATCTTCTGTAAATTCACAATAAACGATTTGTGAACGCGCATAAAACCATGAGGCATAACTTTAGCCTCCACACTTTTCATCGTCTGCTTAGTCAAAATAGGGTATTTCTCTCCCTCTACATAGATCTTTACGTAATCTTTCAATCCTTCTATATGAGTCACGGTAGGTACTGAAATACGTACAAGCGAATATTCCACATTGACGAAAAAGAAATCCTCTAATGGTTCCTTTCCTACTACATTTTTACCCACAAAAATATGATACGCTTTATTCGCACTCAATGCAAAACGATCTAAACTAACCGGCTTCATTAAATAATCCACCGCATCGAGATTGTAACTTTCCACCGCATAATTTGCATAAGCCGTCACAAAAATCACGAGTGGTTTTACGGCCAAAGAAGAAAGGAATGAGGTCCCTAGCAAGCCAGGCATCTGAATATCCAAGAAAAGTAAATCAACCTGCTCTTTTTGGAGCAATTCCATGGCCTCAAATGCATTCGAACAAGAACCTACTAAATTCAAAAATGGAATTTGCTTCACATTTTCCTCTAGTAATTTACGGCCCATCATTTCGTCGTCTACGACTATGCAGTTCATCTTTACCATCTTATTTCAAAGTTAAGTTTAGCTCTACAGAGAAATTTTCTTCATCCTCCTCAATTAGTAAGGTATGTTTATTAGGATATAATAGTTCCAATCGACGCTTCACATTCTTCAAACCTATACCCGAGCTAGGGTCCTTAAATACCTGTTCCTCTTTGCCCTTTTTATTCTTTACACAAAAATGTAAACCCAGTTCGGTTGTCCCTAGAGTCACATAAATGAAGGGTTTATCTACTAAACCCACTCCATGTTTTACCGCATTTTCCACAAAGGGAATCAATAACATAGGCTCGATCATATGACCAGCTCCATTCCCTTTCACTTGAAAAACAAAATCAACATTTCCATCAAATCGCATTTTCTGGAGATCAATGTAATTCTCCACATAAGCTAATTCATTGGTTAAAGGAACCATTGTTTGATCTGAATCATACAGCATATAACGCATTAATGAAGACAAACGCATCGTCACGTCTTCTGCTTTTTCAGAAGCTTTAGTCCGGATCAAATACACAATACTGTTCAAAATATTAAAGATAAAATGCGGACTAATCTGTGAACGTAAAAAGGCTAATTCGGATTTTAGTTGCTCATTTTTCTGTTCCTCCTTGTTCGCATCTTGCTCTAAAAACTCTAATAATAAGCCATAGGCAGAAGCTATGGCAGATACCATGATGAGTGGAAATACCCCTAAAATCTCAGGGCCTGTGCCATGTTGATGTTCAAATTCTAAAAAGGTATGGTGAAATAATGTTTGCAACAAAAAGAAAGCCACATTGGTAACAATTAATGCCACGAAAAACAACCAGATACCTTTTCTCTTAAATACAAATGGAATTAACAATAAGGTGATCACATAAAACAAGGGCATTACGGTGATTAACTCTACCCAAATATGCTCTGAGAATTCCGGATTATCATGCGGATGTGGATGAGCCACTTCGTGGGTTTGATGCACTGGACTCAATAAAGGTAATCCTACCCACATTCCCCAAAGAATCAGGTTAAACAACACCTGAAAGGTGCGCTTCGTTTTCCTAGAATTAATAACCTGCCACATAGCACAAATGATTTTTACAAATCTAGCCAAATAAGCGGAATCCTCCTCCTTCCTTCATCGATAGAATAAGTCCTTTAATCTGCTAATAAAGCCTATGTATCTAATTGGATTTATTGAAACGCTATAATTTGTACATTCGTAAAAAAATAAAACAAAATATGAAACATTCAATTCGCCTTGCCTTGTTATTGTTCATTGGCTTTCAATCATTTGGCCAAGAAACGTTAATCAAATTAAGAAAGGACACAACCTCCACTATGAGAACTTTATTCAAACCTAAAAAACTCAAATCAGTTGGTTTATCTCTCCAATCGCAGGTTCTTTTTGGCAAAGGAGGTCCAGAACGTGGAGTGGGTTTACAACTTCATTTGAACAATAAATTGTCTGTGGGGATCGCTTCCTTTAATTCAAATCCGCGCAATGATGACCCGAATCGCTATGCAGATGAACCACGTCGTCGATTTAACGCATTGACGATGGAAATTACGCCTATGGCTAATAAGGTGTTTCATTTAAGTTTCCCATTAGCTATTGGACGTATTCAGGAGGAAGCTCCGCTGATCAATTACCCTGCTTACCCTGGAACTGCCTATCAGCCTCTGCCCTACAGACAAGCTCATGATCGATTTAGCCATGGTCCACGTTCGTTAGGTGTTCAACCAGGCATTAATCTAGAAGTGAATCTATTTAAATATGTGAAAGTATTCGGTGGTGCTAATTACCGTTTCGCTTTTGGGGAAGAAAAAACGGATGGGATGTCAAGAGCTGCGGGGACTTTAGGAATTAAAGTGGGGTTTTTTGACAAAAAAGTGAAGAGATAAGAGAGTAGAGATTTAAAGCACAGAGCACAAAGAATAAAGCATTGATTTAAAGCACAGAGCACAAAGAATAAAGCATAGAGTTGGTATTAAAAAAGGGGACCTTATGGATCCCCTTTTTTAATGATATTATGAAACATATTTCATATACGTTTCCGCGAAGCGAATTCGAACTTTATGCTTTGTGCTCTATTCTTTATGCTTTAAAGGTAGAGAATTTTTGATTTTGTCATTCAGAAAATATCGCGCAGCGCATTTTGGAATGACAAAATTAAAAATTCCGTTCCCCAGCCTCTCTCTTACCCAAAAGAACCGCACCTACCATTGCCACGAAGAACAAAATAGAAACAAGTTCGAAAGGTAATAGGTACTCAGAATACAAGACTTTACCCAGGTTTTCTACCATACCTGTTTGAGAAATAAAACCTTCCGCTTGTGGTGTCATAAAGTTATTTTGACGCACTAAAGCGATTAAAACCACTAATAACGAGCCTGCGACTACAGAGCCAGCCAGTTTCGTGAGGTTTGATTTAGACTCTGGTTGGTTCTTACGTAAATCAAACATCATGATCACGAAAAGGAACAAAACCATGATGGCTCCAGCGTAAACGATGATGTTCACTGCCATTAAGAATTGAGCATTCAATAGGACGTAATGTCCTGAGATGCAGAAAAAGGTAAACACAAGGTATAAAACCGAGTGGATGGGGTTCTTCGCCAAAACGACCATAAGGGCGCTTAGTAACGTTAAACCTGAAAGAAAATACCAAATATTAGAAATCTCCATATGACTTTATTTCCAGCCCTCACGCAAGTAGCGTTGGTCCATTTTTTCAACTAATTTATCTTTCCCGTAAATCACCTCATCGCGGCTATTGAATACAGGAACCATTTTATCGTGACGTAAGAAAATCGCTTCTTTAGGACAAGCCTCCTCGCAAAGACCACAGAAAATGCAACGAAGCATGTTGATCTCGTATACTTTGGCATACTTCTCTTCGCGGTACAATTTCTCTTCTCCCTTCTTGCGCTCTTCAGCGACCATTGAAATAGCCTCTGCTGGACAAGCCACGGCACAAAGACCACAAGCCGTACAACGTTCTGCACCCTGCTCATCCTTCTTTAAGATGTGGTGACCACGGTAAATCGGTCCTAAATAACGGGTTTGCTCTGGGTAACGAATCGTCACCGGTTTAGAGAAAAAGTGCTTTAACGTCGTCGCCATACCCCCTACAATCGCAGGAAGATACATGCGTTCTGCTAAAGTCATTTCGCCTTGCTCGACTACCTTCGTTCGGTTACTTAATTTCATATTGCTATGCTATTTTTTTCTTCACTACTAATTGATCGTATACCACGATTCCCGCGATGAATACCACCAAGCCTCCAAATCCCACTAAGATTTGTTGATTTAATAAAACACCTAATCCTGTCACCACCACATTAAACATGGCGATTGGGATTAAACCTGACCAGCCTAAACCCATTAATTGATCGTAACGGAAACGAGGTAAAGTCCAACGTACCCACATAAAAATAAATACGAAGGCTAAAGCCTTTCCAATCAATGCCCCCATTCCAATTAAGGTAGCGGCAGTCGCTCCTAATTGAGCAGTTACAAAGTCTACGCCTGGATAATCATAACCGCCAAAATAAAGCGTAGCCATCACCGCTCCTGAAATAAACATATTGATGTACTCTGCAAACAAGAAGAAGCCTAATTTCATCGATGAATATTCCGTATGATATCCACCAATTAATTCTGTCTCACACTCTGGTAAGTCAAATGGCGTACGGTTACACTCAGCAAAGGCACAAATCAAGAAGATTACAAAACCCATTGGTTGATACAAGATGTTCCAATGACCGTTTTGTTGTGCTTCCACAATGGCTTTGGTAGAAAGTGAACCTGTCATCATCAAAATAGCGATGATTGAAAGACCCATGGCAAGTTCGTAAGAGATGTTTTGGGAAGCTGCACGAATTGCACCTAACAATGAATATTTGTTATTAGATGCCCAACCACCGATCAAAATACCATAAACGCCCAGTGAAACGACACCGAAAACCCATAAAATACCAATGTTCACATCAATACCTTGCAAGTCAAAGGTAACGTCACCTATCGTCACTGTATCCCCAAAAGGAACCACCGCCGAAGTCATCAAAGCCGTTAACATCGACAAACAGGGGCCCATAATGAACAACCATTTGTTTGAGTTAGCCGGAATAAAATCTTCCTTCATAAACATCTTTACCGCATCCGCTAAAGGCTGTAAAATCCCAAATGGACCCGCACGATCCGGACCAATACGGTCTTGCATAAAAGCCGCGATCTTACGCTCGAAATACGTTGAATAGGCTGCAACCCCTAACGTGATCAAGAAGATGACCCCGATGAAGGAAGCTTTGGCAATAAAAACTGAATCAAATAAGTTCATCTATTTCTTTTTAGATTTAGGTAAAGCAGGTTGAATGCCTAAAAAACTACGGTCACGGTCGTCATTGATTTGCTTGTAATCACGTGCCGCTTGTAACACAGGGAACGCTGGCTTAATCAAATTCGCACCATATTTATTCGCTGAGATCACGGAGTGACGAGACACATTCGTCGGTCCTTCGATTACCCAATCAGACGTTTTTTTCTTGTCAAAACGACAGCCATTACAAATGAAATCCGTTACTTCGCCCCACATGTTCTTGCGTCCTGTCACGCGAATTACCTCATCTCCTTTGTACCAAATTGTCGCCTTTCCAGAACATTTCTCACACTCGCAATGTGCATCCACTGGCTTCGAGAACCATACACGGCTCTTGAAACGATAGGTTTTATCGGTCAAAGCGCCTACTGGGCACACATCAATCACGTTACCAGAGAAGTCATTATCAATTGCTTTCTCGATATACGTACTGATTTCCGCATGATCTCCGCGGTGCATCACCCCGTGAACACGACCATCTGTGATTTGATCTGCTGTATACACGCAACGGTAACACAAGATGCAACGGTTCATATTCAGCTGAATGTTAGGACCTAAATCCGTCGGCTCAAACGTATTACGCTCTTCAACCGTACGCGTCGATGAAACACCATGCTCGAACGAGAAGTCTTGCAAGTGACATTCACCCGCTTGATCACACACGGGGCAATCCAATGGGTGATTTAATAACAAGAATTCCACGATGCCCTTTCGTGTTTCTAACACGTCTTCA
Organism: Cytophagaceae bacterium UBA7467; assembly: GCA_002479785.1. Lineage (GTDB taxonomy): Bacteria > Bacteroidota > Bacteroidia > Cytophagales > Spirosomataceae > Aquirufa. The sequence continues at coordinate 51,767 of DLPD01000029.1, forward strand.
TTCACCGTATTTTCCACGATCATCCCATCTTGAACGGCTGTAATGCAGGCTGGGACTAATTTAGGCATAGGACGAGGATCTTTTTCTGAACCCGCTGTCACCTTCACTAAACAAGCACGGCATTTACCACCTGAACCTTTTAAAGGCTCATAATAGCACATAGCTGGCGGAGCAACCTCAGGCCCAATCATGCGAGCTGCCTGCATGATGGTGGTTCCTGGTTCTACCTCAAGGGTGATATTATCTATCGTAACTTTCATATTCGTTAATTTCTGCCAAATTATTTTGTCCAACTAGCCCCTTCACGCATGAATACCGCGCCTGGTTTTGTCGCTAATTCTGGGTGCTCAATATGCCACTCGAACTCATCGCGGAAATGGCGAATCGCCGCAGCCACTGGCCAAGACGCCGCATCCCCTAATGGACAAATCGTATTTCCTTCAATTTTCTTTGCTACATCGACTAACAAATCGATATCCTCTTTGCGGCCTTGACCGTGCTCGATGCGGTTTAATACCTTATCCATCCAACCCGTTCCTTCCCGGCATGGGGAACATTGTCCACACGACTCGTGGTGATAGAATTTCGCAAATGTCAAGGTGTTGTGAACGATACAAGCTGTCTCATCCATGACCACAAATCCACCTGAACCTAACATTGTACCCGTCGCAAAACCACCATCTGATAAAGATTCATACGTCATCAAACGCTTCTCTCCAGCCGCAGTCGTTAAAATTAACTCTGCAGGCAAAATAGGCACAGACGAGCCACCGGCTACCACTGCTTTTAATTTATGTCCATCGCGAATACCGCCGCACCATTCATCTGAATAGATGAAATCTTCGACCGTAATCCCTAATGGAATTTCGTAAACACCTGGTTTTTTGATGTGACCAGACGCGGAGATTAATTTCGTACCTGTACTACGTCCTACACCAATCGCAGCATAGGCATCGCCACCATTGTTAACGATCCAAGATGTGGCCGAAATCGACTCTACGTTATTCACCACAGTAGGACATTGCCACAAACCTTTCACCGCTGGGAAAGGTGGCTTATTACGAGGATTCCCTCTTTTACCTTCTAATGATTCTAATAATGCAGTTTCTTCACCACAGATATAAGCCCCACCACCAGGTTGAACAAATAGGTCTAAATCATATCCAGAACCCAAAATATTCTTTCCTAAAAGACCTTTATCATATGCCTCTTGAATCGCTTTTTCTAAGATATTGATCACATACATTAACTCGCCACGTACGTAGATGTACGAGGTGTTTGCACCTAGGGCAAACGAAGAAACAATCATTCCTTCAATTAAGGTATGTGGGGATTTCCACATCAAATAGTGGTCCTTGAACGTACCAGGCTCTGATTCGTCCGCGTTACAAACTAAATAACGAGGCACACCCTCTGGCTTAGCCAAAAATGACCACTTCATACCCACCGGGAAACCAGCGCCTCCACGGCCACGTAAACCTGACTTTTTCACTTCTTCAGTGACTTCGTCAGGAGTCATTTTCTTTAACGCTTTTTTGACCGCTGAATACCCACCATGCTTCATGAACACGTCTATCGTGTCGATGTTAGGTACGTCTATATGTTCGGTTAATATCTTCATCCTAGGCCTTATTTGCTAAGTTCATCTATAATTTCATCCACTTTCTCTTTCGTTAAGTGCATGTAGTATTTTTCGCGAATTTGGAATACTGGACCCCATCCGCAAGCGGCTAAACATTCTACTTCTTTGATGGTAAATTTGCCATCCTTCGTTGTTTCTCCGGTATTGATTTTTAAGCGTTTCTTCAAGTGATCATACACCTCTACACCACCCATTAAGCAACAAGGTCCCGTACGGCAATACTCAATCACATGCTCTCCCACCGGCTCCAAATGGAACATCGTGTAGAAAGAGGCAACCTCGTACACCTCGATGGGAGCAATGGAAAGTAGGGACGCTACATAGTCCATTACTTCTGGCGAGCACCATTTCCACTCCGCTTGCGCTAAGTGAAGAATAGGCAACAAGGCCGACTTCTGCTTTCCTTCCGGATAGCGGGCGATAATTTTTTTCACTAATTCCAGCGTTTCTGCTGGGAAAACAATCTTGCTCATGTCTTATGTATCTAACTCTCCTGCAATTACGTTCATCGATGACATCGTTACGATCGCATCTGATAGGGTGGTTCCCTTGATCATTTCTGGGAAAGCCTGGTAATAAATATAGCCTGGACGACGGAATTTCAAACGGTAAGGCGTACGGCCTCCGTCAGAAACCAAATGGAAACCTAATTCTCCGTTTCCTCCTTCTACGGAATGGTAAACTTCACCCACTGGTGCATCGATCTCTCCCATCACAATTTTGAAATGGTAGATCAAAGCCTCCATGTTGTGGTAGACGTCTTGTTTCTTCGGTAAATAATAGTGAGGCGCATCCGCGTGGTAAGATCCTTCTGGAAGGTTATCCATCGCTTGTTGGATGATGCGCAAACTTTGCCACATCTCCTCCTCACGCACTAAGAAACGATCGTAGGTATCGCCTTTTGTACCTACCGGAACATCAAATTCAAAATCTTCATAAGAAGAATAGGGATTCAAGGAACGTACATCGTAATCAACACCTGTCGCGCGAAGATTAGGACCCGTAAATCCATAGTTCAAAGCGCGTTCAGCAGAAATTCCACCCACGTTTTGAGTACGGTCCATGAAGATACGGTTACGCATCACCATGCCTTCGAATTCCTTCAACGCTTTAGGTAGCTCTTTTAATAGTTTTTGGATTTTCTCGATCGCTACAGGCGTGAAATCACGCTCCATTCCGCCGAATCGACCCATATTCGTTGTTAGACGTGCCCCGCACATCTCCTCATAAATCTCGTAGATGAACTCTCTCCATTGGTATACGTATAAGAAACCCGTTAAGGCTCCCGTATCTACCGCAAGAATGGAATTACAAACAATGTGGTCTGTTAGACGGGCAAGTTCCATCATGATTACACGCATGTATTGCGCGCGTTTGGGAACTTCGATACCTAACAATTTTTCTACCGTCATGTGCCAGCCCATATTATTAATAGGAGCGGAACAATAGTTCATGCGGTCTGTTAAAGTCGTGATTTGATAGAAAGGACGACGTTCTGCGATTTTTTCAAAGGCCCGGTGGATATAACCTACCGTTTGCTCTGCATCAACAATGGTTTCTCCATCCATCGTTAAGATGTTCTGGAAGATACCGTGTGTGGCTGGGTGAGTTGGACCTAAGTTTAAGGTAGATAATTCATTCACATAAGGTCCCCCTTTTTGTGTTTTATCTAATCCTACATTAGGGCTGTTTACTAAAGCTATTTCAGACATGTTTCTTTATTATCGTCCAAACAATTCATCAATCTTATCTTGACGCGTCGCATCCTCTAAAGGGTATTCTTTACGCATCGGGTGGTAATCCATCTCATCCATATTCAGGATTCTGGTCAAATTAGGGTGACCTTCAAAGATGATACCATAAAAATCAAAGGCCTCGCGCTCCATCCAGTTTGCTGTGGCAAAAAGGCCAGTTATGGTAGGGAAATTAGGTGCTTCGATAGGAGCATAGGCCTTTATCCATAAACGCACGTTATTTTCCAAAGAATGCAAGTGGTAGATCACTCCCAATTCTTGCCCTTTCGCATCTGGAAAATGAATTCCAGCTAAATCAGTCAAAAATTGAAACTTAAATACCGGATGTGCGTACAAAAAGTGCAACATAGGAACGATATTCTCTACCGCCGTAGTCACCTGCAAAATGCCATGCGACTCCCCTATTCCGTATACACTTTCTTCGCCAAACTGCGCTTGTAGCGCTTCGATTATCTTTTCGTTCATCATTATTCGATTCCGTAAGAAGCTAATAGAGCCTTGTATTCTGGCTCATTTCTTCTACGAGTACTTTCATTTTTCGCTAATTCTTGAATCTGCATAAATCCATCCAAAATTTGCTCTGGACGTGGAGGACAACCCGGCACGTATACATCTACGGGGATGATACGGTCAATTCCTTGTAAAACAGAATAGGTATCAAAAATACCACCAGAACACGCACAAGCACCCACAGATAATACCCAGCGTGGCTCTGCCATTTGAAGATAAACCTGCTTAACAACGGGAGCCATCTTCTTGGAGATCGTTCCCATTACCATCAAAACGTCCGCTTGTCGTGCAGAGAAACTTAATCGTTCCGCACCAAAACGACCGATATCATAGTGGGATGCCATCGTAGACATAAATTCAATACCACAGCAAGAGGTAGCGAATGGCAAAGGCCAAAGTGAATTAGCTCTCGCCAAACCCACTAAATTATCTAAAGATGTAGCAAAAAAACCCGCTCCCTCTACTCCTGGAGGCGCTTCAGCCACTTGAACTGTTGAATTACTCATATTTTATTTATCTGTTGAATGTATAAACTTTGGCAAGACCAATATGTTTATTTTTCCCACTTTAAAATTCCTTTTTTCAGTACGTACAAGAAGCCCACTAGAAGCAAGCCCATAAATACGAGCATCTCATAGAAGCCATTCCATGACAATTGTTTAAAATTAACCGCCCATGGATACATAAAGACGATTTCTATATCAAATAGCACGAATAGAATGGCTACTAAAAAATACTTGACAGAAATAGGGGTACGCGCATCACCGATCGACTCAATCCCACATTCGAAAGCATCATCTTTCTTTTTAGAGCGTCTTTTAGGACCTAATGCGTGAGTGGCTACCATGGTAGCGACGATAAATGCCAAAGCAGCTGCAAGCTGAACAAAAATAGGAAGGAAATCCTGAGGTTGATAGTTCATTACGAAGGCTTAAAAATTCAAGCCGCAATTTACAGCTAAAAATCCAAATCTGGGAGAAAATTTCAGAAAAGGATTGAATTATTTCAGAAATTTCGTGTAATTTTGTCCTGCAAATAAGGGCACTCATTCAACACCCGGTACAAATTATTTGCTATGCTTGATTCCACCAAATTTCTTTTCGAAGCCTTAACGTACGATGACGTGCTTTTGCTTCCAGCTTATTCCGAGGTTTTACCCCGCGAAGTAAGTACTCAATCTCGTTTAACGCGCAACATTTCGCTGAACATTCCCATCGTTTCCGCAGCCATGGATACGGTAACAGAAGCTGATTTAGCGATCGCTTTAGCGCAAGAAGGCGGCATTGGAATCATCCACAAAAACATGACGATTGCGCAGCAAGCCGCTCAAGTTCGCAAGGTAAAGCGTTCTGAATCAGGGATGATCATTGATCCTGTAACCTTAAAAGACAACTCAACTTTAGGAGACGCCCAACGCATCATGAAGGAATTCAAGATAGGCGGCATACCGGTGATCGATAACGACGGAAAATTAGTGGGTATTTTAACGAACCGTGATTTACGTTTCCAAAAGCAAACCGCTCGTCCTGTAAAAGAGATCATGACGAAGGACAATTTGATTACGGCAACAGAGGGAATCAGCATGGAAGAGGCCGAAAGCATTTTGCAAGAATACAAAATCGAAAAATTACCAATCATCGATAAGAATGGCAAATTAATTGGTTTAATCACTTATAAAGATATATTAAAGCGCAAGTCACACCCTTTGGCTTCGAAGGATGCCCTAGGCCGTCTTCGCGTAGGTGCAGCGGTAGGCGTAACGCCTGATTTATTAGACCGCGTTCAAGCTTTAGTGCAGGTGGGAGTTGACGTTATCAGTATCGATACGGCACATGGTCACTCGAAAGGAGTAATTGATGCCTTGAAATCCGTAAAAAAAGCATTCCCTACGTTAGACGTAATCGTAGGTAACATTGCGACAGGTGAAGCAGCTGTTGCTTTAGCGGAGGCCGGAGCGGATGCAGTGAAAGTGGGTGTAGGCCCAGGAAGTATTTGCACAACGCGTATTATTGCGGGTGTGGGAATGCCACAATTAACGGCAGTATATGAAGCAGCCAAATCACTGCAAAAATACGATGTACCAGTCATTGCTGACGGTGGTATTCGTTATTCAGGTGATCTTGCCAAAGCCATTGCTGGAGGTGCTAGCACCGTCATGATAGGTTCTCTTTTAGCGGGAACGGACGAAGCCCCCGGTGAAATGATTATTTTGGAAGGACGTAAATTCAAATCCTACCGCGGAATGGGCTCTTTAGAAGCGATGGAAGACGGATCGAAAGACCGTTACTTCCAAGATGCAGAGGACGATATCAAGAAATTAGTTCCAGAAGGAATCGTAGGTCGCGTACCATTTAAGGGTTCCGTAACTGAAATCTTATACCAAATGGTTGGTGGATTAAAAGCCGGTATGGGCTACTGCGGAGCTTCTTCGATCGAGGCGATGCAACAGGCTAAGTTCGTCAAAATCACTTCAGCGGGTGTAAAAGAAAGTCACCCTCATGATGTAAGCATCTCAAAAGAAGCGCCTAACTATTCGGCGAAATAAGATTTTCGAATTTTCATAAAAAAAAGCCTCGTTCATCACGAGGCTTTTTTTTATGCTTTATAATTCTGAATCGTATCCACAAAACAGTGTACCTTATCTGGATCAATGTCTGGGTAAACTCCATGACCCAGGTTAGCTATGTAACGTTGAGTCCCAAACTGTTCAATCATCTTCTTGGTCTCCACTTCCACTGTCTTAAAGTCACCGTACAAAGCACATGGATCTAAATTTCCTTGCAAAGTTTTGTTAGGCCCCACTAATCGACGGGATTCAGCAATATCCATATTCCAATCCAAACCAATCGTCGCACAATTAAGTGCAGCCATTTCTTCACGGGCAAAAAAGGCTCCTTTGGCAAAAAGCGTCACCGGAACCTCCGTCACCGCATCACAAATTTGCTTTAAATATGGCGTTGAAAACACCGAATACTGAGCAGGAGATAGAATACCCGCCCAGGAATCAAAGATTTGGACTAAATTAGCCCCAGCCGCTACCTGCGCTTTCAAATACGAAATAGTCGAATCTGTAATCTTTTGCAACAATGCATGCGCTAGTTCAGGCTCAGCATACAACATCTTTTTGGCTTGAGAAAAAGTCTTCGAACCCTTTCCCTCCACCATATAACAAAAAATCGTGAACGGCGCACCGGCAAAACCAATCAAAGGCACCTTGCCAGCCAACTCTTTTTTAACAATTTTAATCGCATCTAACACATATTTCAAATCCTGTTCCGGATTCGCATCCCTTATCTTCGCCAAATCTGCTTTTGACCGAATCACGTCTGGGAAAACGGGACCTTTCTGCTCCTCCATCACATAGGGCAAACCCATCGCTTCCGGCACCACTAAAATGTCCGAAAAGATAATCGCGGCATCCACTCCAAAACGCGTCACCGGCTGAATCGTCACCTCCGCCGCCATTTCAGGATGCGTAGCTAGACCAATAAATGAACCCGCTTTCGCGCGTACTGCTCTATATTCTGGTAAAATCCTTCCCGCCTGACGCATCACCCAAACCGGGATTCGCTCCACAGGCAAACCCTGCGCAGCACGTAGAAGTAGATCGTTTTGTAGTTTTTCCATAAGCGTACAAAGGTAAGGCAAAATGTGGGTTAAGGCAAGGGTGGGCAGTCGGCAGTAGGCAGTAGGCAGTAGGCA